>CALEMF010000015.1 GCA_937911505.1 uncultured Cytophagales bacterium
CAGTCACAAACTTGGATTAGTTTGCCTGTTATAGCAAAGTACCAGTTTGAGGGTAAGAAAACACAGCCTTTTGTTGGTTTGGGGGGAACAGTAGACTTCTTGTTAGATGACATTGCAGATGCTACGAGACAAGATTTTGTAGATGAGCTTACCCAACGAGAAATAAAAGATGCCTCTATTTCTCTTCTCGGACAGCGTAATCAGCTCAACTTTGGAGCAGTCATTACTGCGGGCGCTAGGTTTAAAGATTTAATTGGAAAAGGGTTTCTAACGCTAGAAGCTAGGTATTATCACGGCTTATCTAATCTTACTAATAAAGATGCACGGTACGCAGAGGATGATATCAATAAAAGACTTATTTATGATTACGGCTTTATTGCCAGTGACATGAATCTACATACTTTTACCCTTTCTTTGGGATATATGTTACCTAAGTACAATCCTAAGATTCTTCCAAATAAGGGAAAAAAGAAAGAAAAACGTACACAGTTACCTGATCAGAAAACTAAGAAAGAAAAAAAGAAAACTAAATAAGCACGTGTATCCAAAAATCATATATATTGGGTTGTTGAGCTTCCTAGCAAGTAGTTATGCGATGGCTTTTCCATCGTTGCAACTACAAACAACTAGGGATACCAACCGCATCAATAAATTTGAAGTGAAGAAGGGGGTATATGTAGATTGTGTATGGGTAAAAGCCAAAAAGTATTATCAAATTTGGAGTGATCAGAAGATTAATCCCTATGGTTTTGATCCCACACAGTTTAAAAAAGTAGTACATTTCCAACTCTACGATCCACAAAAGCGGGAATACTGGGCACCACCACTCAATAAAATAGTGATATCTTCTCACTTTGGGCCGCGTAATGGTCGCTATCATTATGGAATAGATTTGGCCCTACCTGTAGGAGAAAATGTGTATAGTGTGTTCGATGGCATCATAAGAATCTCTAGCTACAATGGAGGATATGGCAACTTTGTAGTGATTCGCCATAAAAATGGTTTGGAGACATTATACGGTCATTTAAGCAAATTACGCGTCGAAGTAGGAGATGAAATAAAAGCGGGGGAGATCATAGGTAAAATTGGTAGTACAGGCTTTAGTACAGGTCCTCACCTACACTTTAGTGTTTTGTACCAAGGCACATATATCAATCCAATGCTACTATTCGACTTCTCAAAGGGTGCCAAACTACGTAATCGTAAACTACGGTTGTTTCCACAACATTTTTTTCATGTAGGAAATCCGTACAAAATTACGCTCAAATACAAGGTAAAAGAAGGTGAAACACTAGCAGAGATAGCGGACAAATATGGTATTGAAGTAGCAGAAATAAAAAGAAGAAATCGTTTGAAAAGTAACCAGTTGAAAGTCAATCAAATTTTGATTATCCAATGAGTACAAATCATATCAAATATTGCTTTTATATAGGGTTAAGCGTTATGGGGATATTAATAACTGCCTGTAGCGACGATGTACAACCTGTACAAGGAGGCTCCTACATCAAGTTTATAGGAGGTGCTAGAAACGAAACAGCCGCTGCTATTGTACCCACTGCTGATGGTGGTTTCGTAATAGCAGGAGGTAGTAGCTCAGTCCGCGAAGGAGAGGATAAAGACTTCTTTGTAGCAAAAGTAGATGCTTTTGGTGACGGTATTTGGAGCCAACATCTAGGAGGTATAGGAGATGACGAAGCGCTAGACGTCAAAGAAAACGGAGATCGAATCTTTGTATTGGGCTATACTACTGGTATAGAGGTAGACTCTACTGACTTTCTGCTCTATGAATTAGCGCCTGATGGTGCTTTGAGTGATTCGGTTGTTTTAGGAAAACCTGACCGTAGTGAAAAAGGAACCTCTATCAATTTTACACCAGAAGGTAACTTGCTATTGGCTGGAAATATCCTCAATGAAGAAGATGGCTTTGATATGCAACTTTTTCGTTTGAACGCCAATAAGGAAACCGAGAGAGATGTAAATGTAGGTTATGCTTTTAGTACAGATACGCTACGGCTCATAGAGCAAATAGAAGAAGACCGATTCCTTTGGTATGGAACGCTCAAACCGACTAATGCGGAATTGCCTAGTGATATCCGTGTGGCGATTACCGATGCCTTTGGTAACACGATCAATGATATTTTCTTTGGTAGTGAAAATGATTTCAACGAAATCGCAGGAGGAATTGTACAAGCTGAAGATGGTAAATATGTCATTGCAGGTACACAAGAAGCCGCAGGAAGTACAGACATATATGTAGCCAAGGCTACACTTTCTACAATGGTAACCACTCCCGACTGGGTCAGAACCATTGAACTTCCTGAAATACAAAGAGGGGCGAACATAGCTAGCACAAACGATGGTGGATACATTATCGTTGGTACCACTACAGTATCGAATAATAACGAGGACATTATATTAGTAAAAATAGATAGCGAAGGAAACCTACAGTGGACTAAAAATTACGGAGGATTGAACAGAGATATTGGTAGATTTGTGCGACAAACCCCCGATGGAGGTTACCTTATTTTAGGTGATGTTTTCTTTGGAAATAACTATGTGATGGGCGTTATCAAGACTGATAGTCAAGGAAATATCAATTAGAATGATCTATATGAAGGAAATATCTTGTATACATTCATAAATAAAATTACAGTTTTGGAACTCAATTGTTTTTTTAGATTCTAAAGCATTAAGAATATTATAAATTTTTATTAAATTTAGGTTAATAATTTAATTCATCCTGTTTTATCTCAAAATGTTAAACAATAACAATTTATGGCACAAAAACTAGCAACTCCAGGCGTTTACGTTGAAGAAAAGAACGCCTTCCCTAGTTCTGTGGTTGCTGTCTCTACGGCAGTTCCTGCGTTCATAGGGTACACTGAAAAAGTCACCTCCAATGGACAATCATTGGTAAATACACCCGTGAGAATCTCTTCTCTAAGTGAGTTTATCAATATGTTCGGTGAGGGCTTTAAATCTAACTTTGCAATAGAAGAAACAACAGGTGAAGGCTTCGATTTTGAAGTAGATGGAAAAACCTACGATGTAGTTCCTGAAAACGCTTCACGCTTTTTATTATATGATTCTATCCGTTTATTCTTTGCCAACGGAGGAAATGTTTGCTACATCGTTTCTGCGGGTAGCATTTATAAAAAAGTACAAGTACAGAAAAGTACTACAGGTAAAGATGACAAAGGAAAGGCTACTGTAGAGAAGACCACGCAAACAGAGAATAAGCCCGCGGCTATTTCTAAAAAAGCGCTCGAGGCTGCCTTACAAACACTTGTAGGAGAGCAAGAGCCTACGATGGTAGTGATTCCAGAAGCAGTAATGTTAGAAAGACAAGACTGTGCTGCACTTCAACAAGCCATGCTACAGCACTGTGGTACTGAGCTAAAGAATCGCTTTGCTATTCTTGACGTATACGAAGGGCACAAGCCTAGAACTTACGATAGCAAAGATGTAGTGACAGCCTTCCGTGAGGACATTGGTAATAACTTCTTAAACTTTGGGGCAGCTTACTACCCTTGGGTAAGAACGTCTGTCGTACAAAGTGACGAATTAGATTATACAAACATCTCCAACGCCGATATGTTGATTGATCTACTAGAGAAAGAAGCAAAAGAGAGATTCCAAGACAGCAAAAAAGTAGATGAAATCAAGAACGAAGTGAAAAAGATGAAAGACAGCTCTACCGACGTAGAATCTCTTCATCAAACACTTAATGCTATCAGTAGCGTTTATAAGTCTGTATTGAATAGCATCAGAAAACAGTTGAACATTCTTCCTCCTAGTGCTGGAATGGCAGGTGTATATACAATGGTAGACAGTACACGTGGGGTATGGAAAGCACCTGCTAATGTAGGGTACAACAGCGTAGTAACGCCTGCGGTTAAAATTACGAACCAAGACCAAGAAGACCTTAACGTAACCGTTTCTGGTAAATCTGTAAATGCTATCCGTGCTTTTGCAGGAGAAGGTATCTTAGTTTGGGGAGCAAGAACACTAGAAGGAAATAGTAAAGACTGGCGCTATGTGAATGTAAGAAGAACCATTTCTTTCATCGAACAGTCCATCAAAGCGGCGGCTAGAACTTACGTATTCGAGCCAAATGCTGCTTCAACTTGGTTGCTAATCAGAGGAATGGTCAATGCTTTCTTAAGCGACCTATGGACACAAGGTGCTTTGGTAGGAACTACTCCTGAGCAAGCCTATGAAGTACACGTAGGACTGGGATCAACCATGACAACGGACGATATCTTAGACGGTATTATGCGTATCACTGTAAAGGTGGCCGTATCACGTCCTGCTGAATTTATCGTGATTACTTTCCAACAAAAAATGGAAGAAGCTTAATAAAGCTTTTATTTTAATTATTACTTATCTAAAATATTATTCACAAATAAAATTATTGACCCTATATGGCAGCTGATAATGTATCTGAATGGCCGATGACCCGGTTCCATTTTGTAGTAAGAATTGATGGAATCGAAGATGATGATAACGGTATTGCTTGTACCGAAGTAACTGGCCTTAAATATAAAACGGAGTTTATTGACTACCGACCTGGCTCTGATCCAGAACTAAAGAAGTTGAAAATTCCTGGTTTGAAATCATACGAGCCGATCACTATTAAGAAAGCAGTATTTAAAACGGATAGTCGTTTCTACGACTGGTACAAAGATGTACAAAGTGGTGATGACAATGCACGTAAGTCTATTACAATTGAGCTACTAGACGAGCAGCATGATCCTATCATCACGTGGACAGTAATCAATGCTTTCCCTTCAGGCTTCACAGGCCCTGATTTGAGCTCTACAGCTAACGAAATCGCTTTCGAATCTGTAGAATTGGTACACGAAGGCTTCGACATGATTGTCTCTTAAGTAAACAAGTGTTTTGAGTTGCTAAGTAGCAATGCTTGGCAACTCTATATTTTTTCGATATTTATTAATTACAGTTTAAAATTTGAAGTATGGGATTTGATCCATTTAATCCTTTAGGAATCAAGCCAAAACCTATGCCTGGATTTAGCTTTACGGTATCTTTAATAGATCCGAAAGCGATGCAGGAAATGTTAGAAAAAGCTGGTAATGTAATAGATGATCCTAAGAAAGCTATCAATGATGTAGGTGGTGCGGTGAAGGGAGGTTACAATAAAGCAAAAGGCGCTATAACTGGACTATTTTCAGGTTCAGAAGAGGGAGCGGAAGGTGAGGGTGAAGGGTTTAGCGCTGAAAAAATGGCTCAAGATATTAATTATGGTACCATTACCTCTGGAATACAAGGGGCTACTAAAGCAACAGCTTATTTTATGCCAGAAGGAGGGTTCAATAGTATATCAGGTCTGAAAATGACGCTTGATATTGGTAAAGGTGAAAATGATAAGGAGACTATACGAAAAATCAAAACTAGTAAAGAGCTTACGTTAGAGAGGGACATGTTACCTACTCCTTCCTTAATGACCACTTGGTTCATAGACACACTCAAAACAAAGAATCCATCGGATATGAACGCTGTCATTAAAGAGCAAGAGTATAAGAAAATATCTGAAAAAGATCAGGATTTGAAAAGAGATCCACAGGTAAGAGCAAGAGCATTAGTAATCATGTTGAAAAACTATAAAAACCATCCCTTGATGGCTTGGCTCGTGTTTGAAGTGCGCCCCCATTCTTATGAGGTAAGCGGCTTCAATTCAAAAGAGAATGGATTGATTAAGGAGAAGTTTGTATATACTTACACACATTTTGAGATGTTACCTATTGGTGTCACCTCCTATGGTTTTTAGATAATGACTAGTTAAGTAAAGCTTGATACAATGCCAATTGAAATAAAGGAACTGACTATTAGGATGAATGTAAGAGAGAAAACACCTACTATGCATCCATTGATGCCTAATACTACTATTACAGAGCATACAGATTGGAGAGAATTAAAAAAACAGATATTAGAAGAGTGTATTGAAGAAGTGATGGAGATACTAGAAAGAAGATTAGAGAGGTAGTAAAAGTTGCCTTCTCATAACTAATAGACATAGAACATGCTAGAGCTGAGAATACTTACCCAAAACCCTGACGGATCTGAGAATACGGATGAAGACATGACTTTTCTGGCGTATATCTTAGAGAGCGACATCACCCAAATGTTGAGTATCGACTATGCAAAACCTAAAATAGATAATGACAAAATAAAATACCACTTTACACAGCCTGAGCGTATTTCACTTAATATCTTTCTAGATAGTACAGGTGAGTATAACGATGACTTTTCTCTAAGTGTGTACGAGCGTATTCAACGCTTCAAAACGGTCACCTATCTTCAGAACGATGAGCTGCACGAACCCAATACCGTCAACATCTATTTTGGAGAAGTTTCTTTTACTAGCTGTCGCCTAGAAAACTCCACCGTTACCTACAAAAAAGTTTCCAGAGAAGGTATTGTGCGGTCAGCGGTAATCGCTGCAACTTTTAGCTCAATACCAAGTCTGACAGCCGAAGAAAATGCAACAAGACAGTCTTCGCCCGATCTTACCCATATACGTGTGGTGAAAGCAGGAGATACATTACCCTTAATGTGTGATGAAATCTATGGTGATCCCTCTATGTATTTGGCTGTGGCCAAAGCCAATAATATTGTAAACTTTAGGAGCTTAGAAGAAGGCGATGAAATTGTATTCCCACCAATTAAAAAATAAATTTTTAGCATGAGCAATGGTTTAAAGGCGGTATTTACTATAATGATAGAAGGGGAAGAGATACAAAATAGTATCGGAGTGAAAAATATTACGATTAACAAAGAAATATTCAAAACTCCTTATGCCGTTATTGATTTTGCTGACGGAGGGTGGTCTGCTCAGGATCCTGCTTCACTTGCAGATGAGCCTACCTTTGCTATAGGGAATACCATTACTATTAAAGCTTCTAATCACCACGAAGAAGCTTATGTAGATATTTTTGAGGGCATCATTGTAAAGGCTTCTATGAAAGCTAGAAGAGGAACCACTACTTTTAGTATTGAAGCAAAAGATATTACTACCAAAATGACGATGGGAAGGAGCTTCATCAATTTTCAAGAAATTGCTGATCAAGATACCCTTGGAAACATCATCAACCAGCGATATAGTGGCGATATTACTTTTGAAGTAGATGGAGAAATTGCCCTAGAAGATGAAAATCTGAACCTTTACCAAATTTCCGACTGGGATGCCATTGCCCTGATAGCCGAACGAAATGGTGCAGTGATGAAAGTAGAAAATGGGAATATCATCCTCAAGGAGATTACTGAAGAGAAAGAACCTCAAAAAACGATTCGATTTGATCAAAAAGAGTTGATCAACTTTCAGATTAAAACAGACATTACCAAGTATAATGCAAAGGTAATGGTTAATGCGATCTCTGAGGATTATAGTAGTGTAGAAACTACTGAAGAGATGATCAACCTAGATGAAGGAATAGGAGGTATCAATGGGAATGTCAAGTGGGATGATTTCTCTGGTGTAGAAAGCTTACAACAAATCAATGCGCCTGCTGCACAGCAAAAAGTAGATACTTTTGCAAAAGCGCTGCGCGTAAAGAAAGAGCTAGCCATATGCCAAGGGTATTTAGAATTGAAAGACTTCACAGAAATAACACAAGGAGATTACTTAGAAATACTAGGACTTAACACCACCTTTGATGGGGTCTATTTTATCTCAGGTGTTGAATATATAGCTGAGGGAGGCACTTGGACGACCAAGGCGACCATCGGCATAGATGAACGTACTTATGTAGATTTGTACGAGATGAAAGAAGCGGCCGCTTCTAATATGCTTCCTAAGGTAGGAGGAATGATGATGGGCATCGTAAAAGAATTAGTTACTGACGAGAAAGGCTATCGCTTTAAAGTGCGTATTCCTACCATCCATACGGAGGATGAGTTTGTGTGGGCGACTATTGCCACTTTATACGCGACGGAAACAGGAGGTATTTTCTTTATGCCAGAAGTAAACGATAATGTATTACTTGGCTTCATCAATGAAGATTTCCAAAACGCTGTTATTGTAGGAGCGATGTATAATCAGTATCCTTATAAAAACTATAAGGACGAAGCATCAGACTATACCAATGAAGCAGGTGCTGAGGTTACCCTTGATGATGAAAACAAAATCAAAGCCATTACAACCAAAAAAGGCTTAGAGATTTCTTTTGATGATGAAAATGATATAATCAATATTGCCACCCCTCAAGGAAAGAAAATTACTCTCGGAAAAGAAGATGACATCAAAATATACGATCAGAATGAGAATGTAATCTTGATGAAAGAAGATGTGATTTCTATATTTGCTAACGCAAAAGTCAACATTGAAGGGAAAGATGAGATCAATCTTAAATCCAAAAAACTTACCATAGAGGCGGACGAGATTGCTACCAACAAGGTTTCTAAGATTAACCTAGAAGCTAGTAGCAGTACTATTGTAAAAAGTAAGTCGAAGTTGGAAGTAGGTGGTAACAGTATGACTACCGTGAGCGGAGGACAAATTCATATAGGATAAATGAAAAAGAAATGAGTAAATTAGCAGCAAGAGTAGGAGATCAGTTTACACACGCATTCGGCACAGGCGTAATTACTTCTGGAGCCCCCAATGTGTTTATCAATAAAATGCCTGCGGCAGTAGTAGCAACCTCTACACTAGCGATTCCAGGAGCGGTTAGTGTAGGTTCCACAAAGGTATTTATAGGCGGAATGCCAGCCGCACAGGTAGGAAGTGCTACTACTTGTTCGCTAGGGCCCGGATCAATCGTACTGGGATCGATGAATGTGTTTATTAAATAATTGAAAACATTACACCATGAAACACAGAAAAACCTTCTTAGGAATTGGATGGAAGTTTCCACCCACTTTCGACAAAAATATCAACAGTGTACAGATGGTTTCAGAGGAGTACGACATTAGAGAAAGCCTCTTTATCATTCTTTCTACCAAGCCAGGAGAACGCGTTATGGATCCAACCTTTGGTTGTGGGATCCATTTTATGCAGTTTGAGCCTATTAATGTAGCAGGTATCGCTAAAATGCGCCTACTTGTAGAGGAGGCGATCATTCGGTTTGAGCCACGTGTGGATGTAAATAAAGTGAATGTCAACGTTCGTGGGCAACTAGACGGCATTGTGTGGATAGAGGTAGACTATACCGTAAAAGCTACCAATACAAGAAATAACATTGTGTACCCTTACTACCTCATCGAGGGGACAGAAGTAAACCTTTAATATTACCTAAACCAGATAGGTTGCCATACGCATGGAAGTAAATATCCCTTATCTTTCAGAGATTAGTAGTACTACCCAAGAAAATAGATATTTTGAAGCACTAAGCGAAGGCTATGTAAGCATCGATGAGAAAACCCTAGAAGATCATCTCATCTTCACCTATGGGCTTTCCAAACTGCTCAATTACTATAATCTCAAGAACGAAGTAGAAGGCGACTGGTCTAACTTCCTAGTAGATGAATTGGTCGTACTGGCCACTATAGCCCACTACGATCCGTTACAAATAGAGAAAAATTTCAATAAGCATAGCTCTAGAGCGCGGTTATTTAAAGGAAAAGAGAAAAAACTTAAGTACTTTAAGCGATGTATAGAGGATGTGTACGCCATGGCATTGCTCATCAATACTTGGCTTGGACAGTTGAGAGAAGTTGAGCGATTTGCCAATATTAGTGTAGAGATTCGCGAGGAAATTAAAGGAGCCATTCAACTACGATTGGGAGAGGGGCTCCAGAACTTCAAAGCTTACGTACGACTTGCTTCACAGAAAAACCACTTAGGGAAAGAGGTAGCCCTAGACTTTGAGGATTTCGGTAGCCTTTGGGCTTACGAAGAAACCGAGGTAAGCATGCAAGGAGACTCGCTTGATGAAAAAGTCGATTTCCTTCTGGAGAAATTGAAAGAAGCTTTTAAAGTATTCTTTGAAACGCTTATTTACTTGAAGAAAAAAGCCCAAAGCTTTCTTAATAGATCGTTAGAAAACGAAAATCACTACCCAGAAGTAGCCTTATTGATAGCATTTATAAAACTGCTCGAAATTCCTAAAAGTAATATCAATCAGCTATCACAAAAGTATTTAGAGTTCTTCTACAAGAATGTACTAAAACAAGAAAATAAGCCAGCCGTACACGATAAAACGTACCTTTCTTTTAAGATAAACGAAGAGAATAGCTTTGTTTCTATCCCTGAAAATACTGCCTTCATCGCTGGCTATGGCGATAAAGGCGAGAATATTCTATATACGACAGAACAACCCATCACTGTCAACAAGGCGGTGATCAAACAGCTCAATACCATTTATGTTGATAGTGTAAGCATCAACACACCAAAGGGACGTAAAAATATAGTAAAGAATATTTTATCGAATGAAGTACCCATTGATAAAATAGCACCCGTAGAAGGGCAGAACGATAATTTTTCTTTCCCTGCTTTTGGGGAGTCACAAATGTTTAAGAGTGGCCACGAAAAAACAATGGATAACGCCAGCATTGGTTTTGCCATTGCCTCGCCTAACTTGTTCCTTCAAGAAGGTAAAAGAGAGATTACTATTAGCTTACAATTTGAACCCGAGAGCTTTCAGCACTTTACTCAATTACTAGGTTATATAGAAGGTACTACCGAAGAGCACGCAGAAGATATCTTCTCAAAAGCATTCTTAGAAGCTTTTGAAATCCTCATTACTTGTACTACAGGCTGGTATAACATTCCTCGGTACGTAGTGAAAAAGGATGACGATGAAAGTACTATCACTTTAAAATTTGATTTAGAGATTGATGTAGCGCCCGTAATTGCTTTTAATGGTAATTTACACGAAGGGCATTTCCAAACGAAGCATCCAGTAGTGAAGTTTCTACTCAACGGAAACTCCTATATTTATCCGTACAGCTTACTAGAAGAATTAGTACTACAGCAAATACTCATTGATGTAGAGGTATCAGAAGTGAAAGACTTGTTTCTTAGTAGCGAAACAGGTACGCTCTCACAAGATAGCCCCTTTTTCCCCTTTGGTGCTAATCCACACAAAGGTTCTTTTCTACTAGTTGGAAATAATGAAGTATTTCAGAAAAATCTAGATAAGCTAGAAGTACATATTAAGTGGTTTAATCTACCCATAGATCCTAGTGGTTTTTACGAATACTACGACACCTATAACTTAGACATCGACAACGGCTCTTATGAGATTAAGTTGTCGGTACTCGACGAAGGACGTTGGAAACCACTCGATAAAAGCGAACAGCAGGTATTCAAGCTTTTTAGAACTACAGACGACCCAAAAGCAGAAGAGCCACAAGCGATTGGCGAGTTGAGCGAATGGACGATAATTAGCAACGTAGATATTACTAAAATAAAACTGCCTGCTAACTACAGAGAAGTAAACGATGAAATTAGCTATTCCAATGCCGTTCGGCGTGGATTCATACGCTTAGAGCTGGCCAATCCACCCGATGCCTTTGGTCATCAAGTATATCCTGCCATTCTTTCGGAAGTTATCACAGAAAACTCTCGCTCAAATATTGTCGACAATGTCAGAACAAAGATTGTAAAGAAAGAACCTCGCGAGCAGCCTAATATGCCGTATACACCTCAAATAGAGAGTATTCATTTAAATTATGCCTCTTCTTCGGCCATCTTACTAAACGACCGATCTAAAAAGGGTGATGGCGATGTACGAGGAAATATTTTCCATTTACATGCTTTTGGTACGCAGATGGTATACCCTGATAGTTCGCAACAGCGTACCTATTTACTTCCAGTGATAGATTTTGAGGGTTGTCTACTCATTGGTTTAGATAAGCTAGAACTTCCTCAAACCGTTTCTATGCTATTTGAAATGGATGAAGGGTACTCTATCTCCTCCGAAGAGGAGCCTCCTATGTTGGAGTGGTGTTACCTTAACAACGATCAGTGGATTTTACTAGCTTCCTCAAAAATTTTAAAAGACGAAACAAAGAGCTTCATTAAAACAGGTATTGTAGAAGTAGACTTACCCAGAAGTTTGTCAAAGAACAATACCATCCTTCCTAACAACCTATACTGGATTCGTATAGCAGCCCTCAAAAATGTATCGCTGGCCTCTAAGATACTAAGTGCCTGTACACAAGTAGGGGTAGTATCACTCGTTAATGAGAAGGTAAAAAAAGATTACCTAAGTAAACCTTTACCTGCTTTTAGCATTAGACGTGCCTACAAAGACTTAAGAGGTATACAGCAGGTAATACAACCGTTGGCCTCTTTCCAAGGTAAGGCACAAGAGAGCGAGCAAGCCTTTTACACACGTGTAGGCGAACGCTTAAAACACAAAAATAGAGCGATTACCGCTTGGGACTACGAACGTATTGTACTAGATAAATTTCCTGTGATTCAAAAGATTACCTGCCTCACTAATATGAGCAGCAAATCGCTGAATGCACCAGGGCATATCTTACTGGTAGTAACGCCTTATGCGGATACTGACAACAATGAGCCTAAAACCAGTAGTGAGGTTTTATACCAGATTAAATCTTATCTCAATAACTTTATCTCTCCTTTCGTAAGTGTGGAGGTACGTAACCCAGCTTACGAACGTATCAGAATTATCTGTAACGTAAAATTTAAGGAAGGATATAGTTATGGCTTTTATATTCAAAAACTAAACGAAGAAATTAACAATTACCTAGCGGGTGGCTTACTGCTAGGAAAGAAAACTGTAGAGCTAGGAGGGAAAGTCAACATCTCCGATATCCTTAGCTTTATTCGTACACTTCCTTACATCGATTTCATTACGAAGTTTTCCATGATCCAAATTGCGCAAGATTTACGCGGAAAATACGTTTTGTTAGATACAGCAAGAGAAGGTGACGAAAAGATGTTTTTACAAGCTACCAAGCCTTGGTCGGTATTAATCCCTTCTACAGAACATCAAATTCATATCATTGGTGAGAGAAGTGATATCAAGTCCTCTCAGGCAGGTATCGACGATCTAGAGCTTGGTACTGACTTTATTATTGGGGAATAAACTAGTTGAACTAATGTCAATACAAAATAGAGATTCATTAAAAAACTACTTTAGGAAGGGACAGATTCCTTCAGAAAGACACTTTAAAGACCTTATCGATTCAATGATCAATAAGGTAGATGATGGGATGTCTAAAACCTTGGACGATGGTTTGGTGCTCTCTCCCATAGGCTCTTCTAAAAAACTAATCAGCTTTTATAAGAGCATAGAGGACAAAAATCCTGCTTGGAGCTTCCAGATAGATAGTGGAGATGCCTCCCTAGATATTAACAACCATTTGGGCGATGCCATTATGTCTTTTAAAAGCGATGGGAAGATAGGAATTAGTACCCGACAACCTCGCTATGAGCTAGACGTAAACGGTACCTTTGCCACCAAGAATAGAATGGGTACTTTTCATCAAGGGAAAATCTTCGCAGATGGTAAATGGCATCCTGTTTTAGAAGGACTGAATGGTTGCTATGGTTTAGAAGTGGTAGCAGGCATTGGTAAAAAGAAAACAGGTAAGTACGCACTTATTCATGCTTTTGCTTTCAGTACCTTTGGAAAATCAAAGAATAAAATCAAAGTAAACCAAGCCTATTATGGCGTACGATGTAACAAAATAGAACTCCGCTGGACAGGTAGCACTTATAACTACAACTTGGAAATGCGTACAAGATGTAGCTATGGAGGAAACTACTTCGTTAAATATCACATCACTAACCTGTGGCTAGACCACTTTATGGATAATAGCTTAGACGACGAAGGAGACAGTGTTTTACCAAATCAATAAATAAGTGTTAGATTAATGGGGAAGAACTTTAGGCTATTCTTAAGGCGGTTTAATAAAACGGTTCGTATGTTTCTCTATTGGGGTGTACTAATGGGGCTAGCCCTCATGCTTCTCAATATCGTAGTCACTACCCTCTTTATAGAATACTATAATATCCAAACCATTTACCTCATATTTATAATGACTGCTGTAATGGCAGTGATAGGAGGAACCCTTTACAATTACGCTCAACTCTACTTTTCTTACAAGAAAGTGGCGTTTCTATCAGCATTAATATTGGTAATAGGCATCGCTACCATTTTTGTAGAATACTCATTCGATGAGTTTCAGTTCTGGCTATATCCATTAGCGCTGGCCATTAATATCTTTAGTTATATTATTTTTCAAGGAGTTTTTGAAAGAGTCTTTAACGTAAAAGATACAAGAGGTGGTGCGACAAGAGTATCATTAGGATTCACTTTAGCAGGTATTATTGCTGTATTACTAATCTTGAACACGGCAAACGCCGCTTGGTTTAATCTATCACTTACCCTATTGGTAGCATTAGTCCTAGGCTTTCTAGCACTTATTCCACTTTCACTTATTATCAATAGAATTTCTTTTACTCACGCCAATTTATTAAATGCGCAAGAAATAAGAGCGAGTAACAACTGGTTGAAGCTGGCTAATAACCGTTACTTTCGTCTGATTACCTATTTGACTACCACCTCAATCATTGTTTCGGTAATCACTGATTTCTTCTTTCTTAGAGCAGCTTTTCAAAGATACAGTAGTGATCTTACGGGCCTTAGCGACATCATTTCATTCCTTTGCATTGCTATAGGTTTTACAGTGGCTTTCTCTTTTATTATTAAGAACTTCCTGCTAAGGTTTCTTATTCAACGATTTGGCATACAAATTACACTGTATGTACCTCCCATCATACTAGGTACTTTTTTAATCATTTTATTGGTAATCACCATTATGTATGGGAGCCAAGTAAGCGCGCAAAATACCTATTTATTCTTTGTAGTAAGCGTGATCTGTAAGATTGTAAAAGATACAATGACAGATGCAATCGACCAGAATGTCATCAAGTACTATCTTTTTCCCATTCCTAGTGAACTACGCTTTGACACACAAACGAAGCTTGATACCACACTAAAAGGAGTAGCACTTGCATTAGGTGCTGGTATTGTTTATCTCTACTATTGGCTGCCGCCACTTACGGAAACATTGATAGCCATTGCCTTTTGCGGAGCCATCATTGTGATGGTAAATAACTTGCATAAACGCTATAGACAGATTATTAAAGAAACGCTTGATAGCAACCAACAACAACAAGAAGCAAAGATAAGCAGTAAAAAAACAGATAGCCGTAATCTCGCTGCTTACTTGGCAGAGCAAGTAGTACGCGTACCAGATAAACAAGTGGCCATTTACTTAAATATTCTCTCTATTATTAATCCTGTATTGTTTAGAAGTGCCGTACAACATTTGATTACAGCTAAGAGTAATCGTACTCAAAAAATTGCCCTTCAACAAGCAAGTGAGTGGTGTATTTTGGAAGTAACACCACCTATAGAAGAGCAAATGCAATTAAAATACTTTGCTGTATTGGACAATGCTGAGCTGATGACAAAAACATATAGCCGGCTCAAGGATGCGGAGCGTCGTCTGGAGAAAATCAAATATGTAGAGCAACTTACCTATTCCAAACTCGATAGTGAACGCCTATACGGTGCTTTTTTAAGTGCTTACACTGAAGAGTTTACTAAAGTAAAACTGCTCAATAAGCTCTTTAGAGATCCCAACTACCAAGTACGCTACCACTCTTTAGTATCTTCAGCAGGTTGTGAAGGCTTTGACCTACACAATAATATGATAGAGAAACTAGATACAGCCCTGTATAGCAATGCCGCTTTTGCAGCCATCGTAGCGACGGGAGAGCCAATTTTCCCTTCCTTAGAATCAGCTTTTTACCTTACAGGGCAGAAAGAAAACATTCAGCTACGTATTATTCAAGCCTACGAGCATATTGCCAGCCAAGAAGCCATTCGCCTATTAATTAAAAAAGTAAATCACCCTAACTTAAACGTGAGCGCACGTGCGCTAGAAGCGGTAGGGAGGTGTGGCTACCAAGTAAATGGAGACAGAAAAATACTGATTAATCAAGAGATAGAAGACGTATGTGAAACCATCACTTGGAATATGGCCATCCATTTAGATTTAGAAGGCTTTAAAGTAAGTGAGCTATTACTCAGAGCGGTCGTTTCGGAAGTAGATGAAAACATGAACTATCTCTATCGTTTACTCTCTCTTATTTTCGATCCTACTTCAATCGATCTTGTAAAGCGCAACATCAATAGTAAAAATGATGAGCAAGCTTCTTTTGCATTAGAGTTATTAGATGTAGTAATTCCTGATACAATGAAGCCTATGCTACTACCCATCTTGACGCCTTACTCTTATGAAGAGAAGGTAGAAATTATGCAAGATGTGTTTCCTACCGATAAGATGGAGAAAGAGGCGATTCTACTAAGCTTGATTCAAAGAGACTTTAAACAAGTAAATGTCTGGACCAAAGCTTGCGCCTTAGAAGAACTCTCAAAAAACATAAAAGAAGCGCATATAGAAATACTCATGGCCAATATCATTCACCCAGCTAATATTATTAGCGAGCTGGCCTACAAAATTATGCTGATTAACTTCTCAGAGCATTTGGGTGAGCATTTACCTCGTTTTAATCAACCTAGGTTTAGGCATTTGCGTGACTTAACGGAGAAACTCAGAAGGACGCAGTTTAGAGATACTTATACACGTTTTGAGATTGCTAAGTTTATGTCGCAAATACCTATCTTTGAGAAAATCTCTGGTTTACAAGTGGCCACCATTGCGCAGTTAGTAGAAGTGATAGAAGCCACCGAAGGAGAAGTGATAGGCGAGTATGAATATAGACGTGAACTAGACTATTGGATTATTTATGAAGGAGAAGTAGCACTGAAGGCCTCTAAGCAAAATACCATTACCTACCAACAGGGTGCATTTATTCATAGTTTTGAAGCAACACATCTAGGCAAGGAGCATCTTCAACTGCAAAGCCATACGGAGTTGATTGCTTTTAAAATTAAAAGAGAAGTTTTCAACGAATTATTGTGTGTAAATGAGAAGATTACGCTTTATTTGATCAATAATATCGATTTACTCATCAATCAAAATGTGCCTGCCTAATGGAAGAGTCAACAGTAAAGCTAGAGATCACCTTAAAAGAAGCCAACATCATATTCAAAGCCTTGGGTAAACTCCCTTTTAATGAAGTGTACGAGTTGATCGGCAAACTGAACAATCAAGCCAATACACAATTGCGTCAACGCAACGAGAAAGATATTAATGAGGGGGGGAATTATACAGATGAATCGAACATTTAAACTAGTTAAATTTTAGCAAAGCTACATGGAGCAACCACTTTTCGTTGAGTCTCAATCTTCAGATAATAAAGGATTAGACTTTCAATACCTCAGAAGAGAGGGCATCCAACTTATACAAAAACTGACCGGTGCTTTTTGGACAGACTACAACGCACACGATCCGGGTATTACCATTCTTGAGCAACTCTGTTATGCCATTACGGATGTGTGTTATCGTATCGAATTTGACATACAAGACCATCTCTTTGATGCAAAAGCAGGCAGTAATATTTTTCGTACTGCTTATGAATTACTACCCGCCCACCCTTGGACTATCAACGATTACCGTAAAATTGTGCTCGATGCAGTCATAGGGCTCAAAAATGTCTGGCTTTTACCTGTAGCCGATACAGAAAGCTCTTTTAAGGGACTTTATAAAATTTTAGTAGAAATCGACGAAAGTACAGGACGAGACATCACCGAAGAAAGCATTATACAAAATGTAAGGAAGGTATTCTTAAAAAACCGTAATCTTTGCGAAGACTTAGAAAAAGTAGAAATAGTAACACCGTTTAATGTTTCGCTACACGGGGACATAGAAGTAGATAAGCTAGAAGACCTCGAGCGTACTATTGCAGAAATATATTACCAAGTAAACCACTATTTGAGTCCTGAAATCCATTTTCATACACTCGAAGAGTTGCTAGAAAAAGGTGAAAGCGTTAACGATCTACTTGATGGCCCACTACTACAATACGGTTTTATCAAAACAGATGACTTGTCGCCCAAAATGGATAAGATTACCCTATCAGACATCATCAAAGTAGTGATGCAAGTAAAAGGGGTCAATAATGTAAAAAATCTTTATATAGAGGTAGATGGCGAGAAATATGATAACCAGTACATTATCCCATTGAATAAAATTCCTGTGCTCGACATCAAAAAAGAATATAAAGAAGATGCCTACAATATCAACTTCTTTAAGGGTACGTTGCTTGTACAGAACATGCGCCACGAAGAGGTAGACAGAAAGTATACAGAAATAGAATCGCTCAATAAGCGGGTGTACCACATCAACGAAAATACCTTAGAGGTAGAGTATGGTAAAAAACTGAAAGTAAAAGAATATTACTCGCTACAAAATCACTTTCCTGGTATTTTTGGAGTAGGAGAAGAAGGTATTCCAGGTAGGCCCGACAATAAACGTATTGCACAAGCGAAGCAGCTAAAAGCTTATTTGATCTTATTCGAGCAACTACTGGCCAATATTTTAGCCCAATTAGCCCATGTAAAGGAGCTATACTCCAATACCAACGAAGCACAGCAAACTTATTTTTATCAGCACATTAATAAAAATATTCCTAATGCTACCGACTTGTTCAAAACAGGTAATCACAAGATCGACGATCCTGTACTGGAGCATTATGATATTACAGCTAACTATAAAGAAGGCATTGAAGCGCTCATTAAGGTAAACGATGATTATGTTGACCGCAGAAATCGCTTTATCGACTTTATTCTGGCTATTTATGGAGAAAACTACAATAACTACACAGTTACCCAACAAAATTACTATTACACTGAGGCGAACTTCCAGAAATTTTTGCTAAAAAGTAAGATCCGCTTTCTACACTTCCTGGTTGACATCAATCAGAACAAGTCCAAGGCTTATAACTACAAGCAACCCTTTAGAGATACAGAGAATATCTCTTCTTTAGAAAAGAAGGTAAATATCCTTCTAGGGCTAGGGTTTGGATTAGGCAGCGACCTCCATTATGCGGTCGTCAAAAAATCGCTCATAGAACGTGTTAAAAAACAAACCATCAAGCTGACCGAAGATACCCTTAAAGGAAGTGACAAAAATACTTGGGAAAGCCTCACGGATATTACGAGAAGAAGTATTACAGAAACTTCTATAGAAGAGAACTTCGCCTATGTAGATGATGAAGACATTACTTTAGAAGCATTAGAAGATGAAAAAGCCGAGCGCCTTCTACAAGAAACATCGATCATTCAAGGGGCTATTCTACCTGCTTATGTATTAAGAGAGGGAATTAACCTACTCAATTATCGCATAGGAAAACTCCCACAAAGCAGAAACTATCAAATCTTACTGTTGTCCCCTACTACTGGTCAGTGGATTTGGATAGCCGAAGTAAATAACTACCAAGATACTGTAAATACCGTAGGACTAATAGCAGATTTCCTCAAAGACTATAATATTCTTTCTGAAGGCTTACATGCAATTGAACATCTCTTATTGCGCCCTAAGGTAGGAGAGGAGAAGTTTGGTATTTATATCAAAGATGAAGAAGGCTTCCCCTTCTTGGCCTCACAATACAGGTTTACACTCGAAGAGCGAATCAAAGTAGTAGAACAATTACGTGCTGAGATTAGAACTTTTGAGAACTTCTCTGTAGAGCGTAGAACAGACGGTGACTTTGAAATTATCTTTGGTACACAAGACCCAAGGATGAAGTTTACAAGTATTCAGCAGAACATCTCTGTGGAAGCCATTCACAATAAGCTTGAAGCATTGTATAAATACCTGTCAGATCATAAGGAAGCTATTCCTTTTGAAGAAAAAGTAGCGTACTATATCCAATTCACAGAAGATGGAAGAAAAATACATGAGGACTTCTTCAATCATCGTATGAGCTTTATTTTACCCAACTGGACGGTACGTTTCCACGACGAAGAGTTTAGGAGACTAACAGAGAGTATGATTCAGCAGAATAAACCTGCCAATGTATCTACTCAATGTGTATGGTTGAACTTATCTTCTATGCGAAAGTTTGAGCAACTATTTTTTAATTGGACACAAGAACGTGAAAAAGTAGAAGATAGCGATAAGCTAAAAGAACTTAGCTATCAATTACTCGATCTCCTTTATAAAGAAGAAGTAGTAAAGAAAAAAGAAGAGTAAGCAGAAGTTATTCATCGTACTCCATCTGGAAATTATAATAGGCGTTTTTAAGCTCCTCCAGTAATTTATGTGCTTGCTGTTCAGTAAGTACAGTAATCCCTTTTTCGTACACTAGTCTTGCTTTTTCTATTTCTTCTAGTGCTTCATACAACGCTGCTGCATGGTAATAAGTACCGGTATACGCTGGAAAACGTGCCAGTAAAATTTCGTAATAATGAATCGCTTTCTCTACATCCTTTTGTGTATACTCCGTAGCCAAGGCATAATAAAGAAAAGGGTCGTCGGGCGACTCCTCCAAGTACTGTTTTAGCTGAGTAATTCTGTCCATGTTTTTCAATAAAGTATAACGTTAAGCGTCTATTACAAGATAAAAACGCACTTCCTTCACCAACAACTCCCCGCACACATAGTTGTATGGTAAGCAATACAATATTTTTCTTTTTTATACATTATTCCTTAACTTCACAACCGAAAATTGAGATCATTTTCGCTAAGAAACAAGCAAAACATAACATTTAAACCTACAACTCGATGAAGATACTTGTTTGCATAACACACGTACCTGATACAACTACCAAGATTAAATTTAATGATAGTAATACCGAACTAGATGCTACTGGCGTACAGTTCGTCACAGGCCCTTACGACGACTACGCACTTTCTCGTTCTATGGAACTAAAAGAGCAACTCAATGCTACCGTAACAGTGCTTAATGTAGGGACAGCCGAAACAGAACCTACCATTCGTAAAGCGTTGGCGCTAGGAGCAGACGATGCCATTCGTATCAATGCAGAGCCTACAGATACCTACTTTGTAGCGCAGCAAATAGCCCACGTTTGCAAAGAGAATAATTACGACCTTATTCTTATGGGGCGTGAGTCGATCGACTTCAACGGAGGGCAAGTACATGGTATTGTAGGTGAAATACTGGGGATTCCTTCCTTGTCTCCTATCATGCAGCTAGACATCGAAGACAATGTAGCCAAAATGGTACGAGAGATAGAAGGCGGTAAAGAACACCTAGAAGCCTCTCTACCGCTCATTTTGGGTTGTCAAGAACCTATTGCAGAATGGAAAATCCCTAATATGCGAGGCATTATGTCGGCACGCTCTAAACCTTTGAATGTAGTGGAGCCTGTAGACCCCGAAAAGCTTACACAAGTAGAGCAATACGAGCTACCTGCTCCAAAAGGCGAATGCCAAATGATTGCGCCTGAAGAGGTAGAGAAACTCATCGACTTATTAAAAAATGAGGCGAAAGTATTATAAAATAAATAATTAGCACATAAAAATTGATAATAAAATGTCTGTATTAATATTTGTAGAAATTAGCGAAGGAAAAGCAAAACCTTCCTCCTTAGAAGCAGTAGGATATGGTGCTAAAGTAGCTGAACAACTAAATGTACAAGCCAATGCCCTAGTATTAGGAGAGATCGACCAAAGTGAGTTAGAGAATTTAGGCGGTTATGGCGCTACCAAAGTACTACACGTAAACGACGCAAGACTCAATAAAGGGATTATCCAAGCTTTTGCCAATAGCTTAGGGCAAGCTGTAGAGAAAGAAAACGCACAGGTAGTTGTGCTAGCGAAATCTTCTTTAGGAGATGCCGTAGCAGCACGAGTAGCAGGTCGTCTCAAGGCAGGACTTACCTCTAATGTAGTAGAGCTACCAGATACCTCTAATGGCTTTAGAGTAAAAAGAAGTATTTACACTGGAAAAGCCTTTGCTAATACTGATGTAACTTCCGAGAAAAAGATTTTAGCGATTAAGAAAAATATCTTCCAAGTAGAACCTACTGAAGCAAAAGCCAATGTAGAAGCTTTTGAGCCTAATTTAGCCGAAGCAGACTTTGGCGTAAACATCACCAATACTGAAAAAGCAGCCACAGACGGCGTACCTTTACCAGAAGCGGACCTAGTAGTGTCTGGTGGACGTGGTTTGAAAGGTCCAGAAAATTGGGGACTCGTAGAAGAGCTAGCAACAATACTCGGTGCAGCAACAGGATGCTCTAAACCTGTTTCTGACTTACATTGGCGACCTCACCACGAGCACGTAGGACAAACAGGGGTAAAAGTGAGCCCTAACCTCTATGTAGCCATTGGTATTTCTGGAGCGATTCAACACTTAGCAGGGGTTAACTCTTCCAAGTGTATTGTGGTGATTAATAAGGATCCTGAAGCGCCCTTTTTTCAAGCAGCCGACTACGGTATTGTGGGAGATGCCTTTGAGGTAGTACCAAAATTGATAGAGGCAGCAAAGGCAAAGCTGTAGTATTTATAAGGTTAAATAAATGTGTAAACTTACCTTGTTTACACATTTATTTTTTGTACTTTGAAGAGTATACAAAGGCAATTTATCTTGACCAGATATATAGAATGCTGCATCCTCTAACGACGCTCACAAAGACTTAGTGTTTTAGTAAAGTTTTACTATCTTGTGAGTCGATACAGCATTATGATATTCCATTATTTTATAAATATTTTACATAGTGAATAAGATCAGGTTAGAAATATTAGGGCTCTCGTCAAGTCAATCCCAGTCGGGCTCTTTTGCCTTAGTATTAGGAGAGAAAACGGGTAATAGGCGTCTCCCTATTATCATTGGCATGTTCGAGGCACAAGCAATTGCAATTGAGATAGAACGTATTACGCCCAATCGCCCCATGACACACGATTTGTTTCGCTCCATCTCTGAAAGCTTCGATGTAAAAGTATTAGAGGTAATTATCTCTGATTTAAGAGAAGGTGTTTTTTATGCTAAATTAGTCTGCACAGATGGTGCAAAAGTATCAGAAATAGACGCGCGCCCTTCAGATGCAATTGCGATTGCCTTACGTTTCAGTGCACCTATCTTTACACAAGAGAATGTACTCTCTGAGGCAGGTATTGTACTCACAGATGAAGAAGAAGAAGAAAGAGAAACGGAAGCACTAAGCACCACTCCTCAGGGCGATTCACTGAAAAATTACTCCTACGAACAACTACAAACCATGCTTGATGAAGCCTTGGAGCAGGAAGACTATGAGCGTGCTGCCAAAATTCGTGATGAACTCAATAAGAGAAACTAACCAAGTATAGTTAAAAACTTTACTGCCCTAAATAGATAACCTCCAAGTATCTGATAGTTAACAAAGCAAACTCCTTGCTTTCGGTATCCTTATACGCATCCTCATCGTTGCTTATTTCCGCTAAACTCACTAAATTACACAGGGTCTTATAAGGTAATTATTACCAATAAGTTTGCTCATCATACGAAAAAAGCAGATTCCAACACCTCATCTCAATGAGACTTTACATAACAATAAGTAAAAATCCCTTTCTATAATGCTGACACCAAAATACATCCTTCTTGCTTTCATTCTTTTGTTAAATAGTGTTCCCGTCTTTTCCCAAAATAACTTTGGGATTGTCATTCACGGAGGTGCTGGGACAATTCTCAAGAAAAACATGACACCAGAAAAAGAAAAAGCCTATAAAGCAAAGCTGGAGGAAGCCATTAGAGAAGGGCACACTATTTTGAAGGAGGGAGGAAGCAGTGTAGAAGCCATAGAAGCCACCCTAAATATCTTGGAAGATTCTCCTCTCTTTAATGCAGGGAAAGGTGCTGTTTTTACAGCCGAAGGTAAAAACGAATTGGACGCGTCTATTATGGAAGGAAAAACCCTTCAGGTAGGAGCTGTAGCAGGCGTAACGACGGTTAAAAATCCTATCTCCTTGGCTAGAAAAGTAATGGAAAACTCGCCGCATGTACTCTTGGCAAGGGAAGGCGCTGAACAATTTGCCAAAGAGCAAGGCCTTACGCTCGTAGCACCTTCTTATTTTCATACAGAACAACGTATGAAGTCGCTTAAAAAAGTAAAAGAGGCAGAAAAAGACAAAAAAGGAAAAGATGGTAAAACGGGTTTTTATGACGCCGATATACAAGACACTAAATTTGGTACAGTGGGATGTGTGGCACTCGATAAGCAAGGAAACCTAGCGGCAGGCACCTCTACTGGTGGCATGACCAACAAGAAATGGGGACGCATCGGAGACTCGCCCATCATTGGGGCGGGCACTTACGCCAACAATAAAACTTGTGCTATTTCTTCTACAGGTTGGGGCGAATATTTTATCAGAGGCGTTGTCGCTTACGATATTTCCGCTTTAATGGAGTACAAAGGACTTTCTCTAAAAGCAGCTACCGAAGAAGTGATCCAGAAAAAACTAACTCAGCTAGGTGGTACAGGAGGCATCGTAGCCATTGACAAGGAAGGCAACGTGTCGATGGAGTTCAACACCGCTGGGATGTACCGTGCCTCTATGGATAAAGAGGGAAAGCTTTATATTGGGATTTACGAGGAGTAAACTTACCGTCGTACAAGAAAAAAACTTTACTAAATAGCTACATTACTCATCAACAGCCATAAAGAAAAAACTTTCAGCTAGTACTTACATTTTTGAGGCTGTAAAAGAGATAATTTGACTCTTGAAATATATTTATGTGTCAGGGTCACTTAATGATTTTTAGTAGATATACAATATCTACTGATGTGGAATTTATCCAAAAAATTTAAAAACATCTATTTTTATGGAAACAACAGACTACAGGGAAAGTAAAGTACACAAATCTTTTTATACCAACTACTATCAGGGAGCTTTACATAATACTAAAGGTTTTAAATTAGTCTTAGGTGGTACAGGGTTGGGGAAAACAAGCGGTATCATTGAAACGATACGGCAAAATACAGACGAAAAGAAGCGTTTTTTCTATATCGCAAATCGCCTACAGTTGCTCAATGAGATGGTGGCAGAGTTAAAGGAAAAAAATATTGGCTACTGCTTACAAGAGCGCAACGTAGAAGTTATCAGCAAGATTAAAGAAGAAGACTACGAACGACTCTTGCGTACTCAGCATATACAACATTATGCTAATAAACTTTACAAGGGAGGTGTAAACGCTATCATACAACACTATGACTTTGTGAAAGTATTTGCAAAGGGAGAAAGCACTCATTTTCCTACTATCGATGTTAGTAATGCCATCAACGAAAGCGTACGATCTATTTTCTCATTCTTTAGAAAAATCATCAGAAGCGCAGCAGACGAACAAAACCAAAAAGCTTATAATGAGCTCATTCAAAATCCTACCATCAAAGTTCTTTTTCCTTACATAGATTTTATCAACAACCCTCAGGAAAAGCGTGTCTTTTTGGTCTCTTTACAGAAAGCTTTCTATGGTTTCTTTGACGGCAAGCGAGTCATTAATTTATACAAACTTCAAAACAATGAGGAAAGAGGAGAACAGAATGTCCTCTTTCTTGATGAGTTTGATTTTCTCGAAAACGATCTCCTTACACAAATTTGTAAAGATGTAGTGGTCGAACAACCTTTTGATTTTGTAGAACGCTTCTACAACGTACTTACCAAATACAAATTGTCAAGAGACCACTTTTTGGCAAATCACCGAGAAATACGAACAGATTTAGAGAAGGTTACGCAAGATGTTGAAACACTTACCAAAAAGTATGAATTACCCTATCCAAAAATCAACCATTTTCTCTGTAATGAAAAAAAACTAATAGGTACTTCTATTTTTCAAACACGTTACAGCCTCAGTAACCACGCTATTTACTTAAATTATCATAAAGAAAATGATGATAAGGATAAAATTAACGCCTTTTACCTTGAGATAGCCAATGAGCAGAACAAGCCTAATGCTTACGTACTACTTAATGTGGTCAATCAGGCTACGGCAGCTATTCTTCGAATTTTTAAACGATTGGAGACTGAGCGCCCAAAAATCTACCAAGACTTGGTTAACCATTGCTTTAAAGCCTCAGATACGTTTAAAAGAATTTTAAGACAGGTACATCAATACCCACACAAAAGGATTGCTGTCGGCACCAATGAGAGTAAAATGTACTATAATGGTTATGGCTTGTACGAAGTGCATAACTTAGGTTATGATACCGATAGCGAAGAAGTGGAGTTTAAATATTACTCTCTTTTCAGTACGCCTGAGAGTATACTATTATCTTTAGCAAAAAATAATTTAGTCTTTGGTTTATCTGCTACAGCAGAATTTAATCGCTATCTCAAAAATTTTGATACAGCCTGGCTACGTAATGAGTTAAGCAATTTGTATCATGACATCTCAGAAGAAGATATCTTATGTATTCAAAAAGCTAACAGCAATAAATCTGAAATAAGAAAAAATGCAACCTATGTAGAAATGGCAGAAGAGAATACTTCAGAAGAGGTAAGTATATTCATAGATAAATTTGTACAAACGCGCCAACAAGACTTTGGGGACGGCAACAAACGTGCATTTCGTAAGAAACGCCTTACTCTCTTCTTTGCTACCTTAGAATGGATAGCAACAAGACAAGCAAGAGATAATACAAACCTATTATTTCTTAGTTCTTACAAACAAATATTACAACTTTTTGAAGATTGGCCTCTACCTGAAGAAGGCTTATACAAAATCGAAACGATGGACAATGCCCTTGAACATTGCTATAAAATTCACTTTGCTGAAAGGGATATAATTGTGCTGTTTTTTGATGCTAATCAAGGAAAAGAGATAGCGAAGCACGAGAAGAATAAACAAGATTACTATAGGTTATTCTGGCAAGACTTACCTGTTCTGCTCGTTACGACCTATCCTTCTGCGGGAAATGGTGTGAATCTCTTCTTCTATAAAGACCAAGAAAAAACACAAAAAGCCGACTTCTCAAATATTCATTTGCTTGATAGCCCCTATTACTTTTTCAACCCTATTGATAACGAAAAAGACACTGAGCAGACGAAAAGCGAAAAAATAAAGGCAAATATTTATTATTTAGCGAAGTTAGAGAAGAACAAAATGATCTCTGAAAGACAGTTTAAAGCTTACTTAAACAACATTCGTAAGATTGACTCCTTCAATAGCCTCTACTTAGCTACACCCGATGGCATTTTGAATTGTGTTTCGACCTATATTCAGGCGCTAGGGCGTGTAGAGAGGGTTTGGGATCAGATGAGCACACAAGCCATTCGCTTAGAAAAACAAGTGTACAACCATTTGGAAGACTTCGCAACCAAAGAAGAATACCAATCTGATTTCAACAGAAATAAGCCGTATTTTTCACAAAATATTCAGGTTTTGTTTACCCATATTCTTGAGAGTCAATTTGGCAGAGGACATCAGCAAAGGCAAATACAACAGGAAGGCTTAAAGACTACTGATGAGAAGTGCAAAGCTGCTATTAAACAACTATTAGTAAAACTGGCTGCGGTAAGAGAAAATAAGCTATCTCAAGAAAAGGCTTCGCAAATTCGTGAAGAATGGCAAAGTCTAAGGGAATATGCTTTGAAACAGGCTTTTGCTAAAAAAGATTATGATAGGAAAAAAGAAACGGAGGAATACAAACTATTTAAGAAGTACGCCTGCACCTTCGAGACAGATGCCTACGATCATAGAGATAAATGCCTTTGGATACAAAAAGAGACTTTAAATATCATTCAAAAAGGTATTCGTCCCGATAGTAGCTTTGACCGATGGTACTTGGATGGTGTTTTCCAAAACATACAAAGGAATGCTATCTTGAGAGGTCATTTTGACCTAAATCGATACGAGCAAGGCTTTTCTGGAAAAGGTATTTACTTTACACCCTATTTTTACCAATGCATTTTAGCAGGGGCTATTGGCGAAGAGGCTGTAAAAGCTGTTTTTAAACATGAGAAAATAGCCTTGAGCGAGAAAGAAATTGTGAATGAGCTTTTTGAATTAATAGATTTAAAAGTGCAAGGGAAAAACTGGTACATTGATGCTAAGAATTACAGTGAACAAACCGTCGTACACTTTCAACTATCAAAAGACGATTATTTCTATCACCCTCAACTCAACGAAAATAGCTTTAAAGTTAAAGCACAAGAAAAGTTAAATAGTATAAGAAGCTTTCATTCACAAGAGGACTGTAAGATTATTTATATCAATGCGTTTGGTGATGGAGAAAGACCCGTTCAATACTTTGATGAAAACTTCGACGAAGTGAACAATAGCTTTAAAAAAGCATCAATTATTGTGGTACAGAGTATGCTCAAAACAGATGAGGCTGCAAATTCAGAAAAGAACTACGCTCCCAATTTTCAGTATTTTATCTCTGAACTCAAAAGACACCTCAACTATGACTAAATCCAAGCAACATCATGTACCTACCACCAATTTTGTCATTAACTTAGACAAAATAGATCCGATTGCGCTACAAGAGAAATATCAACTCTTCACCATCGAAGTACCTAGCCAATTTAAATTTGTAAAAATAAACAATAAGTATGCATGTTTACATAACGCCTACAAGGAACAATTGGAGTACCCTTATTATTTTCATACTTATGCAAAGCCAGAAGCAACCATTTACATCTTAGTCGAAAAGTCTCAACTACCCAAAAGCCCTCTCACGCTTAATCTTGATTTCTTAACCAATAGACTTCTGCAGGCAGCGGTAGCAGATATCTCTCAGTTCTGCAATAAAGAAGGCTTACCTGTTTTGGTGAAGTTATTACTATCAAGTTGGTATCATAAAGCTCACCGTACTTGTCAAGGAGCTTACTTCTGCATGCACAGCAAAGACGACCGTCAAAAGGTAACTGCGCTGTACATTGATAAGATTCAAGCAGCAAAAAAAATGGGTGAGTTTGAAATTATCTCAAAAGCACAATACTTGAAGCGGCTTGACGAAAAGTTCAATACTCAATACCTACACTACTATAACTACTTTGAAGAGATACAAGGGACAAGATACCTTCGTCAACTCAAACAGAGTGAAGTGAGAAAAATAGTACAGAGTAAGAAAAGTTTGAGTAATATTTTAAGAGAAACCAATTCTCAAGATACCAAAAACCTGAATTTTAGACCTAGAAATCCTTCCATTAAATGGTATCAAAGCAAAAACTTTGAGAATTGCCGGAGTGAATTATTACGCAATTTTCAGAATGACTTAGTCAATTACTATAATAAAGTATTAGGTGATGGGGTAGCCCAAAAGCAAAGCCACTTCATGACATCGTTAGTACCTATGAGGCAGCCTGGTGATCATACAGCCAAAACACTTCCTGTGGAGGGCTATGGTTTTGATGAAAAGACATACAAAGGAACTGGTTTGTATTTAAAAATATTGGGCGAAGTCGGTGTGTTAGATTTACGCCAAAAAGATGTAGCGAACCCCAATCAAAACCGCTTCCAAGATTACATCGACCTACTTAACAAGTATTACGGGAAGCGATATGAGATTAGTTTTTCAGAGATCAAACGAGAAGCATTGGCTGAAACTGATAAGGCTATTTTGGTTTTACAAGATGTTGAAAAAGATATTTTCGATCCTGAAAAAGAAGGCTTCCTAGTGCATTGTGATGACCAAAAGCCTATTCTTTATCAAGACTTTGCCAAGCATATTCCTATGCAAACACTCAACATCAATTTAAATAAAGCAGATGATTTTGATTCAGAGACTAGCTACTTTAACTATACAGTTTTTGAGGTGGAAGACTACAAGCATCGGTTAGATGTCTGTTTGAATGAACTTCTACTCAAAAAGTATATCATTAATAAACTACCTATTCTAAACCCGGACCAACCTAATCATTGCTTACCTTGCGTTTTGAGCCTCAAAAGCCTAACGCAACTAGCTTATATGTATGGGAATATATTTATGCATATTGACGAAACGTTTGTATTGCAGTTCCTAAACCTAGACAATCCAAGCGAAAAACAAAAGCGTAATAAAATTTTACAAGACTGGAACATTGATTGGCTTGAGTTAGATAAGCAGTTTGCAGAAAGAAACTATACTCGCCTATCAAATGGGCAAAGTAAAATCTACAAAAAGAATGGAGAGACCAGAGACACCCACGAAGAAAAACTTAAAAATACCCATTTTATATTTACAGAAGGATTGGCTTTAGCTATAGAAGATACTGAAGAAAGAGTATTATTTAAAACAGAGGCGACTGAAAAAAAACCAAGCCAAAGAATAATAGAAAGTAAGACTGCCCTAGAGGGTATTTATTTTTCAGAAGTAGATAGTATTTATACCGTAGGAGAAAAAAGTATGAATACTTCAATGGATAAGAGCATAAAAGTTCGCAAACTTTACTACTACAAAAAGCCTGTAGGCTTTAGGATTGACGATTTACTTCAGACACTGTCTGTACAGTTCGTCAGAAATAAACGGTACACCGTTTATCCTTACTTTTTTGATTTGCTTAATCTATATAGAAAAGACATACAGCAATTAGGTTAGAGTGAGTTGTCCTATTTCACTGCCACACTACGAAAACTTTTCCCTCAAATACTGCGCTGTGTAATTGTCCTTTTCCTTGATGAGGTCTTCTGGAATGCCTGTGAAATTGAGGTGACCTCCATTTTTACCGCCTTCAGGCCCCAGATCGATGATCCAGTCAGCAGTTTTGATCACTTCTAGGTTGTGTTCTATGATGATCACTGTATTCCCTTGCTCAATAAGCGCATTGATGGCTTTGAGCAGCTTTTTAATATCGTGAAAGTGCAGCCCTGTAGTAGGCTCATCAAAGATAAAGAGCGTATTCGTTTTACGATTATTCCCCTTATCCAAAAAGGAAGCCAGCTTTACGCGTTGGGCTTCTCCACCACTAAGCGTATTGGACGACTGCCCCAAAGTGATGTAGCCTAAGCCCACATCATAGAGCGTAGAAAGCCGATCTACAATTTTCTTCTCTTCCGCAAAGAATTGAATGCTATCTTCTACCGTCATAGCGAGTACATCAGAGATATCTTTATCCTTGTAGGTAACTTCTAAAATAGCTTCTTTGAAACGCTTCCCGCCGCAAGCTTCACACTTGAGGTAAACATCCGCCATAAACTGCATTTCTATCTTAATCACGCCCTCGCCCTCACACACATCACAGCGTCCATCGCCTACATTAAACGAAAAGTGCCCTGGTTTATAGCCTCTTGCTTTCGCTAAGGGCTGGCTGGCAAATAAATCTCGGATAAGGTCATATACCTTAATGTAGGTAACGGGATTAGAACGAGAAGACTTCCCAATCGGGTTTTGATCTACAAACTCTACACTGGAAAGTAAATTGGTATCACCGCCAATACTACTGTACTTACCTGTAATCTCACCACTGTAGCTGTCGTACACTTTGCCAAGGGCAGGGTAAAGGATGTTCTTAATCAATGTTGACTTCCCAGAACCAGATACGCCCGTAATGACCGTAAGAACACTCAACGGGAAGGTGACATCAATATTTTTTAGGTTGTTTTCTCTCGCGCCTTTAATTTCTATGGCGTTCGACCACTTACGCCTGATGGTAGGAATAGCGATCTGATCAGTGCCATTCAAAAAGCGAAGGGTATGCGATTTTTTTAAGTCGGCTTTTTTGAGCTTTTGTAACGTACCTTGAAAAATCAAATGCCCTCCACCAGAACCTGCATCAGGCCCTATATCAATAATTTGATTGGCTGCGCGCATCACCTCTTCTTCATGCTCTACAACAATGACGGTGTTACCCAAATCGCGTAAGGTCTCGAGTACCTCAATCAATTTAGCGGTGTCTCTAGGGTGTAGACCGATACTGGGTTCATCTAAGATGTACATCGAGCCTACCAAGGCACTACCCAAAGAGGTAGCCAACTTGATACGTTGAAACTCCCCTCCTGAAAGGGTAGCCGTCAGACGATTAAGCGTCAAGTAGCCCAAACCCACTTGCAGCATAAACTGTAGACGGTTTTGGATTTCTACTACCAAGCGCTTGGCTACTTTGGCTTGATACGCCTCCAAAGTTAATTGATCAAAAAACTGATGTGCTTCCTGAATAGACATAAGCACTATATCTTGTATAGAGTGGCCTTGAATTTTCACGTAGCCAGCATCTTTACGTAGGCGTGTACCTTTACATTCTGGACACCTCGTTTTTCCTCTGTAGCGCGAAAGTAATACCCGGTACTGAATCTTGTGGGATTTACTTTCTACATATTTGAAAAAATCGTCAATGCCACGCACCTCTTTATTTCCTTGCCAGAGAAGATCTCTATGCTCCTCGTCAAGGTCTTCGTAGGCTCTATGGATGGGAAAATCGTAGTGAATGGCCTTCTTGATGAAGTTTTTCTTCCAAACTTGCATCTTTTCACTACGCCAAGGCATCACAGCCCCTTCGTATACAGAAAGGGATTTATTGGCTACCACAAGGTCTTCATCAATCCCTAATATGCTGCCAAAACCCTCACAGCGTTTACAAGCGCCATACGGGTTGTTGAAGCTAAAGAAATTAACAGTAGGTTCCTCAAATACCATCCCGTCTAGCTCAAAACGATCCGAGAAGGAACGTTTTTCTACATCCAGTATTTCTACAATACATTCTCCTATACCCTCGAAAAAAGCGGTTTGGACAGAGTCTGAGATACGAAAAATATTGTCTTCATTCTCTTTTTGTACGGTATTACGATCTATCAGAATACTGATGTTTTCCCACTGGGTAGCCTCCAGTTGTTTTTTATTTTGTTGGGCAAGGTAGTCTTCAATGAAGCGCATCTCACCTGCCTCTACAATACGTGTGAATCCTTTTTGTAAAAGCACTTTGAGCTCAGAAGTGAGACTTCTTGCGTTTGGATTCTTAAGCGGTGTAGTAATGATAAACTTTTGTCCTTCACCAAAACTATGAATATAATCTACCACGGTAGAAACCGTATCTTTAGTTACCTCTTTCCCTGAAATAGGAGAGATGGTTTTCCCTACCCGCGCAAAGAGTAGCTTCAAGTAGTCATAAATTTCTGTACTCGTTCCTACGGTAGAACGCGGGTTACGCGTATTCACTTTTTGCTCAATAGCAATAGCAGGAGAAACCCCCTTGATGTATTCTACCTCAGGTTTTTCCATTCTTCCCAAGAACTGCCTCGCGTAAGAACTAAGGCTCTCTACATACATACGTTGCCCTTCTGCAAATAGTGTATCAAAAGCAAGTGAAGATTTTCCTGAACCTGATACACCCGTAATGATAACGAGTTGGTTACGAGGAATAGCCACATCAATACCTTTGAGGTTATTAGCGCTAGCTCCTTTGATGATAATAAACTGGCGCGGATCAAGCTTTTCAATATTCATAGCAAGTAAGGCTATTTTAGGTAGAAGTAATCGGTTCGCAAGTTACCATTTTTTTACATTGCTTTAACTGATAAGTCTAGAATTGGTTTTATTTTTGAATTTTCTCGTATACTAAAAAGTTATACCATAAAAATTTAGCGTAGTAATGAAAAATTTCTTAAAAGCCCTTACGATTTTTTGCCTTCTCTTCAATACTTACAGCCAAGCACAAAATACCTCATTTGAGGGAAAGGTTTACTACAGACATTTCGTGGAGCTGAAAGACACTACCAAGAGCGAATGGGACATCATTATGTTTTACGGAAGTGAATCCAATCTTTACATAAAAGATGGCCAGTATAGATGGGACTTTGTCAACAGTGCGTTAGAGCAAGAAATTTACGTAAGTGAAGAAAACAAAGTGTACAGCAAGTACCAGAAAAACGATACACTGTACTGGGAACATGCCAACGAACCCGCAGAAGAAATACTACAAACTTTTCCTATCAAAGAAAATAACACTGAAATTATGGGAAAGATGTGTGACTTGCTAATGATAAAAAGCAAGCTGATGGGTAGCCAAGAAATAAGAGGGCGTATGTACTACTTCTCTGACGATTACCCGCTTGACCCAAAGCACTTTACACAACTAAAGGTAAATAATCAGAACGTCATCTATGATAAAATGCAGGCCATTCCGCTACAGATTATCGTATTACATAAGGAATACCGCGTCATTTACAAAGCTTTTGGGGTAGAAGAAAAAACGCTCGATGCGCAACTGTTTAAGTTAGATAAGAGCAAACCACGTAAAAGTTTATAGGAAGCCTGCTACACACTAGCAGATTTATGAAACATTTCTTTAATTTGTAGAAAACCTAAGTGAGATAATTCTATGGAAGTGCAAAACATCACCAGTCTCCTCGATCCAACACAATGGGAAGCCTCGACCAAAGCCCAACTCAAAGCAGCTTTTAAAACAGCAGCGCCCTATCCACACGTAGTCATAGATAACTTCCTAGAGGAGCGTTTTGCTAATGAATTGTACGCGCACTTTCCTACTACCGAAGAATTAAGCAAGCAATACAGCGGTTTGAACGAGAAAAAAGCAGAAGGCGCTAATTTCGAAGATTTCCATCCAACTTTCTCCACGCTTCGTAAGCTGATGATGTCTACTGAGCTGGCAAAGTGGGTAGGAGATATTACAGGGATAGAAGGCGTATTTGTAACGGATGATAACCTTGGTACAGGCTTGCACGAAGGTAGTGATGGAAGCTTTTTAGACATACACATAGATTTTAACATCCACGTAGAGAAAAATGTACATCGTCGCCTGAACTTGCTCATCTACATGAATAAAGACTGGCAACCCGAGTACGGTGGAGACCTAGAAATGTGGGACGCCCACATGACCCAATGCGAAAAGAAAGTAGCCCCGCTATTCAATCGCTGTGTGATTTTTGAGACCAGTGAAATCTCTTACCACGGATATTCTAAAATAACCGTTCCGCCTCATTTAACGCGCAAATCTATCTACACGTATTTTTATACGGAAATAAGAGAAGATGCTGTCGCTTATCACGACACCGTTTTTAAAGCCAAACCTACCGATAGCCTTGCTAAAAAAGTAAGTACCTCCGTAAAAGAAAAGCTGAAAAACTTCGCTAAGGCACAACTACGTAGAGTAGGCATCACCAAAAAGTAAAATGTCGCAAGTCATTGCAGGGATCGATTACGGTAGTAAACTAGCCGGTACTACTGTCGTAGCCTTTCTCTCTTCAGCAGACAACACAATTACACTTTACCAGAGTGCTAAAAAGCAAGATGCCGATCAATTCATCAAAGAGAAAGTAGCTACTTACAAGCCTTCTCTTATTATGCTAGATGCGCCCTTATCTTTACCAGGTGTGTATAGAAGTTTACCCAACTACAATGATTATTTTTACAGACAAGGCGACCGACTCCTCAACGCCATGTCTCCGATGTTTTTAGGCGGCTTGACGGCCAGAGCGATGAAACTCATACAGGAGCTACACCCCATCGGGGTAAAAGAAACCTATCCTGCCCAGCAAGCCACCCGACTACAATTGCGTCCATTGGGCTATAAAAAAGAAAAGAGAGCCATTGAGGATGTACTAAAAGCGATGCTTGTACATTTTCCTTATAAGGTGACAGATGCCATCAACAACTGGCATAAGGTCGATGCCCTCTTAGCCTTACTAGCCGCCTACCGCTATCAGCAACAGCAATGTGATTTTTATGGAGATGAGTTGGAAGGAGGGATTTATGTGTGAGGAGGGGAGAAGGGCTTTTGTTGGTATCTTTAAAAGAAGATTATAATTATAACAAGCAACTACATTATAACTAATCATTTTGCGAAATTTTCATCATTTATCCTTTGATTAAACTTTTGTTCATTTTTTGACTGCGAGCTCGACGAAGTAAAATCCAAAACTTCTACCCACAGACCAGCCCGCCTCCCCGCTGGATTTTCAGGCCGACGCAATTATATCGATCTTAAAAACAGATAGTTAAAAAACTTAAATATACTCTTAGAGAGCTAGAAAGCTCATAATAGTAGTTTCAAACATCAAAAAATTTATCAATAACATCTTTCACAAACTTTTCGGAATCATCACTTTTCAGGCTTAGATCTCTTGTCTCTTCACCCACTCGAAGACGTATTTCAAGCTCTACTTTGAACTCTTTACGACTTTGGGTTGTAATTTTGTATGCTTTTTTGTTTAAAATATTTTTCCGCCAAAGATTGAGAATGGCATCTTTGGTTTTTAGCAAGAGTAGATTAGCAGAGTTAACTAAAATAGTTGTGGTGAATTCCTGAGGAAAACTCAATACAATACTTTTTATGAATTCAACTATTTCTGCGGATGCCTGCACCCCTTTTTTGTGGTAGTCAATTGTAAACCCTATATCCTCAAATTCTTCAAAATCACTTTCTTTTTGTCCTTCAATTCCTATGATGCTAAGTTTCATAATTTATTCATTTATTGAGGTTATTAACTATTTAAAAACTCATCATTAAGCTTACTGAGTGTATCTGTTGAATCTGCCCAAGCCTCTGACCTTAAAACGATCTTTTGGGCTTCATTTAATGAGATATTTAGTTTGCTTTTGATGATGCGAACAGTTTGAATCAGGGATAAATCTTCTTCTTTTAAGAAGGTTATAATGCTATTCAAGATTTTCTTCTCCGCAAGCATTTTGTCTATCAGATTGAGGTATGCTTCCATTGCTGTATAAAACTTCTTTTTTATACTTACTCTCTTACTAAGTATCTAGCTCATCACTTTTATTCCAACTTTTGCGTATATCATCATTAAGTTCCTTATTTTCAATCCATACAGGAGAATTGACCACTATATTGTCTGCTTCACCCAAACTAAGTCCTGCCCCCTTTATAAGGGCATAAGCACACTCCATTTGAGTCGCGCCTTTATCTTTTAAGATTTGAAGGACTTTATCAAAATTTCTATCCTGATCTTTACTCAAATGTTTTTTAGCAGTTAATGAATAATCGTTCATTAAATTAATCTTCACGTCCTTTCAAAAAAATTTCTCTGAGCCAGTAGACATCTTCGTTCGTACCACTCCAAGTTTTGGACTTTAAAATGATATCATCTGCCTCATTTGACTTAAAACCTAAACCATAAATGAGTACTCTCATGGTATGAATGCGATTGCCTCCATTCTTTTTAATCGCATACAATACACTTTCTATTTCCTCAATACAGGTATATTTTTCTTTAGCTAAATGGATCAGGCTCTTAGTTTTCTCATCCAATGAGTCTAATATATCTTTATTCATCATATTATTTGGTTAGTCTTCCTGTTTTTGTATTAGCTGTTTGGAGTATGTCACCTAAAGGATATTATCTTAGATTTCACAAACCGTTTGTCTTCCAAAACGAACCACGTATCCTAAGGTAATAGATTCGGACTTACACAATATAGATAGCTAAATGACTTTCAATAATGTAAATCAGTTTGATCTAGCCAATCCTCTTCAAAAAGCCTTTCATTCTTGACATCGAATATACACTTGCTGTGTTGAAATTTATATTTTAATCCCCAATAATTGAAATAATCTTCTTTAGTAGGTTTTTCTATAGCTTGTCCCAAGTGCGATGGATAGCCAAATTTATATGAACTCTGCATTGATTGAGGAATATCACTATCAGATTGTTGATAACGTACGATAGGTAGGTGTATTTCCTTTACTTGCTTATCATTGTATTCTGAAATAACATCATAATGTTTGATGAGTGCCTCAGTGATTTCACTTATCATTGTAGGTAAGCTTTCATTAAATATTCCGTAAAGTACGACGAGGGCATCTCGACATTCAAATTTAATACTTGAAATATCTAAATGTTGCTGTTGCTTGTTTTTCCTTTTTAACGTTTTGTATGCATCAAAAAAAGGTTTCAAAGATAAATTCATCCCTTTTTTAACTAAGTCAGTGGCTAGTCCACCAGTCACTCCGTATAAAAAAGTATTAGTGATTAGATCTTTCAGAGTAACATCTGCAAGAATATGAATAAAAAATTCGTAAATACCCCCTCCTCGGTATCCCATCTCTCTTTTAATGTGAATTAAATATTCTTTTTCAATCTCATCTAGAAAAAGATCTGTATCTTGATAATCTTCAGAAAAACTTTGATTCCCCATACCGAGGTACGATATTTTAATGTCTATGCTTTTGCTCATTTTTGGTAATGTATGAAAACTGTTTATAAAATTGATCTCGTCAGATGTAAGCGCTACAGATTTATATAATCGCTTTTGAGCTTTTCTGTAGGCTATTCTATCTTCTTCATTACCGAAGTAACGCAGCGTACTTTCAGTATCTTCAGGCCAATCTTGTAAAAAGTCTAGCGCTTCTTGGTTCAACTTAGTATGAAAGGCATAAAAAGTAATCAATGAATCAATACCAAAACGTCGGTTATGTTTCATAATTGATATGATCTCCTTAATGTCTTTAACAGACAGGCTAAGGAAAAATTCACTGATTATCAGTAGAAATTCATGCGAGGCGCTTCCACCACAACGTTCTAATACATAAGAAATAAACTGTAGTTTATCTTGTTTGGCGCTATATGCTTGAAACGCATCAAGTAGCTCTTCCTTGGAGGCTGGTCTAGAAAATAGTTCTTCTATTTGTTTAAAGATCATTTTGCATGCAGTTTAAGTCCCTATTTAGAACCTTTCATCTTATATAGTTCTAAATTTTTACCCACTAAGTTAAGCCTGTTAAAGAAGTTAGCTGAATTAAGTAAGTCTTGTCCTGATGGTCTGTAATGTCCCGACCAATTATCTAGATAAGTTATCTTGCCATCATCTATACCAATTTTACCAGCAGTTTTCACATTATCTGCCATCTTGGATAAGAAGTAATGACCTTTATCTGCGCTGTTCGGGGTATGCCGCCCTGAACCATTGATCATAGGCCTTATAATGTGTACCATTAGGATCAAGACGGCTACGATCATTAAAGCCATACCCCATAATTCCATGACCTAAGAACTCATGAGCACCTAATGTATTTTGTGCGCCTGACTCTGTTGTTAGATCAACAGACGACACTAACCCACTAGATCTACTTACAATGCTCATTAATAAGACTTACACCTCTGTGATCACCCAATTCAATCATTTTACGCCAATCTTCGCAGGCTTTCATTGTATCACCAAGCATTATAAGTGAACTTGATCTATCAAACAAAAATCTCGTACTTGTAGAGTCTTCAGTAAGGATATGGTTAAAGTCTATTAAAGCTTCTTTATGTTGTTCATTAAGTTGAAATGCCAATGCCCTTGTATGGTATACTTCCCAAAGGTAAGAGTACTCTTTTGAACGCTTTGTCTCAATAGCTTTAGTAAGATCATTAATAGCTGCTTGATACTTCCTTAACTTTAAATTTGTATATCCTTTAAGATGATAAATCTCTACAAGCGAAGTATCAAAGGATGAAGCCTTATTGAGATATACTAAAGCTTTTTCATATTTATTCTCATCCAAAAATTGATCGGAAGAGTCTAAATAGACCTTTGCAAGCTCTCTTCTCTCTGTTCTACTTTTGGTTCCACCACAACTAACTAAAAACAAATAGATAATCGGTATTAATAGAAAGTTAGTTTCTTTTTTGAATAAGATATGGTTCATAGCTCTTTTTAAAATCTTCTTTGAATAAAGGGGAGGTTCTATGCCAGCTTGGATGCTGCTTTTGTAGTTCATAAGCTTTATAATGATCCCCATTAGGATCATATTCTGTTGTATCATTAAAGCCATAACCCGTAATTCCAGGCCCTAAAAACTCAGAAGTACCTAATGTATTTTAAGCTTACTTACAGTATAACCTGATATCACCTCTGCCCCAATCGTCTCCTAAAGATTTTGCCTTCTTCCAGTCCTCGCAAGCTCGCAGTGTATCTCCCATTTTGAAATAGAGGTTGGCTCTTAATACAATACAGTTTGTATTGATGGTATCTATTGTTACTGCTTTGGTGTAATCCTCTAGTGCTTTTTCATATAAACCCATAGATTGATAGTTAGCCCCTCGCATACAATAACTCTCAGCTTCCCCCTTGTCATATGTATAAACAGTATATTTATCAAGCGCTTTATCGAAATCGAGAATCGCCTCTTTGTGTTTTTCTAACTGACTTTTTACTACACCCCTATTATGAAAGTAATCTGCTGAAATTGTATCGTGAGTAATAGCCTTATCCAAGTAGCTAAGTGCTAGGTCATACTTGTTTTCAACCATATATTTATTGGCAGTATCCGCATAACGTTGTGCAATTACTTTGTCTTGTCGTGATGATGATGCTCTTTTACAACCTATTAAGATTTGTAATAAGAGGATAGATATAATTATATAACTATTTTTTTTGGTTTTGATATAATTCATAATTTTCAAGAATATCCTTTTTAAAATCAGGTGAGGTTCTCTGCCAGCTTGGATGATTCATCTGAAGCTCGTAAGCCTTGTAGTGTGTTCCATTAGGATCAAGACGACTCTTATCATTAAATCCATAACCTTTTTCACCGTGACCAATGAACTCGTGGACTCCTAGTGTATTTTGTACACCAGATTCTGTTGTCAAATCGACAGGCACTAATCCCCCCAACTTACTTACTACTGTCACTTTGATAAAGCCTGTACCAGAACCAGTATAACCTTGTCCCTCTTTTAACCAACTAGCTGTACCTGCTCTTCTGTCTGTATTAGCTACACCGCTCGCAGAAGCTGGGTCGTTAAACCCTAAAAATACTCTTTTACCATTCCTGATTATTGATGTGTTATTGGAAACTGACACCATGCTATTATGCAGCTTACTCACATCCACATCGCTCATTTTGTCAAGAATATCTGTGTATACATTAGAAATGGCTTGTGGGCTAAGTCCAGCATCTCTGATACCTACGCTCTTTTCTGTAAGTGCACGCTCCGTTGCTAAGTTAGCTGTAGAGAGAGGGTCTCTAAAACCGCGCCGCTTACTATTACGATTCAAGATATTCCAAGTGCCTTTATCAATAATACGAATCTCATCGGAGGTTTTATTATCTCTACCTAAGTATTCTCCTTCAGGTGAGTAGTATACATCCAACGGGGCTAACCCATCTGGGTCCATTTTTCGTATTGGATCGTTCTCTACAAAGTTGTAGCCTGAGTAGCTAGGAAACTTCTCTGCCAACGGATCAATCGACAACCACCTAATCGGTACTTCATAGTAATAAGTATGCCCTCCATAGGTCGTATCTTCCTCCAGCGTTTCTACCAGCTCACCCGTCACGGTGTTGATAATGCCCAAGCCTACTTGCATCAACGTATCGTCGTGGAAGATTTCATCGTACTTTCCATTGGTAAGCGTCTTTATCTCGTAAGTGAATTTTTTAAGCCTTTTGTCTTTACGCTTCTTTTTTTGTGCCAGTAGCGGCGTAGCAGCCAGCAGGCAGAGGCAAAATAGGAGCAAGTAATATCTTTTCATAAGGTTATTTGGTTAGGGTTTTTGGTTTATGGTGGCGGCTTTTGCCATTTCTTCAAGCCAAGCAAAGTACATCGGCTGGCTTACATTGCGGTAGCCCAATCGGTAGGCTTTTACGTAGCACGCTTCCATTGTCGCAATCAGCGACTGCGCTTCAGGGTACTTTCTGAGTTCTTTTAAATCTTGGGTTTTATACTTTTCTATCAAAGGCTTTAATTGAGTCTGTAAGGTGTTGGCTTTTAGTACCATCGCTTCAGCATAGTTAGGATAATAGGTTAAAGCCAAATCTACACATTTTAGCACAAAAGAAGGGTCACTATTATGATTTTTTCGCTGGTAGCCATTGGCAAGGTCTACCAAACACAAAGCGATATTTTGGGTCGGGCTTAATGTATCCATATACGTACCATTGCGGATCGCATCCATATGGATATAACCCGAAGCACTCAGCCAGCCGTCCATCGGGAAGCTGGCAGAGGTCAGCTCGGTATTGTACCAGCCATCTTGTAGCGAGCGCCGCTTAATGTAAAGGTGATTGGGCGCACGGGCAAGGAAAGTTTCCACCCCCAGTTCATCAGCAACTAACTTGTAAAGCAAAGGAAGTGAGTGGCAGTTTCCCGTTTTGAGGGTCATCAGCTTGGTTACAAAGGTGCTTACCCACTGCTGTTCTCCCCAAAAATCCTCAAAATCGTAGCGGTAGGGCAGGTGCTGGAGCTTTCGTTCTCGGGCATCAACAATGGTAACCGTATCGGTCATTACCTGCAAAATGGCACTAGCAAGGGTTACCTCTTCCTTGTCTTTGGCTTTGTACTGCGGTAAATCATTAACAGCCGCGTACAACTGCGCTAGGTGAGCTAGCTGGGCAATCACCTCCTCAAAGCGGGGGTAACTGAGTTGTTGCTGAAAGAAAGCATTCTCTACCGTAAATATCGCTTTTTTGAGACTATAAGGCTGCTGCCCTTGTAGCATTTGTTGGAGTTGCTCAAAAGCTATTTCATAGGCGAGGTCAGTGGCCTGTAAAGAGCGAGTTTCATCTAAGAAAAAAGCGGCAGCCGCTTCTTGCTCAGGCGTTACTTGAGCAAAGGTAATAGTGCTACTTCCCATTAGTAGACTAAAAAATAAAAGCAGGCCTAGTTTTTTTATAAGCGCTTGTTTTTCAACTTGAAATGAGTGTGTAGGCCTGAAAATCCAGCGAGGAGGTGGGCTAGCTCTGCGGGTAGAAGCATTGGATTTTCTTGATTTTTTGGTTCGTTTTTCATCAAGGAAAAATGAACAAGAGATAAATAGAAGCATAAATGATAAAAGCTTTAGAAAATGTCAGCTATAGGGGATTTAATTTTTAATTATACTTTAAGAGCTCGTACAAAATATGTTCTTAATACTACTCATCTTGTTGTGCCTTAGCTTTTTGAATGTCTTGTAGCCAAGCTTCGTAGGCTTCTTTAGGGATGGGCGCGTAGCCACGTTCGTCAATAATATCATAGAGGCGCATCATTTCATTAAATATATTGAGTGCTATTGGGTATTTAGGCAAGTCGTCGGTACTACTGTAGTCCTCTCTCAGTAAAAGCTGCTTTTCTACGTACATAGCGAGCTTGGTTTGGTAGTTGGAAAAGTGCATCACTAAGTAAATATTCATCGGTGCATAGTCTTGCACCCGACTGACCATTCCTATACAGTTTTCGTCTAAACCAAATTTGACTTCATAAGCATTGGCCAAGTCCATTGTACATTGTACTAGCAATTCTTTCTGATCAACAGGCTGGATAAAAATACCACTCTTAATCGCTTCGGCTTTCACAAAGCCAGAACTCATCAGTAGTTGGTTACTGATAATGAAACGGTTGGTGGTTTCGTAGTTAAGCCATTGTCCCTCCTCATTCTGAAACATAATGTAAGAATGGCTGGGTGCATACGCAAGGTGTGCTTTAGCACCCAGCTCTTCAGCTAGTAGTAGGTAAAGCAAAGGCAGCGAATGGCAATTGCCACTACCCGTGCGCAATAGTTTGGAGACAAACATCTTGGTGTGGTCTTTTTCGCCTATATAATCCTCAAAGTCGTACTGATAAGGAGGAATGGTGATTCTCTGCTTGGTGACAGGATGTTTGGCGTGAATGCCCTTTGTAAGCAAATGGACTAGTGCTAAGTTCTTATCGGTATTGGTATTGAGGGCGTACTTGTTTTTCTTACAATAGACTTTGAGCAGTAATATGGTATTTTGAATAGTGGAGTCGAACCAGGTTTTTGACAAATCTCCGTCAAGATAGGCATTTTCTACCTTATAAACCGCCTTACGCAAGTTGAAAGGGTGTGTACCTTGTAGCATCTGATAAATACTATTGGCAGCATCACGATAAAGGAGGTTGCGTTGCCAGATGATATATGGACCCAGACCATAGTGAATGCCCTCAACTATCTTTTTCTGCTTAAGAGATTGCCTTTCATGTTCACGTTGCTGTGCCTGTTGAATCAGCCGTTGGTTTTGTGCTTGTTGACTTCTTTGCTGCTTTAGCATCATTTGTTGTGGGCTGCGGGGTTGTAGTGCAGCAGGTGGTGGCGTACTGTACATATCGTAGGGGCGTGGGGCTTGCATCGCTTTAGTCTGTGCAAGAACACTACCCAACACACAGAGATAGCCCACTAAAAATAAGGAAAAGCGTTTCATAATAACGGTTAATAGATGTTATAAGGTAAAGATAATATTTTCCTAAAAAATGATCTTTACTTTATTGGAAATAAGTGAACTAGTTACTGCTATAACTAATCTCGCCTTACCCGCCGCTCCTTAAAATACCGTCGTATCTTTCGTACCGTTTCGCCCAGTGGTGCGTATGCTACGCCTTTACGGTGGTTCTGAACGCTTACTTGGTACAAAGCTTTCCAGTGCTTGAAGAGGTCTTTGTAGGCTTGCCAGAGGGGCATTTGTGGGTCGTAAATATGGGCAGGTTCCGAGTTAGCACCGTTGAGTTCTAATACTTTAATATTTCTCCCAGCATACAAATCGTCTAGGTGGGACACACGTAAATCGTAGCGTCCGAAGTAATAGCCAGTAACGGATCGGCTAATCTCATCGAAAACATCAATCAACTGTGGCGTAATCAAGTGATTAGCATTCAGGAAAGTAGTGCCACGAGAATGATTCCCAATGCTCACGAGGTCTTTTTGCGCTCCTGCAGGCAGAACGTCTTGTAGCTCATTGGCATACTGTGTGGCAAGCATATCGAAGTGATAATTCGTTCGCTTATTTTGTCGAAATAGCTGCGCTAGCGTACTATCACCATCACCTGTCACCTGAAGAAATTCTTTCTCTACCACAGAGCTGATCTGACCGCTTGGCTCATCAGGAAGCCGATAGTACATTACGCCTAGTTCCAACGGAAAGTCTACATACTCCTGAATGATGAGAGCCAAGTGTTGATACTGTTGTAAGTGGGCTTGTAAAGCGGTGGCAGTTGTTATCTTCTCTACACCAAAGCCTCGCTCACCCACATCAGGTTTTATGATAAGCGGAAAATCAATACCCGCTGTGGTCAGTTGTTGCTCAACCTGACTATAGGGTGTATAAGTAGGTATAAAGAGTGTCTTGGGGAGAAAGCGCTTCGGAATTTTCTCTAAGACATTATATTTTGAATAAGCAGCAAAGCCACCTAGGTTCATAACAGGATTAGCAGCACTAAAAAATACAAAAGAGCGTGCACGCAAACTGAGCCAAAACCAATAAAAATAAATAGGAATGTAGAAAAACCAAAAAGGCCAAAACTCCCATTTGAAGAATTTCTTCATACTAGCCTTCTAACTGCAACCGATTTTTGATGTACTCCAACATACTCTTTTCGTCATCACTCACATCTTCGGAAGTCTCTGCAAATAGGTAAATGGTATCTAAGATCGTTTCTCGATCGTGTGGATTATTTTCGAGGTGACCTTTAAGTGCTTCTAGAAAGGCATCTTGCCATTCTTCTAAATGATAAAGCAGGTATTCAAACTCCTCCTTGAAGGTCTGAATCAACGTGTTAATCTTCAGGGAACCTAACCCATCTTCTTTAAAGATATTACCAAGGCTTTCTGAGAGTTTTTGAAGGTAAAGCTTCTCTCCAGAGTCTATTACACCATCACTTTTGATCACTAATAAGGTAGGAAAAAATTCTGCAAAGGTAGTAAACTGTTCTAACGAAAGCTTTACACTACGTTTCTCTTTGTATACGATATAAAGATGCTCAATATTACGAATGCTCATGAAGATAGATATTATAGAAAGAGAATAGCATTAAACAACAAGCTAGTCAGCCTTAGACTGTTCTTCTGGTATAGGATTTAGCGGACGACCACGTGGTTGCTCTTCTTGCAGTAAAGCGCCCTCATTGCTGACATCCTCTACATAGCGTCTGTGTAAACGCACTTTTTTGCCTTTCTTTTTCATACGTAAGTTGAGAAGCTCTACCACGAGCGAAAAAGCCATCGCAAAATATATGTATCCTTTATTAATTTCTTGATGGAAACCTTCCATAACTAGCATTGTGCCGATCATCAACAAGAAAGCCAAGGCAAGCATCTTGAGGGTGGGATGCTTGGTGACAAACTGATTCACAGGCTGTGCAAAAGCAATCATAATGATCATAGAAAATACCACCGCCAAAACCATAATCCATAGGTTTTCTGGCTTATCTGCATCTACAAGCCCAATGGCCGTCAAGATGGAGTCAAATGAGAATACAACGTTTAATAAAGTAATCTGCGTAATGACGCTAATGAAAGAAGCCCCCGAAGCCTTTCCTACTACCTCTTCTTCTCCTTCTAGTTTCTGATGAATTTCTGATACACTTTTATAAATAAGAAATAACCCTCCTGAAAGTAAAATTAAGTCTCTGCCGCTGGGCGCAAACTGAAGTCCAAAAATAGGTAAATCGAAGATCGGTTTTACTAACCCTACCATCCAAGATAGGGCAAAGAGTAAGGCAATTCTTGGAATCACGGCGATGATGAGCCCTAAGTTGGTAGCACGCCTACGATCCTCTTTTGGCAACCTACCAGAGAGGATAGAGATAAACACAATGTTATCTATACCAAGTACTACTTCTAGTAGAGTAAGCGTAAGTAAACTGATGAGAGATTCTGTGGTGAGTAAATGCGCTATGACTTCTTGCATGGGACTGGTCAGGACGTTACAGGTACCTATATGGAGTTAAGAGTTGCTACTGCAATAATAAAAAAATATTAGCTCATAAAGTATTTAATTAAACTAAAAACCTATCAGAATGTTAGAAAACTATGTTTCAACCCTTCTGAAAAATTACTAATTTTGTAAGCCGATTTTAATAATAAAGTGTCGATTGTATGGCAGGTCGTAATCGTTTTAATAAAAACGAACAGGAAGAACTAGATAAAAAGAGAAAACTCGGTAAAAAGGAACTCCAGAAAACACTTCGCGTATTTCGTTTCGTTTTACCCTACAAAGGATATTTTGCGTTGGGAATGGTTTTTTTAATCATTTCTACCCTTACCACACTTGCCTTTCCTATGCTTGCTGGTAAAATTACCAACGTAGCCGTAGGAGATACAGACGAATTCTTCAAGTCTGTGAATCAAGTAGCCTTGATTTTCGTGGTCTTTATCGTAGCGCAAGCGGTTGCTTCCTTCTTCAGGGTATATTTATTCTCCATTGTTACCCAAAAAACAATGGCCGATATCCGTGCACAACTCTACAATAAAATTATCTCTCTACCGATTCCCTTCTTCGAGAAAAACCGTATTGGTGAGTTAGTGAGCCGTATCAACACAGATGTATCGCAGCTAGAAACCATGCTTTCCTTCGGACTGGCCGAGTTGTTTAGGCAGATTGCTACTTTACTCATTGGGGTAACGATCATCTTTGTTACTTCTCCAGAGCTAGCTTTGGTAATGATCTCTACCTTCCCGCTGATGATTATAGCCGCTATTTTCTTTGGTCGCTTCATTCGAAAGCTCTCCAAAAAAGTACAAGATAACCTCGCCACTGCCAACGTAATTGTGGAAGAAACCCTACAGGGTATTAATGTAGTAAAGGCCTTTGCCAATGAGCTTTTTGAAACGCGCCGTTATAGAAAAAGCCTCAAAGAGGTAGTCAATACCGCTTTGAAAGAATCCTTTTACAGAGGTTTCTTCATCTCTTTTATCATTTTGGCTTTGTTTGGGGGGATTGCGCTTGTATTTTGGTATGGTGCCACCCTCGTAGAAAATGAGGAGCTAGCCATTGGCGATTTACTGACTTTTATTCTTTATACCGTGTTTGTAGGAGGCTCTTTAGGAGGTATGAGCGATCTTTACGGACAAGTGCAAAAAACCATTGGTGCTTCTGAGCGTGTACTAGACATTATGGAAGAGGCCAGCGAAGTAGAAGTGAATGAGCAGGCACCCACCGTAGAGCCCGTATTGAACGGTTTGATTCAGTATAAAGAAGTAGGCTTTGCCTACCCCACGCGCCCCGATGTACAAGTACTGAGTGATATTTCTTTTGAAGTAAAAACGGGCGATAAAGTAGCACTGGTAGGGCACAGTGGTGCAGGAAAGTCTACTATTATTCAACTCCTTATAAAGTTCTATGAAATTCAGAAAGGGGAAATTCTGATAGATGGGCAGAATATCCAGCACTTAGATACCCACCTATTACGTAAGCATACTGCGATTGTCCCGCAAGAGGTCATCCTTTTTGGTGGTACAATTCGAGAAAATATTGCCTACGGGAAACCTACTGCTACAGAAGAAGAAATCAGAACCGCTGCCGCGCAAGCCAATGCACTTACCTTTATTGAAGGATTCCCCGATAAGTTTGACACGATTGTAGGCGAGCGAGGTATTAAGCTCTCTGGCGGACAACGACAACGCATCGCCATTGCCAGAGCTATTCTAAGAAATCCAACCATCCTTATTCTTGACGAAGCCACCAGCTCGTTAGATGCAGAGTCAGAAAGACTAGTACAGGAGGCACTCGATGAATTGATGAAGGGCAGAACCACCATTATCATTGCCCATCGTTTGGCTACGATCCGTAAGGTAAACCGTATCTATGTGATCAATCAAGGTAAAATTGTAGAAGCAGGTACGCACGAAAGCCTTCTCCAAAACGAAACAGGTATCTATAACAGCCTAGTAAAGTTACAACTAGAGGTAAGTGATTAACGATCTTTAGATTAAACCTTTACGGTACTCGCGCGTCTAAGTAAGTAAACCACAAAGGTTACTATGATAGCGCAACAAAGAAAAATACAGCACCTCTTCTGGCGGGCAGGCTTTGGGCTAACGCCACAAGAACTCAACCAATGGCAAGGTAAAAAGCTATCTACTTTGATTGACGAGCTTTTTAAAGAATCCCAAAAAGCCCTACCTCTGTCAGTAGTTAATCTACCTAAAATAGCGAGTGTCAATAGGAAGAAGATGACCGCTGAAGAGAGAAAAGCTTTCAGAAAAGAAAGACAAGAACAAAGTAAAAACCTGAATCGCGCTTGGCTAGACAGAATGGTAAGCGGTAAGGGACGCCTCAGAGAAAAAATGACCCTTTTTTGGCACGGACATTTCGCCTGCAAAACGCCCCTTCCGTACTTGAGTCAAATGCAAAACAATACACTTCGAGAACACGCCCTAGGAAAGTTTGGCGATCTACTACTGGCGGTCTCAAAAGACCCAGCGATGTTGCAATTTCTCAATAACCAGCAAAATAGAAAGCAACAGCCCAACGAAAACTTTGCCCGTGAACTCCTTGAGCTTTTCACACTGGGGAGAGGCAACTACACAGAGAAGGATATTCAAGAAGCGGCACGGGCTTTTACAGGTTGGGGCTTTAATAGAGAAGGGCAATTTGTTTTCAGAGAACGTGTCCACGATTTTGGATCCAAGACATTTATGGGTAAGACAGGTAACTTCAATGGAGAAGATATCATTAAAATTGTATTAGAAAATCCACAAACTGCCCAGTATATTACCACAAAACTCTATAAGTTTTTAGTCAACGAGGAACCTGATACACAACGCGTGAAAGAACTAGCTGATTTTTTCTATCAGGCTGACTACGACATTACAAAACTGCTCCAGAAAATTTTCAATGCTAATTGGTTTTATGATGAGCAAAACGTAGGTGTACTAATTAAGTCACCAGTTGTCCTACTGGTAAGCACGAGGCGAAACTTCGGAATTACTTTTCAAAATAAAGACATACAGCTATTCATACAAAGGGTATTAGGGCAGATGGTGTTCAACCCACCGAATGTAGCAGGCTGGGCAGGAGGGAAGTACTGGATCGATAGTTCTACGTTGCTATTTCGCTTACAATTCACCAACTATATTTTCTTACAATCTGACGTGAGAGTGAATGACAAGGATGAAGGAGATGTCAACGTGGAGAACTTTAGAAAAACAGGCGGGCGAAAGCTAAAGGCAACGGTGGCTTGGGAACCTTACTTAAAACGCTTTAGCAAAGAAAAAAATAGAAAAAAATTATTGGCTGAGCTAGAGCAGTATTTATTACAAAGTAATGCGGCTGTATCTACAGAAGAATTTTTAAAAAAATGGCAAAATGAGGAAACGGGTAACTTTGTCAAACAAGTCACCTTAGCACTCACCGCTTTACCTGATTATCAACTCGCTTAAAGAGGATGACTATGAAACGAAGAAATTTTATACAAAAATCAGCCTTAGCAACTACAGGTACTATGATGATTCCTGCTTTTCTAAAGGCTTTTGAGCTACAACGTACTGTCAATCCTGAGGCAGCGCATCCTATAGTAGTAATCATACAACTGTCAGGTGGTAACGATGGGCTTAATACCATTATCCCTTACCAAAATGATCTTTATTATCAATTACGTCCTAAGCTAGCCATTCCTAAAGAACAAGTGATTAGCATAGATAAGAAAAAAGACTTAGGGTGGCATCCAGCCCTCCAGCCTTTACAGTCTTTGTATGATAAAGGTTGGCTGGCGATGCTCAATAATGTTGGCTACCCCAACCCTGATCGTTCGCACTTCCGCTCGATGGATATCTGGCATACGGCCAGCGATGCCGATGAGTATTGGTACACAGGGTGGTTGGGAAGATTCCTAGATGCGCACTGTGAGCAAGATTGCCAAGCACATACTGCCATTGAGATTGATGATACGCTCAGCTTGGCTTTGAAAGGTAGCGAACTGAAGGGCTTGGCGATGCAAGACCCTCGTAAGTTTTACCAAATGACAAGATCGGGCTTTCTGAAGAAGGTAAGTGAGCAAAAAGTAAAAGGTGATAATAATACTGCTTATCTCTACAAAACGCTCGCAGAAACGGTCTCCTCGGCTGACTACGTATACGAAAAATCGCAGGTGAAACAAACGGCGGCTTCGTACCCACAGACTAGTTTAGGACGTCGTCTAAAGACCATCTCGCAAATGATTCAGTCAGGTCTCTCTACAGAAGTATATTATGCTTCTTTGTCGGGTTTTGATACGCATGTAGGGCAAGTGATTAAGCACCAGCGACTACTCAAACAATATGCGGAGGCGCTAAAAGCTTTTGTAGAAGATTTACATAAGAGCAATGCCTTTGATCAAGTATTAGTACTTACCTTCTCAGAGTTTGGGCGCCGCGTAAAACAAAACGCTAGTAATGGTACAGACCATGGCGCAGCGAATAATTTATTTGTAGTAGGTAAAAACCTTAAAAAAGCAGGCTTCTACAATGAGGGTCCCAATCTGAGTGATTTGGATGATGGAGATATCAAGTACCAGATTGATTTCAGAGACATTTATGCTACGCTACTTAAAAAGCATCTTAAAGCAGACGATAAGAAAATTCTAGGTAAGAGCTTCAATTACTTAAACTTTATTTAGAAATAACGCTGCAACCAAGTTTCTTGTGCTGGTTTCAGCCAATCTTTCTCAAGCTGACTAAGCGTAGTAATTGTATTATCAAACACAAGGGTAGTAGGCGTAATCTCACCTTCATTAATCTTTTCTTTGATCAGCTTGAAGTCGATAGTACGCATCTTATCCTCTTTTATAAAGCCCACCAACGAACGGTCTAGGAGTGATATATTAAATTCATTTTCTAGCGACTGAATAAAGTGTGTCATTTTATCTATCGAACAGCCAGAGGCTTGGTTGTGTGCTTCATTGACAGCCAAAATGATAAAGCAGTCGTGTTCGATCATAGCAGAGGCTTCTAAGGTCTGGTTATGTGCTGTCCATTGGGTAATGAACTGTGTGTTTTTGGTATTGATAAGCCTTTTTTCGCGCTCATCGAATTTACGATTGGCTTGGAAAATCCAAGTGCGAGAAGTAGAGGGAAGTTGATCGAAGGTTACAAACATAAAAAATATAGTCTTGAAGGTTCTTAAGCGTTGATAGCCTTGTAATACTACACGATAAGAACCTTTCATTAAAGTTTTACAAAAAAAATACTATCTCATTAGTCCTTACATAGACTTGAGAATAAGCTCTGAGAGGTCATAGACCATTACTTCTCCTTCTTTTTCCTTATTCTTAATCCCATCCGTCATCATGACCATACAGAAAGGGCAACCCACTGCTACTACTTTTGCTTCTGTCTCTAAGGCTTCTTCGATACGTTCTATATTGATGTCTTTTTTCCCTTCTTCAGGTTCTTTGAACATCTGTGCACCGCCTGCTCCACAGCAGAGCCCTTTGGTACGGCAGCGTTTCATCTCAACAAGGTCAGCATCTAACGCCTTAATTACCTCACGAGGGGCTTCATATACGCCATTAGCGCGCCCTAAATAGCAGGAATCGTGAAAGGTAACTTTTTTCCCTTTAAAAGCGCCTCCTTCTACTTTCAATCTTCCCTCGTCGATGAGTTGCTGTAGAAAAGTAGAGTGGTGAATCACTTCGTAGTTTCCACCTAGCTCAGGATATTCATTCTTTAAGGTATTGAAGCAATGCGGACACGCTGTTACAATCTTCTTAATGCCATACATATCGAGCGTTTGAATATTGCTCATCGCCTGCATCTGGAATAAGAACTCGTTGCCGGCACGTCTGGCAGGATCACCCGTACAGTTTTCTTCTGTACCTAATACAGCAAAGTTGACCCCTACTTTATTCAGTATTTTTACAAAGGCAACGGTTACTTGCTTGTAGCGATCATCGAAGGCGCCCGCGCAGCCCACCCAAAATAATACTTCGGGTTGCTCGCCTTTCGCTTGTAGTTCGGCCATTGTAGGCACTTTATAGGTATTTTCACTCATGGTTTAGTCAATTATAAGGTTTTCTGAAATTAACGAAAGAGACTATTTACTAGTCTTTCAATTTATCAGCCCAATTAAATCTGTCAGAGGGAGAAAACTTCCAAGGAGCCATGTTATTTTCTAAGTTCCCAAACATAGCATTCCAAGAAGAAGGCGTATCCGCCTGCTCCATAGTAATGAAGCGCCGTACATCTAGGATAATCGACAATGGGCTAATGTTAACGGGACAAGCTTCTACACAGGCATTACAGGTAGTACAAGCCATAATCTCTTCTTTGGTAATGAAGTCTCCAAAAAGTGTTTTCCCATTGTTAAGTGCTTCTTCTACGCTTTTACCCTTTTGTAGCTCTTTCCCCACATCTTCTAACCGATCCCTAGTTTCCATCATAATGGCCCGTGGCGACAGGTGCTTTCCTGTTTGGCTAGCAGGGCATTGCGCTGTACAGCGCCCGCATTCTGTACAAGAGTAGGCATCCATTAACTGCTTCCAAGTAAGGTCATTAATATCTTTAGCACCGAAAGTCATGTTTGTATCGGCAGGAGGCGCATCATTAGGGTTCATTAAGCCTAAAGCAATCTTTACCTCATTGGTGATGGTAGGCATATTCTCCATATGGCCTTTTGGCTTTAGGTTAGAAAAGTAAGTATTTGGGAAAGCCAAAGCAATGTGTAAGTGCTTTGAATATGTCACGTAGATAGCAAAAGCGAGGATGCCTAAGATATGAAACCACCAAGCACCTCTTTCCAGTGCTACAAGCGCTTCTGTACCCATCCCATCAAAGAGGGGAATCAGAAACTGGCTAAAGACAAAAGCACCTACTGGTGGATAGTGAGGCACATCACGTGTTTGTAGAATGCTGTCGGTTGCGTTCATTGTGAGAAAAGCTGCCATCAAAATAATCTCAAAAACTAAGATGAGGTTGGCGTCTAAGGTGGGCCATTTTTTCATTTCCCAGCGCTTAAAGCGGCTTAAGTTTAAGACGTTTCTGCGAGCCAAGAACACTACACAAACCACCAACACCCCCACCGCTAAAAATTCAAAGAAATTGATAAGCGCACTATATAGGGTACTACCTAACAAAGGTGCAAAGAGGCGGTGCTCGCCTAAAATACCATCTAGTATAATTTCCAATACCTCTATATTAATGATTAGGAAGCCTGCATAGATAATGAAGTGCATCAAACCTACTAGTGGCTTGCTAAACATTTTGCCCTGTCCAAAAGCTACGAGTAGCATGGTTTTGAGCCGTTCTCCTTTTTGGCCCATTGGCCCGGTATCTTTCCCAATCAAAATGGTTCTTTTGATAAGATTTACTCTTCTATAGATGAAAAAACCGGCTGCAGCGAGGCAAGCAAGAAATAATATTTGTGGTAAATAACTCATATCGAAATAATTAAAGAATTATAGCGTGTTTTAAGAAAAAATGTTAAAAATATATTTGACACGTATCGGTCAAGCCTATATCTTTGCACCACTTTCAACAAAAAAATGGTGCGGTAGCTCAGTTGGTAGAGCAAAGGACTGAAAATCCTTGTGTCGGCGGTTCGATCCCGCCCCACACCACCAGCTCCTCAGTAGATGGGGAGCTTTTTTATTTTCCAGCAGATTTGTTCTATTCAACATCTTTTTGAGCTTCTTAGTTACCATTTGTATGGCTGTCTGTAAAATAACACCAGCATAGTACAAATTGAAGAACAAAAGTAAATAATTTAAGAAAAAGATAGTATGTGTGCAGAGTATTATTGCTTAGAATAGAACAATTCTAAATAATACCTAAAGAATATACTTTAATCTAACAATTTCTTTCTCTGTCAAGAATCGCCATTTGCCTCTTGGAAGGTCTTTTTTGGTAAGCCCTGCATAGACTGTTCGGTCGAGCTTAAGGACTTCGTAGCCTAAAGACTCAAAGATACGCCTTACGATACGATTACGACCTATATGTAGCTCTAACCCTACCTTTTTATCCTCTAATAACACAATTCTATCTACCGTAGCTTTACCATCCTCTAAAGTGACACCTCGCTGGATTTGATCAAAGGCTTCTTCGGTGAGAGACTTATCAAGCGTCACTTCATACACTTTACGAACCTGATGGGAAGGATGGGTAAGTTTTTCTGCGAGTAGCCCGTCGTTAGTAAAAAGTAAAAGCCCTACTGTATTTCTATCAAGCCTACCAACAGGGTAGATACGTTCCTCACAAGCACGCTGTACTAAACTCATCACTGTTTTACGATCCTTGGGGTCGTCCATTGTAGTGATGTAGTTTTTAGGCTTGTTAAGAAGGACGTATACAAGCTTTTCTTTCTTAATAGGCTCACCATTGTAGGTAACTGTATCAGAGGGGTTTACTTGATAGCCCATCTCTGTCACTGTTTGGCCATTTACTTGGATGAGCCCTTTTTGAATAAGGGTGTCTGCTTCACGCCTAGAGCAAATGCCTGCATTTGCGATGAAACGATTAAGGCGAACAGTCGTTTTCTTGGTATCTTCTTCTTTCTGAAGTTGATTGTATTTATGGAAGTTGTAGGTAGGAGTATCTTTGCTAAATTTTTTCCCCTTTTGATAAGAAGTCTTTTTCTTTCCGAACTTTTGTTCTTCTGTATGATTGCTTCGATTCGTTTTGCTGGTTCTTTCGTACTTTCTGTTTCTTTTCTTCATACCTGATAAGTTTGCAGTATCACTACTGTATATTAAGTTTTTATCGATACAAAGATATAACAAAATAGAAAGAAGGTACTATAAATCTGGCTTATTAAAGAAAGTAGCTAGCCCTTATCTTCGCCAATGGTGTTTTCGTTAGGAGTAATGTCCTTAGGTTGAGGGAGGTCTTTAAGGCTATTTATGCCAAAGTAGTCCATAAACTTGTCGCTTGTACCATATAGCAGTGGGCGACCGATGGCTTCTGATTTTCCTTTGATGGTTACTAGCTCTTTTTCTAGTAGTTTCTGTATGGCGTAATCACAATTAACCCCTCTAATCTTCTCTACTTCGGTTTTAGTAATGGGTTGTTTGTAGGCAACGATTGCTAGTGTTTCTATAGCAGAGGTAGACAGCCTCTTTTTTGACTTTTGTTTGAGTAGAATACTGATACTTGCTTGATAGGCAGGTTTGGTAAGAAATTGATAACCACCCCCTATGTGGTGTATCTGAAAAGAATAAATATCTGCCTCGAATTTCTCTATGAGGCTATCGATTGCCTGAGCGATTGTTTCTTCAGGAATATCTGCCTCAAACATTTCCATTAAGCACTGTTGTATTTCGGCCAGTGTAATGGAAGAAGGAGAACAAAATATAAGCGCTTCAACGTGATTTTGTAGGAAGTCCATACTTCTGTAATGGGCTATTTATATTGAACAAACGATATCGGTCACAATTCGTTAATCTTGCTTGCTCAATTTTGCCTCTATCGAGTGCTGCGTATGGGGCACTACACGTAAACGTTCTTTAGGAATCAGTTTATTGGTATCTATACAAATACCGTACGTACCATTTTTGATACGGATAAGGGCGTGCTCCAGTTGTACGATAAACTTTTGTTGTCTTGCCGCAAGCTGGTTGATATTCTCCCTTTCCAAAGTGTCGGCGCCATCTTCCAAGAGTTTAGAGTTGCTAGATGTTTCGTCTGTACCAGAGTCATTACGTTTGCTCAGCGTTTCTTTGAGGTCTTGTAGCTCTTGTTTGGCCTGCGCCAATTTATTGAGAATAAGCTCCTCAAACTCTTTCAACTCTTCTTCAGAGTAGCGTGTTTTCTCGTTAGATGTGTTCTTATCTTCCATATCAAGTAATATATCAATAATTTAGAGAAGTCAAATTTTGTCGCAAAATAAGCAGTATAAAAAGAAAAGAAAAAAAATATCCATTTTATTTTGCGAATACATATTTATAAGTTTTTATATGTATTTTTGAGCTAGTAATAGATAAATATTCTGTAATATTAAGAAAACACTCCCGTAAAATTTGCTTCTTTAAAGCATTCGTTTTTAGTAACTTTTACGTAAAGTATAACGTATAGAAAAGTACGATGAAAATAGATACACAGAAGGAATCTTCTTTTTATATCATTGCTATTGATGGCGATCTAGATGCCTCTTCTTCTATTGTACTAGATACCGCCATTATGGAGGCCATTGGTAGGGATGAGAAAGCTATCTTGTTTGACTGTAACGCTTTAAGCTACATTTCGTCTGCGGGCTTGGGTGTTTTTATGTCTTACTTAAATGAGTTTGAACAACAGCAGATTTACTCAGCCTTGTATAGCTTAAACCCTAAAGTGAAAAATGTATTCGAAATATTAGGTTTAGATCAACTAATTCAGATTTATGCAGATAAGCAAGAGGCTATTTCCCGTTTTAATGCAGCAGAGCTATAAGACATATTGCCAGAGAAATAACTTAAAGCACATTAGAGCCTTCGTAGAGAAAACCCTCGCTAATACTACTCTTTCGGACATTGAGATTAATCAAATTGTATTAGCCGTGGATGAGATATGTGCCAATCTCATTATTCACTCTCAGAAGGGGAATCCTAAAGCAGAGATGGAAATTATTATTGAGTGCCTCCCTGAAGAAATTATCTTTCAAATTATTGACTTTGATGCCTCTTTTTTCGATTTCTCTGCTTATAAAGAACCCACTATTACAGGTATTAAAAAGGAAGGTAGAAAAGGCGGTATGGGCTTACTACTTGTTAACTCTATTATGGATGAAGTGGAAGTGGTACACCGACACAATACCAACACGTGGTATTTGACTAAAAAAATCGGATTAGCTACTACTTAATGGCCATTTTTCGGATGTATTTGTATTTCCTACTTTACAGACAAGCTAAATTTGCTGAAAACACCTCTTATTCTCACATTTTCTAGTAAACTCCCTCAGGCTATTTCAATTAGAGCAAAAAAATAGTTAAAATTGCAATCGTTTTAAATATAACACAATCTAAAAGACCAAGCAGGAAATTAAAAAACTATTATGAAGCGATATTTTGCCTACTTACTCATAGGTTCATTTGGCTTGATAGTGGGTTGTAAAACATCTAATGTAGCGAAGAAAGCAAATGGTAAGGATCCTATCATTGCTTATTTGGGCGACTACCCCATTTATCAGTCAGATTTTCAGTACGTTTACGAGAAAAACACCAACAACAAAGACAGCGCTTATACAGCGCAAAGCCTAAAAGAGTACTTGAAATTATACCTAAACTTTAAGCTGAAGGTATTAGACGCCAAGGCACAAGGGGTTGACACCACCCAAACCTTCAAAGCAGAACTAGCCGGTTATGAAGCACAATTAGCTAAACCTTATTTACGAGCAAAGGAAGTAAATGAAAAGCTAGTAGAACAAGCCTACGAGCGCCTTAAGCAGGAAGTAAATGCTTCTCACATACTCATAAAAATATCTCCTGAAGCAGAGCCCGCCGATACGCTAGCAGCTTACAAGAAAATAGCTGATATCAAAAAGAAAGCACAAAAAGGAGAAGACTTTGGACAGCTAGCCGCTAATTATTCTGAAGATCCCTCTGCAAGTATGAATAAGGGAAACTTAGGCTACTTTACAGCTTTACAAATGGTTTATCCTTTTGAGCAAGTTGCTTACCAAACCCCTGTTGGAGAAGTATCTGATATTTTACGTACCGACTTTGGCTATCATATCTTAAAAGTACACGATCGTCGCCCTACTAGCGGGAAGTTAAAAGTAGCCCACATTATGCTTAAGACGGCTAAAGGGCAGTCAGTAGCAGATTCTGTAGCCACAAGAGAAAGAATTTTTGAAATATACAAGCGCCTAGAAGACGGAGAACCTTGGGACAAGCTATGTCAGCAATTCTCAGAAGATATGAACTCTAAGAAAAAAAATGGCGAGTTACCTGTCTTCTCTATTGGTACCATTATTCCTGAATTTGAGCAAGCAGCTTTCTCACTAGAAAAGGAAGGTGAATATACCGAGCCAGTGTATACCGCTTACGGTTGGCATATTATCAAACTATTAGAGAAAGTCACCTTGGAACCCTTCGTGGAGTTGGAGCCCTTACTGACTCAGAAAGTGAGCAAAGATTCACGCTCTGATGTAAGCGAGGCAGCTCTTATTAGTAGATTAAAAGAAGAGAACAACTTTAGTTACAACCGAAAAGTACTAGCTAGTGCGCTAGAGCAAGCCGATACTAACCTTTTTACAGCACAGTGGAAATATAGAGCAAGTGATTTACTACAAAAAGAACTGCTTTCTTTTAGTCATCCAGCAGTAACGGAGGAAGGTACATACACAGTAAAAGATTTTTTTGAGTACCTCGTAGCACAGCAACAAGCACGTAACGACATCAAAACACCTTCCTACTATATGCAGGTCTATTTTGATCGCTTTGTAGAAGAAAAAGCTATTGCCTTTGAGAAAGATCATCTAGCTGAAAAGCACGAAGAGTATAGAATGCTTGCTAAAGAATACAAAGAAGGGATGATGCTTTTCCAAATGATGAATGATAATGTATGGGGAAAAGCTATTCGTGACACAGCAGGAGCTCGGGAATACTATCAAACACAACAAGAGCAATACATGTGGAAAAAGCGGGTGAAGGCAATCGTATATGATGCTGCTGACGAACAGGTGCTCAAGCAAGTACTCAAGAAGAAAGATCAAAAGATGTTTAAAGTACCTGATTTTACAGTGGCGACGATCTTTTTTGAGAAAAATAGTGCAACCATCCCTAATGCTTCCTTATCTTCTCTTAATGCTTTGGTAAACTATTTGCTGAGCGATAAAACAAATAAAGTAGAAATAGGAGGCCATATAGACCCACTAGAAAAAGCTGCCGTAGCAGCACAGAGAATAGAAGCGATCAGTAATTACCTTGACAAAAGAGGTGTAAACAAGACACAAATCATCCAAAAAAACTTTGGAAAGTACCAACCCCTTTCTAGAACAGACCGCACCAAAAATCGGCGAACTACATTTACCGTGTATGCTACTAGTATAGAAACACTTGAAAAGCAATTTAATCAAGAACAGCCGCTTAACTTAAAAATTACGCAAGGGGTTTTCCAAAAAGGAGACAATGATTATATAGATAGTATCGTTTGGAAAGAAGGAGATACCCGATTGCAAAAGAATGATCGTTGGATTTATATCAATATAGAAAAAGTGGAGGCGCCTCGTCGCAAAACTTTTGAAGAAGCAAGAGGGTACGTGATTTCTGATTATCAGAACTACCTAGAAGAGCAGTGGGTAGAGCAGCTTAAAGTAAGGTATCCGATTCGAGTAGAAGAAGCGACATTTCAAGATTTAGTAAAGGAGTAGTAGTATTTTATGAATATACCAAACAAAAAGATAAGAAGAAGCAGTATCCTGTACCTTGGTTGGCTTATACTCTTATGGACGAGTTGGGGGTGTAAAGAGCAATCTACTACGCAAGATTGGGTGGCGCGTGTAGGAGAAAACTACTTGTATGAAGAAGAACTGGCAGATATTATTCCATCAGGTGTATCAGCGCAAGACAGCCTCAATATGGCCGAGCGCTATATAGATAAGTGGATTAGTAGAAAACTGCTCCTCGAAAATGCACAAGAAAACACAGAGTATAATATACAGGAAATCAATAAAAAAGTAGAAGATTACAGGTACGCCTTGATTACCTATGAGTTTGAGAAGAAATACCTCGACGATAAGTTGAAAACTGAAATTACCTCTGCTGAGGTAGAAAAGTTTTATGAAGAGAATTTATCAGAATTTGAGTTAAAGCAACCTATCGTGAAAGGGAGATTTGTGAAGATAACAAAAAAGGCGAAACTGCCCAGCGGGTTTAAAGATTGGCTACGTTCCGAAAAGGAAGGAGACCTACAAAAACTGAAAGAATATTGTTATACAAATGCAGATGCCTTTAACTTAGAAGACTCACTCTGGCTGGCTTTTGATGAATTGATTCAGCAGACCCCGCTGGAGAGTATTCCTAACAAGGTGAACTTTCTTAAGTTTAACCAATTTGTAGAAACGGCTGATACTTCTCATCACTACTACTTGTATATCAAGGATTATAAAATTGCTGATCAGATATCACCAATAGAGTTTGTAGAAGATCGTATTAAAAGCATGATTATCAATCAGCGAAAAACACAGCTTATCAAAGAATTAGAAACAGACTTATACCAAAAAGCAGAAAAAGAAAATAAAATTGAATTGTACAAAGCAAAAGAAGATGAGTAGTATGAGAAGAGGTATCATTTTATGGGTGATAGGATTTATGTACGCAGGAGCGCTAATGGGACAAGACCAACGCTTGGACGAAGTGATTGTAAAAGTAGATAACCATATAATTTTACTATCCGATTTAGAACTTAATTTTGCACAACTCGTAGCAGAAGAGCGCGTTCCCAATACCCCACAAGCCAAATGTCAAATCTTGCAGAGTTTGGTCATCAATAAATTATTTTTAGCGAAAGCAGAGATAGACTCCGTCACAGTAGATGACCAGCTAGTTGAGCTAGAAACAGAAGAACGCATGAAACAGTTGTTGGCAGGGAGAGATCCTAAAATCTTGGAGGAGTTATACGGAAAGCCTGTCGAAGCACTCAAAGAAGAGTTGAGAACTTCTCTGAAAGAAGATAAAATTGTGAAAAGAATGCGTAGTCAAATTACTTCAGAGGTATCGATTACTCCGAGTGAAGTTAAAAAATACTTTAAAGAGCTAGATAGTACCATTGTCTATAAAACAGAAGTAGAGCTAGCACAGATTGTACGTATTCCAGAAGTAGATCAAAAAGAGAAAAGGCGCATCAAAAGTAAGATGGAAGATTTGCGTAAACGTATTGTAGAAGGAGGTGAAAGCTTTGAAGATTTGGCCCGCGTCTATTGCGAAGACGGCTCCCGTAATGAAGGAGGAGACTTAGGGTGGCTCTCTAGAGGGCGATCTGTACCTGAATTTGAGGCAGTAGTTTTCAAATTAAAACCCGACCAAGTATCGAAAGTAATTGAAACTCCTTTTGGCTATCATATCGTAAAACTTGTAGGACGTAGAGGAGATGAGTACAGAGCACGTCACATTCTTATGATGCCTGACTGGGATAAGGTGAATGTGCTGCCTGCTAAGAACTTCTTAGATAGCCTTAGAACAGAAATATTACGAGACAGCATCACTTTCCAAGCCGCTGCTACTGAGTATTCCGATGATCGCGGAGCAATGAGTACCAATACCGCCGCCAATGGAGGATTCTTTCAACAACCTGATGGAAGCATACGTGTAAAAACAGAGACCCTAGATACTTACGTCTATCAAGCCATAGATCGGATGAAAGAAGGAGATATCTCAGAGTCTAGTTCTTTTAGAACACCCGATGGTAAAACAGCGTATCGTATTTTATATTTAAAGAAACGCTACCCAGCGCACGTAGCCGACCTTAAAAGAGATTATGAGAAGATACAAGCAGCAGCGCTGGCAGACAAGCAGAGTAAGCAATTGCTAGAATGGTTTCATGAAGCGAAGAAAGATGTCTACATAGACATAGACGATCGCTACGATCAGTGTAGTATCTTAGGTATTCAGTAAGTCTATTCAGTTATATTTTAAAAATAAGAGGTATGAGACAATTTGAATCTGATGTAGAGGCTGCCAATGCCTTGGCTACTTCCTATGAACAACTTAAAGCAGAGATTTCCAAAGTAATTGTTGGTCAGGAAGAAGTGGTGAGGCTACTACTTACCAGTATATTTGCGCAAGGGCATTGCTTGCTGGTAGGTGTACCTGGCTTGGCCAAGACCTTGCTGGTACAAACCATTGCTTCTGCATTAGAGCTGAGTTTCAATCGTATTCAGTTTACACCTGACTTAATGCCTTCTGATATCGTAGGTGCAGAAACGCTTGACAAAGATCGTAACTTTCAGTTTTTAAAAGGGGCTATCTTTGCCAATATTATTCTAGCTGACGAGATTAACCGTACCCCTCCTAAAACGCAAGCAGCTTTACTAGAATCTATGCAGGAATATGCGGTAACGATTGCAGGTAAAAAATATGAGCTTCCTCGTCCTTTTTTCGTACTCGCTACCCAAAACCCCATAGAACAAGAAGGAACGTATCCGTTGCCTGAGGCACAATTAGATCGGTTTATGTTCAACATCGAACTAGACTACCCCAGCTATCAAGCAGAAGTGGATATTGTAAAAAATACAACGGGTGGAGAACGGAAAGAAGTCAACGAAGTGCTTTCTAGTGAAGACCTTATTTACTTCCAATCGCTTATTCGAAAAGTAACGGTCGCAGACAACGTCATTGAGTACGCGGTGAAACTTGTACATAAAACAAGGCCTAACACTGATCTTGCTTCCACAGAAGCCAACCAGTACCTAGAGTGGGGGGCAGGGCCAAGAGCTTCTCAGTACCTTATTTTAGGTGCTAAATGCAATGCATTACTACATGGGAAGTACTCACCAGATATAGAAGATGTACAGGCAGTAGCCTTGGCTATTTTGAGACACCGTATTGTACGTAACTTCAAAGCAGAAGCCGAAGGGATTACCGTTGCTTCTATTGTAGAGCGTATGTTATAATTAAGTGTATTTAAGCTTAAGCTACCCTATTTTTAGCTTGTAGTACTGGGTTGACTACTTTTTTGGTAGAAGGTTCTTTTATTTGGCTTTGTTTAATGTAGAAAGGAAGCAAACTTAATGAAAGGGCAATCGTAGATATTAAACCCTAATACACCAACGGAGGGAGATGTATCAAGGCAAACGCCAAAGCAATGAATAATAAGTTGGCCGTATAGAGTACAAAAGAGGCCTTTAAATGAGAAAATCCAATATCTAGTAGAAGATGATGAATATGATTGCGATCTCCACTAAAGGGAGAGCGCTTTTGCAGTACTCTTATGATAAACACACGTAAAGTATCAAAAAGTGGTACTATAAGCACAGCCACAGCAAATATAGGTGCCTTCCCACCCCTAAATACTGTCAGCGCTTGGCTTAGCTCTATAAATTGAATAGCCAAAATAGCTGAAATTAAGCCTATAACCAGCGAGCCTGTATCGCCCATAAATACTTTTGCTCTCACGAGATTATACCTGAGAAAGCCTATCAAGGCGCCACACAAAGCTACAGCAATAATAGCCAAACTCTGATAACCGTTGATGAAAAACCAAATACCAAAAGTACCTGCTACAATAAATGCAATACCTCCTGCAAGACCATTAATACCATCTATCAGATTAAAGGCATTAATAATGACCAAGATCGTAAAAATAGAAATTCCTATGCCCAACCAATCTGGAATCTCATATACATTAAAAAGACCGTAAAGGCTAGTAAGCTGCACTTCCCCTTGTATAACAACAATGGTACAGGCAAGTAACTGAGCAATCATCTTTTTAATAGGACTTAGCGGAATAATATCATCTTTAATTCCTGTGAAGAAGAGAATGATAGTAGCAGAAAAAATAGCCCCAAAATGTAAGTCGGTATCAGGCTCGAGAAAAAAAGTAGAGGCAATGATTAATCCTGCAAAGATAGCTACTCCCCCAAGGGTAGGTACACGTAGGACGTGTGCTTTACGTTCATTGGGTTCGTCGTATAGATGTTTTTCCTGCGCCACCCTTATGATAGAAGGGATACTCACCCAAGCAATGAGTAAGGCGACTACAAAAGTAGTTGTTAGTACAAGCATTTAATTCAGTACACCCGTTTTATTTATATCAATAATACTAAAAATGACGCTGACCTCAAAATAACTCTATGAGAAAAAACGCAACTTAAAAGGCATTTTTATCACCTTTAACCATACTGAAAACTGTCCATAATATTATCTTAACATCCAAGAAAAACGACCAGTTTTCAATGTAGAAGATATCAAGCCGCACACGATTAATCATGGAGCGTAATTCCTTCGTTTCACCTCTGTAACCTCTCACCTGTGCTAGCCCCGTAACGCCAGGCTTTACTAAATGACGTACCATATACTTTTCTACCACATTCTTAAAAGTCTCGTTAAGCTCTAATGGATGAGGACGTGGCCCTACAACAGTCATATCACCTAAGAGCACGTTAAAGAACTGGGGGAGCTCGTCAAGATTTGTCTTTCTGAGTAACTTCCCAACCCTCGTAATACGGTTGTCATTTTTGGTAGCTTGTACAAACTTAGAATTCTTTTGGTAACGCATGGTTCTTAGCTTCCAACAAGTAAAAGTAGTATGATTTTTACCTGAGCGCGTTTGCTTAAAAAATACAGGCCCTTTTGAATCTATGTAAATAATGATCGCTAAGAGAGGAATAAGCCAAGAGAGTACCAATACAATAACCGCTAGAGAGAAAACAATATCAAAGCTTCTCTTCACTAATTGATTGAGGTGGTCGTTAAGTGGTTCTTTTCGCGCAAGAAGAATAGAGACGTCACCGTATTGTTCCAAGTAAGCGTTTTCTAGCTCGACATCTTCAAAGTTGGGAATAAACTTAATACGTTTGAGATGATCATCCGCAAACTGTTTCAGTTGTTGTATGTATTTTTTAGAGAGCTTATCTACAGAGCAGAATATCTCGTCTACATCATTCTCTATGGCGTAGGCTTCTATGGCTTCTAAGTCTCCTTTCACAAGACTACTTTCTTGGTACCGATCAAAAAAGCCCATAAATCTATAGCCTTTTTCGGGATTATTCTGGAAAAAGTTGTAAAGCTTAAGCCCTATGCGATTGTAGCCTACTATAATGATATTACTCTGGTTATAACCTAATCGTCGGTAAATTTTTAGGAAATAGGCGAAGGTTTCTCTCCACAAAATAACTAACGTAGCAAATATGAGGTAGAATAATACTAACTGATAACGTGAATAACTGTAAAGTTTTAATAAGACAAAAACGGACGTAACAGTAGCAAAGTGCCATATGATAGGCCTTAGGAGTTTCTTAGCAATTACCGTGTAACTATCTAAGCGAGAGATATCATAGGGCTTCGTTAAATAAGCAATAACTAGCCAAAGGGTATTGAAGAAAGCAAATAGCTGAAGATAAGCAGTAGAAAAGATAGACTGCACTTCATGAAACCTTAAATAATAGGCTAATAGAAAAGAAATGTTGAGGATCAGGATATCTCCACATAGGTAAATCCACTTAATGTAGCGTTTGTAATATTTTGACATGCGAGATACGTTTAAATAATTTTCATAACTAGGAATTTGGACTTTTACCTTATCAAATTTTTTGCCACAAATGTATGATAGCGTGCTGTAAGTGGCTGACAGGTCATTCTCTAACCATTATTTGATGTACTGACAAGGCGTAAAATAGGCTAAAAAATCCGATTCCCTTCTGTACGTTAAAAATAGACTCGGAAAACATAAAAATACCTACTAAAATTAAAAAGTGAAAACACAAATAGTTTTTGTAGCGAAATGCCTGATACAATGGTACAAAAAGGATACTCAATAAAAGCCCAATACCTATCAGCCCCAGCTCTAGCCAAGTAGAAAGGTATTGATTATGAGGGCCAAAATGCCTGCCTTTATAATACGCAAAGCGAAATTTTTTTTCTTTGTAAACCTCATTAAGTACTTCCTTGATGTCTCCTGCTCCTACACCCCAGAGAGGAGGCGCATCTTGAATAGCCTCCCAAGCACAGCGCCAGAGAGCTATGCGAAGAGGAATACCATCCCAACTTCTACCCATTGAGTAGTCCTGTTTACCATCTATCTTTATTTGACTGGTAGAGGCGGTTTCAGTAAGCAAACTTCTCAATCTTACTTGTAAAGGTTGGCTGAGCGCAATAACTACTATGCTTATACTTACTGCTGCAACAAGCATAACGACCCCTACTTTTAATAAATGCCTCTGTTTGAATAGTAAAATAAAGAATGACAATAATAAAAGTATAAAAGTGAGTAGAGAGGTACGAGAACCAAGTAAGAGAAGAAAGCCTGTAAAGTAGAGTATTAAGAGTGCCCCTAAAAGTTTTTTTCTTTTGGTAGCGGGCGTTTGAAGTATAAAAATACCGAGTATTACTAGGCAAAAGTTGATATACAGCGAGGTGTAGCCAGCATGTTGAAGGGTATAGGCCAGTGGATGGTAAAAAAAGAAGCTGGGTTGCCAATATTGAAACTGGTTATATTGATAGTGCTTATAAAAGGCTACTGCGAAATCTACGAAAGTGGCAAGCATAACGGCCAATACAAATAAAGATAGGAGCTGATGCCATTGCCGCGTACTGATTGGTTTACTGGTAAGGATGACAAGCGGGGCTGCAAGAATATGCAGCTTCATGTGTGCTGCAGCAAGCCAAGCTGCTGTGTTGGTTGAGTAAAGCCCGCTTATGAAATAGGCGAAGCATAACGAGACAGTGAGCCAAACAACGGGTTGTTTTCTCCAATATAGAAGCTTTTGTCTAAAATCGAGAGAGCATAGCCAGTTTATCACTAACAGCACAAGGCTTATACTGTTTAGTGCAGGAAATACAAGAAAAGGTAGTGTAAGCACTAAGAGGCACAAACAGATAAAATGGATTCTCTGATGAATATGAGCAGCTAACATAGATTAACGCTTAAGTAACTGGCGAAAGAAAAGCCACAAAAAGTATGTATTGGTTATAAAGTAGCGCTTCCATAATCGCCTAGGCTCTTGCCAAAACCTGTAAAGCCACTCTAACGCCCACTTTTGCATCCAGTTGGGCGCACGCTTTTGCATTTGTGCAAATACAGGAAAAGCTCCTCCTACGCCCAATAGTACAGCCCGGATTTGTGGAGAATATCGTGCCATCCATTTCTCTTGCTTGGGGCATCCCAAGGCCACAAGTACGAGATGCGCTCCTGTATCGTTAATTTGATCAATATATTTTTGTTGCTCCTGCTCACTTAGTTTTCTAAAAGGGGGCGAAATACGCCCTACAATCTGTACCTGCGGATATTGCTGACGAGCCCGCTTACAAATAGCATCTAGTACGTCGTCCGTAGAGCCATAAAGAAAGATCTTCAGTTGTTGTGTGTGGGCTTGCCGAAAAATATCTTCCATGAAATCCATCCCAGCGATACGTTCTTGTGTAACGCCATAAAGTAACCTCAGCGCAATCACCAGCGGTTTACCGTCAGCAAATACATAGTTCGCTTGATTTACCTGGCTGGCAAAAAGCTTCTGCCTATAGGCCTCTATTGTCATATGTACATTGGCAAAGCAAGCATAGGCAGCCTTATTTAACTTTCCCCAATGCACAATTTGTTGTAGCGCTTCTTGGTAGGAAGTCAGAGAGATGGCCAGGCTTATGACTTTTTTTGTGGTCATGATCATTTTTTATTCACATCGGTGTCCGTATTGCTCCTTTTAGGAAGACACCTGTGATGAGGTAAGCGTATTTTCGTTGAGCGGTCTGTTGTAAATAGCTCTTGCCACTAAACCGAGAAAGACCCAGTAAAGTGAAGCATATATGGGGCTTTCAAGTACTAAATTGAAAAGCCCAATGATTGAGATAGAGAAGAAGGATAGAAAGAAAAGATAACCTCCCTCTGCAATGTAATATTTCTTATAAGCATAAAACTCTTTAAATACAATCGTATAAATAGTATAAATGATCAATAGATAGCCTATACCCAGCCTACCAAACAAGGTCAAATAAGTATTGTGTACACCAGTCACGTGGGCATCGTGTTCGTCATCATAGTTACTAACGGCCGTATTTCTACCTTTTGTATAGACTATTAGAGGTGTGCCAAATCCTATTCCTGCTAAATTTTTAGGAAACTTCTCTACCGTAATTCTATACCAAAGAATCGTACGCCAAGAAGAGTTCTCATCTATACGTAACAAATCGTTATCGGTGTAAACCCTTTCTACATTGCCGAAGAGTTTGTAGCTTCTATCGCCGATTTTATAAAGTTGTAAACTAGGCGCCAAATAGATAAAAAAAGCAATGAAGACCACTAAGGAAGTAGAAAAGAGCAGACGAAGATAGGCATAATGACGGATAGTGATGAGCACAAATAGTATACTTCCTAAGATCGCCACCGTCATCGACGCAAATACTACTGCATAAATGAAATTAAGCAATAGTAGAATAAGAGGAATGAAAGAATTATCCTTCTTAAGGAGAAGAGGAAAAAAAACCGATAAAGAAAATCTATCTAAATAGTACTTAGTTCCAGTGGGGAAGAGCGCAACGACCACAAGGAGAAGTATATGGCGAGCTTTATGAAGAAACTCCTTGAAAGAATTATACCAATAAAAGCCTATTAGAAAGGTAAAAGAGGCATAAAAAATAACCGTATTACGTAAATAGAAATACCAGTTTGTCTTCAAAAATAGCGAGACGATTAAATGAATAATACATAACAGCCAAAAGTAGGTAATTACCTTAAAAACAGAAGATTTTGGAATGCTGAGTACATAGTTTTTTCTCACTACAAAACGAATAAATAATAGAATCCCCACAAAGGATAGCATTTCGTTAAAGAGTAGTTTCTTTTCAAAAAAAATGCTATTTAATCCGTACAGAATGAAGGCTACAATAACCGTAAATTGAATGTATTTCTTCTTGATAACCATTAATAGGCGTTGTAAGAATTTTCAAATATAGTGCGTATCACAGAAATCTTATGCTTAAGATGAAGACTGGGCTTTTCTTAATGGTTAAAACTATACTACCAAAGTAAGTTTTTTCCCATTCTGAAGAAGAGGCGTAACCAGCTCGCTGTAAGATTTATGAAGTTAACAAGTGACACCCGTCGTAAACCCTCTATTTAATAGTATCTTCCATAAAGAAAGACTGATTGGGTTATGAGATGAGGGTAAATTTCTCCTCAATTACTTTTCTAATCCCTTCTTTCAAACTTGTGCTATGCTGCCAACCCAAACTGTGTAGCTTGCTCACATCCATCAGCTTTCTAGGCGTTCCATCAGGCTTAGTGGCATCAAATTGTAATGCTCCTTCATACACTACAAGTTCTTTGATAAGCAAAGCAAGGTCTTTAATACTAATGTCTTCACCTACTCCAATATTAATAAGCTCAGGTTCATTATAATGAAGCATCAAAAAGTAACAAGCATCTGCCAAGTCGTCTACATAGAGAAACTCTCGTTTAGGTGCACCTGTACCCCACACTTCTACAAAAGGTTTACTATCACGCTTCGCTTCTACAAATTTTCTAATGAGTGCAGGCAGTACGTGCGACTTCTTCAAGTCATAGTTATCACCAGGGCCGTACAGATTTGTGGGCATTACAGAAATAAAGTTAGCGCCATACTGGGCACGATAGTTTTCACACATCTTGATACCTGCTATTTTAGCAATGGCATAAGGCTCGTTAGTAGGCTCCAATTCGCCAGTAAGGAGATATGTTTCTTTAAGTGGTTGAGGCGCTAATTTAGGGTATATGCATGAAGAACCTAAAAACATCAACTTCTTTACACCATTTAGATAACTTTGATGAATGACGTTATTCTGAATCATCAGATTATCATAAAGAAATTCAGCTCTGTAAGTATCATTAGCTAAGATACCGCCCACTTTTGCGGCTGCCAAAAAAACATAAGCAGGTTTTTCTTTTATAAAAAAATCGGTTACTGCTTGTTGATTGCGTAGGTCTAGCTCCTGAGAAGTACGTAAGACAAAGTTCGTAAAGCCCTCTGCTTGCAGCTTACGTAAAATGGCTGCTCCTACCATACCTCTATGCCCCGCGATGTATACCTTTTCTTCTTTATTCATAATAATTAAATATTTTATGGCCTCCTTGCTTTAAGTATTGGTCGCGTTTGAAGAGGGCTAAATCAGCTTGTACCATATCTTTCACCAAGGCCGCCAAATCATACTTAGGGCGCCAACCAAGTTGTTCATTGGCTTTAGAAGGATCACCAATAAGTAAATCTACCTCTGTAGGCCGGAAGTAACGTTCGTCAATAGCCACTACTTCTTGTCCCAAAGGAAGTTGATAATCAGGGTGATCACAGTGTTGAATAATACCTACCTCACTTGCTCCCTCTCCTTCAAAGCCGACTTCTATACCCAGCTCTGCAAAAGCCATTTTTACAAAGTCACGTACCGAAGTAGTAATGCCCGTAGCAATTACATAATCTTCTGGTTTTTCTTGTTGTAAGATAAGCCACATCGCTTCTACATAGTCTTTGGCATGCCCCCAATCGCGTTGGGCACTCAAATTACCTAAGTATACTTTTTCTTGTAAACCAAGGGCGATACGCGCTACAGCGCGGGTAATTTTACGTGTTACAAACGTTTCTCCTCTTAATGGTGATTCGTGGTTAAAAAGAATACCATTACAAGCATACATATTGTACGCTTCTCGGTAGTTTACCGTAATCCAATAAGCATAAAGCTTAGCCACCGCATAAGGAGAGCGAGGGTAGAAGGGGGTATTTTCACCTTGTGGTACTTCCTGTACAAGTCCGTAAAGTTCAGAGGTAGAAGCTTGGTAAATCTTGGTTTTATCTATTAAATGAAGAAGTCTTACTGCCTCCAAAATACGTAAAGTTCCTATACCATCAGCATTGGCTGTGTATTCGGGTGTATCGAAACTCACTTTTACGTGTGACATTGCCCCCAAGTTATAAATCTCGTCAGGCTGCGTTTCCTGAATGATACGAATAAGGTTCGTTGAGTCTGTTAAGTCACCATAGTGGAGCTTAAAATGAATGTTTTCTTCGTGGGGGTCTTGATAAATATCGTCAATGCGATCTGTGTTAAAGAGTGAAGCACGTCGCTTGATACCGTGTACCATATAGCCTTTTTTCAGTAAGAAGTGGGCTAAGTATGCACCGTCCTGTCCCGTAATGCCTGTAATAAGTGCAGTCTTCATATAGATTTAGATTTCCGCAAAAATAAGAGATTATTTTAAAATTGTAAGCTTGGGGTAGGGGCTTTTAGAAAAATACTTTACTTTTGGGGTCAAAATAAGACTATACTTTATGAATGATCAAGACAAGAAATTTGCAGAAGAAGAAGAGATAGATTTAATAGCCATACTTGCCAATCTACTCAACTTCCTAAAGCGCTACAGATTTCTTATGGTATTGCTTACATTACTTTGCTTAGGGCTTGCTACCTTTTTATCTTACAAGATTTTACAGCCACATTACAGTAGTGAAATGATAATACACTCTGAAGTACTAAACGCATCAGAAATGGCTGCTGTGTTTAATAGTCTCAATACCTATGTAAAAGAAGAAAAGTATAGTCTACTATCACAAAAGATGAACGAGGAAGAGGCAAAAGTAAAGACGTTGGAAGAGGTGAAAGTATTTCTTACCAACGAATTGGCGATTGATACTAAAGTAGAAGAGGGAAGAGACTCTACCATTACCCTCTTAGTGATTGCCACTACGCCTGATTTACAATCACTGCAAGCAGGGATTCTCAATTATATAGAAGGTAATGACTATATCAAAAAATATTATGCACTCTATAGAATATCCAAGCAAGAAGAGCTAGAAAGAATACAAATAGGATTGCAACGTATTGATTCGCTACAAAAAGCAGTACTTGCTAACTTATCTAGTGAACGTACCAATCTAATGAATGTGGGAGGTGATCTCTACGAGAATATGATAAAGCTCTCAAGACAAGAACGACAACTTAAGGTAGAGCTAGCGGCCCGCCGTCCTGTAGAGGTGGTGGAAGGGCTCAGTAACTTTGGTAAACCAGAGAAAAATCGACGCTTTATAGTGATAGTACTAGGAGGGGGAGTAGGAATCATACTGGCACTGGCAATTGGCTTCTTTCTGGACATAGGGAGAGCGATAAAGGAAAGAGGACTATAAATGTAAGGACTGCTCTGCCAGACAATTTATTTTATCAGTAGCTAACTGTAGTGATCCTTTAGATAGTAACATAGCTAAGTCACTTTGCGTAAAACATCCCTCCATCTTGACAGATTTTCCCTACATCATCCCCCTAAACTGTCGTAGAAACCGTAGATCATTCTCTGTGTAGAGACGTAAATCTTTCACTTGGTATTTAAGCATTGTGATACGCTCTAGGCCCATACCGAAGGCAAAACCTGTGTAGGCTTCAGGGTCGATGTTACAATTTTTAAACACATTGACGTCGATCATACCTGCTCCTCCAATCTCTACCCAACCCGTATATTTACAGATGTTACAACCTTTTCCCTTACAAATACGACAAGAAATATCCATCTCTGCGCTAGGTTCTGTAAAGGGGAAATAGGAAGGTCTAAAGCGAATCTTTGTATCGTCACCAAATAGCTCTTTGGCAAAGTGAAAAAGCGTTTGCTTTAAATCCACAAAACTTACATTGGTATCAATAAAAAAACCTTCTATTTGATGGAAAATACAATGTGCTCTCGCAGAGATCGCTTCATTTCGGAATACGCGCCCAATAGAAAAAGTACGCAAAGGGGGCGGGAAAGCTTCCATTTGCCGAATCTGTACTGATGATGTATGGGTGCGCAGTACGATATCAGGATGCTTCTCAATAAAAAAAGTATCTTGCATTTCCCGAGCAGGATGGTTTTCAGGAAAGTTAAGCCCTGTGAAGTTATGAAAATCATCTTCTATCTCTGGCCCATCCGATTGGTTGAAGCCCATTCGCTCCAAAATCTGTACGATCTGGTTCTTTACAATCGTGAGTGGGTGTACGGTACCCTGCTGCTGAGGAATAACTGGTAAAGAAAGATCAACAGCAGGGCCTTCTGCCTGTTTGGTTTCTATAAGGCTATCTTGCAAAGTCTTAAAGCGCTCTTCGGCTAGTTGTTTAAGTTTATTGACTTCCTGCCCGAAGGTCTTCCGATTTTCAGGCGCAATGTTTTTCATCTCACCCATTAGGCCTTTAATCGCACCTTTTTGACCGATAAACTGGCGGCGAAAAGCCTCTAAATGCTCTTTATTATCAATAGGGAAGCTCTCTACAGCTTGTTGTACCTGCTTTACTTTTTCTAGGATTTCCATCATACAACAAAAATAAAGCGTATTCCGATAAGAAAAAAGAGAGAAGGCTCAAAATAATGTGATATACGTGTTATCTATTACGTCCAAATTGCTCATGGCTTTTTACCCAATCAGAAGAAGAAATGGCCGCTGCCAGTGAGACCTCTCCCGCCAGGACAACCCCAGCGATAATTTCCGCTAACTTATTTACCTTCCCTTTGCCAACACAGCCTAACATAGCCAAGGCTTCTTGTTGGGTGGCCAGTCCTGTACCACCGCCGTAGGTAGCTACAATGAGTGAAGGTAGCGTAATACTCATATAAAAATCACCATCTGCCGTAATTTCAGAGAAAAGCAAGCCAGTAGAGGATTCTGATACATTGGCAACGTCTTGGCCAGTAGCAATAAACATAGCGGTAATACCATTGGCAGAGTGTAAGCCATTGTTATTCGTACCAGCCAGCAGTGCCCCTATGTTGGCCACATTATAGTGGGTAGCTAGCTTTGTAGGAGTTACACGTAAGATTTCTTCCAGTACCTCTTTCCGCAGGGTACAGGCGGCAACCACACGCTTGCCACGGGTACGGAGTACATTGATGTGTGAAGCTTTTTTGTCTGTGGCTAGGTTACCTTCTAGGTAAAAATCTTGGATCGTGTTGGCCTGATAACTTGCCAAAATCCACTGGCAAGAAGCAAGGGTAGCTTTACCTACCATATTTTGCCCTGCAGCATCACCCGTAGTATAGTTAAAGCGCAAGAAAGCGAACTTATTGGTCAGATAAGTATCAATATTAGTGAGGGTAGCTATACTAGAAGTAGCCATTGCCTTTTGGGCAATGGTGGTAAAGTTTTCCTTTACCCAATGACTAAAGTCGCGTGCTTCACGTGCATTCTGGAAAATGAAGACAGGCGCTCGCTGCATAGCATCATCTACTACCGTACAGGTAACACCTCCACTCAGGTTGAGGGCTTTCATCCCTCTATTGTAAGAAGCCACTAAAGTACCTTCTGTAGTAGCCATAGGGATAAGAAAATCTCCTTGGGCGTGCTCTCCTTGAATGGTAATAGGGCCAGCAATACCTACAGGAATTTGCGCAGCACCAATAAAATGCTCGCAGTTACCTTTCACCAGTTTTGGATCAAAAGAGTATTGCTTAAGGTGATGAAGTGAAGTGGTAGTGAAGTCTTCTGTAAAATTCTGTCTGTCCTGAATAGCGGTACTTTGATAATCATCCAACTCATCTCGAGGAATCTTATGTTCCGTAGGCGCTTCGACTGTAATGGAATCTTCCACTTGAATTTGTAAGCTACCAAAAGGGGTGGCTTTAAAAGCTATCTTAATAGGGTAGTTACCTTCTACTAATTGTTCAGTATGGGCGGTAATACGAATGGTACGCCGCAAGGGAAAAGCAATGGGTTGTTCCACCGTTATCTGATCGCCTGTAATAGATACATCACCCTCTAATGCCAAGGTGATGTTTTCTGGTGCGATAGAAACATCACCAATAGTAATTTTCTGCAAAGCGATCAGTTGTGCATCACTAAGGCGATTTTTAATCAAAAAGGAAACACCTGAGGTAGTATTCTGTAGGCTTCCGCGCGTATAGAGTCGCTTTAGAAGATTTTTAGGAATGAGGTTCATAGGCGAGCGATGTTAAAAAATCTAACTTCTTAGAAATAACATAAGACAAAAAAAGGAATTTTGCAAGATTGATTTGGATGAATCAATGTTGTTGGAGAAGAGACTATCATTTTTGTATACGTAAATGAGGTCGCGAAACGTTAGTTAAATTAAAAAGAAAGCGCTCAATAGGGAATATAGTATAATGAGCGTAATGCTTTTGAGATATACTGTAATAAAGCAGTTGAAAAAAGCTTATAAATGATCACTCAACAATATAACATATGTCTATCACTAAAGAATCAGAACTCGTCGGAATGAAGCAAGTAAGCAAAGTAGTAGGGCTTACTTTAAAGTACATGCGCGCCCATGCCAAAGTGGGTATGTCTACAAAAGAACTAGACGAATTTGGTGGAGAACTGCTAAAAAGCTTTGGAGCCAAATCTGCTCCCCACGCTACCTATGGTTTTCCTGGTTATACTTGCGTCAGTTTGAATGGAGAAGCAGCTCACGGGATCCCTTCTAAAAAGAAATATCTTAAAGAAGGCGACCTGGTCAATATAGATGTTTCGGCAGAATTGAATGGCTTTTGGTCTGACAATGGTGGTTCCTTTGTTTTAGGTAAAGACCTCTATCTGCACCAACCACTAGTAGCAGCTTCAAAGCAAATCCTACACAAGGCCATTGCCCATATTAAAGGAGGGGTGAAAATTGCTGACATTGGACATTTGATAGAAAAGGAAGCCAAAAGATTGGGCTATCGGGTTATCAAAAATCTAGCGGGTCATGGTATAGGAAGAAGTTTGCATGAGAAGCCTGATAACATCTTAAACTACAGAGTAATAGGTAACAGAGAAAGGTTCAAGAAAAATACTACCGTAGCTATCGAAACGTTTATTTCAACACGCTCTACCTTAGCGGTAGAACTGGAAGACGGTTGGACACTGGTAGGCAATAAAGGCGGGTACATTGCACAACACGAACACACTATACTGATTACTGACCAAGCGCCTGTGATTCTAACAGCCTCCAACGGAATTTGATCAAACTTGTGTGTAATGAGGAAATACCTGAAAGTTTGATTTTGTAATCTGTACAAATACTTTTATTAAATGCTAACAAAACAATACCTTTTTAGCGCTGAGAGACTAGGATTTCGTAATTGGCACACGGAAGACCTCGCAGCCTTTGCTGCGCTCAATGCCGATCAGGAGGTGATGAAGTATTTTCCAACTACACGCACTGAGTCAGAAACCAGTGCATTGATGGAAAGACTTCAGCAACACTATAAAACGTGGGGGTTTACCTATTTTGCGGTAGAGGTACTGGCAACAGAAGCATTCATCGGTTTCATTGGGCTTACTCACATAGCTTATGAAGCCCCTTTTACACCTACTATTGACATCGGCTGGCGACTGAAAAAATCTGCTTGGGGCAAGGGCTATGCCACCGAAGGTGCCAAGAAGTGCCTGTCGCTAGCTTTCGAGAAATGGAAATTAGACCGTGTGGTAGCCACTTGTACTATACAAAATACCCCCTCAAAAAAGGTGATGAAAAAAATAGGAATGACAAGAAAAGGAGTTTTTGACCATCCAAAGTTAAAAGAGTATCCAGCTTATCAGTCCTGTATTTGGTACGAGATAGAAAATGAATAGAAAGTATAAAAGTACGCTTAAAAAGCCTTTCACTGGCCTATGTATACACAAATAAAGTCATATATGATACAAATGGCGCCATTAAATAAAAATGAAATACACTGGCTAGAGACTTTTTTTGAGCCTGATGAACTATCTAAGGGGACTTATTTACTAGAAGTAGGTCAAGTTTGTAAATACATCTTCTTCATCAATAAAGGTTTGGTAAGACATGGGCACATCGATGAGAAAGGCCAAGAAATTACTTGTGACTTCACCTGCGAAAATGAGTTTCTTACCGACTACCTAAGCTTTAATCAGCAACAGCCTAGTGAGTATTTCTTTAAGGCGATGGAAGAAGTAAGGCTTTTAAAAATAGAGCGAGCGAACTTACAAAAACTATATGCACTAAGTACTACCTTTGAACAAATAGGTAGAAAAGTAGCAGAGAAAATAGCCGTTCGCGTAACAGCCATGGCACAGTCACTGATCACCGATAAAGCAGAAACCCGCTTTCTCTATTTACTCCAATCAAGCCCTACCATTTTTCAGCGGGTTCCTTACAAATACATTGCTTCTTATTTGGGTATGAAGCCAGAGACGTTAAGCCGTATCCGAAAAAAGATACAACAACGAGAGAAATCTTGACTTTTGTCAACGTTTCGTAAAAAAGAAGCTGGTATTTTGCAGAATAAGTTCTGTACAAGCCTCTTATTGAAATGTTTACACTTTATTACCACCTCTCGAAAGTCCCCTTTATAAAAAAATACTACCTCTTACTACTCGGGTTACTCTTCTATTTTTTTAGTATAGGAAAGTATGCCACCAGCTTTGGTGTTTGGTTAGCGCCGATTTTCCTACTAGCCCACTTGAATACCTTACCTAAAAAGAAAAGCCTATTAATCATCTCTTTCATCATTATCTTGTTATTCCCTATACAATGGTATAGCTACATTCCGGCTCCCATGCCGCTTTATCTTATCATTTGTCTGGGGAATGCATTATTCTTCTTAATACCCTATCTATTACATATTGGTCTATACAATAAAGCAAAACACTATACGCTGCTAGTATTTCCTCTCAGCATCGTATTGGTAGAGTTTCTACTGGCCAGCTTTAGTCCGTATGCAAGTTGGGGAGCGATGGTTTATGCCAAACCTTATGCCTTGGTATACAATCAGCTCACTTCTATTACAGGTATCTACGGGGTAAGTTTTATGATTGGATTGACAGCGAGCTTACTCGCTTGGATAAAGCATCAAAATTTTCAACAGGCAGTAGTAGTTCCTCCTCTATTAATACTACTAACGGCTCACGGAGCTGTATGGATCTATGGCACTGTCAGACTGAAGGCTAAGACAACTGCTAAGCAGGTAACTTACGTAGTAGGCATTACCGTACCATTGAGTAGTGAATCCATTATTTTTAGTGATATCGACTATACCCAAGTGGGTGCTCCTCTCAAAGATACCCTCAATGTTTTTAAAGACGTGTATTTACTTAATAAGTCAGTGCCTACGCAACAGCAAGAAGAGGTGGATAAATGGTTCGAGAATATGCACCAGAAATTACTTGCACAAACAGTCATCGCTGCCGATAGAGGTGCTGAGATCATAGTATGGTCTGAAGGGAATGGGTTAGCCCTTAAGCATCAAGAAGCTATGTTTATTGAACAGTGCCAGAAGCTAGCTGTAGAGAAAGACATAGTACTGCTGGCTACACTCAATACAAAAACACTTGGCCAAACGAGAAGTGAGAACAAAGTAGTAGCTATTGATCCCAAAGGGCAGGTAGTCTTTACCCATTTGAAGAGTTATCCAGTACCAGGAGCCGAAAACTCTGTAAAGGGAGACGGTCTATTGAAAACCATTACAACAACTTATGGAAAAATCTCAACAGTCATCTGCTTTGACGCCGACTTCCCTAGACTTGTAAGGCAAGCCAAACACTTGGAAAGTGATTTACTTTTTGTACCAAGCTTCGACTGGGAGGCGATCGACCCCTATCATACCTACATGGCGCGTATAAGAGCGATTGAAAACGGTATCCCCTTGTTTCGTCAAGCGAACAATGGTCTTTCTGCCGCCTACGACGAGAAAGGGCGCGTTGTAGCTACGCATCGTTATGTAAACGAGGCACAAGGGTATATATTTCTAGTACCCCTTGCTATACACTCGACCTTTACTTTATACAGCCAGTTGGGTGATTTCTTCCCTTACTTATGTATACTCAGTCTACTCTTTATTGTGATCATACGCTACCGCAAAAAGGGTTAGGTGCTTTTGTTATATACTAAGATGAGGAATGTATAGGAAAGTATATTGAGTCATCTTAAATTGAGAACCGTCTAGCTTATAAGTAGTACAGTTGATAACAAATAAAGAAAAAATATGAAATATGCCTACACCATACTTTATGTAGAAGATGTAGTAGAAACGATCACCTTCTACGAGAATGCTTTTGCCTTTAAACGAAAGTTGATTACCCCAGAAAAGGATTACGGAGAGTTACTTTCGGGAGAAACAACCATTGCTTTTGCTTCGATAACACTAGGAAATAGTAATTTTAGAGCAGGGTTTGAACAAGCTACTCTCGCAAAAAAACCTTTCGGAGTAGAGCTGGCCTTTACGAGTGAAAATATTGAAGCAGACTTTGAAAGAGCGCTCGAAGCAGGTGCTACTGCTTACGAGCCGTTAAGCGAAAAGCCTTGGGGGCAAAAAGTAGGCTATCTACGTGATAATAATGGCTTCTTAATTGAGATTTGTACGCCTATTAAGGCGTAAAGGAGCTGACTTAAAGCAAAATAATATCAGCTTGTATTTAGGCATTGTTTTCGTTCTTATCTTCTCTAAAAGGCGATATGTTACCCCTACTTACTATTTTAATTAGCTTATCTACTGGGCTCAATACCAACGATACCCTTCAACTTTCCCTAACAATTGGGGATTACTATGATGATCATTATTACAGGAAATCTAGCTACGAAGAACGCACTTGGCAGATTAAAGGCGATACGTTATACTATCAAATTGTCATCAGTGCAAGAGACGAAATCTATAAAGACCAGCAGTTACTTAGCCTAGAGCAAAAAGCTTACTTGAAAGAGGTAATTAAAGATCACTATCTCAATAAAGATATTCTCATTAATCACCAAGACCCTCACCTGAGTAAAAAAGCCTATCAAAAACAGGTAAAGGGTAGCTTGTATTGGCAAGGCAATCATTATACTTATCAGGTAAAGGGGAATAGCAAAGGGGTAGAAGAAAATCCCTTCTACAGGAAGATCAATGCATTAGAACAAGCCCTCTATAAACTTGTTGAATGAAATAGCTATGCAAAGAGGTAGCAGGATTAGGGAAAGGAGAGAATTTTCGTAACTTTGAACATCTTTGAATCATAAATTAGTATATTTTAATGAGTTTGACAGCACAAAATGGCCATGTAGTGAAAGTACACTATACGGGTAAATTGACAGACGGAAAGGTATTCGATTCTTCAGAAGGAAGAGATCCCTTAGAGTTTACCTTAGGGAAGCAGCAGATGATTGTTGGGTTTGAAGAAGGAATACTAGGAATGGCTGTAGGAGAAGAAAAAGTCTTGGAAATACCGCATAGCAAAGGGTACGGTGAGGTAAGGCAGGATCTAATCGCTGAATTTTCTAAGGAACAGCTTCCTAAAGATATGGAAGTGAATGTAGGCGGTAAAATCGGCGTAACAGTGGCCAATGGTCAACAAATTCCAGCAGTAATTGTAGAGGTAAAAGACGAAAGTATTATCATAGATGCCAACCACGAGTTAGCCGGGAAAGACCTCGTATTTGAAGTAAAACTCGTTGACATACAAACTCCAGACGAATCTAGCAAGTCGCCATTACTTTTTGACTAATAAAAGAGACAATCCACTTGAAAGTCAGCCCCAGTGCTGGCTTTTTTGTTGCACCAAATCGTTTGAACTTTTTCCTTATTTTTGGGTTTGATAGTAAGACTATTATCTAAGATAAATCGATGAACAGCACCCATGTAGAGCGCGTCATAAAAGAATTTGCTGACAAGCTCGGCCACGAATACAATTATTTCGATCTAAAAGAGAAATACGCCGAAAATATCACCTATACTGCCCAGGATTTAGAACTATTTATTGAACACCTGATTCGTAAAGGAGAGAAGATTAATATCACAGTACTACGCGATTACTTCAAAATAGAAGAGTTTGCTGAAATCGCCAACAGTGCTGAGTTCCCTGCCTTGGTATTCTTAAAAGAAGAAGAAGAGTTAATGCCTATCCTGTTGTACAGAGATACCAAAGGCAACTTTATAGGCTTCAATATTCAAACAGAGGAAACCATACCCGCTGATCAAGTAGAAACCTTGACAAAAAAGTTTGTCACCTACGAGAACAGCCCAGAGCTAGAGAAGAATGGTCAGATTATCGTGATCACTGCTTTCCCGCTACGCTATCTCGACGAAGAGTATTACGAGAAAGATCAGAAAGACATAAAACTGACACCTCTGAAAAGGCTGTACCGCCTTTTGCTTACTGAACGTAAAGATATTGTGTACATTTATGTCTATGCCATTGTAGTAGGGCTCATAAGCCTTTCTCTACCTTTAGGTATACAAGCCATCATAGAGCTGATTAGAGGTGGGGTGGTGTTTAGCTCTATCGTAGTGCTCATCTCTCTGGTTATCATTGGGGTCATCATTACAGGCGGTCTGCAAATTATGCAGATCACCCTAGTGGAGATACTGCAACAGCGTGTATTTGCCAAGGCGGCTTTTGAGTTTTCATACAGGCTACCACGTATGCGCTCAGAGTACTTACGTAAGTACTATCCACCTGAGCTGATGAATCGTTTTTTTGATATTCTTACTATCCAGAAAGGACTTCCTAAGCTACTAGTAGATATCACAGGCGCGATCATTCAGATTCTCTTTGGATTGTTATTATTGTCTTTTTATCACCCTTTCTTTCTAGTGTTTGCCATTCTTGTAGTAGGCGTATTTTTTCTTATCTTCTACTACACAGGACCAAAGGGTTTAGCCGCTAGCTTAAAAGAATCCTCTTACAAGTATAAAACGGCTGCTTGGCTACAAGAAGTAGGGAGAACCATCGACTCCTTCCGACTAGCAGGTAACTCTAACCTACATTTAGAGAAGATGGATGAGAATGTTAATAACTACCTGTTTTACCGTAAAAAACACTTTAAGGTGCTGGTATCACAGTTTAGTTACATTGTCGTTTTCAAAACACTCATTACAGGTGGGTTACTAGTCATAGGAACCATCCTTGTGGTAGATCGCCAGATTAACTTGGGTCAATTTGTGGCTTCGGAAGTAGTGATTATCTTGGTAGTAACAGCCGTAGAGAAGCTCATTGTCAATATGGACACTATCTACGATTTACTCACTGCCGTAGAAAAAGTAGGGAAGGTAACCGATGTGCCACTAGAGCGTCAAGATGGGCTCAAAATAGATCTTACGAAAGAGAACAAGGGATTGGATATTCACGTAAAGGATTTAAAGTACAAATATGCCGACGAGAAGAGCTACATCATTGACGGATTAGACTTGGACATCAAAGCTGGAGAAAAACTCTGTATAGCAGGTGCCAGTGGTTCAGGAAGACAGACTTTGGTACGCATCCTCTCTGGCTCCCTTTCTGGCTACGAAGGAGTAGTCAATATAGGAGGGCACTCTCTGAGAGATGTAAGTGTTTATAGTATTAGATCAGTCATTGAAAATAACTTTATCAAAGATGAGATATTCGCAGGTACGTTATTAGACAATATCACTTTAGGCAGAGTAGGTATTACTTATAAAGATGTGCTATGGGCGATAGAAAGTATAGGTTTGAAAGACTACATAGATCATTTACCAGAGGGGCTCTATACAGAATTGGTAGCGCCTGAGCGAGAGCTTACCGCAGATGTAGCTCATAAAATTGCGTTAGCACGTTGTGTAGCTTCTCGGCCACGTTTGCTGGTCATTAATGATCATTTTCAAGAGATACACACAGTAGATAAGATGAAAATTATCAGATTCTTAGAAGAGAAAGAAAATCCTTGGACACTCCTCGTTATTTCTAATGATTTGTCTTTTCTTACTACTTGTGATCACGTAGTGTTTATGCACAAAGGAAAGTTGGTAGACAAAGGAAGCTATCAAGAATTATTGGAAAATGAATTCTTTAGAAACGCAATTTCTGAAGAAAACGTATTGTTAGATATATTGAAAAATGTAACCCCCACCCGTAAAGGAAGAGATATCAATAATGGTGGTGGGAGAGATGAGTCGTAAAATCAGCTAAGTTTATAAAAAGATGTTAGGAATTTCTAATCAAAAAGTAGATAAAACCGTCGTAGAGAAAAAAGTATATTCTCTAAAGCTGCTCCAAACGCCTCGCTCCGGAAGAGTATTGGCCTATTGGATTGTAGGACTTTCTATTGTCATTATATTCTGTCTATTTTTACCTTGGCAGCAAAATATAGAAGGCACTGGAAGCATTACAGCGCTTACACCACAAGACCGCCCTCAGGAAGTTCCTAGTGTTATTGCAGGACAGATCAGAAGATGGCACATACAAGAAGGACAGTTTATTTCTGAAGGAGATACCATTTTAGTACTCTCAGAGGTAAAGGCAGAGTACTTCGATCCTGAGCAATTAGTAAGGCTAAGGGAACAAGTAGATGCTAAAGAAGATGCTATTGATGCTACCAGAGATAATATTAGAGCGATTGACGTACAGATCAGTGCGCTAGAAACTGGTTTAGGGCTGAGCCTCGACAAAGCAAGGAATAAACTGCGACAAGCCCGCTTTAAAGTAACGAGCGACAGTGCAGACTTTGAGGCTATAAAGCGACAGTTATTCTTACAAGAAGATTTATTTAAACGCTCTAACAGCCAGTATGAAAAAGGACTGATGTCTCTTAACGAATACCAGAGTAGAGAAGCCAAGCTTCAAGAAATGCGGGCAAAAGTAGTGGCTACACAAAATAAGTATGCAGTAAGCCAACAGGAACTCATCAATGCCCGTATTGAGCTTAACTCCCTACAAGCAGAGTACCAAGAAAAAATATTCAAAGCGCAGTCGGATAAAAGCTACTACCAAACCTACTTGGCGACTTCGCAAGGGGAGCTCTCTGAAAGTAGGAATAAATATGCCAATATAGATATCAGAACAAACCAGTACGTCATTAGAGCACCACAAGACGGGTTTATTGTAAAAACGCTTAGGGCTGGAATAGGAGAAAACATCAAAGAAGGTGATGCAGTGGTAACCATACAGCCTGCACGACCTCGTGTTGCGGTAGAACTATACGTAAGAGCGATGGACGTACCGCTGGTTACGAGAGGGCGTGAGGTACGCTTAGAGTTCGATGGATGGCCCGCTTTACAGTTTTCTGGTTGGCCCAACGTAAGTGTAGGTACTTTTGGAGGGGTAGTAACGGTGATAGACCAAGTAGGCAGTGAAAAAGGAGAGTACCGACTCCTTATAACACCCAAAGAGGGCGAAAACGAACAAGAATGGCCTGAACAACTCCGTTTGGGTGCGGGTGCATACGGCTGGGTAATGCTAGAAGATGTACCTGTATGGTATGAGATATGGCGTAGATTCAACGGATTCCCGCCAAGTTTATATGAAGCGCCAGGGGGAGAAGAGAAAAAGGAACCGGTGCAAGCCAAGAAATAAAATCACTCAACCTTAGCCATGACCCCAACCACCAAGTTGGGGTTATTAATGTAACCAAAGTACCTAAAAATGATTATGCTTGGGCATAGTCGAAAATAATTTTATATGAAACGAGTAGGACTTTTTAGCGTTTTACTTTCTTTAGCCCTCTTTACTCAAGCGCAAGTAGATACCACACAGCAAGTATTTAGATTAGACGATCTATACCAGCGGATGTTACTGCATCATCCTATTACCAAACAGAGTAATCTCATTACAGAAATTGCTCAAAGAGAACTCTTGATGATGCGGGGTGGGTTTGATCCAAAATTAGAAGCAGATTACAATACCAAAGAGCTAGATGGTACCTTTTACTATAGCTATTGGGATGCCGCCCTTAAAATACCCGCTTGGATAGGAGAATTTAAAGTGGGCTACGAACTGAATGAAGGAGACTTGATTTCTGCTGAAAATAAGACCCCTAGTGGAGGAACCTGGTATGCAGGAGTTTCAGTACCTATAGGACGAAATCTTCTCATAGATGCCCGTAGAAATGCCCTAAGACAAGCGCAGCTTTTACAGGAAATTGCAGAGGCAGATCGTATCAAAGAAATCAATAAGCTGTTCTTAGAAGCTACTAAGGCTTATTGGGATTGGTACATTGCTTACAATGAATATGAATTTCGTCAAGAAGCTTATAGATTAGCTGAAGTACGTTTTCAAGGTACTAAAGACAGGGTATATGGAGGAGATGTGGCACCTATCGACTCTGTAGAGGCAAAAATCAATTTACAAGATAGAGACATTAGCCTGAGGCAAGCAAGGGTCGATGCCAATAACGCACGGCTTATTCTTTCTAACTACCTTTGGGCAGAAGATAATGTGCCCTTGGAAATCCCAGCAGATGCACAACCCCAAGATTTTGATATTTATAATCGTTTTCTAGATGAAAGCGCTTTACAACAACTGGTTGCCTTTGCGCAAGAGAATCATCCAGAACTGATAAAGCTGAATTTCAAACTAAAGCAATTGGCTATCGAACAACGATTTGCTCGTGATCGCCTCAAGCCAGACATCAATGTAAACTACAATTTTTTAACGGGTAACCCCATAGAGACAAGCGAATTTGGTGGTGATTATGCTACAAATAATTATAAGTTCGGCTTTGACTTTAGTTTCCCTTTGTTCTTACGAAAAGAGCGAGGAAAAAGCCAGCAAGTACAATTAAAGCTTAACCAGACCTCTTTTGAGCGTACCCAAACAAGTAGAGATATCATTACGGAGATCAACACGGTATATAATGAAATGCGTATTCTTCAAGAGAATGTACGCCAGCAAGAAGAAATGGTAGAAAACTATCAGACCTTGACGGAAGGAGAATACATCAAGTTTCAGAATGGAGAAAGCTCTGTGTTCTTAATCAACTCTCGAGAAGTAAGCCTCATTGAATCGCAGATAAAACTAGTTTCCTTTAGAGCAAAGTACGAAAAAGAAAAAGCCACTTTAATTTGGGCAGCAGGGCAAAGACTCTGGGAGCAACCTCAAGAGTAAAGCTTGCTTAGATGCTGTATAGAAGTTGCTAATACTACTTACAAGTCGTAGTTTTGACAAACTAATTTTATTATTATGGCGCATCCTAAAGTAGGGATCATCATGGGAAGCAAATCTGATTTGCCGATTATGCAGGCAGCTATTGAGGTAATGAAAGACTTTGCTATTCCTTACGAAGTAAACATTGTATCGGCCCACCGCACCCCCGGTCGTATGTTCCGATATGCAGAAGAAGCCGAAAACAAAGGCTTAAAACTGATTATTGCAGGCGCTGGCGGTGCTGCTCATCTACCTGGTATGGTAGCCTCGCTTACTACGCTACCAGTAATTGGCGTACCTGTAAAATCTCGTAACTCCATAGATGGCTGGGATTCTGTACTCTCTATTTTACAAATGCCCGCGGGCGTACCTGTGGCTACAGTAGCTTTAAATGGCGCACAGAATGCAGGGCTTTTAGCTGCACAGATGATAGCTATGAGCGACCCAGCCATAGCACAGAAGGTAGCCCAATACAAAGCACAGCTTAAAGAAAAGATCGCCCAACAACAGCGCGAATTGGACGAGGAAACCAAAGATGTTTAGGCTAAAATAAGCTCAAAGGTGTTTTAATGAGTGTTATTAGCCTTATTGAGTACACTGCCGAAGTATTTTTCTCGCGCGGCTTGATCGTCGAGGTGATTATTTTTAATAGCCCACGCTATCTCGAAGAGTTCTAATAAATAAGACATCGCCACAACTCTAGTGGGATCTCCCGGAGCACAATGAAAGCCTGCTCCCTCAGCAACTGCGTAGCCTTTACCCTGATCAGTCAAGGTTACAAAAACAATAGTTTTGGCATCTGCACCAGACTCGCCTTCTTCAGTGTCCCATCGCCACCTTTCATTATCAGTGGCACCAACGTGAATCATACTTTCTTCTACTCGTACATAGTTGACTACAAGATGTGTGATAGGCTTACTCATTTGACTATTTCAGTTTTATGATTACCAATGGTTTTGAGCAGTTGTAGAGGCTAATACTGGATTTTATAAATAGAGACAAAATTGAAAGTCTACATAAACTTTCAGAAGTAGGTAACAAGTAATGGCTTATTCCATTTGCTTTTTAATCCAACCCATCAATTCCTCTTTATCTATGGCGTTCCAAGTCGACTCTGGATTCTTTTTTTGTGATGCATTGTCTTCGGGTTGTAAAACAATTAATTCTGTATGTTTATTTCCTGCAAGGGCTAACTCAGCCAATAGCCCCACCATATCTGGTGAATTATTGTCATACATTGTCTTGAGGTGTTTTTTGAGCCAATATTGTATAGCAGGTTCTATATAAGCCCTCACTGCATAGTTGGTATAAAACTTAATGTTTTCATTCTTTTCATCAAAGTAGCTATAAGCTGAAAAGTCATAATAGCTTTCAGGGTTCGTTTTAGGGGTGCCTTTAAGGTGGGTCTCCAACATATAGTTTACAAAAGTCGGCTCCCACAGGTTGTTTCGCTTGTTTCTTTTCTCTCGATCAAATTTATACCATTCACTTGCCCAGTCCAAGACTGAATTACAAATCACGATACCTCTTACATTTAATTGAAACTCATAATTATCTTCCTTCATGAACTCAATATGTTTCAGGGCTCTATGCCCTGATAGGCCAATGCCGATGAAAAAGATATTCTTATTGGGTAAGTCGTACTTATTAAAGACTTGGTGTATTAATTTATGTGATGAAAGTGCAGCGTTTTTAGAAAAATAGAAGTCAAAAGGAATTTCGGTTGAAACAGATAAGACCGCAAAGCTACTTTCAGCAGCCTGACTATAAAGCTGCTTTGCGTTTTTATTCTTCTTATCGTATCCTGAGTCTTCTAGAAATATTAATACCCCTTTGATCTCTTTTTCTTCAGGCAGCATAAGGGTATAACCACTTTGGATAAAGGGTAAAAAATCATTTTCTCCTGTCCCTATTCTTATACTATCATTACTCGCTTCTTCATATAACTCAATAATATCTTGTGAAAAAGATTCACAGTAACAGCTTATAAATAAAATAAGTAAGAAGAATAGCCTAAAAGCCTTATTTGTATGATTTTGTTCCTGATTATACACGATGTTTAAACAAGTAACTACTTAACAAATTGTATTAAGCCTCTACTTCCACTGCTTCTAGCCACTTTTCAACCTCCTCTTTCGTAGGATTTTTTACCTCTTTGAGCTTCATCTTCTTGCGCATACCACACACATCATTGAAAAGCTTGTTGGCACTGGCCTTACGAAAATCTTCTAGTGTCCAGAAGCCTAGCTTTTGTAAGACAGGAATAAGGTCCTCTGCTACCCCAATATTAATATAATCTTCTTGCGTGGCTAACACAGGCTTATTTTCGGGTTTCATCTGCGGGAAGAACAGCACATCTTGTATAGAAGAAGCGTTGGTCATAATCATAGTAAGGCGGTCAATACCAATGCCTAAACCTGCCGTGGGTGGCATACCATATTCTAATGCACGTAGGAAGTCCTCATCTAGTATCATGGCCTCTTCATCACCGCGCTTTCCTAGCTCTAACTGTTCCTGGAAGCGTTGTCTCTGATCGATAGGGTCGTTCAGTTCTGAGAAAGCATTACAGATTTCTTTACCATTACAAATCGCTTCAAAGCGTTCTACTAGGTCGGGATTGTCTCGGTGTCGCAAGGCTAAAGGCGACATCTCCACAGGGTAGTCAGTGATAAAAGTAGGCTGAATAAGCTTCGGTTCACAATGTTCTCCAAAAATCTCATCAATCAGTTTGCCCTTACCCATGGTCTTGTCGAAAGGTACGTCAAGTTTTTTAGCCGTTTCTCGTAAGGCAGCTTCGTCCATTTGTGAGATGTCTATTCCTGTAAAATGCTCAATGGCCTCAAACATCGTAAATCGTTTCCAAGGACGCTTAAAGTTAATCACTTGGTCGCCTACAGGTACTTCGGTAGTACCGTGCAGTGCCAAAGCCACCTGCTCGATCATTTCTTCTACCAAGTTCATCATCCATTGGTAGTCCTTATAAGCTACGTAGAGTTCTATCTGGGTAAATTCAGGATTATGAAAACGACTCATCCCTTCATTACGAAAGTCCTTAGAAAATTCGTACACTCCGTCGTATCCTCCTACAATCAGTCGCTTGAGATACAGCTCGTTAGCGATTCGTAGGTAGAGGGTCATATCAAGCGTATTGTGATGCGTCTTGAAAGGTCTAGCCGCTGCACCCCCGTAAATCGGTTGTAGGATGGGCGTTTCTACTTCTAGATAGCCTCTTTCGTTTAGATAATCACGCATTACGTTCATAAGCTGCGTACGCTTCCGAAATACATCTTTCACGGTAGGGTTAATGACCAAGTCAGCATAGCGTTGTCTATAGCGAAACTCCAGATCAGTTACTTCATCATACACATTACCTTCATCATCTCTTCTCACAACAGGAAAGGGCTTCAACGATTTAGAGAGGAGTTGAAAAGTATTGAGGTGGATCGTAATTTCTCCCATCTTTGTTTTAAAGACATAGCCTGTCACACCGATGATATCGCCAATATCTAACAACTTCTTAAAAACCGTATTGTACAAGGTCTTATCTTCCCCAGGGCAGAGATCATCACGTCTGGCATAAATTTGTATTCTCCCTGTGCTGTCTTGTATTTCTGCAAAAGAAGCCGCACCACTGATCCTAAAGTTCATCAGTCGACCTGCAAGCGATATCTGCTGATAGGCTTGCTCGTTTGTATCGTAATTTTCCAAAATATCTTTCGCAGTAGCATTTACTGGAAAGGAGGTGGCAGGGTAAGGGTCAATGCCCAATTGCTTGATTTCTTCGAGCTTTTTTCTTCTGACAAGTTCTTGTTCACTCAATGGCTGCATACAATTCGCTTCTTTTTTGACACAAAATTAACAATATGCACATAAGTTGGTTGTAAATTTGCTAGCTTTTTTGTGAATTTGCCTAGTGACAACGAAAATAGTACGCAGAATTCCACAAAGCACTTTGTTCACTATACATTCCTTTGATGATAAAGTGTACATTGAGAAACAAATGATGACAAAGATCAATATATTATTGATAAGTATTGTACTGCTATGTTCAGTAGCTTGTAAAGAAGAGCTAGACGAACCGAATGAAATTACCGTTTCGGGCGATTATAGCGGTAGATTAGTGTCAATTATTCCTAATATAACAGATGATATAGAGAGAATCAGAGCTACTTCTATTGAAGACTCAAGTAGTATATCTTATCCCTCTTTCTTGCTGGAGCTTAATAGTAATACAGGTATTTTCTATGTAAGGGAAGCACAGGAAGAAGACCTTATCAGATACTACATTATTGATCATGGGGTAAGCCTAGAAGACCCCAACTATCTACGTGTAGAAGAGTTGAAACTACTAAGAGGAGAAGGCATCTTTAATGAAGCAATTGTAAATAAAGACGATTCACAAAGTATAATTCTCAATGGTAAAATTCAGCGTTAGTTGCTTATTAGCAGCAACATTACTCACTAGCTTTACACCCCTTAATATAGGTAAAATACGGGTTGAAGTAGTAGGATTAAAAAACAACAAAGGGAAAGTATTACTAAGCTTATTCAACAAGCAAGGTGCTAAGGTATTCCCTGAATCCGTAAAAGGAGCTTACAAGAGTGTTCAATTAGTGATTGAAGGACAGAAAGCCTTTGCTACCTTTGAACAAGTGCCTCATGGCGACTATGCCATCGCCTTGTTTCACGATGAAAACAACAATCGAAAGATTGATAAAAATTTCCTAGGTGTACCACAAGAAGGATATGCTTTCTCTAATAACTACCATCCGCTTATCACTTCTCCGAGCTTCAAAAAAGCCAATTTTACGCTTAATCGCTCTAGTAAAACCTTACGTTTGAAGATGATATACTAATACAATGTGAGTAAAATACTGTAAATAAAAGGGTCTTAAGGGATCTTGTTAGCCTTCACGTGTATTCTACCTTCCTTCTTCATAGTATTTCATAAATTTTGCCTGAATCTCTTTCAGACAAAGGTTTCCAAGGCTGCCTTCATGAGTATGGTTAAGCGTTGTGGTAGGTTGGAAATTACCTGCCGCAATCTCTCTCCCAATATGTTGATAAGCCTCTCTAAAGCTCATGCCTGTTAGTACAAGTTTGTTTACCTCTTCGACGGTATACATATATTGATAGCGCGTTTGTTCGGCAATATCTTCTTCAACTTGTAGGTGCGTGAGCATAAAAGTACACATCGCTAGGCAATCCTTTAGCTTATCTATACCTAGTAGTAAGCCTTCTTTCAATACTTGTAAGTCTCTGTGGTATCCACTAGGAAGGTTACCTGTTACCATCGTGATTTCTACAGGCAAGGCTTGTAACTGATTGCACTTGGCACGTATTAACTCAAATACATCAGGGTTTTGCTTATGAGGCATAATGCTCGAACCCGTAGTAAGCTCTTTGGGGAAGGTAATAAAGCCAAAGTTTTGACTCATATACAAACATGCATCCATAGCGAATTTACCCAACGTCCCCGCCGCAGAAGCCATCGCAAAAGCCAAAGATTTTTCTAGCTTCCCTCTACTCATTTGGGCAGCGACTACATTGTATTTAAGCACTTCAAAGTCGAGTAGCTCGGTTGTATAAGTTCTATCAATCGGAAAAGAAGTACCATACCCTGCGGCCGAACCTAAGGGATTTTGATCACTTATTTTGTAGGCAGCATTAAGCAGGATCAGATCATCTACAAGGCTTTCTGCATAAGCACTAAGCCATAAACCGATAGAAGAGGGCATCGCAACCTGTAAATGCGTATAGCCTGGTATAATGACGTGTTGGTATTGCTCACTAAGGTGAATAAAAGTATCAAATAACGCTTTCATGAGAGTTTTGATTACTTGTATTTCCTCCTTGGCGTATAAATGAAGTGCTACCAACACTTGGTCGTTTCTGGAGCGAGCAGTATGTATCTTTTTTCCTGTATCGCCCAGTTGTGAGATGAGTAAAAATTCAATCTTACTGTGCATATCTTCAAAAGCATCTTCTATCGAAAACCTATCTGCTTCGATGTCCTCGGCGATTTGCGCCAATACCGATAAAACCTTCTCTAGTTCTTGCGAGGTTAAAATACCAATACGCGCAAGCATTTTTGCATGCGCTCGACTGGCAATTACGTCATATTTAGCCAGCCTTAAGTCTAATAATCTATCGTTCCCTACTGTAAATTGCTCGATTTTCTGATCGATTGAATAACCTTTGTCCCAGAGTTTCATATTAAATTAATATTTGATGGAGTAACTGAATATAACCTTCTATTCCTGCTGCTATTTCTTGTAACTCGATGTACTCGTTAGCACTGTGCGATCTTGCTGATACACCCGGTCCTATCTTAACAGAAGGACAGGAAAGCACTGCTTGGTCGGAGAGGGTAGGAGAGCCGTAAGTAGTATAGCCCAAATGGATAGCTGCTTTTACTGTAGGGTGATCTAAAGCAATACCAGAAGAATTAGATTGAAAAGAACGCGCCTTTAGCTCACTTTGTGTGCTAGCATCAATCACCTCAAAAATCTCTTGGCTACTGTACTGTTCGTGGAAACGTACATCGACTACAAAGTGACAAACCGCGGGTACTATATTATGTTGTTTCCCAGCTTCGATCTGGGTGACGCTCATTTTTACAGCTCCTAATAAGGAGGAGACCAATGGAAATTGATAACTTTTAATCCACATAATATCCTGTAGCGCTTTGTAGATAGCATTTTCTGTGTGGTCATGAGCAGCATGTCCCGCTTTTCCGTGGGCATAAGCATCCACTACCAATAGCCCTTTTTCTGCTACGGCTAGTTGCATAGAAGTAGGCTCTCCTACAATAGCAAAATCAATCGTTGGTAGTAAAGGTAGCAAACTTCGCAAGCCGTGTTTACCTGAGTTTTCTTCTTCGGCAGTAGCTGCTACAATAAGGTTATAAGATAAGTCTTCGTGAGCATAATAATGTGCAAAGGTGGTCAATAGCGCTACTAAGCTCCCTCCTGCATCATTACTTCCTAACCCGTATAGTTTTCCTCCTTCTAGTGCTGGATCAAATGGATCACGTGTATAGCCTTGATTAGGACGTACAGTATCGTGATGAGAATTGAGCAAAATAGTAGGTTTATCGGGATGGAAATACTGGTTCTTTGACCAAATATTATGATGATGTCGCTGAAAAGGAATTTGCTGTTCTGTAAACCAAGCCGCTAGATAATCGGCGGTACCTTGTTCTTCGCTAGAAAAAGAAGGAATGGTAATAAGGCTTTCTAATAAAGCAATGGCTTTTTGGGTATAAGGAGATAACATGGTTTATAGGAATAGTTGCGTACATTTATTAGCGCTTTGCGTAAGCATTGTAATGTTGCCAATACGGACGGTATCAACACCGTTCGTTAGGGCATGAAAACCATTGTCGATCTTTGGTAGCATACCTTGGTGGATTTTTCCTTGTTGTTTTAGCTTTGTGTAAGTACCTGTATTGAGCTGGTCAATCAGGGTGCTTTCATCGGCTACATCGTACAGTACGCCTCTTTTGTCAAAACAGTAGAAAAGTGACACTTTGTAATAAGTAGTAAGGGCCATCGCTATTTCGGCGGCCATCGTATCGGCGTTTGTATTGAGCAACTGCCCTTTTTGATCGTGGGTAATGGCGCAAAATACAGGAAGTATATTTTCTTTAAGAAGCCCGTAAATAAAGCGAGCATTGACTTCTTTTACATCACCAGCATAGCCAAAGTCGATAGGAATGGGTGAACGTTTCGTAGCTACTACCGAGTTGGCATCAGCACCTGTAAGCCCTATTGCATTACAACCATATTTTTGTAGCTGCGCAACTATATTTTTATTGATCAGCCCTCCATACACCATCGTTACTACTGCTAAGGCCTCTTTGGTAGTGACTCTTCTACCGTCAATCATTGGGGAAGCAATCCCAAGCTGCTCATTAAGTGCTGTTGCTTGCTTTCCCCCGCCATGTACTAAAATCTTAGGCGTATCTATTCGGGTCAATGCTTCAAGGTAAGAAGCTAGAACAGTATCATTATTCACTAAGTCACCACCGATTTTTATGATAGAGAGGTTTTCAGTCATCTTGCAAAAATTTTAAAAGTACTGCTTGTGCAGCGTAAGTCCTGTTATTTGCCTGAGCGATGTGCAGCGCAGTAGGTGCATCTAGTACAGCGTCTTCTACTACTACGTTTCTTCTTACGGGGAGGCAATGCATAAAATAGGCTTGGTTAGTGAGCGCCATTTTAGCTGTATCAATCATCCAGTGAGATAAATCGACACCCACTTGGCCGTAAGGTGCATAAGTAGACCAGTTCTTAGCGTAAATAAAATCGGCCTCTTGGAAAGCTTCCTCTTGGTCATATACAACAGGCGTCTGTTGCGTGACAGAGGGAGTCAACTCAAAGCCCTTAGGATGTGTAATAACCAGCTCTACTTCTGCTTGTTGCATCCAAGCAACAAAGGAATTAGCAACGGCTTGTGGAAGCGGCTTAGGGTGAGGTGCCCAGGTAAGTACTACTTTGGGACGCGAATGCTTCTTGTGTTCTTCAATGGTAAGTAAATCTGTGAAGCCCTGTAGAGGATGCCTCGTAGCGCTTTCCAAAGAAATGATGGGGACACTACTATATTGTATGAATTTTTGTAACAGATGCTCTTCATAGTCTTTTGTTCGATCTTCTAAGGACGCAAAAGCTCTTATACCAATACAGTCACAGTATTGTGAAAGCACTTGTGCGGCTTCTTTAATGTGCTCTTGGCTTTGTTGATTCATAATAGCCCCTTCTTCTAACTCAAGCTGCCAACCTTCTTTATCAATGTTCATGGTCATCACTTGCATTCCCAAGTTGAAAGCTGCCTTCTGCGTACTAAGGCGTGTCCTAAGGCTGGCATTGAAGAAGAGTAATCCTAGCGTTTTGTTTTTTCCTAGGTGCTGATACTGATAAGGCGTTTCTTTACACTTCTTCGCGATAGCAAGTAGGTCAGTTAAGTTATCTACGTCTTTAATAGAAGTAAACTGTTTCATGCGTGTATTTTTTTAAGGGCTTCGACAAAAGGTTGTAGCTGTTCAAAAGTAATATTGAGTGGTGGGAGAATCCTTAGTAAATTAGGATTAGCGGAGGCACCTGTAAAGATGTGATGCTTCTGTAGTAATTCTCTTCTCAGCGTTTTAATAGCAAAAGGAAGTTCAATCCCCAACATCAAGCCTTCCCCTTTTACCTGTTGGATTTGTGGGAGGCTTTCTAAGGTTACTTTAAGCTGTTGTCCTACTTCAAGAGCGTTTTGTAAAAGCGCTTCTGTTTCGATTACATCAAGTACTGCTATCGCCGCGGTACAAGCCAAATGATTACCACCAAAAGTAGAACCTAACATTCCAAAACGAGGCGAAATAGTAGGACTGATCAATACACCTCCTATAGGAAAACCATTGCCCATCCCTTTGGCTAGGGTAATTATATCCGCCTGTATATTGGCTCTTTGGTGCGCAAAGAAGCGCCCACTTCTTCCGTAACCACTCTGTATCTCATCGGCAATGAGTAAAGCACCGTGCTTTTGACAGGTCTCAACAAGCAACGTTAGATATTCGGCAGTAGGAAAATCTAAGCCTCCCACACCTTGTATACCTTCCAGAATCACTGCACAAACATCATCTGTACGGAAGGCCGCTTGGAGTTGTTCAGGCGCGTTTAAATCGAGGAAGGTTACTGGAAAATTCTGCTGATTGAGCGGTGCAGCAAGAGAGGCACTGTCGGTAACGTTTAGCGCTGCTGCAGTGCGTCCGTGAAAAGCATTTCTAAAGGCCACTACACGTTTCTTACCCGTATGAAAAGAGGCAATCTTCAGCGCATTTTCATTGGCCTCTGCGCCACTGTTACAGAGAAAAAGCTGGTAATCTTCATAGCTACTCATTTGCCCTAGCTGCTGCGCAAGTACTTCTTGTAAGGGAATTGCTACTGCGTTGGAGTAGAAACCAATCGCGTTTAGCTGTGCAGTTAGTCGAGCTACATAAGTAGGATGCTGATGCCCAATAGAAATCACGCCGTGCCCGCCGTACAAGTCTAAGTAGGCTTGTTGATTGGCATCGTATACGTATACCCCCTTGGCTGCGGTCAGTTGAAGATCAAATTTTGGATAAACATCAAATAAAGGCATAGTACTAGAAATAAGTAGGTTTAAAATGAAGTCCTGTGGTTTCTTCCCAACCCAACATAAGGTTCATATTTTGAATGGCTTGTCCTGCTGCTCCTTTAAGTAAATTATCAATCACGGTTGTTATGAGTCCCTTATCGTTTATTTTTTGTACTTGTAAGAGACCAAAGTTGGTGTTGATAACCTGCTTCAAGTGAATAGGTTGTTTACTTATTTGCGTAAAGGCGCAGTTCTGATAATAGGCGTGATACAATTCCTCGAGCTGTGATGCGGATAGGTCGCTGTGCGTATACATAGTGGCTAAAATACCTCTGGTAAAGTTACCTCGCATAGGAATAAAATTAATTTGATTTTGAAAGCTCGCTTGTAGTTGTTGAATACTTTGGTAAATCTCTCCTAAATGTTGATGTGTAAAAGCCTTATAAATTGATACATTGCTCTCACGCCAGTTGAAATGTGTAGTAGCTTGAGGCGTTTGTCCAGCACCAGTTGCGCCCGTAATCGCTTGTACGTGTACTTCGTCTTTCAGTAAATGCTCTTTGGCTAAAGGTAACAGACTTAACTGAATGGCGGTAGCAAAGCAACCTGGATTAGCAATACAGGTTGCTTGCTCAATCGCCGTGATATTTAGCTCTGGAAGCCCATAGACGAACGATTTCTTTTTATATACGGCATCGGCTTGAAGGCGAAAATCTCTACTAAGGTCTATGATCTTTGCACTAGTATCGAAAGTATGCTTCGCTAAGAAAGCGGCCGCCTGCCCGTGCCCTACACACAGAAAAACTACATCAACTGCAGGGTTGATTTGATCGGTAAACACCAACGAAGGATAGGCGAATAAATCTTGATGCACCAGATGCACGGGCGTACCTGGTTGCGAATGGCTGTAGATAAAATCTATCGTTACTTTTGGATGGTTTACAAGGCATCTTATGAGCTCTCCTGCTACATAACCAGTGCCGCCTATAATACCTACTTTAGTCATGGGAAGAATTTACTTGTTGAAAAATATGAATAGGATTGGCTAAGATTTTAGTAAAACCTTTTACTTCTTCACCAGACCACTGTTTGTTCATCTCACCATAATCACCAAAATTGCTATTCATTAAGTCGTGCGCTGACTCAATACCGACTATTTGAAACTGATAAGGGCTAAGTTTTACCAATACCTTCCCTGAAACGGTTACTTGAGAAGCTTCCAGAAAGCCTTCAATTTGTCGCATGACGGGCTCAAAATACTGGGATTCGTGTAAGAACATACCGTACCAATTGGCTAATTGCTCTTTCCAATAAAGCTGCCATTTGGTAAGGGTATGCTTTTCTAGGGTATGGTGTGCCTTAATGATAATCAGCGCTGCTGCTGCCTCAAATCCCACTCGTCCTTTGATGCCTATAATGGTATCGCCTGTATGTACATCACGCCCAATGGCGTAGGTACTCGCTAAAGACTCTATTTGCTGAATAGCGGCTACTGGATCAGCTTCTTTTCCATTAAGTGCTGTAATCTCTCCCTTGCTAAATGTGATTTCTATGGTTTGTGGCTGTGTAGCTGATAATTGGCTGGGGAAGGCCTCTTCTGGTAAGGGCAAGTGTGAGGTGAGCGTTTCTGCGCCACCTACACTTGTACCCCACAACCCTTTGTTGATGGAATATTTTGCTTTTTCCCAATCGAGCTGTACGCCGTTAGCTTGCAGGTAAGCGACTTCTTCTTGTCGAGAGAGTTGTTGGTCTCGAATAGGTGTGAGAATCTCTATCTCAGGAATTAGGAGTTGAAAGACGAAGTCGAATCTTACTTGGTCGTTGCCTGCGCCCGTACTGCCGTGGGCAATATAATCTACTTGGAGTGCCTTCGCATACTCAGCGAGTGCAATGGCTTGATAAGTACGCTCAGCGCTTACCGAAAGCGGATAGGTATTGTTCCTTAAGATGTTTCCAAACACAAGGTATTTGATAATACGATCGTAGTAAGCTTGGATAGCTTCGAGAAGCTTATGCTGCACAGCCCCCAGCGATAAGGCTTTTTGTGCGATGCCTGTGAGTTCTTCTGGTGTAAAACCACCGGTATTTACAGTAGCTGTGTAGACCTGTAATCCTTTCTCTACAGAGAGGTACTTTACACAGTAAGCGGTATCTAACCCACCACTAAAGGCGAGCAGTACTTTTTTATTAGAAGTCATAGGGAAATTTTTTTGGAAGTGGAAGAAATTTGTTTCAATTGTCGCTGTAGCTTAATTCTTCTGAGTTTTAAGAACCGCGAGAAAGCTTCCCATCGCTTTGCTTTCGATTTTACAGACTGCTTTTTTTGTGGCGTACAAATCATCGCCGTACACAGACACATTTTTTGCTGGTTACGTTGTAGAATATCATAGTTCACACAGCTTTGGCAGCCTTTCCAAAAGGTTTCATCTTGCGTCAACTCTGAGAAAGTAACCGGCTGATAACCCAACTCTGAGTTGATTTTCATAACAGCCAGACTGGTGGTAATGCCAAATAACTTCGCTTTGGGGTACTTTTCTTGAGATAAATCGAAAATAGCTTTTTTAATGGCTTTCGCTAACCCACTTTTACGGTAGGCAGGATGTACAATAAGCCCAGAGTTGACTACATATTGCTGGTTTTCCCAACTCTCGATGTAGCAGAAACCGATGAGCTTCTCTCCATCTAAGGCAATAATTGCTTCCCCTGCTTCTATTTTTTGCTGAATATAAGCAGGGGCTCGGGTAGCAATACCTGTACCGCGTACTTTCGCTGCTTCGGCAATCATTTGGCAGACTTCGACCGCATAGACCGTATGCTTTTCCGCTGCCGTAATGATATGAAATGGCATGGTAAAAGGATTTTAGAAAATAAATACTATAAAATAGAAATATGGAAGTTTAGGAAGATGATAGCGTACGTAACGCTACCGAAGAGTAGATTACGCCCAAAGGCGAAAGCGTCTACGAGGAGCAGCCGATACATCACAGCGGAATAGGGAAAGGAGCTGTGTATTAGAAATATGATATGTGGATTGTACTAATATCATTGGTACAAAGATAAAAAGACGAGATAGAAAAGCAACTAATACTAGCCATTATTTTTAACTGTACCATATAGAAATGAACTGTTTCTTTATGAAACAGAAAAACTACTTAAAGCTTTACATTATAGCGTTTAAAGGCATTTTTGGCGAGTGGCATATCCTTTGTCCCCGTCAGGTTAAAAATTTCGATTGTTTATGTTGAAGAATTATCTAAAAGCTGCTTTACGTCATCATTTCAGAAATAGACTGTATACTTTTCTAAATGTATTAGGACTGTCGGTAGGTATGGCAAGTGCCATCACGATATATCTCTATATTCAAAAAGAACTAAGTTATGATCAACATCTAGAAGCACCTGTATATCGGGTTACTACCCAATTGCTTACTATCGAAAATCAGCGGCTCAATCTAGCTTCTTCTACAGGCGCTCTAGCACCTACACTCATAGAGGAATACCCTACCGTAAAAGATGCTGCCCGCATATTCAATGTGAAAGATGCCGTTCTATCGCTTCATAATCAATCGACCAAGATTGACCAAGTGTATATGGCTGACGATGCTCTGCTAGAAATGTTAGGACTTACGTTAATAGCCCAGTCATCTGATTATCCTTTGTCTGATCCACATACAGTGGTGATTACACGACAGCTCGCAGAAAGATTTTTTGGCTCCTCCGAAGCCGCACTTCACCAAACCATTGAACTCACCTTAGGTGAATTGACGCCTTCTTTCACTGTTACAGGCGTTATGGAAGTTCCTACTAGTCATTTTGAGCCTCACATGCTTATTTCTTTTAAGACGGTTCCTGCTGATATGTCTGATGTATACAGTTGGGGCAGTATTAATTGTTATACCTATCTCACTTTACAAGACAAGGCAAGTGTAGCGAACCTCGAAAAAGCCTTAGAACCACTGTTTGATCAGTATATGAAAACGATCTTTGAAGGGCAAATGAAGCAGGTGGCTTTCCGCTTACAACCTGTACAAGACATACATCTACATTCATCTGGTTTGGATAATGAGAGAGCAAATCGCTCAGACATAAAATATATTTATGCACTAATGGCTGTCGTCTTTTTTATTCTAGTAGTAGCGTGCATAAACTATGTTAATCTGGCTACAGCCAATGCTTCTAGAAGGGCACGAGAAATTGGTATTAGGAAAGTAGTAGGTTCTCAGAAGAGACAACTCATCGGTCAGTTTCTCACAGAAGCTCTATTAGTCACTTTTCTTAGTTTTATAATAAGTTTAGGGGTGACGCATCTTTTTATTTTCCTACTAAATAATCTCTTCCAAGAGCAGCTTGCATTTGAAGCTTTATTATCGCTTAAACAGCTTGGGATCTTACTTTCGGGCGTTCTATTATTGGGGGGACTGAGTGGCCTATACCCTGCTTTTGTGTTGTCTAGGTTTAATACCCATCATATACTTAAAGGAGCCACTGGTATAGAAACAAAGGGGGCTTTACTACGCAAAGGCCTCACTGTTTTTCAATTTTTTGTATCGCTCACCATTATCACGATTACCTATTTTACCTACCAACAAATACAGTATATGAATCAACAAGATTTAGGCTTTGACCAAACACAAGTTTTAGTGTTGAGTATCGAAAGCAATCCACTCCAAGATAAGCTCTCAACGCTTAAAGCAGAAATTGCAAAGCAAAAAGGCGTGTCGGCTATTACAAGTGCGAGTGCAGTACCAGGCGTACCAGGCCATAATACATTCATTGCTGATCTCGAAAAAGAGGGAGAGAAAAAATCTATTTTCTTATCACACTACTATATAGATGAAGATTATCTTACCACAATGGGGGTGAAACTTATAAAAGGAAGAAACCTACAGCATACAAGAGCTACTGATACAGCGGCTGTACTAATCAATGAAACACTAGCTAAGCAAATGGGCTGGGAAAATCCTCTTGGAAAAAAAATAGAAGTGGGCGAGAACTTGACTGTGGTAGGTGTTTTTAAAGATATACATATTAGCTCTCTCCACCATGCCATTACGCCTACAATACTCACGTACGAATACGACCATGGGAGGCATCAAGCCGATCAGCTATTGATACGCCTTGATAAAGAAAACTTATCCGAAACGCTGGCTGACATACAAGCTATCTGGAAAAATTTTGAAAAAAAATATCCGTTTGAGGGTTATTTTCTAGATACGCGTTTCCAAAAGCAGTATGAGCAAGACCAGCGACAGAACAAGCTACTAACCCTCTTCTCTGCACTTACTGTACTCATTGCCTGTTTAGGCTTGTTTGGTTTGGCATTGTTTACCACTGAAAGACGTAAGAAAGAGATTTGCATTAGAAAGATATTGGGAGCTTCTGTCAAACAAGTGTATTTTTTGGTTTCCAACCGCTTTTTAGTACTCATATTGCTTGCTTCTATATTATCCTTTCCTACTGCTTATATCATTACTGATGGATGGTTACAAACCTTTGCCTACAGAATTGACATAGCAAGTAACTGGTTTGTATTTGTGGGTGCACTAGGGGTATGCTTGTTACTTTCCTTATTTACAATCAGCTTTCAAGTAATAAAAGTAGCGAGGGTAAACCCTGTAGAGATGTTGAAAGATGAGTAAATATGTATCTCAACAAAACACTACCGCATTGGTTGATTAAGGGGTATAGCCAATAAGATGAAATATGTTTTATTTGTTCATAAAGGCTATCTTTGCACCGAATTGACCTAATAAAGCATTATGTTTGAAGAAGATCAAGTAGTACTAGGCAAATAAAAGAAGCCATATGATGAATTACAGTGCTCTTCCACTTGATCATTTAGATATTAAGGGTTTTCAGTTTACAGACACTTCCAAAGAGCTCGTCCTTTTTACTACTGAGGCATTACAGTACTATCATTTTGATAGTGAAGAGAAAAAAGTACTAAAACATCCAGCGGGTCGTAAGGTGATTTATCCAAATGCTGAAGATTACTTCTTCTTAATACAATACGGGAAGCCTCACCTGTTTTTATATGATAAAAATACGTTAAAGGAGGTAGCTACTAGAAAACTGCATAAAAAGCCTGTTACTGATATGGCTTTATCACATAATCAAGCGTTACTCGCTTCTTGTGATGAAGGAAGAATGACTTATGTACAAAAAGTAGCAAGTGGAGAAGTTGTATTTAGCCACAAATTTTCAAATACACGTCCTTCTTTTCCATTACAATCAGTATTCTTTAATTATGAAGATACACAGATTACTATCTCGCGTGGTTCAGAAGAGCTTCGTGTGCCCTATAATATGAAGTTGGGAATTTTCAGAGATATGGGCAGTAGTGAGATGAACTATTTTATTCAAAAAACAGCCAATTAAAGCTGTGAACTATACCTGCTACCAGAAGGAGAATAGGATACGCGTATTTACATACGTCCTCATAATCTACTACAAGAATGGTTAGAAAAGGCAGAAAAAATTGTAAAGCTATCTCCTAAAAGTATAGTAAATGTAAAGGTTGAGAAAGAAGGTTTTTTCTTAGAGTTATACAACATAGAAACATCAACCATAAACTTACTTAATGCAGCACCCTTACCACTTCGAGTAACAACCATAGAGGACTGGCAACACTGGCTACAGTTTTCTCAGAAGGGAGATGCCTTGGCTTATTTTGATATAGGCACAAGGATATGTCATATCTGGGAAGAAAAGTGAGGTCACAGAAAAATTTAGTAGGTGCAGGCTATTAGAAACTATCGTTTTTCTAAAAATTATAATCAAATCTCTAAGTGTAGATAGGAGGAAGTCTCCAAGTGGCTACATAAACAAAAGTATGTACAGATGGTTTGAGAAATAACATCTATAATAGAATTACGTATGTTTGGACTATTTAAAAAAGACCCCATCAAGAAGTTAGAAAAAGAGTATCTAGCTAAAATGAAAGAAGCAAGAGATATCCAAAGAGGTGGCGATATGAAAGCCTATGCGTTATTTATGGAAGAAGCTGAAAAAATGGCTGATGAGTTAGCTCGTTTGAAGGAAGCGAAAAATAAGTCATAACCATATTACTACACGTAGAAAGTTCATTTCCTTCTAATTTCTTACAACCTGTTATCCTTTCATACTAAGTAGAAATACGCTTTTTATTGGATTTTTTAAAAAAAATTAATAAATAAAGCCTCAAAAGTAATCTTGGTATCAGAGTTGATAGTTAATAATTGGTGCAAAACTTACAACGCAGACTGCACTTAATTATTGCCCGCAAAGCACTTCAACACTTAATGCAACATGAAAGAGATTGTTATAGAAGACCCTATGCTGGTATTACTCATAGGTTCCTCTGGAGCTGGAAAATCTACCTTTGCCAAAAAACACTTTACCTCTACTGAGATTGTTTCTTCTGATCATTACAGAGCGGTTGTAGCTGATGATGAGAATGATACAGACCCCCAGGTAAGTAAAGATGCCTTCGAGTTAGTTCATCAGATCATTCGTAAACGCCTTAGAAGGGGGCTTACAACTGTAGTAGATGCTACCAACTTGCGTAGCTCAGATAGGCTTGCTCTCAAGCAATTAGCAGATGAATACAAGGTGAAATGTATGGCGATTGTCCTACATTTATCAGAAGCGCTTTTACTAGAGAGGCTCCAAAAACGTCCTGATAGAAATTTTAATGAAGCAGTTGTAAAGAAACACTACCAACGTATGCTGACTTCTCTAGGGCAGCTAAAGGAAGAAGGCTTTTATAAAGTACACCCGCTAGAATCGCTCGAGGCCATTAAAAAAGTAAAGATTGTACGACAATCTACGCTAGCCAATACCCAAATAGAAGGAAGCCAGTTCGATATTATTGGAGATGTACACGGTTGTTTCGATGAGTTGAAGCGATTACTAGAGAAGCTAGGTTACCAAATACAACCAACTACCGAGCGAAATACCGCGCCTTCTTTTGGCTATAAAGTAACTACGCCAAAGGAAAGAAAAGTGATTTTTGTGGGCGATTTGGTAGACAGAGGTAATAAGACGCCTGAAGTACTAAGGTTAGTGATGAGCATGGTGAGGGCAGGTATTGCTTACTGCGTAAGAGGAAACCACGATGACAAGCTTTATAGAAAGCTTATTGGAAGAGATGTCACCATCGCTCATGGCTTAGAGACCTCTTTAGAGCAACTGGATGAAGAGTCGGAAGCCTTTAAGATAGAAGTCAAGAATTTTCTAGGGTCACTGATTAGTCACTACACTGCAGATGAAGGTAAGCTAGTAGTAGCGCATGCAGGCCTCAAGGAGTCGCTCCATGGGGTTTACAACAAACGTTCTCTGGCACTCGCTATGTATGGTCCTACCAACGGAAAAAAAGATGAATTTGGATTACCTGTACGCCTTGATTGGGCGGCTGACTATCAAGGAAAGGCAATGGTAGTTTACGGACATACACCTGTAAGCGAACTAGTTTGGCGCAACAATACCATCAACATTGATACAGCTTGCGTATTCGGGGGACGCCTAACGGCACTTCGTTATCCCTCCAAAGAAACCGTACAGATCAAAGCCTTGCAAGTGTACGCTGTCTCAAAGCGTCCGCTTGTTTTCGACTAAGTTACTTATTTAAATTATATTCACTAAACAAAACTACCTTGGAACGAACACCTGAAGAGATTACCCGATTATTAGAAGATGCTCGAAAAGGGAACAAAAATGCATACGATCGAGTCTTCCCACTCATTTATCAAGAAATAAGGCAAGTAGCTCACTACCAACGCTTTCAGTGGAAAGGAGAACACACCATGAACACTACCGCCTTGGTACACGAAGTGTACATAAAACTGGCAGATGGAAAACTACAAGCACAAAATAAAAAGCATTTTTTGGCGATTATAGGAAGAGCCATCCGACAAATTTTGATCAATTATGCCAAAAAGCAACAGGCAGCAAAACGAGGAGGCAACAACTTTGCTGTAGACATTGATGATTTTCCAGAAATTTTGATAGAAGACCCAAAACTGGCTGAGGAACTGGTTACTTTAAACCATGCGCTCGAAAAGCTAGAAAGAAAAGATCATAAATTGGGTAAAATAGTAGAGTGTCGTTTTTTTGCAGGAATGACACTCGAGGAAACAGCCGACGTTTTAGACCTCTCGGTAGCTACTATTAAAAGGCACTGGAACCTAGCGAAAGCTTGGCTACATAGAGAAGTTAAATTAGAATCATAACCTATGGAATTAGACTGGACACTGGTCGCAGAAGCCTTTGAAGCCTGCCTACAAGTACCTTCTTCAGAGCGCTTGGCGTATTTACAAAATCATTATGGAGATCAACCCATGTTGATCGAAGAAGTGAAAAGCTTACTGAACGAACACGATGAAGCAGATGAATACTTTGAGAGCATTGAACAGAAGATGCAAGAAAAGGTACGTTTTAAAGAGATCGAAATCCCTAATCAAGTAGGCAAACAAATAGATAAATACCATTTAGTAGAAGAAATTGGTAGGGGAGGGATGGCTGTTGTATACAAGGCCGCGCGTAAAGATGGTACTTTTGATCAAGAAGTAGCGATCAAAATACTAAAACGTGGGATTGATACTGATGAAGTTTTATTACGTTTTCAGTATGAAAGGCAAATCCTCGCTAACTTACAACATCCTCAGATCGCACAGATTATGGATGGGGGCGTGACGGAAGAGGGGCTGCCTTACTTTGCAATGGAGTATATCGAGGCGCAGAGAATTACCGACTGGGTAAAACAAAAAAAGGCTCCTCTAAAGGAGCGTATTAACCTATTCAAACAGGTAGTCAATGCGATTAATTATGCCCATCAAAACTTGGTAGTACATCGTGATTTGAAGCCTTCTAATGTGTTGGTTAATACACAAGGGAACGTAAAACTACTTGACTTTGGTATTGCGAAGCTACTTGATAAATCAGATCAGGAAGTGCTTAAAACCCAAACACACGTAAAACTGCTGACACCCAACTATGCTTCTCCCGAGCAGATTAGTGGGCAGAATATTACTGTAGCTTCTGATATCTACCAATTAGGGTTGCTCTTTTATGAATTACTTACTGAAGAAAAAGCGTTTGATCTGAATCAAAAGAGCTTGTCTGAAAAAGAACGGATCATTTTAGAACAGTCTCCCAGTTTACCTTCTAAGAAAGCACCTGCTTACTTACAAAAGAACATTAAGAAAGATTTAGATACCATTGTATTAACCTGCTTACAGAAAGATCCCAAAAGGCGCTACAGCTCTGCTGATCAGTTGCTGGCTGACATTGAGCGCTATGAACAGCAGCGACCCATTATGGCCAAACCTGCTACATGGCACTACCAGCTAGGGAAGTTCTTGGTGCGTAATAGAACAGTAGTCTCCATTGTGGCGCTCGCGTTCGCTGTACTTGTAAGTGCTACCTTGTACTACATTAAGAATATAAATGATGCGCGTCTTCGTGCAGAGGAACAATACCAACGGGCTGAGGCCGAGTACGAGCGTGCTGTTGAGCATGAAGAGGTAAGCCAGGGAGTGGTTAACATTTTCACTGAATCAATGAGTGCAATTGGAGGAAGTGAAAATGAAGATCATAGCAGAATGCTCTCCGTTGTGACTTCTATAATAGAGACGGTAGAAAATGAAGATAGGAAGATAACTTATTTTGAATTACTAGCTTTAAAGTATATAACACACGAAAACTATGAAAAGGCTTTAGAGATTTTTAATAGGCAGCTTGAGTTACTAGAAGAGCACTTCCCTGAGGATACGAATCGGAAGGCTGTTGTTCAAATAGACATAGGAAAAACGCTGCTAAGAATGGATCAGAAAGATTCTGCTCAGTACTGGCTATACGCTGCTTTAGAAAATAAATCAGCGGTTAACTTATCAAATAGAGCAGAAGCTTACGAAGCGCTGGCATCTATGTATTTTGAAGAGCAAAACTATACGCAAGTAATTGCACTCCTAGATCCTGTAGTAGCAAAATCACCCGCTGTGGCTTCGGTATATCTTCTTTTGGGGAGAGCCTATCAAAAGCAACAAGACTACTTGAAAGCAGAAGCCTTATTTAAGGAAATGATTGAACGGTTTGGAAAAGGAAGTGAAATGGCTTTAATCAAAGGAAATCTGTATTTGATGAGTACTTATGCATTAACAGGACAGGTACAGAAAGCAGAGGCTTTACTCGAAGCTTACAAGAATTATGAGAGAAATAGCCTTGCTGATATTGCTGCTAGAATGGCTTACAGAGTTTCCAATCTTAGTAAAGCCTTACAAAATTCTTCCATGGTACGTTTGCCTTAGAGGTTATAATAAAAAACACCCTTACTCCAGAAGAGTAAGGGTGTTTGAAAAATATATTTAACAATTGAAAAAAAATATATTTTATAATCTACACCTATATCTATAATATCACATTTTCAATTTTGTTAGCAAAGTAGAAGAGATTTTTTTCCCTTTTGCGTTGTATTGTTCAGATTTTACAATACCAATGTCTTTTGCAGCATACTCTACTCCCGATAGATTCTGCGAACCAAGGCCCCTTATAGAAGATTTATACGTGATTTTTGCGCAGGTAAACTTCCCGGCAGGGGTTTCTACTTCTTCAAAACCTTCTACCTTACGATCTGTGTAGGTGATAGACATGTTCATAAGTGTCATGCCGTTCATACCTGCTTTTACTTGAATGTTGGTATCCTCTAGTTTCTGACCAGTACTTAAATTATTGGGATAGCTCATCTCGTTCCCTTCTATACTCATCTCCATCCCTTGTGCCTGTGCTTGTGGTACAGCACTGCTTATAATGCTTTCGACGTCTGCAAAATAACTACCATTTATACATTTACCAATAAAATCGCCTTCGAATAATAATTTATTTTTTTTGTCGTACGTTTTATTGTGGAAAGTGATCTCCATACCGCCACTAATAGGCTTATTTTTAATAACCTTGTACTGTAATACATTTTCTACTTTCCCATTGCCACCATAGCTTGTGATTTCAAAATCGGTACCTTGTTTATAAGCGAAGTATCCTTCGCAATCATTCTGTGCTTGTATCAATGTAATTGTACACAGGCCTACAAGTAATAATAAAATGCGTTTCATATGATAATATTTTTCTTAAATGTAAAGGTTTATTAAAGTTTTACAAATTCTACCCGACGATTATTCGCCTTTCCTGCAGCAGTATCGTTACTATCTACGGGCTCACTTTCTCCCTTACCGCTTGTCTCCATTCTCTCGGTAGTAATATTAAACTCTTTAGAAAGTGCTTGTTTCACTGCTTCAGCACGTTTTTGTGAGAGTTGTAGGTTGGTTTGTTCCTCTCCATCTGCATCGGTATGACCTATAATTTTTACCCTTACGGTTGGGTTTTCTGAAAGCACTTGGGCAATATCTTTCAAAGTCCCATAAGATTCACCTTTTATCTTATCAGAGTTCACATCAAAAAGAATCCCACGTGTGACAAATTTTCCTTCTGTAATGAGCTTTGAGCGAGTATCAGGCTTTCCTACAGCCAATCTCATGTCACTGATATAAGGGATACTTCCTTCACAACCGCCCCCTGTAAAGATAAGTCGATAGATGGTTTCTGGCGCAAAGGCTCGCGGTAAATCCCACACTTTTACTTCATTGATATATACCCGTAAGCGTGTTTTTTGTCGCCATATAGAGATACGTGCTACAGTACCTGCTTTCAATTGCGAAATAGTTTTCCCATTACCTATAATACGTTTTCTATCTTTTCCGTGCGTTGCCACGTTAGAGTGTCCAGCGTTGGCATTTCGATAAGGGTGAAAACCTACGTATACTTTATTAGCATTGTTAGCTTTGAGGTAGTTGTCTTGCTTTTCGACAAAATTAACATCGAACCCTGGACAATAGTAACTATATTTTTCAGAAGAAGCCATATTATATTCTAAGGTGAAATTCTCTGGGAGGTCTCCAACAAACTCAGGATAAAACACTCCTTTCCCGTTCATTTGTAGCCATTTCCCTTCTTGTCCGCTCAGGGTTACAATTTCTGCTGAGGAGTTAGTATTCCATTTCGCAGGGAAGTCGCCAATAGCATCTTGAGAAAAATCTTCGTAGGCAATCACTTTTTCACCAGGTATAAAGTCATACTTACTATAGCTCTTCAATGCTGTTTTAGCAACCTGATTATCTGTCTGAGCGCCATTTGAGCTATTATCATTGCCTGTACTACTACTGTTATTGGCATCAGTATCGTTTGTACTCGTTGAATTCTTATCTTTTTTCTTTTTCTTCTTCTTGAACAAGCCATCGAAGCCTTGTTCTACTTTATTAAGTCCGTTATCGATCGTACGGTCCACTTTGTTTTCTCCGCGTCTTTTTGATTTGTTCTTTACTCTATCTTCTAGCTTGGTTTGTGCTTGGGAAGAGAAGGCAAAACATAATACGAGTGCTACTAAGGTGAAGTATCTCATAACTATTTTAACATTTGAATTAATTAAATATATTTCATTTGTTAGTAGTTACAAGAGTAGGTGCATAAGTAGCTCAATATTTTTTATTTTTTACAAAAAAAGCCTTTCAACGTTTGCTGAAAGGCTTTTTTGTATAATAGAATAATGACTATCTAATAGCGTCTTTGAATTCTGTAGAGTTAAAGAAGTTCAAGAACTCTAAATCTTTCATAGCTTTTGCTCTTAGATCACCATCTAGTTCAACGGCTTTCTTCAAAGACTGCGCCATAATAGCGATATCGCCTTTTCTAGCACCAGTAATCGCTTTACAGTAGTGGCTGTGTGCATCGTTAGGTGCAGCATTGATCGCTTCGTCGAAACCAACCATAGCTTTGTCATAATCTCTACTAAGTAACATCGCTAATGCTTTGTTGTAAAGTACTTTATGAGAGCTACCTGCGTTGTTCAAGACATCAACAGCTTGCTTGTACTCAGCACTATCGTATGACTTAGCAGATTTGATTAACATAACTCCTTTGGCACCATTCAACTTACGTTGTGTAGCAGGATTTTGGCTACCTAACTGGATTGCCTTATTGATCGCTTCTGCTGATTTTTCTTCATCACCTTGTAAGGCATAAGCCAAACCTAGGTTGTAGTTTACTTCAGCAGTTTCTTTCTTGTTTCTAGCGATTTCTAAGTGGGTTACAGCATCAGTTACCATTCCTTTTTGCTTCGCATCGTCTGTTTCTTTCAAAGCTTTCTCTAGGTGAGCTGCTGCTAAGTTGTTGTGTGCAGCAGGGCTATCGTTCTTCTTGATAGCAGCTTCATAGATCGCAATTTTCTCGTCTAGATCAGGCGTCATAGAGGCTGCATAAAGTAATTGAGACTCGCTCAACTCTTCAGGCTCTGTACGTGCCATAGAAGCCATTTCAGCGTCTGTGTACACTTTACCACCTTGGTAAACATCGGTACGTGCATAACGTAAAGGAGGGTATACCTCGTCCATCAATACATCATAGTAAGGCTTCTCAGCAAGCTCAGACTCTTTCGATACGAAGTCACCTTCACTATTCATTACAGACTTTACTTCTGATTTCTGATCGTCTGTTAGTGTAGCGTTAGCATCGATTAAGCTAAAGAACTCAGGCTTAGTGTCTTCTAAGTTTTGTGTAGTCACTTCAAACTTAACACTATCCATCGCTTCTTTATCATAGTTGTACTTTCTCATTTGTCTGAGGTAATAATCTTTCATTACTTCAGCTCTTTGGTTAGAAAGCGTAGTATTAACTGTTTCAGAACCTTCAGGAGAGTGAGAACCTTTGATGTTGATAGTAGACATTCCATCTACTTCAGGCATGTTCTTGTCTGCTACAAAAGCATCAATGATTTTTCCTTTGTCTCTTACTTCTACTGTTCTAAGGTTAGCGCTTCCTTGATCGAATTGGAAGTCTACATACACTTGCTTCAAGTCATCAGGAGAGTAATTGTGTGCTTCATAAGCAAAAGTACCTTCTCCTTTGTCGCCCATACCATAAGGCTCTGATAGCAAGTCTTTTACTAACAAAGAAGTAGTGATAACACCTTTTGCCACAGGAAGTGCTGCTGTTTCTTCTGACTTATCACCTTTTCTGGCAACACCTACTACGTACAAGTCACCTCTGTTGTTCTGAGGATCATAATCCATCACAAAGTCTTTACTAAGTGTAGGATTTTCGTCTTCTTTGTCTAGGTAATCGTTAGAAACGAAAGTCATAGAAGGAGGCTCAGGGGTTGCTTTGAAAGTTTCTTCGCCTTTCTCAGCACCTTCGTTGGCAAAATATACCTGTACTTCGTACTCGGTATCTTTTTTCAACATTTTGGTAGGGAGTTTAGCAGACATTTTAAAGCCTACTTCACCCTCTTCGCCACCGTGTAATTCTAGTGGGTTGGGATCTACTTTCAGCTCTTGTTCTTCGGCTAGCTTTACCATTTTCTTGAGGCTATTACAGCCTGTAGTAAAGGCAAAACTACCTAATAACGCAAGAGAGAATACGAGGTTTCTGTTTCTCATCATAATAAAAAAAGATTTGTTTAGGTTGCTAAATTATTGTCAATTAAAAAAAATCTTTGCAATTTTAGTAAAATTTCCTAAAAAAAAATAACCTATACCCTTATTCGTTCGGAACGTTCATATCATTATGAAGAGATTACAAACATTTTTAGAACTGCAAGCTTTTGGCGTTTGCACCCGCTTAGGTGAAAAGCTAGGACTTGCTACATCGAGTATTCGTTTATTTTTTATTTACTTATCCTTCTTAACCTTTGGTTCCCCTATTTTTGTTTACTTGGCCTTAGCTTTTGTTATGAGTATGCGTAAACATTTGCGTAAGAGAACGACCGTTTGGGAAATCTAATTCTTTGAAAGTCCTTCTATGCTCTATAAAGTAAGCCCAAACGATACTTTTCGAATAATTACGAAGGTGTTTTAAGTTATATCTTTTTTTCTTCTTAATCAAAAAAAGGTATTTATAAAAGTGAAAATGTGCCTTTAGCACAGCACCAAAATTACTTACTTGACCTTTGAGAAGAAAGCGCACACCTGACATACCATCCAATAGGAGTCTCACGAAAATTGTTGATAAAAGTTTCATTTTAGGCGTGTTTTTTTGTAACATTATCAAGTTGTTACGAAAGTTAAGGAAGGTTTTTTGTGGATTTTCTTTCTTTAAAGTGCCGCCTCCTACGTGAAATACCTCACTGGCGCCACAGCAATATACAAGAAATCCTTGGTGATGCGCACGCCAACATAAATCTACTTCTTCCATATGTGCAAAAAAGTACGCATCAAACCCCCCCAGCTCCCAAAAAACACTAGATTTAATAAAGAGACAAGCGCCAGAAGCCCAAAAAACGGGCATGTTGTCATCGTATTGCCCTTTGTCTTCTTCTAGGGTATCAAAAAGCCTTCCTCTACAAAAGGTAAATCCCCAGCGATCGATAAAACCACCAGCAGCTCCTGCATATTCAAAATGGCTATTATGGTGAAAAGACTTGATTATAGGTTGGCAAATAGCGATTTCGTTTTCTTCCATCAGTTGTACAACGGGTGGAATCCAACCTGGTGTCACTTCTACATCTGAGTTGAGAAGGATGTAATAGTCAGCCTGTACCTGACGAAGTGCTTCATTATAGCCGCCTGCAAAGCCATAATTCTTTTTGAGGGCAATGACTTGAACCGTAGGATAGAGCGATAAGAACGCAAGTGAGTCGTCTGTAGAGCCATTATCAGCCACTATAACTTTGGCCTCTGCACTATACTGCAAGACACTGGGAAGAAATTGTGCTAGAAAATGCTTTCCGTTGTAATTGAGAATGACAACGGCAATAGTAGGTGCGAACATTTATTTCCCAAAGCTAAAGTCGAAACCAGGTATGTTAGGAATCATCCCTTCGGTAGCTTTTTGTAACGTTTCTTTTGCTTTTTCATCAGCTTCTTCCAACCCTTTGTTAATAGCGGCTACAATTAAGTCTTGTAGCATATCTTTATCTTCAGGTTTGATGAGTGAAGGGTCTATTTCTACTTTGATAACTTGCCTTTTCCCATTAACGGTAGCTTTCACTAAACCCGCCCCTGCTTCAGCTTCTACAATAATTTCTCCTAGGCTTCCTTGTGCCTCTTTAATCTTACTTTGTACATCTTTTAACTTACCGAAAATATTAAATAAATCCATGTGATCTTAAAGGCTTACATTTTATACAAATATAAATAGATTTCTGAAATATTGAGCGTTTTCTACCGAATCAACTGAAGCGTACCTCGGTACTGTTGCGTTCTACCGCTTGCATCTTTGATTTCAGCTACGTAAAGATATGTGTCTACAGGCTGATCTTGTTGATTAAAGCGACCATCCCAACCTTCTTGCAGTTCATTAGAAGTAAATACTTTTAGCCCATTTTTATTGAATATTTCTAAACTATACTCACTAATAAAAACACCTTTACCCAAGAAAGTATCATTGAGTTGATCGCCGTTGGGTGTAAAGGCACTAGGAAGAAAAAGACGGGCGGGACGCTCTATGGTTACTACATTCGAGGCACTCACAAAACCTGAGCTGGTAGTAGCCTCTATGCGATAACGTAAGACTTGATTCTCAGTATCTTCACTAGTAAGGCTATGGCTGAATATACCGCCTAGTTCGATGGAATTGATAACCTCTCCGAGAGCATTCAGTTGGCGTAAGGCATAGGTAACAGTTTCTTCCTCACTGTTGATATAGGGTGTCCAGTTGAAAGTAAGGGTTTCCAATTCTTCTTCTACTGAAAGTACTATTGTACATACAGTTGGTGAGTCAAGTGTTTGAAAACCACAAGAGGTTGTATAAGCTACCTTATAGCAGGTAAGAGCGGAAGGGTTAAGGGTACCTTCATCAGTGTAAGTGGTAGTATTTTCTACCTGCCCTACAGGTGTATCTCCCTGAATGATCTGGTAACTATTTAGATCAGGTGCTTCGTAGCCAGAGGCATCCCAACTTACGACAACACCAGCCTCCTGAACGGTGACATTGACATTTTGAAGTACGATCGGGTAGGTTTCGGTAATATTGATAGGTAAAGTGATCGCCTCTTCTACCAATACATTACTACATACATCCGTGACACGCAGTCGATAGTTTCTGGGAACAGTCAGCGTGTTGACGTTTTCTTGCGTAAGCGTAAAGTTACCAGTTGTTGCTTCATCTATGGCCAAAGTAGCTAACACTACTTCAGCACCTGCCTCATTCGTTCCTTCTAGTTGATAGGTATATTCTGGAGAAGTATCAAAACTGATTCCTACACGTCCCTCACAGAAGCTATTAGGTACTTCTGGAACCACACTAAAGTTGGGATTAATGGTAGGGACAATATCAACATCCTGCTGGCCCGTTCCTCCATTACAGGGTGTGCTGGCGATGTTGTTGAGGATGTGTATGCCTTGCACATTTACAGAAAAAGTACCAGTACTCGCATACGTATGCGTGACGGTTTCACCCGGGGATGCGGTAGTGGTAGCACCATCCCCAAAATTAATGTTGTAAGTATCGTAAACTGTATCGGTAATTGTAAGTGAAAGGACACGGTCTCTACACCTTCTAGTAACAAACTGCGGGGTGGGAATTGGCAGTACACGGATATAGTTACTTCTAACGTACCTCTGACCGTCGTCGGCCGCATCGTTGCCTTCTACGGCTACACTATAGGTGCCTGCTTCACCATAAATATGAGGAAAATTTGACAAGTTGCTCCCTATAGAAACTTCTTGCGATTTTTCAGTAGGAGAAGTGTAATCAAAAAAGTAGAAGATTTCCTTCACTAAATCGTGATCATTCACCATTATCAAAGTCTGACCTACACAAACCTCTACCGGACTTGTATTCTTGTCGTAGCCGTCCAAAAAAAACTGCGCCTCCAATTCAATGCTTATACATAAAAGAGAAAGGATAGCAATATACTTACGCAACATACCTTCGTGTTTTTAAAGCTTGTGGTCGTGTACGGTATATACGGGTCAGGGTTACTTTGGTAAGTTGTAGGAATACTTTTTATCTAAAAAAAACAGTGACTTGTAAATACCTCTTTGTAGTTTATTAGGGCTTTCTAATGTAAATGGCAGCGCCTATCATTTGATCATCTGACATCAGTGGTTCGAAGAGTACCCTTACTTTAGAGCGGTATTTTCCTGAGCCGTATTCTTCTTCTTCCTCAAAATGCTTTTTTTGCTCCATGAGTCTTTCCCAAGCAGTGATCATCTTGTCATAATCTTCTGTATCTTCAAAAATTTTCATCCAGTCGTTTCCTACCTTTAGGTCTGTATCAAAGGCATGAGAAATAGTCTTCTGCATTTTGGAGTTAAAGTTCAGAATACGGTGGTTATTATCTAAGGAAACAATGCTATCGTGCGACTTATCAATAATTTGCTCTGTAATGAGGTTATTGCGCTTGAGGCTCTCTTCCATACGCACCTTCTCTATCTCTTCTATCTTAATGGTGAGTAAGTCGAGCATAGAGGTAACAAAGCTCTGCTCTTCCAAAGTCCATTCACGTGGCGTTCTTACGTGCTCACAGGAGATCATTCCTTTGAGTTTACCACCTACTCTTACAGGATAGGTAAGGAGCGAGGTAACACTCGCCGCTGCTAAGTACTGTGGCGTAAGTTCTTTGGTACGAGGATCTACTTGGGCAAATTCAGATAGTATGACTGGCTCCTCGTGTAGGGCATTGAAGAAGCTAGGGTAGTCTTCTTCTTTGAGTACAGTACCTTCTTCGTGCTTTTCTTGGTGTGCATCGTATACATCAATGCAACGAAGTGTTTCATATTCATACTCCCAAATACTTACCCGTGCGATGTTGAGGGTACTAGAGATAGACTCTGTTGCCCTAGAAGCAAAGCTCTGCAAATTGAAATCTTGTAGCTTAAGGGAGCCAAGTGAGGTAAGCGTTTCGATTTGCTTACGCAGACGCTCTTTACTCTCTATAATTGTCTCCTCGTTTTTCTTTTGATCAGTAATGTCTTGGTAGGTACCAATGAGCCCTACTACCTCGCCTTCACTGTCGTGGAAAGGAACTTTACTAACACGTAACCACGCTTGCCTACCATTGGCCTGAATTTGAGATTGAAGCACATCCAGCTCTGGCATATTGGTCTCCATAATCTTTTTATCCGTAGCTACATAAAACTCAGCTTCTTGCTCGTTAAAGAGATCATAGTCAGTTTTACCAACAATATCTTCTACCTGTTCCAGCCCTACGGTTTGTAAGAATTTCTTGTTACACCCAAGGAAAACAGAGTCAGTATCTTTCCAGAATACACTTTGAGGAAGCGTATCGATGATCTTCTGAAGCATATCTTTAGAAGCCTGTAGTTTTTGTTGTGCTTCTCTTTGTTCAGAAAGGTTTCGGATAGCAAATACACGAATGCGCTGTTCTTCAAATCTTACTACCCGCCCTTGAATCTCTACAGGAATTTCACTTTTTTCTTTATTGAGCAAAACCGCATCATACGATTTATCGTAGCCCAACTGCATATTGATAATGGCCACCGCCTTACTCTCTGTATCTAAGAAGTTGAACATATATTTACCGATCAACTCATCGTAGGTATAGCCTGTAATTTGACAGAAGGCTTTATTGACATCCTTGATGTATCCTTTGTCGTGGATAACGATTCCCTCAGTGGTAGAGTTGGTAATGGCCTGTAGGCGTTGCTCACTTCTTACAATTGTCTGCTCTGCTAGTTTTTGATCGGTAATATCTTTCGTAAACAAAACAGCCCCCATCGTGTGCCCTTCTTTACTTTTTACAGGGTTATAATATCTCCTGAAGTAGAACTCTTCCAAGAGAATTTCTCGCTCTTTTTCTTTACCACCTGATTTATATTTTTCTATCTCTGTAATCTCATAATGCTCTACTTCAGAGTGAGCACCTCCCTCAAAGGCCTTTTGCCAGCCTTCCATCAATTTTTCAGGTAGTTCAGGGCGTGTCTTGTAGTCAAAATCATTGAAAAGGTGCATCCCTATTTGGGGAGTGGTACCCGTTTCTTTTTGCATGAAATCGGACCATTGCTCATTGAAAGCCAAGATATGAAAATCGGTATCCACCGTAATAATTTCATCTTCTGTACTTTCTAGAATGGACTTCATCCTCAAGTTAGCAGTTTCTCTCTCGCGCTGAATACGGTGTTGTTCGGTGATATCCCTTAAAATGAGGGCGATAGCAGAGTAGTTACTTTTGCTATCTTTAATCCCTACAATATTTCCTGTCATGTAAGCAATCTGCTTACTTTTTAGGTTCATAATGCGTAGCTCTCCTTCCCAAAAGCCATACTTCATTACTTCTGGTAGTACTTCATTATCAAACTTTACCCATTCTGACTCTGGGAAAAATGTTTTGAGATATATTTTTTTATCGTCGTATTCTGTAACGCCAAATACTTCTTGTCCTACACGGTTAGCATAAATTACTTGGTGTTTCATATTCACCATCATCACGAAGTCGGTAGCGTTTTCTACCATCGCTACAAACTTCTGCTGTTCTATTTGTTGCTTCTCAAGTAGGTCGTTTTGCTGGCGTATTTTTGCCTCAATATTTTTCTGGCGGGTAATATCTTGGATGGTACCGTATAGGAATTTGGTGCGATCAGTCCCCTCTTCTACGATACGTTTAATTGAGAGGGCTACGTTGCGTACCTCTCCACCAATTTGCTTGATTCTGAACTCAAGTGTATCTTCAAAAATATCATCGTAAGAAGTAATTGCTTCGCCAATACCCGCATTGACATTCTCACGATCCGCGTCGTACACGAAAATATTGAGGAAGCGTTCCATAGGAATGATGAAGCCTCCCTCAATTTCATTGTTAGTTCTTAAGATTCTGAAAAACTCCTTGTTCCCAACCATCTGCTGTTGGTCTACATCAAGCTTCCAAGGGGCTAGGTCAGCCAAAAGCAGTGCTTCAGAAAGTTGCGCCTCCTTCTCTTGTAGTTCTACAGTACGCTCTTTCACTTGTAACTCCAAGTTTTCCTTCATCTTTTCCAGCTCCTTCTGGCTCTCACGCATCACCTCCTGGGTAGCAGCTAATTCTTCCATATTTTGCCGCATCATTTCATCTTGTGCCTGCATTTGCTCAGCAGCCTGTTGAGATTCCTCTAGCAGGCGTTGTGTGTTCTGCGAGGTACGCACATTAGCGAGGGTAGAGGCAATGTTATCAGAAAGATTTTCTACGAATTCTATTTCGTGTGTTTGGAAAGGATTGAAAGAGGCAATTTCTAGCGCGCCGTATACTTCGTTGTTGTCCATTAAAGGAACAATCAACAAATGCTTAGGAGTAGCATCTCCCAAACCAGAGGTAATTTCGATGTATTCTTCTGGTACTCGGTCAAGGTGCAAAGTATCTTTCTCTAAAACAGCTTGCCCTATGAGTCCCTGTCCTACTTCGATACGTTTTTGCACGTACTTTCTCTGATCGTAGGCAAAAGAAGCCTTCATTTCTAGATAAGCATCTTGATCTTCCTCCTTTATCAATACAAAAAGCCCGCCTTGGTTGGCTTTGAGGTAATTGACGAGGTGCGAAACAATACGATATGATAAATCTTCTAAGTCATCTGTACGGGTACGCAAGATGTCTACAAACATGGCCAGTCCTTCATTGGCCCAGTTACGGCGTGCATCTTCTTCAGCTACTTTTACCAAGTTATCGCGCATGTCGATCAATGCATCACTGAGCATGTCTTTGTCACCTTTGGCTTTGTAGTCAAAAGCAAACTCAAACTGCCCAATACTTTTGGCGAATTCAGTGGTTTGCTTTAGACCAGTGATTAAGCGATTAATGTGATAAGAAAGCGTACCTATCTCATCTTTTCGCTCATAATAAAAGCGCTGGGTAAAATCTCCGTGTGAAATTTCTTCTGTAACTTCTGCCATTTTATCGAGTGGCTTTACAAAGCTTCTCAAAATATAAAAGTAGCCAAATACAAGCCCAGCCAAAATGAACAGAATCACAATAAACAGTAAAAACTGGATGACAAACTGAGATTGTATGTAATCTGAAATATATAGCTCAGTCAGCTCAGCATTGTATTGCTGAAGCTTTTTCTGCATATCAACGAGGTTACCATACGCCCTCATTACACTAGGATTCTTGATTTTTTCTACGGTAGGCGTAGAGGCAATCTCGGCGAAAATACTTTCTTCTAGTGTAGCATCAGGCTGGATGATAGTATCTATCTCTACTTTCTCATCTAGTATTACTTGTAAGTTGGTTTTGTAGTCTTTCCAAGTTTTATTGAGCTCGTTGAGCTTGAGCAGATTTTCTCCTGTAGTAGCATTGACTTTTCCCTCAGTAGCTTGGATAGTAATGGCTCGCCCATTTTTCAGTATATCGAGCTGGTCATCGTATTCATCAATAAAGTTTTTGAGGTCGCCCTTGGCTTCATTATCTTTTTCTACCACTCTACTCGCTGTGTAAGCCATGCTAGCGAGAAGCCTCTCTGCTTTCCGCGAAATCTCAATGGCTACGGCATCGGTACGTAAAGCATTATTAGAGAGTGTAATAAGACCATAACCTATCACTACTAGGATGGTAAGTGAGAGGAAGAGGAGTCCTATGATTTGCTTAATACTAAGATGTTTTCTTTTTTTCTTCATCTGCGATAATAATTCTTGCTTAAATTTCCTATGAAATTTTATGGGAAAGAAGATAAAACGCTACCTACCCAATCAAATCTAAACTATTTTTCTGAAGAAAAAAAATATTGACAGAAGGGAGAAGCGACCAACATATAAACCCTTAAAATGCACAAGTATTTGGGATTTTTTACCTAAAAATAATTTGATTGTAAGTTTCTGCTTACTTTTTTTGTAAAATGTGCATATAAACTAGGGAGTAAACACAACCTCCAATCGATGAATCCGTAACATAGGAAGGGTTATTAGCACATATTTTACACAAGCTTTTGTTTTTAGTCATCAGTACACAGTAGATGCCATGAAGAAAATTATACAAATTATTGTTCCTGCTTTTTTTATACTATTGCCGCATTTCTTACAAGCGCAGATATTAGATAGGGTATGGGCTTATGAGGGGTTCGATTATTACCAAGGAACGATTAATGCCAATCTAGAACCAGATGTCTTTACTTTGACAGGTTATAAAGATATACCAACTATTGCTTCTCAACAGATATCTGCTAGTATATCGATCCCTATTCATACAATCAATGAAGATCAATCCAATACGAATGCGGCCTTAGGGCTGGGTTGGGCGGGGGATTGGGTGCATTCCACCGGTACTACTAATGAAACAAACTATCGAGTTACAGGTGGAACTTTTACATCACCGATTTCAAGTGCTTCAGACGATATTAGCTTGGTAAACTCAGGAGTTTTTGGTAGAGGAGGAGGAGGTACTTCCATAGGGAGACGTTTGCAAACAAGTACAGGAGGGCCTTTCTTTCAGTTTGAACTTGATGGAGGACCATTTGCGCAGGGAACAAATCCCGTAAACTTCAGTAGCTCAGATCGGGTAGATCCCTTCCTTTTTCTTGATCCTGTTCTCATGGAGTATCCAAGCCCAATCCGATTAAGAGGCGCTGGTAATGAAGGAATTGTTAGACATAATGCAGCACAAACCTTTGGTTCACCTACGCCTATCACTCACACTAATAATACTTGGATTGGAGCACAAGGTAGCAGTATTTGGGTAGCGGTAATGATGCGAAAGAATGCAACCAATGATGAAGAATGCTATATCTCTTTACACCGTAATGATACAGAACCTTGGAATATAGACCAAGCCAACACGGTACAGATTGGTTACTTTGGGGCAGCTAGCAACAATGCGGGAAATCGCTATTGGGGAGTACGTGTGAATGGAACAGTAACAGCTGCCACTGGAAGCGATGATGCACGCATTACACCTGGCACAGGAGATGAGTTTGATTTATTGATAACTGAAATTAACTTTGATTACACAGGCAATCATACCATAAGTCTTTATGTATTGCGAGATGGGAGTAGAGGAGGCGGTTACGCAAGCCCAGGAACAAGGTTTGAGAATTTTATTAATGGCACCTTAGATCCTAGCTTGCTGACCAGTAAAGACCTAGAGGTTACAGCGCTAGGTACAACAAATTTATCCTTCCATTCACTTTCTTACTTTGGAGGAACAAGCGCAGATCAGAGCGCCATTGATGAGATACGTTTTGGAGGCGCTCTAGAGAATGTTGCCCTTACCTCTGATGCCATCAGCTTGGTAAGAGGACTTTGTGAGGAGTCAGGAGGAACGAGTGGAGAGAATATTTATCCCGTTGGGAGCTTTGGAGAAGCCACTAGCATAAATCCAGATGGGAGTTCTGCAACCCCTGCTGCTGACGAAATACAAGGAAGTAATGCTGACTGGGGAACAGGAGGGAATGCCCCTGATCCTACAGATGGTACTCGTGGAGATAATGTTAGTCCAGACAATCCCTTACTACCTGTGATTATTAAGAGAGCAGACGCAGAAATAGAACCAGGTATAGAATACCAAGACATCACTGGAGGTGCCTACATCTATGTCGCTAATCAAGGTGGCCAACCTAATGACGGTTCTTTTACGGTCGCCACACAAAATCGAGAAGTATTTGGGGCTTGGAACAGCTTTTATGACAATAGCCCTAACAGGAATGGCTTGATGATGATTGTAAATGCGGCGTATCAACGTGGTGAGTTTTTCCGACGAACTATTGATGGCTTATGTGGTGATACCCAATACGAATTTTTTGTAGATATCATGAATATCACCAATATACAAGAAAGAACGATCACTAGTGATCCTCTGAACGTTACTCCCAATGGGACTAATAATCGCTGTAATCCAACCGAGGAACCTGGCTGTTCTCAGTTCAGCTTTGGAGGAACGGATCAAAGTCAAAGTTCAGGCATTGGAGCAGCTACTGCAAGTACGGGAACGAGGTTCTACATCAATCCAGATATAGAGTTTCTCATTGATGGTGACCCAGTATATATACCACCCATTACAGTAGCTAATGATGCATTGTGGCATCGGGTAGGCTTTACTTTCGTGACAAAGTCTGATTTCAATGTATCTGGAACAGCAACGCTTTCTTTTAGAAACCGTGCGCCAGGAGGGATTGGTAATGACTTAGCCATAGATAACATTACCTTCCGCCCTTGTGGTCCTTCTTCTGTTTTGAATAATTTAGGAGAGTGTGCTGACATTGAGCTTTTGATAAGTCCTGGTGGAGAAGGGTATACGGCACCAAGAGTACTCTGGCAGAGTAGCTCAGATGGTGGTCTCACTTGGACAGACTTACCTGATTTACCTGGGAATCCCAATCCTGTAGACGCAACTCCTGGCGCAAATCCTGGTGTAGACCCTTCGTTTGCTACTATTCCGCAAAATGATCCTGCATTGGGTATAGCTCACGGAGATTTAGTACGTGCGTTGATAGCGGGTTCTGATTTGTTTTTCCCCAATGAACAATGTCGTATTGTTGTTGATCCTACTACTGTTAACTGTTTCTCTGCTTTACCAGTGGATTTGTTGAATTTTGAAGCTCAAACACAAATAGAAGGCATAGCGCTTACTTGGGAAACACAACAAGAAATTAATGTGGAAGAGTTTGAGGTAGAACGTTCAATAGATAATGTGAACTTTACTAAAGTGGCTTCCTATAAGGCAGCTAATACAGGCGAGCTGTACCGCCATATTGATAGGTTTCCCGCGGCAGGCGTAAATTATTATCGTCTGAAACAAGTAGAGCAGGATGGCTCTTCTGAGTATTCTTCTGTAGTATCAGCGGAGTGGTCACAAGAAGGAAATATAAGTGTATACCCTAACCCATCGGTGAATGGTCTTGCCTATATTAGTTTCGATACACCCGAAATAGAAGGTACAGAGGTAGCTATTACATTTGTTAATAGTATTGGTAAGGTTGAAGGCGTTATCGAGAGTAAAGTAAGTGCTACAAAGCAGGTAGTAATTGATACGAGGCACATCACTAACGGATTATATGTGTTAGAGATAAATGTGAAAGGAACAGTACTGAAGAAAAAGCTGGTAGTACAGAATAACTAGTAACTTTTTTCCAATATTTCCGCTATTCTTAGCATAAAGTAGTTACTCGAAGTAATGCAGAATAACGATAGTTGTTTAATCCAAATGATGGTTACCATTACAGGGAAAAAATGTATTAATAGCTATACACGTAGCTCCGCTACGATTCGTACGTAATATAATAGAGCGTATTTTACAACGATTACTTGTCTATATTTCAATGAAAAAAATTACTAAAACAATATTCCTGATTATTACTGTTCTCGTCCCAAGCTGGCTGCAAGCACAGCAAGACTTGGTTTGGGCTTATGAAGGGTTTGATTACTATCAAGGTACTATCAATGCTAGTTTAGAACCAGATGTTTTTACATTGACAGGTTACAAGAACACTCCTACCATTGCTTCCCAGCAGATTGGTGCTGGGGTTATTATCCCTCTTAACGAGATTAACGGAGATCAACAAAACACGAATGCAGCCTTGGGACTTGGCTGGGCAGGCGATTGGGTACATTCAACAGGAACTACTAATGAAAATAACTACCGTGCAGTAGGAGGGGGAACAATAGTCGCGGGAGAAGTACAAGGATTTTCAGCACCCATCTCAGGTGTTAATGAAGACATTAGCTTAGTAAACTCAGGGGTTTTTGGCAGAGGGGGAGGAGGAACCTCTATAGGAAGGCGCTTGCAAACGAGTACCGCAGGACCTTTTTTTCAGTTTGAACTTAATAATGCACCATTTGCGCAGGGAACAAATCCTGTAAATGATGGTGGTGTAGATCGAGTAGATCCCATCACTGTTCTTGATCCTATTCTCATGGAGTACCCAAGTCCAATCCGGTTAATAGGCGCTGGTAATGAAGCAATCGTTAGACATAATGCAGAACAAACTTCTGGTGGACCTACACCCATCACTCATACTAATAATACTTGGATTGGGGCGCAAGGTAGTAGTATTTGGGTAGCGGTAATGATGCGAAAGAATGCAGCCAATGATGAAGAATGCTATATCTCTCTACACCGTAATGATACAGAACCTTGGAATATAGACCAAGCCAATACGGTACAGATTGGTTACTTTGGGGCAGCTAGCAACAATGCGGGAGATCGCTATTGGGGAGTACGTGTCAATGGAGCGGTAACAGCTGCCACTGGAAGCGCTGATGCACGTATTACACCTGGCACAGGAGATGAGTTTGATTTATTGGTAGCACAAATCAGCTTTGACTACACAAGCGGTCATCGTATACGTTTATATGTTTTGAGAGATAACGGCAGAACAGGCTATGGGCTTGATCCAGGTCAAAAGTTAGATGACCTCTCTACAGTAGCTGGAGCCTTGAACGATCCAACTAACATAGATGTGGAGGTCACGGAGCCAGGAGCAACAACTCTTTCTTTTCATTCTCTCTCTTATTTTGGGGGTGCTAGCGCTAATCAAAGTGCGATTGACGAGGTACGTTTTGCAGGTGCTTTTGAGAATGCGGCACTTACCTCTCCTACGATAAGTGTGATTAGAGGGCTTTGTGAGGAGTCAGGAGGAACGAGTGGAGAGAATATCTATCCCCAAGGAAATTTTGGAGTAGCTACCAGTGTAGACGAGACAGGCGATTTTGTAACACCAAGTGTTGTTTCTGCAGATGAAATTTTAGGTACTGGGAATACTTGGGGGTACGATGGTAATGGAGGAGGGGCTGATGGAGTGGCTGACACAGAATCTATGGTAGCTGGCTCTGATAATAACGTGAATATTGATGTAACAGGAACTAGACCTACTTTTCCTGCTATCATTAAGAGGCCTGATGCCACTATTGCAGGCGTAGAGTACCAAAACTTGACTGGGACAGGTGGTGTGACAGAAAGATATATTTATCAACCCAATGCCAATAATCAGCCAAACGATGGTTCTTTCGTAGTTGCTACCCAATCCAGAAATGTATTTGGTTCTTGGAATGCTTTCTACGATAATAGCCCAGATAAGAACGGCTTGATGATGATTGTGAATGCTGCCTACAGAAGAGGTAACTTCTTTGAGCAGACAGTAAATAACTTATGTGCTAGCACACAGTATGAGTTTTTTGTAGATATTTTCAATATTATAGAGCCAGGGCAAAGAACCATTACTACTGAGGGAGCTACCTCTACTTGCTGTGGGAATAACCTTTGTAACTCTACCCTTGAGCCAGGGTGCCAGCAGTTTAGCTTTGGAGGAACAGACCAAAGTCAAAATTCAGGCATCGGAGGAGCAACCTCCGAAGGTGGTGCACCTGATGAATACTTTCTGAATCCAGATGTTGAGTTCTTGATTGATGGAAGACCTGTATACGTACCGCCCATTACAGTAGATAACGACCAACAATGGCGCAGGGTAGGCTTCACCTTCGTGACGAAAAGTAATTTAGATCCGACAGGTAACGTTGACCTAGCCTTTAGAAATCGCGCCCCAGGAGGTATCGGAAACGACCTAGCGCTTGATAACATTACCTTCCGCCCTTGTGGTCCTTCTTCCCTATTGAATAATTTAGGTGAGAGTAATCCTATTGAAGTTTTAATACATCGTGGTGGAGAAGGATATTCAGCACCGGCAGTACTCTGGCAGAGTAGCTCAGATGGTGGACTGACATGGACAGACTTACCCGATTTACCCGGTAATCCTAATCCTGAAACTGCTACTGCTGCTTCTATAACGGATCCTTTGACAGCCGATATTCCACAAAATGACCCTTCATTAGGTATTGCACACGGTGATTTAGTACGCGCTATAATTGCAGGCTCAGCATCCTTTCTGACTAATCCGCGCTGTCGTATCATCACTGATCCCACTACCGTAAATTGTTTTGCTGCGTTGCCTGTGAATTTATTGAATTTCAAAGCAGCTCGTGAACTAGATGGAATAGCACTTGTTTGGGAGACAGATCAGGAGGATAATTACAAGAGTTTTGTATTAGAACGTTCTGACGACAATCAACAATTTACCGCTGTTGCTGCCTATCAAGCAGTGGATGATAAAGCTAATTATGAACATAAAGATAGAACTCCTTTAATAGGGACTAATTATTACCGACTCCAAACAGTAAATAATGATGATACCATAGAATACTCTAAAGTAGTATCGGTAGAGTGGTCTGAAGAAAGGACTATAAGTGTACATCCTAATCCATCAACGAATGGTCTTGTGTATATTAGTTTTGAAGCCAATCAATTAAAAGGAGAAGTAGCGAAAATTAAGATTGTCAATAATATTGGAAAAGTAGAGAAGGTGTTACAAAGTAACGTAAATCAAACAGGTCAAATTGTAATTAATACAAGTGATTTGGCGAATGGTTTGTACGTGGTAGAAATTACTATTAAAAATACTTTCGTTACAGAAAAAGTAGTTATACAAAACAACTAACAAGAATGAGGCGATTTTTGAGACTATGTAAGAACAATCTATCTATAATTTTTGCCTTGTCATTGATGCTTGTAATGTTGAAAGCAAAGGGAAGACAGCCTATGGCTACTGTTACCATTAGTCCAAATGTTGTTGACACCGATGCTCCTGGGAATATAAACGTGCCTGCTGGTAATATTAGTGTTACCGGTTTTACTGGTTCACGTACTTATAGCTGGTCGGCTGTATCAAAGCCTGATGGGATTACTGGGGATGTCAATATTGTACCCGGTTTCTTGGGAAGTGCTCAATTCATAGGCTTTAATGCTTTGGGAACACCCCAAGCCATTTCTGGTATTTACGAATTTGAACTAAGAGTTTCTGATACCAATGGTAACGTAGCCACTACTATATTTACCATTGTACAAATCCCTCCTGTCAACAGCCCTCCTCTCGTAACCATCGATCCACTTCCTACATCTGACCTACTTTTACCAGTGACGAACGTCCTCTTAGAAGGAATAATTGAAGACCCCACTAATGAGATAAGTACTTCAGCTTGGAGTCAAGCAAGCGGATCAACTGCTATCAGTTTTCCAACAATTGGTATTATTCCTATTGGTACACGTACTACCGAAACAGACATCAATTTGAATGATTTACAACCCGGTACTTATGAACTTACTTTAAGTTCTACAGACGATGGAGGGCTTACAGGAACTGCTTCCATCACCTTTAACGTCCTTCCACCACCCAGTAGCTTGGCGGTCAGTATTGATCCAGTGATGAACCCAGAATCACCTGTACCCATCAATGGTACCATTACAGGGATTAATGAATTAAACGATCGGATACGGTATGAATGGACACAAGATCCGGGCAATCCAGCAACTATCACACTGCCTGAGGCAGCCTTTGTAGCCTTAGGAAATACAGAGCAAGCAAGCAGTATTGAAGTGGCAGATGTGCCCTTTGGATCGTATACATTTACGCTTACGGCAACAGATGAGTATTACAATGTTTCTGAAGAGGCGTCGATTACGATATTATTCAGACCACCCGTTGTGATAGAGCCTTCTAAGGTGTTTACACCTAATGGAGATGGTATTAATGACGAATGGGTGGTGGGGAATGTAGAGGATTTTCCAGAGTTGGCGGTGACGATCATCAACGAGCGAGGCGCCATTGTATTTGAGGCACAATCATACGCGACAGAAAGGTGGAATGGTCTCTATAATGGCCAAGCAGCCCCTGAAGGCGCTTACTATTATGTATTTACAGATACTATAGACGGGACAGAGATACGGGGTAGTTTTGTACTGTTACGATAGTTATTAAAGAAATCTAAGTTATATATGAGGGAAATAATCAGGTAAAAGAAAAAAGGAATGAACGGTGTTTTCAGATTGTATAACATAATGAATTGGTTAGTAGTAATCTTTCTATTACTGACTAAAGTGTTATCAGTAGAGGCTTCAAAAAGACCTACTGCCACCGTCACCTTGCGTGAGCCAGTACGTTCAGGTGATGCACCTCGTAACCACGAAGTCAATCCACAAAACGATATTGAAGCGGATGGGTTTTCAGGAAACATTACTTATCAATGGACCGCTATATCAAAGCCTGATGGGATTACTGGGGATGTCAATATTACACGTGATTTCTTTGGAATATTTGAATTTAATGGTTTTAATGCTTTAGGAACACCTCAAGCCATTTCTGGCATATATGAGTTTGAACTAAGAGCTTCTGATGCCAATGGTAACGTAGCCACTACTATACTTACCATTGTGCAGATTCCTCCTGTCAATAGCCCTCCTCTAGTGATCATCGATCCACTGCCTACACCCAATCTCATTTTGCCAGTTACGAATGTACTGCTAGAAGGAACGATTGAAGACCCCACTAATGAGATAAGTACTTCAGCTTGGAGTCAAGTAAGCGGGCCCACTCCTATTAGTTTTCCAACGATTGGTACTATTCCTATTGGGATACGCAGTACCGAAACAGACATCAATTTGAATGATTTACAACCCGGTACTTATGAACTTACTTTAAGTTCTACAGACGATGGAGGGCTTACAGGAACTGCTTCCATCACCTTTAACGTCCTTCCACCACCCAGTAGCTTGGCGGTCAGTATTGATCCAGTGATGAACCCAGAATCACCTGTACCCATCAATGGTACCATTACAGGGATTAATGAATTAAACGATCGGATACGGTATGAATGGACACAAGATCCGGGCAATCCAGCAACTATCACACTGCCTGAGGCAGCCTTTGTAGCCTTAGGAAATACAGAGCAAGCAAGCAGTATTGAAGTGGCAGATGTGCCCTTTGGATCGTATACATTTACGCTTACGGCAACAGATGAGTATTACAATGTTTCTGAAGAGGCGTCGATTACGATATTATTCAGACCACCCGTTGTGATAGAGCCTTCTAAGGTGTTTACACCTAATGGAGATGGTATTAATGACGAATGGGTGGTAGAGAATGTAGAAGATTTTCCAGAGTTAGCGGTGACGATCATCAACGAGCGCGGCGCCATTGTATTTGAGGCACAATCATACGCGACAGAAAGGTGGAATGGTCTTTATAATGGTCAGGCAGCACCTGAAGGTGCTTACTATTATGTATTTACAGATACCATAGACGGGACAGAGGTACGAGGCAGTTTTGTACTGTTACGGTAATCCTTTATATTGCTAACCTTTATGTATAGTATAAGTAGAGGTTGAAACAAGAAAAGATTAAAAAGGGATATCATTGATAAGAAGAAAAAAGCGGTTTTTCTATTTAGTAGTCTTCCTAACAATAGTAGGCTATTCTTTTTTTACCTTAGAAAGCAAAGCACAAAGCTTTCCGAATAGCCCTTTGCACTTACATAATTTTAACAACTATTATCTACTCAACCCAGCAGCGATCAGCTACAATGGTGATCCCTTCATCACTCTTACTTTCCATAGACAGCTAATTGGAGATTTCGATAATGTTCCTACGCAAGGCACTCTTACGTACACCTCTCCTGTGAATGTACAAAACCCACTGAAGCATTTCATAGGGGCAAACGTCTATAACTTCTCAAGAAGTATTTGGACAACTACCGGTGGCTGGGCAAGCTATGCTTATGAAATTCGTTTACCTTTTTCAGATATTAACACCTTGCGCTTTGGTATTTCAGCAGGTCTTGAAGGGAATTCGCTTAATGTAGACGATGAGCTAGCGATCCTGGATCCAACTGTACAAGAACGACTCGATGAGGGTATTCGCCCACTAGGGCAGTTAGGCATTTACTATGTACAAAAACACTGGGAACTAGGGGCAGGCTTGCCTCGCTTGTTTGGCTCTGAGAGTGGCGATAATACCGAAGAGTCCAGAGGGCTGCGCCCTTTCAATAATTGGTTTGTTTCTACGGGCTATGAGTTTAACTTTCGTTATATCTGGTTTTTAAAACCTATGGTTGTATACCGTAGCTTCGAAAACCAAGAGGATAATTTAGAAGTAAACGCCACGTTAAGTTACCAAAAAAGGGTGTGGTTTAATGCGGCTTGGTTTGAAGAGAGCGGGATAGCTTTAGGTGCTGGCTTACAGTTTCGACACGGAAAGTATAGCCTCAGCTATGCTTATAAGTTTAATAATCAGGAGAATAACTTTAATGCTAACCCAGCACACGAGATACAATTGAGGCTTAATCTGAGACGCCAAGCCGATATCGATGCTCGCTTACTGGAAGGCTTTGGTGATGAATCAGATAACTTAGTTACCGTAGAGCCCCCTGATAATCCTGATGAAATGATAGACACACTGGAAGCGGCTCTAATAGAACCAATAGAGGATACTACCACTTTCGTAGAGCCTGAAATTCAGTATATGAACTATGTGATTGTAGGCTCTTTCCTAGAGGAAGGCAATGCGAATAGACTTGTGAGAACTTTTAGGCGAAAGCACGACGTAGAAGTAGAAAAGCGGTTTAATCCTGCTAACAATTTCTATAATGTATACATTCTAAAAACAGAAGACTACGAAGAAGCACTTATCTGGGAGATTCGTGCCAAGGAACAATTTGAAGTATTGGATGCGTGGGTACTGCGTGTACCGATGAACGCGCCTTCTAACTTTGCTGACAAAGACCTAAGAAATAACCAGCGTGAAGATAAACCAGATGAGGAAGAAACGCCTCCTTTTGAAGAACCCGATAAAGACTAAGTAATTGCCAACTGCTATCAAGAAGAGTACTTGGGTACACCTCCGTATACCCTTCTCTATATTTCTAATGCCCGTTTTCTTGTTTGCTTGCAGCCAAGCAGAAGTTTTAGTATGGTGGCAAGTGCTAGTTGCTTTTGTAGCCATCCATTTTTTTTTATATCCTGCTAGCAATGCTTACAATAGCTACTTTGATAAGGATGAGCAGAGTATTGGAGGCATTAAGCATCCCCCACCAGTAAGTAAGGAATTGTATCAAGTAGCTTTGTTGTTTGATGCGATTGCGCTTGTGCTGGCGTATTTCTTGGCTTGGCCATTTGCCTTGGCTCTTTTTATATATGGGTTAGTTTCTAAAGCGTACAGCCATCCTGGAATAAGACTGAAAAAATATCCCATTATGAGCTGGCTGGTAGTAGGTATTTTTCAAGGTGCTTTTACCTATCTAATGAGTTATTATGCAGTGACACCTATCTCACAGCTTTCTACACTCTGGCAACCAGCCATTTTATATCCAGCCTTACTTTCTTCTATATTGTTGATGGCTTCTTATCCTATGACGCAGGTATACCAACACGAAGAAGATACCCGTAGAGGTGATGTTACGTTAAGTGTACTGTTAGGCGTAAAGGGAACATTTCTATTTTCAGGAGTTCTCTTCTTTATTGCTAATGCAGGCTTTTTAGTTTATTTCTATTACTATAAGAGCTTACAACATATCCTTATCTTCGAGTTGGTGTTATTGCCTACTTTACTCTATTTTAGTTGGTGGTTTCAGAAGGTGCGTAAAGACGAATCAGCCGCCAATTTTGACTACACCATGCGTCTCAATACCTTATCTTCTTTACTAATAAGCTTAGGTTTTGTATTGATGTGGGTGATTTAGAGAATGTTTGAGAATTAAATTCTGTATAGTTAACATTTTGCAAGATTTTCACCACTTATCCTTCAATCTGCCTTTCGTCCATTTTTTGACTGCGTCGAGCTCGCAGGCTCGGTTAGCTTCGCTGAACTCCACTTCGTTCCGGTTCTTGATGAAAAACGAACCAAAAAATCAAGAAAATCCAAAGCTTCTGCCCACGAGCCAGTCCGCCTCCTCGCTGGATTTTCAGGCCGACGCGCTTATATCAATCTTGAAAACAGGCAGTTTAAAAAACTTAAACATACTCTTAATAATGGAAAGTAGCTATGACCTTTGAGCAACTAAAAGATAAAGTGATACAAGCATTTATTCAGCAACATCTTGAAGACGATCCTACCCAACTTGTATTGAAGGCAAAACAATATGATCATTTACCCATCAAAGCCATTGCACAACACATACAAGCCAAGCAAAAGATAAAGGACAAACTCCCTACTTGGTATGCACATCCTTTGGTAGTTTATCCTGCTAAGATAAGTTTAGAGCAAAGCAGCTCTGAAGCTACTGCAAAACTAAAGACCTCTTTCGTCGAAGGAAGAGCTCTTATAGACCTTACTGGAGGACTAGGGGTAGATACCTTCTATTTTGCAAAACACTTTGAAAAAGTGATTTACGTAGAACCCCAAAAGGCCCTGTGTGAAGTAGCCCAACAAAACTTTAAAACGCTAGGTGCGCATAACATCTCATGTATATGCGATAAAGCAAGTAATGTCTTGTCTGACTATACTGGTAAAGTAGATGTACTTTACTTAGATCCGGCGCGACGCGACCAGCAACAAAGAAGTATTGCCCAGCTAGAAGCCTGTGAACCTAACGTTTTGGCGTTATTACCTCAGCTTTTTACTGTAGGCGCTAGTGTTTTATTAAAGACCTCTCCGATGTTGGATATCCAGCAAGCATTAAAGCAATTGAAGTATGTACATCAAGTGGTAGTGGTAGCCTATCGAAATGAGTGTAAAGAGGTGTTATACTTGCTCAAACCTACTGTTGTCCCTATAACGCAGGTACCTATTACTACAGTACATTTAGGAACGATAAAAGAAACATTTACGGCTACTTTTGAGCAGGAAGCACAAGCTTCTGCAAAGTATGGAGAACCCCAACGTTATCTCTACGAGCCTAATGTGGCTATCATGAAAGCAGGTTTCTTTCAAAAAATAGCGGTAGCCTTTGATTTACACAAGCTTCATCCTGATAGCCACTTGTATACAAGCGAACATCTCAAAGAAAAATTTCCAGGTCGTGTTTTCTCCATTGAGGCGATTACCAAATTAGATAAAAGCATACTAGCGAGGTATGTTCCTGAGAGAAAAGCTTCAATTATAATACGCAACTTCCCACAAAGCGCTGCTACTATTCGGAAAAAAATCAACTTTAAAGAAAGTGCGCGAAAATACTTAATTGCTACTACTACAGGCAACAAACGCATCATAATTGTGGCAACTCGTTTATTTTAAAAAAGGATTTTCTCTATGAAAACACCGAGTTTATACCAATTAAAAACAATATTTTTTTATATTCACCAAAACTTATATCTGTAAGATTTGTCAAAGAAACTATTCTGTAAATCTCATCATTATAGGTAAATTTGATATCTGTTATAAATCACTTGTTCATCGCCTTTATCCAATACTGTAAGCATGAAAACGCAAGAACACGAAATAAAATCTATTCGACTAGAGCTAAATGCTACGAAATATCAATATAATGAGGTAAAAGTAGCGTATGAAGAACTGTCAAAACGAATCAAAACCAAAGAGGAATATATCACCCTCAAGGATGAGGAAGTGAAAGAGAAAGAAGCCAAGCTTGAGAAGGCGTTGAGAGAGTTGGAAGTCATCCATTCTAAAAAGACAGCTAATGAAGCTGTATTGAAAAAAGCACTTACGAAGACCAAAGAAAGAGAAAGAGAGCTTCATACTAAAAACGAAGAGTTGAAGGCTAGAGAAGAGGAGATTTCTGCCATTAACGAAAGACTCTTGGAAAATGAAAAAGTGCTGAAAGAAAAAGAAAATAGCCTTAAGCAAAGTAATGAAGAGCTGAAGGCTGCTGAGGAAGAGCTCAGACAAAATATGGAAGAGCTCTCTACCATCAATGAATCGCTGGAAGTGAAGCGTATAGAGCTAGAGCGCCTTTCTGAATCGCAGAAGGAAGCACTCAGAAAAGTGAGGCAGAAAGAAGTAGAGCTTACAGAGAAAAATGAAGAGCTAGAAGCACGCGGAGAAGAAATGAAAGCACAAAAAGAGGCAATCGAAGAAAATATGAACCTATTGGATGCACAAAATAGGCATATTATGGGAAGCCTTAACTATGCAAGAACGATTCAAAGCAGTATTCTACCTACTACCAATGAATTGGCGAGTCTGTTTCCCGATCATTTTGTTACTTACCATCCCAAAGATATTGTTTCTGGAGACTTTTATTGGTGCTATGAAAAAGCGCCTTATGTTTATTTTGCTGTAGTAGATTGTACGGGTCACGGTGTACCAGGCGCTTTTATGTCAATGATGGGCTATAGTCTTCTCAATGAAATTGTGGCAGAAAATGAAGGAATTCTTCCTTCTGAAGTGCTTACGTCACTTAATAGAAAGATTAGAAGTTCCTTGAACCAAGATAAAGAAGATAAAAATACTGATGGAATGGACTTAGGGCTTATTCGTCTTAAGAAGTCTTCAGAGGATATTGTAGAAGTGATATTTTCGGGTGCAAGAAGGCCACTTTTATATTTTGATAGAAAAGCAGATGAACTTGTAAAGATAGCAGGTAATCGGAAATCAATTGGAGGAGGAAACACTGCTGCAGACGAGCAGAGCTTCTCCGACGTCTCCTTACAAATAGCCTCTGGTACATGTCTATATTTATATTCTGATGGTTTTACTGACCAGTGCGATACAGCTAGAAAAAAATTAGGAACACGAAATTTATACGCTTTTCTGAGTCGAATCAACCGAGAAGAGGTTTCTTTTGAAGAGCAGAAGTCACTTGTGCCTGATTTGCTTGATGAGCATCAAGGTGAGGTAAAACAGCGAGATGATATTACTTTTGTAGGCATAAAATTATAGAGAAATTCAACGATTGAAGGCCAATATTCAGGAGAGCAGGCCCTAGATAAAGCAAGCTATCAATAAAACTATCATACTAAATTACTGATAAAAGCTTCTGAAAAGGAGGAGCTTATAGACCAGTACATTGGTAAAACTCAACGAGAAAAGCCCTTCACGATAAACAGTAAGTAGCCCAAATTATTATAAAGCTACTCAGTAAAATTTATATAAATAAAGATTAACTATGCAAAATACAGAATTTCAGATATTTGACCCTAAGGCAGAAACAACCGGTACTACCATTGCCGCGCTTATAGATGCGATGGGTGAGTTTAGATCGATAGGATTGGCCTATCTTCAAAAGCATGAGATCGATTCGCCTGCGCCTGGTAAGTGGCATCCGTTGACCAACTATATGGCAGCTTTACGCCTTATTCACGAAAAACTTGGTGAAAATACGCTATTTCTCGTAGGAACAAGGCTATTTAAAAATGCTTGGCCCGAAGAAATGCAAGGTGAGTTCTCATTCGAACAGGTGTTAGGAATGTTAAACCAAGCCTATCAACAAAATCATCGTAATGGATATGCAGGAGAGATCATTTATAATCAAAAAGACGATTATTCGGGTGAAGTAATATTTGATAGAACTTACTGCACTGCTTTTGATAGGGGGCTTCTTGTTTCGCTATCAAGGGTTTTCGAGCCAGAGAGGTATAGTAGTATTGACGCTGAGGTAGAGATAACACTTGATGAAACAAAGCCTAGTCGTAAAACAGGTGGCTACAAGAATCATTTCCATGTTACTTGGTAAAATAAAACTATTAAAAAGACTCACTATGCAGAATACAGAATTCGAAGTATTTGACCCAAATGCAGAGACAACAGGCAAGAATATTATTCCGCTCATAGATGCAATGGGCGAGTTTCGATCCATAGGTATGGCCTATCTTAAAAAATACGATATTGATACACCCGAACCTGATGGGTGGTATCCAGTAAGTAGTTATATATCTGCCTTGCGTCTTATACAAGAAAAGCTTGGTGAAAACACCCTATTCCTCATAGGAACAAGAATATTTAAAAATGCTTGGCCCGAAGAAATGCAAGGAGAGTTCTCATTGGAACAAATGTTACAAATGACTAACCAAGCTTACCAAGAGAATCATCGTAATGGGTATGTAGGAGAGATCATTTATAACCAAATCAGCGACTACTCGTGTGAAGTAGTATTTAACAGAACCTATTGCACTGCTCTGGATAGAGGCCTACTCGTTTCTATGTCAAGAACTTTTGAGCCAGAAAAGTACAGTAGTATTGAAGCTGAAGTTGAGATAACACTTGATGAGACTAAACCTAGTCGTAAAACAGGTGGCTACAAGAATCATTTCCATATTACTTGGTAGTAAGATAAAGCGTTTAAAAAGGTTGGCTCTTGCGTAAAAAAATCTATGTAATCTGAATTATTAGTAATAGCTTACTATTCTAAATTTGTACTAATAGTATATTTGCTGAAATCCAAAGAAAAGGTAATCAACTACATGGAAGATACTAATTTTAGAATTTACGAACCAACCACTGAGGTAAAAGGAAGTGTAATTATGTCACTCATTGATGCGATGGGAGAATACCAAGCGATAGGACTTGCTTACTTAAACAAATACGATATTGATAAGCCCGATCCAGAAAAATGGTACAAACTCTCCAGTTACCTATCTGCTTTACGCCTTATTTATGAAAAGCTAGGTGAAAGTACACTCTACCTAATAGGCGCGCGTATCTACAGAAATGTTTTTCCACAAGAATATACAGAAACGATGTCGCTAGAAGAAATACTGAACACAATTGATGACGTATACCATGCCGTACATCGTAACGGCGACATAGGGTATTTTAAATATACAGCTACCAGCGAGACTTCTTGTACAATGGAAGCACATAAGACCTATGGAACTCCCATAGATCGAGGGCTCTTTGTATCTATCACAAGAATTTTTCAACCTAAAAAGCGTAGCAGTGTCGATGTAGAAACCTCAGTAGTATTGGACGAATTACTACCCAATCGGAAAGCTGGAGGTGAAAGTAACTATTTTCACATCTCTTGGTAGCGAGATAGAAGATTTTAGAAGGCGATGTACCAGGCTACTTAAGTAACACTATAATTTGAAAGAGAAATTTTTAATAAACAAAAAAAGCCTAGTAATGAATTATACGGAAGACACTAACTTTAAAATTTACGAACCAACTACAGAAGTAAAAGGAAGTATAATCATGTCACTCATCGACGCGATGGATGAGTACCAAGCGATAGGGCTCGCTTATCTGAATAAATACGATATTGATAAGCCCGAACCTGAAAAATGGTACAAACTTTCTAGCTATTTATCTGCTTTACGCCTTATTTATGAGAAACTAGGTGAAAGTACCCTCTATTTGATAGGTGCACGTATCTACAGAAACGTTTTTCCAAAAGAGTATACCGAAAAAATGTCACTCGAAGAGATATTGAATTCCGTTAACGATGTATATCACTCTATCCATCGTAATGGAGATATTGGTCACGTGAAGTATACCGCCACAAGCGAAACCTCCTGCACCATGGAAGTACACAAGACGTACGGTACCCCCTTAGATCGAGGACTTTTTGTATCGCTTACAAGGATGTTTCAACCTAAGCAACGAAGCAGCCTCGATACAGAAATATCCGTAGAGCTAGACGAATTACTACCTAATAGAAAAACAGGTAGCGACACAGAATACTTTCACATCTCTTGGTAAACCATTACTTTTAACTTTTACTAAAACAGACGGTAGGCAGAGATTCTCTGCTTGCCGTTTTCTTTTCAGAGAAGAATTTAGTAGCATACATTTGTGAAAAAATTAATTGTAGTAGTAGGCCCTACCGCCGTAGGAAAAACCGATCTCTGTATAAGGCTAGCAAAATGGTTCGGAACAGAAATCTTATCGGCTGACTCAAGGCAATTCTATAAAGAGATGTCCATTGGTACCGCCAAACCTACACCAACAGAAATGATGAGTATTCCCCATCATTTTATCGATAGCCATACCATACACGATGCCTACAGTGTTGGTTACTTTGAGAGGGAAGCATTGGCTACGCTAGAACAGATTTACAAAGAAAAAGATATAGCGATCCTGACTGGTGGTTCGGGGCTTTACATTAAAGTAGTTTGCGAAGGCATCGACGATATGCCCGAAGTAGATATGCCCCTCAGACAGCAGCTTAACCAACTTCTTGAAGATGAAGGTTTAAATAACTTGTTGGAAAAATTAAAGAAGCTCGACCCCATATACTATGAAGAGGTAGATCGCGCTAATCCGCAGCGCGTTATACGTGCGTTGGAAGTTTGCCTCAGTACAGGTAAACCTTTCAGTAGCTTTCGAAAACAAAAAAAAGCAGACCGCCCTTTCGAATGTATCAAGATTGGGCTCAACAGAACACGTGAAGAACTATACGAACGAATCAACCATCGTATGGACTTGATGCTACAAAATGGCTTACTTGAAGAAGCCAAGGCGTTGTATCCCTACAGACAACATAACGCACTACAAACAGTAGGCTACAAAGAAATATTTGATTACTTAGAGGGACAATACGATTGGGAAGAGTGTATAAGGCTTCTAAAACGCAACAGTCGTCATTATGCCAAACGCCAACTCACTTGGTTTAGAAAAGATGAAGCCATTACCTGGTTCCATCCTGAGGCTTACGAGGAAATCATAGATTTCATTCAAAAACGCTTATAAGAACCCACTCGACTAGGTTATATGCATAGCCAAGTGGATTTTATAATTATACTATTGACCATTAGCCATCAAATCAGCGTAATGCTTGTAAAACAAAGGGATCGTTTCAATTCCTTTCATATAATTGAAAATACCATAGTGCTCGTCAGGAGAATGAATCGCGTCAGAGTCTAAGCCAAAACCCATTAAAACGGACTTCAAACCCAGCTCTTGCTCAAATAAAGCCACAATAGGAATACTCCCGCCACCACGGGTAGGAATGGGTGTTTTCCCCCAGCTTTCTTCCATCGCCTTACTGGCTGCTTTAAAAGCCACTGAGTCGACGGGTGTTACTACAGGATGACCTCCGTGATGAGGTACGACTTCCACTTTTACCGTAGCAGGCGCTATTTTTTTAAAATGTGCGGTGAATAAATCGGCAATCTCCTCCGGGTTTTGGTTAGGAACAAGTCGCATACTAATTTTAGCCTGCGCTTTAGAAGGGAGTACGGTTTTAGCACCTTCTCCTGTATAGCCTCCCCAAATACCGTTTACATCTAAGCTAGGACGAATGGAAGCACGCTCCATCGTAGAGTAACCTTCTTCTCCAGCTACGGCATCAATGGCTAAGTCTTTCTTGTACGCCTCAAGATCGAAGGGCGCTTTGGCCAGCGCTTCTCGCTCCGCTTGGGGCAACGTAACTACCTTATCGTAAAAGCCAGGAATCGTAATATGTCCTTGCTCGTTTTTCAAGGACGCAATCATTTCACTGAGTACGTTGATGGGGTTGGCTACTGCGCCCCCATACACGCCAGAGTGTAAATCTCTGTTGGGGCCGGTTACCGTCACTTCTAGGTACGCTAACCCACGCAGACCTGCCTCAAGAGAGGGGGTGTCGTTGGCAAGAATACTCGTATCCGAGATGAGAATAACATCTGCTTTAAGTTTTTCCTGATTCGCTTTGACAAAATGCTCTAAGTTATCAGAGCCACACTCCTCTTCGCCCTCAATCATAAACTTCACGTTGCAAGTGAGCGTGTTATTTTGCATCATCGTTTCAAAGGCCTTCACGTGCATATACACTTGCCCTTTGTCATCACAAGCACCTCGGGCAAAGATAGCGCCTTCAGGGTGGAGGGAGGTCTCTTTAATGACAGGCTCAAACGGAGGCGAAGTCCAGAGATCTATGGGATCAGCCGGTTGTACATCATAATGCCCATACACTAAGACAGTAGGTAGGTGAGCATCGATTATTTTTTCAGCATAAACGATAGGATGACCTGCTGTTTCGTGTATCTCTGCTGTATCTACGCCAGCTTTCAGAAGTTTTTCTTGAAGAAAGGTAGCTGCTCGTCGTACCTCATCTTTGTACTGTGGATCAGTACTGACAGAAGGGATACGGAGCCAATCGAGTAGCTCATTGATAAAACGGTCTTTACTTTCTTGGATGTAATGCTGCATATGAATGGACTTGATAAATAAATGTGTAATAAAGTAATTATTTTGAACAGGTGATCTTCGAGAAAAAAGATCATTTTTTCCCAAACAGGTAAATCTTTCCCTCGTTACCGTTAAGTAACCGCTGAATATTACGACGATGCGTCCAGATTACTAAACCGCAAAGAATAAAACCTACAATGATAAGCGTATTGTTTTCAGGACGAAAAAAAGGGATGAACATCAATAAAGGAAAAGCCAAAGAAGCGGTCATGGAGCTCAAAGATACATAATGAGAAACAACCAAAACAATGATAAAAACAGCCAAAGATAATAAAGCTACTTGCAGATAAATTGCCAGCACCATTCCGAGTAAGGTAGCTACGCCTTTGCCGCCTTTAAAACCTACATAAATAGGAAAAATATGACCTAGCACTGCTATGATCCCATATAGTAACTGAAAATAAAGAAGATGAACTGGTATAATAAACTCCTGTATAAGCAATAGATTGGCTAAAGAAGCTGCTGCCCAGCCTTTAAAAGCATCTATCAGAAGTACGATACTGCCTGCTTTCTTCCCTAAAACCCTAAAGGTATTCGTAGCGCCTGCATTGCCACTACCATACTTTCTTACATCTGTAGCGTGAAAATACTGCCCGTACCATACGGCTGTTGGAATAGCTCCTATTAAATAGGCGACAACGCCTGCCAGCATGATCCATAAGATATTCATAAGAGATTACTTTGCTTATTAAAGCGTAAAATTAAAAAATAACTTCGAGATAAGCTAAAGCTGCTACCTCTCAAGTATTCTGTAGTGCCGTAAGTTGCTGTGTAAGTGAAACGAACTCATCCACACTCAGTTGCTCGGGACGTTTAGAGAAGATTGCTTGCTCTTTGATCGCTGCAGGAATAAAAGGCTTTAAACTATTTCTAAGTGTTTTTCTTCGTTGGTTAAAGGCCATTTTAACGAATTGGAAAAACTTTTTTTCGTCACAAGGAAGCGTTGTAACCGTATTTCTCTCTAAGCGAATCACCCCTGACTCTACCTTGGGAGGAGGAATAAAGACCCGTGCTGGTACCGTAAAATGATACGAAATATGATAGAAAGCCTGTAGAAAAACGCTCAAAATACCGTACTGTTTACTACCAGGAGGTGAAGCAATACGCTCGGCTACTTCTTTCTGTAACATACAAACCACCTCTTTTACCTGCTGCCTAAAAGAAAGCACCTTAAAGAAAATTTGTGAAGAGATGTTGTAAGGAAAGTTACCAATGATACCCAAGCTTTCGCCAAAATGTTGTTGTAAGTCCATCTGCAGAAAATCACCTTGTAGGATGCGTTCTTCAGCCGCAAGTTTTGGATAACGCTCACATAAAAAGGCGACTGACTCTTTATCTATGTCTATCAAATGGAAGGATAAATCAGTACGATTGAGCAGAAAGTCAGTAAGGACACCTGTACCAGGTCCTATTTCTAGTAAATGTTGATAAGGAGGAGTAGACGCAAGTAAAGAAACAATTTCCTGAGCTATCGCTTTATCTTTTAAAAAATGCTGCCCTAAGTACTTTTTAGGTTTTACCATGTGTTATTGTTAAAGTCTTTACGAGAAAAGATAATTTGCAAAGAAAGAAGCGATTTTAGAAGGATTATTGCCCGTTTCAACAAAAAATCTTCTTAAATTGCAAGCATTTTATTAGAAAAGAGGCACTACAGGAGTTGTCATATAGATTATTCTTTTTAGCTGAACCTGTACTAAGTAACGTGCCTTTGTGAATAAACAGAAGGAGTATGAATAATAAGAAACATTTTAATGAGCATAAGCCTACATTGGGTATTACCATAGGTGATTACAACGGCGTGGGGCCAGAAATCATCTTGAAAGCCTTAGGCGATAATCGCATTTTAGGTCAGTGCACACCAGTAATTTATGGCTCCTCACGTGTGCTGGGGAAGTATCGCAAATTATTGGGGTTATCTGATTGGTATCTTCATCAAATTAAAGAACCCAGTCAAATTAATTATAAAAAAACCAACATTATCAACTGCTTCGACACCAAAGAAATAGCACCTGGGAAAATAACTGAAGAAGCAGGACAGGCCGCTTTTAAATCTTTAGAGACAGCTACAAAAGACTTGATAGAAGGAAAGCTGGACGGTATCGTGACAGCTCCTATCAACAAACATAATATCCAAAACGATACCTTTAACTTTGTAGGTCACACAGAATACTTCACCAAAAGCTTTGAAGCAAAAGAGAGTTTAATGCTGATGGTAGCAGATACATTACGTGTAGCCCTTGCTACAGGCCATACTCCGCTCAGTGAAGTAAGTAAGAAGATCACCCCAGCGTTACTTACTAAAAAAATCGACCTTCTTTACCATACATTGAAGCATGACTTCGGTATTAATAAACCCAAAATTGCCGTATTGGGGTTAAATCCACACGCTGGTGAAGAAGGACTATTAGGGCAAGAAGAAAAAGCATTGATTGAGCCACTCATTAAAGATTTTCGTAGAAAGGGAAAGTTGATCTACGGCTGTTTCCCAGCCGATGGCTTCTGGGGAATGAGTAAATATGCCAATTTTGATGCTACCTTAGCCCTTTACCACGATCAAGGGCTGATTCCCTTCAAGTCGATCGCCTTCCATTCGGGCGTCAACTTTACAGCAGGCTTACCCATCGTACGTACTTCCCCCGATCACGGAACCGCTTACAACATTGCGGGTAAAAACCAAGCAGATCCTTCCTCGATGCGTCAAGCCATCTATTTGGCTTGTGATCTTATTAAGATTCGTAAAGAAAGTGAGGTACAGATATAAATCAATTAGATCATTTTTTTATTCAATAAAATCTCCTTAAATTTGCGACTTACTTGCATAAAAATCAGGTGAAAGCATTAGAAAAATACGATATCGAGATTGGGAAGCTGAAGTGTGAAGTCTATCACTATACCTACAAGGATAGCGACTCTTTTTTCGAAGCTTTTCCTGAGAGCTTAGTAGACAAAGGAACTTTTGAAGCAAAACTCCATTTGATTAAATCAGAAACAATGATCAAACTGGATATGCACATTGAGGGCACCATGGTGCTCACTTGTGACAGGAGCAACGAGCCTTTCAATTATCCTTTTGCCACCAAAGCCTTACAGATTATACAGTTTGGTGAAGTAGCAGAAGAATTGAGCGATGAATTAGCTGTAATTCCTAAAGGAACAAGCACAATCAATGTGGGGCATTACCTTTACGAAGCGATTTCTTTAGCGCTTCCTATGAAGAAGCTGCACCCGAAGTACCAGCAAGAAGATGAATCGACCGACGAAATGGTATACTCTTCCAAAAAAGTACAATCCGAGCAAGAAGAGGTAGATCCTCGTTGGGAAATACTCAAGAAATTTAAGAAATAGATAATAAAACCAGAACAGTCAATAATATAAATTCTAAATAAAGATGGCACATCCTAAGCGTAAAACATCGAAGACAAGAAGAGATAAAAGAAGAACACACTATAAGGCCGCTACCAAAAAAATTGCTATTTGCGGTACCACAGGCGAGCCTCATGTAATGCATAGAGCCTATGTAGTAGACGGAAACCTCTACTATAATGGTAAACTAATGATTGAAAATTATGAGTCGATTGCTGAATAATTAAGGATAAATACTTATCTTTAAAAAATCCATTTTGATACTACTTTAAGAGATACAAACGACAAAAAGCCACGTTATGAGAATTGCTTTAGATGCAATGGGTGGAGATTTTGCCCCCAACGCTATCATTGAGGGTGCCTTACTAGCTGCTAAAGAACTGACCGAAGAGGTAAAGTTGGTGTTGGTAGGTATTAAAGATACCATTGAAGCAATCCTCAAGGATTTCGGCTATGAAGGTGAACAATTAGAAATTGTTCACGCCAATGAGGTAGTAGAAATGGGTGATAATCCTACAAAAGCACTTTCACAAAAACCGCAATCTAGCATAGCCATTGGTTATCACTTGCTCCAAACAGGAAAGGTAGACGCCTTTTGTGGTGCAGGTAATACTGGTGCAATGCACGTAGGGGCTATGTTTAGTATCAAACCTATAGAGGGAGTACTACGCCCTGCACTGATCAGCCACGTACCACGTGTAGATGGCTCTGTAGGCATCCTGTTAGACGTAGGGGCTAATACTGACTGTAAACCAGAGGTGCTCAATCAGTTTGGACAGTTGGGCTATCTTTATGCCAAACATGTTTTAGAGGTCGCTCATCCCAAAGTAGCGCTCATGAATTTGGGAGAAGAAGAAAAGAAAGGAAATCTCCACGCGCAGGCCGCACACCAACTCCTCAAAGAAAACGATCAAATCAATTTTGTTGGAAACATAGAAGGACGTAATTTATTTTTCCCCGATAAGGCAGACGTAATCGTATGTGATGGATTTACAGGTAACATTGTATTGAAGATGGCCGAATCGATCTACGACATTGCTGTACAGAGAGGTATTCAAGATGAATTTTTTGATCATCTTAATTATGAAGACATAGGGGGAAGTCCTATCTTAGGTATTAACGGAAACGTCATCATAGGACACGGCATATCTAGTGCTATAGCAGTGCGTAATATGCTTCTATTAGCCAAAAAGATGGCTGAGGTAAACCTAAGCGTCAGCATTAAAAATGCCTTGAGTTCAACAGTGAGCAACTAAGGCGCCAACCCTAATCGTTTTAAAAATGAATAAATTAAGAGCGGCCGTAACAGGTATTGCTGCTTATGTACCTGAGGAAGTACTTACCAACAAAGATTTAGAGAAAATCGTAGATACTTCCGACGAATGGATTACTGCACGAACAGGTATTCAAGAAAGACATATTCTAAAGGGAGAGGGGTTGGGTACTTCTCATATGGCCATAGAGGCAGTCAATGAACTGCTTCAAAAAACACAGACAGCACCAGAAGAAGTAGAACTGGTGATCTGCGCCACGACTACGCCAGACATGGTATTTCCTGCCACTGCCAATATTATCGCTGATGCGTGTGGAATTAAAAATGCCTTTAGCTACGACATGCAAGCGGCTTGCTCTGGCTTCTTGTACGCGCTTTCTACTGCCTCCCAATTTATTGCTACAGGTACTTACAAAAAAGTAATTGTCATTGGTGCTGATAAAATGTCGTCCATCATCGACTATACAGATCGTGCTACTTGCATTATCTTTGGCGATGGTGCAGGGGCAGTTATGCTAGAACCTACCGAAGAAGACTTTGGTGTGGTAGATGCCGTGTTACAATCAGATGGCTCGGGATGGGTACATTTACACCAAAAAGCCGGCGGAAGTAGACGGCCTCCTACCACCGAAACTGTGCAGCATAGAGAACATTACGTATACCAAGAAGGGGCGGTAGTATTCAAATATGCGGTACAGAATATGGCGCAAGTCTCTCACGAAATTATGGAACGTAACCATCTCCAGCCAGAAGACATTGCTTGGCTCGTCCCTCATCAAGCCAATAAGCGCATCATCGATGCTACAGCACAACGTATGGGGCTGCCCGACGAGAAAGTAATGATCACCATCGATAAATACGGGAATACCACCAACGCTACCATTCCTTTGTGTTTAAGAGATTATGAATCAAAGCTTAAAAAAGGCGATAATTTAGTATTAGCTGCCTTTGGTGGAGGTTTCACTTGGGGAGCGCTCTATTTAAAGTGGGCCTATGATGGCAAATAGTTAGATATTTTTCAGGAATTATAGTAATATTACACCCGAATTAAACTGAGCAACTTCATGAAAGCGAAAGAACTTAGAGAATTGATAGATTTTATATCACAATCACCTTTAGATGAAGTACACATAGAAACTGACGAATTTAAACTGAGTGTAAAGAGAAATTCCTCTAAGGTAATAGAAAATGTAGTAGCGACTACCCCAGTGGTGGCGCAGCAACAACCTATTGTCACACAAGCCGTCCCACAAAATACTCCTAATACCACGCCTCAGTCTACAGAAGAAAAGAAAGAAGTTTCAGAAGAAAACTACCTCACTATTAAATCACCAATGATTGGCACCTTCTACCGCGCGCCCGATCCAGACTCACCAGCCTTTACCAACATAGGTGATGAAGTGAGCGTAGGGCAAACAGTTTGTATCGTAGAGGCCATGAAACTCTTTAATGAAATAGAGTCAGAAGTAGCAGGGCGCATTGTAAAAGTACTCGTAGAAAACGCTTCTCCTGTAGAATACGACCAGCCTTTATTTTTAGTAGAACCTATTTAATGGAGCACTGAGCCGCTCGTAAAAGATGAATAACTAAGGGTGTGCTAGCCATTCTTAGTTATTTATTTTTGATACAAAAGGCTCGTAGACTTTCAATGATATGGCAAAAAAGAAAATATCTATAAAACCTATTCAAAAAATACTCATCGCTAATCGGGGTGAGATTGCTCTAAGAATCATTCGTACTTGTAAAGAGATGGGTATCAAAACGGTAGCGGTATACTCTACTGCCGACAAAGACAGTCTTCACGTACGCTTTGCCGATGAGGCCGTTTGTATCGGGCCAGCCCCGAGCGCCCAGTCATACTTGAGTATTGCAGGTATTATTGCTGCCGCAGAGATTACCAATGCAGATGCCATTCATCCAGGTTATGGCTTTTTATCAGAAAATGCTGAATTCTCTCAGACTTGTGTGGAGCACGACATCAAATTTATAGGTGCCTCGCAAGCACAAATACAAAAAATGGGCGATAAATCTACCGCCAAAGATACAATGAAAGAAGCAGGAGTTCCTGTTATCTTAGGCTCAGACGGGCTACTAGAGTCCTTAACCCAAGCGAAAAAGATTGCTAAGAAAATTAAATACCCTGTAATTATTAAAGCTACTGCAGGAGGAGGAGGAAGAGGCATGCGCATCGTACACAAAGAGGCAGACCTAGAGAAGGCTTGGAACAGTGCCAAGCAAGAGGCACTTGCTGCCTTTGGTAATGATGGCTTGTATATGGAAAAATTTGTAGAAGCACCACGCCACGTAGAAATACAAGTATTTGGTGATCAATATGGGAATGTATGCCATCTTTCAGAGAGAGATTGCTCTATTCAACGTCGTAACCAAAAGCTGATAGAAGAATCGCCTTCTCCCATTATCACAGATAAACTCCGAAAGGCTATGGGTACAGCGGCTATCAAAGCAGCCAAGGCTATCAAATACGAAGGAGCAGGTACCATAGAGTTTCTAGTAGATAAAAATGGTGATTTTTACTTTATGGAGATGAATACCCGTATCCAAGTGGAGCATCCCGTTACAGAGTCGGTAACAGGCTGGGATTTGATTAAGGAGCAAATCAAGGTAGCGATGGGTGAGTCTGTCTCTGGGCAAAACTACATCCCTAATGGGTATGCGATGGAGTGCCGTATCAATGCGGAAGACCCCACCAAAGACTTTAGACCAAGTCCAGGAAAAATTACGAATTTACACATTCCAGGAGGCATAGGGGTACGCGTAGATACCCACATTTATGCAGGTTATACCATACCGCCTCATTATGATTCTATGATTGCCAAACTGATTGTTACGGCACAGTCTAGAGAAGAAACGATTGTAAGAATGAAGCGGGCTCTGGAGGAGTTTGTGATCGAAGGCGTAAAAACCACCATTCCTTTATTAATAAAGCTAATGGACGATGAAAACTTCACTGCAGGAAACTTCACTACCCAGTATATGAATAGCTTTGACTATACTATATTGGATACATAGAAACTACTAAACAACAAAGCGCCTCGTTCTCAAGGCGCTTTGTTATTACATAATTACATAAGGAAATTTACCTATTGACGAACTACAGTTACAGGCTCTTCAGCATCTTGTACTGAAACAGTAAAGGTAACGTTTGCGTCTGTCTCTCCACCAATTTCGTCGCTATACACCCAAGGTGTAGTATCTGAGTTAGCCTCCTTGTTAGGCTCGTGCTGTATGATAACAATAAAGCTACCTTGTGTTGCCTCTTCAACTACGGTAACCTGCGCTTCAGTACCCAAAGGGTCTCCGTTGCCGTCCGTATTTTCGTAGCTGAAGTCTTCGAATAGCGTGGTAGGGAAACCGAAGTAAATTTGATGCTCGTCATCCTCTTCTTCTATTTCCTCCGTTACGTCTTCAACAGGCGTTTCTGTCTCGTTCAATACCTCGATCTCGATATCGTAGGTAGCGCCTCTGGTAAGTGTACCATTTTCATAGGTAATTCCCATACCGTCACCGTCTTCATCAGAAGCAGTAAATGTTACTTCATCGTCGGCGTCATCTGTGTTAGTAAAGGTTACATTGATCGTTGTGATAAGCTCTGGTTCATTCTCAGGCTCTGGATCGGCATCGTCGTCACAACCTGTGAAAACAAGGGCGCTTCCAAGGAACATAGCCCATAAAATTTGATTCATCTTTTTCATACTAAAAAACTATTTTAGAGTGTTAAAATTAAAAATTATATTGTAAACGAATTATGAAATTGCGGCCTAGGTCGTCTGCATAGTACCTAAAGCGATTTAAGTAATCTCTGTAAGCAATATTAAAGACGTTTTCTACACTGAAGCCTACCTGTAGTGATTGTTCCTCAGAAAGGGAAAATTCTCCTCCCATTTGCCAGTTAAATAGCCAATAATCACTAGGTGGCCCAATAAAATCATAGACACTTTCTGCTTGTATGTCACTTACCTGCTGATTGGTAAGGCCTGTAATGTCACTAATTGGTACTACACGTGGTGCACGAAACTGACGTGCCGTATAAATACTCTGTAACGTAAAATAAGGTTTTTTGATTTTACCTAAGCGTTTAGGCTGGTAGGTAAAACTTTGATCAAAACGATATGGAGGCATATGAATGATCACGTCGTCTCGTACAATATCCCTAGCGTAGAGTAAAGAAACTTTAGAACGAGAAGAAAAGTTCTTATAGACTTCATATTGCCCATTGATGTCAAGTCCGAAAAAATCAGCATCAGTTTGCTGATAAGTGAATACTGGAAAAGCCCCTCTAATGGTCAAGCGGGTGTCAAAAGGGGAGAGAAAAATAAAATTACGAATGTAGTTATAGTAAGCAGAAGCTTCTAAGACAAAGCGGGTATCTTGGTAAGTAAGGGTGTTGACCCATTTGTATGCCTGCTCGTTTTCTGGGTTAATCTCGAGATTGAGCTGCCCGTTTTCGTAGAGAAGCCCTTCTTCTATAATACCACTACCATGGTGTAATCCTTGGCTGAAAAGTTCGCTAATATTAGGAGGGCGCCAGGCGCGGGTAAGGTTCGTCTGTAGTGTCAAATACTTACTCCAATAATAAGTACCTCCCAGTGTGAAAGAGGCATTACTAAACTGGTAATCAGGCTTTACGAGCTCTACTCTGTTTACAAAAGTAGCCACCTCTAAATACTGGTAATCGTAACGAATTCCTGCCTCCAGATCAAAGCGTTTTCCAATAAATCGCTCGTACCAATAAACGCCTTGCGTAAAGCGATTGTAGTTAGGTACAATCGGCCTTACACCCGTGCCGGGAATATTATCATTGTCTTGTAAGGAAGTATTGAGCCCTATTCCTCCCTGCCAGTTTTTACCTAGCTTATGTTCTAAATCAAGGTCTAAAGCCTGCGTAGCAAGTGAGAGGTCTAAGGCAGGGATATTAGAGCGCCCACCACGCCTAATATCAAACTCGCTTCTTCGGTTAAACTGGAAGCTGTATTGCGCTGAAAGAGTCAGGTTATCTTTCAGTGTGAGTTGAAGGAGTACTTTACATAGGTGATGCAATACTTACTGCTTAGGGTTATTGATGTCGTAGCTAAAATTCTCAGTGACGAAGGGTTCTTGGCGGTTAATAGCGCTTTCTAAGTTGTCTAGGTTACCAATATGGGCACTGCGTAGAATACCTAGTGTAGTACTAAAGTAGCTGTAGAAAGCTTCTGTTTGCCAACGTGCGTTTTGCCAACCTACTCCTACCGAAAAATTAGCTTCGCTGTGTGCCGTATTGGTCAAGGAGTAATCAGCCGCTTGTAAATCTCCACCGCGTTTAAGTGTTCCTTGTAAGCGCCAGCCTAGCCCTTTAATTTTTTGTGAGCCTTTTTCTAAGGTAGCCGAAAAAACACCCTGCCGCCCGTTACTCATCCCTATGAGGTGCATTTCCCCTTGCCAAGGTGAGGCCAACGGGAGCGTAGAAGGGTTCGCAATGACTACCCCACCAATGGCTTCGGCACCGTACTGTACACCAGCCGCGCCTTTTACCACGCTTAGTTGTTTGGCCAGGAAAGGGTCCATCTCAGGAGCATGTTCTGCGCCCCATCGCTGGCTTTCTAGGCGTACACCATTATTTAAGATAACAAGGCGATTGCTATGTAACCCGTGAATCATTGGTTTTTGAATCGTAGCGCCCGTACTTAGTGTATTCACACCTGTGATACGCTCGAGGGCTTCTCCTAAAGACTTCCCATAGGTTTGCTTAAGATCATCTTCTTCAAGTGTACTAACCGTTTGTGAGCTAAGAGCCGAAACCTTTTTCTCACCAATTACCTCTACAGTAGAAAGCGCTGTAAGGCTTTCTTCAAGCGTAATATTAATGTGCTGATTTCCTTGTATCTGGATTTCTTTGGTAATAGGTTCATAGCCAATGGCGCTGTACTCAACAAGATAATTCCCTGCACATAGGTTGTTAATTTCAAAATAACCGTTAGGGTTTGTGAAACTACGCTTATCGGCTTCTTTTATGGTAACATAGATACCCGGCAATGGCAGGCCTTCAGTATCATAGATGTGGCCGTGGAGTGTGTAAGAACAACCTTGTGCTTGTGCAGCTACGCAGGTGAATAAAGAAAAGTATATGAGCAGAAGTTCCTTCAATGCGTGGTAATAGTATTAAAGTTGCAAATTAAGGAGAAGAATTTAAAATTGCAACTTAGTTGCAAATACGAATAATAAACCTGAAAGCGCTTTAATCATCTAATTAAGTCAATAAACATTTTCATGTGATAAGATTATCTTGTTAGCAGGGAAGTGCTTATATTTGAAATACCGACTACTGACGTGTGCAATCCTTATTATGCTAAAACTATTCAATAAGTTGTCTCTGAGGAATAAGCTTTTTCTTGCCTTTTTCATCTTTACCTGTATGATCGTTTTTGTGGCTAGTATCAGCTTCTGGTTTAACTTACAACGAGATCGCCTTGCCAATACTTCAGAAAACATGGAGAATGCATTAGTAAGCATTCTTCGCCTTATTAAAGTAGAGCAAGATTTTTTTGTACATGAAATTAGACAACCTCTTTTTTACCAACACGGAAGAAGTATCTACATAGATAGACATAAGGAAAGGTATGATAGTATTCTGACAAACTTCAAAGCCCTAAAAGCCAATAGCCAACTTTACAGCTTAGATGTAAGAAGAGACTTTGAAAAAATTATTAAATCGCTTGAAGACTACGACTATAGTTTTAAACAGGTAGTCATTCTCACCCGTCTTAGGGGGTTTAAAGATTATGGTATAGAAGGCTATATGAGAGAAGTAGCGCACGAAATGGAAAAACAAGCATTGATCGATAAGGTGAGCATACTACAGCTAAGAAGATTAGAAAAAGACTATATTGTACGTAAAGATATCAAGTATGTGGTGGCGCTAGAAAAACAAGTAGAGGGCTTACAGCAACGTGTACGCGAGGATAACCGCTTCTCTCCAGCTCAGAAAGATACACTTTACAAGCAACTAAGCACTTACAAAAAAGCCTTTAAAAAGCTAGTAGCTTACGAGCGTACCATTGGCTACGAAGGCACACGGCAAGGGTTTAAATACCAGATGCGCTATCACGCCAATAACGCTATAAAACTCATCGAATCAGTCACCAATAAGTTGCACGCTAAATCTGATGAAATAGCCGGTGACTTCCAGAATATTTTTATTATTACGATGCTCATCGTAGTAGTACTAAGCCTTACCTTTAGTTACTTCCTTTCCTTTTTTATTACTATTCCTATTGTAAAGCTTTCTCAGGCCATGCAAGATGCGGTAGATCATAAGTTAGAAGGTGACATCAAACCCATGAAAAAGTATGCAGAAGATGAAGTAGGCGAACTGACAGACGACTTTAACTACATGGTGAAGGAAATTAAACATCACGTAAAACGTATTAAGGCTAGTAATGCCATCATTACGGAGCGGAACGAGGAGCTAGAGGCCATCAATCAACAACTGATTCAGTCTGAAAAAAGGCTTGAGGGACTCCTTTCACTAAAAGATAAGTTCTTTTCTATTATTTCACACGATTTACGTGGTCCGCTCAATACACTAAAAGGCTTTCTTAATATCTTACATAACTATACCGCTTCCTTTTCTACCCAAGAACTAAAAGCACTGAGTGGTGATATGAATGTCTCTCTAGAAAGAATGATGATTATGCTAGAAGATCTACTAAAGTGGTCGCGCTCACAAACAGGCGATTTAGAGTATCATCCTGATAACCTTAACCTCTCTAAAATTGTAGAAGAGAATATCACGTTATTACAACAAACGGCACGCGCAAAAATTATCCAAATTGAATCTAAGATTACGCCACAACTATGGGTGAGGGCAGATAAAAACATGCTCGATTTCATTTTACGTAACCTCCTCTCCAATGCCGTCAAATTTACCGAAGAAAAAGGGAAAATCATGGTAGAGGCTCACGCCGACGAGTACTTCACTTATATCCAAGTAAAAGATACAGGGGTGGGGATGTCCAAAGAAACGTTACGAAAGTTATTTCATCCTGAAACACACATCTCTACGCCAGGTACACGCCAAGAGAAGGGAACAGGCTTTGGCTTATTAATGTGTAAAGATTTTGTAGAGAAGAATGAAGGAGAGATTCGAGTAGAAAGTAAATTAGGAGAAGGAACCACCATCTACTTTTCTTTGCAGACTGTCAGACGACTACAAGAAATTGACTAATTACCCGCCTAAAATTCTTTTTCTACTACATAATTTGTAGTTTGAAGCCTTCTTCGATATAGCGAATAGACAAACTTATGGCAACGAAGCAAGTAATACCTAAAGAAATGACAACTGGCGCTTTCCATGCGCTTATGCTGAGTGCTGTAGCACCGAGACCTATCGCCTTTGCAAGTACCATCGATACAAACGGACAGGTCAACCTAAGTCCTTTCAGCTTTTTCAATGCTTTTGGATCAAATCCTCCGCTGCTTATTTTTTCACCTGCTAGGCGTGTACGAAACAATACCACCAAGCATACACTACAAAATGTAGAGGCTGTACCTGAGGTAGTAATCAATATAGTGAACTATGCGATGGTAGAACAGATGTCGCTGGCAAGTACAGAATATGATAAAGGTGTAAATGAGTTTATAAAAGCAGGATTCACGCCTGCTACTTCATCGCTTGTAAAACCACCTCGTGTGGCAGAAGCCCCAGTTGCTTTTGAGTGTAAAGTAAACCAAGTCATTCATACTGGTCAAGAAGGTGGCGCAGGCAATCTAATACTCTGCGAAATTTTGATGATGCATGTAAATGAAGCTATACTAGATGAAGAAGGAAAAATCGATCAACATAAAATAGACTTAGTAGCACGTTTGGGCGGAAGCTGGTATTGTAGGGCAAGCGGTGAGGCCCTCTTTGAAATACCCAAGCCACTTGCTACAAAAGGGGTTGGGGTAGATGCTTTGCCTCAGCATGTACTTAACAGCACTATTCTAACAGGAAACAATCTGGGCCGTTTGGGCAATGTAGAGAAGCAACCTACTTCAGAAGAAGTGGCTGCTTACAGTCAGCAAGAAGAGATAAAAAAGATACAGCTACAAACGAAAGATAGCGAAGCAACTTTTCGAAAGGCACTCCACCAACTAGCACAAAAGCACATAGAAGCCAACCGCTTAAAAGAAGCTTGGCTCACTTTACTCCAAATGTAAATGTACACTTACTAAACCAATAACCTATGGCAGACCAAATTATTGTATCGCTAGAAAAAAAAATCAAAACTATTACACTTAATAATCCTACCCGTAAAAATGCCGTTACCAAGACGATGGTTGAACGTATTGGAGAAGCCGTATCAGAAAGTGAACAGGATGGTACACACGTAGTGATACTGACCGGATCAGAAGGGAATTTTTGTAGTGGCGCTGACCTGATGGGGAGCGAAGAGGTAAAAGCAGACGTAACCACCTATCTGAAAGAAAGCGTTAATCCAACTATCTTGGCCATGCAAAATACACACGTTCCCATTATTGCTAAAATAAGTGGTACTTGTGTAGGTTTAGGCTTTAACTTAGCGCTTGCTTGTGATATGCTCATTGCTTCTGAAGATGCCCGCTTCAGTCAGATATTTACCAACATCGGTTTATCAAGCGATGGAGGGGGTGGCTTCTTCCTACCTAATCGTATAGGGTACTACAAGGCTTTTGAACTCATGTCGCTTGCTACTGTTTTTTCAGCAGAAGAAGCCCTTTACCTTCGTTTACTCAATAGGGTATGTACGCAACAGATTCTAGATAAAACCGTCTTGGAGATTGCAGAAAGACTAGCCGCCGGACCGCTGATGGCCATCAAACACACAAAGGCAAATTTAAGGCAAGGCATTAGTGGAACGCTAGAAGATACCCTAACACTAGAGGCAGAAAATCAAGGAAAGAACTTCCAGACCCAAGATTTCGTGGAGGGAGTTGCTGCTTTTTTACAAAAAAGAAAACCTCAATTCAAAGGAAAGTAGCCTATTTCTACTTGATTTTTAGTAAAAAACTTAGTTATTTACACGAATATTACAAACAAAGCTTGCTCTATTCTACGAACAGAAAAGAAGCTAGACTTACAATACCTAATTCCCATGATCATAAAAAATCTTACCCATATCCCCTCTCTAATTTTCTTTATATTACTGGCCTTTTGTACCGCTTGTGGTGATACCACGAAAGATAATGAAACAGGCGATACCAATGCACTTAATAAGGAGTTTACGGAAGAACATAAACAACTTGAAAAGGAACACATTGCTTGGGTAGAGGAACACCGGCAGTTTGAAGAGCGCTTTCTCTCTTTAAAAAGTAAATTTAGTGAAGTAAAGAAACAACCCACGCCTGCGTTTGACTCCATTGCTGTTGCTCAGCAAAAACTTATTACCGAGCATGCCAAAATGATTAGCCAACACGTGGTCTTCATAGACGAACACAAGCAAGTAATCAAAGAACACAAAGATGGCGAAATTACTGATAAGGCCATGCAGCAGAAGCAACGAGATTTTTATGATAAACATAAGACACTCGAAGAAAAACACAGCGCGCTTGTAGGGCAATACAAGACTTTCAATAAGCAATTAGAACAGTTTATTGTAGCGGCTGGCGGAAAGGTAGAAGGCTAGCTTACTGGCTAGGAAGTATACTTTTAAGAAAACAAAAAATACCATTGGAGAGTACCAGCAAGAAGTCCTAGGCTAGCGCCAATCAGGATAAGTGTTGTTTCATCTTCTTGAAAGATAGGCCGTAAGAAACTTTCAAAGTCTTTGGGAGGAAGTGCCTGCATTTTCTCTTTCAGTTGATTTTCAATGTCTAGGGTTTCTCTAGTATAATCAAAAACATTGCTTACTATGATAGGGAGCTCTTCCATAAGTCGATATACCGCTATATTTTTAACAATACTAAGTTTCTTACCTACTAATAGCTCTACCAATACCGTAGATGTAGAGTTACCTACCACTTCGTCAATCCAGTGATTCACCCGTTCAGTAATAATTTTTTCTAGATGTGGCGTACCAGGGCCACGCATTACATAAGCAAACATAGCTTCAGTGGTGACAATTTCTTGGTCTACAATAGTGGCATATTCTTCTGCTACTTCTTGTTGTCTTTTTAGAAAGAGCCCCTGCAGTGTAAATAGTCCTAGTATGGAGATGGGCTCTCTTGGTGTAAAAATAAGCCGTAAAGCAATGGTATTTGTGGCGTAGCCTACTAGTAAGCCAAATAAAGGTAAAAGCCACCAAGGATTATAATAATAAGAAATAAACATTTGTGGTAAGCCAAGTACAAACCCAAAGTATAAGCCTGATTTTACCAAAAACTTAAATTCCTCTCTACCACATTCTTGAAAAACCTTATTGAGCAGCGATCTATCACGCGAGAGTGTTTGAATAGCAATGTGCTTAATGTTAAGTAATGTATTAATTTGCTCTTGAATATCCTTCATTACTAATAGTACAAGCGCTGGAATATTATCTGTAGCATTTTGATATACTTGCCTCTTAACAAACTCTGGCGTGTTTTTCCAAACCTGCCTGGCTTGCGCTTCCATAATCTCATCTACCAATTTGTTAGAAAGTACAGTTAAGTGAGGGTGTATTATCTCGGCTATCTGTTGTGCGTCAATCTGTTGGAAACGCTCGTCGATCTTCAGCAACTTCGAGGTAATTAAATCAACTGAGCGGGCTGCCATACTGCGGGCTTTAGAAGGAATAATCCCTTGCCAGCCAAAAGGTCGGATTCCCTTGTACTCGATAGGGTAGAAGGTCATTTGAATAGCCAACCAGTTGGTAAGCCAACCAATGAGGCCACTACTAATGGGAATAGCTAATAAAAGTAATCTCAGAAGAGTTTCTTCAGACATGCAGAACAGGGTTTATACTGCGTATGTGTGGCAAAAATATAAAAATTATTGCCATCCTAGCACTTTCGATGTGTAATCCCTCAAGAGCACCTACTATTTGGTTGCTATACGCATCTATCTATGTTTATAAGAAGAGAGGTAAAGCTACTCTCAAATAGCCTGACATTAAGAATAAACATCTCTTGAGGAAACAAAAAAATAACAAATTGATAATAAAATAATTATGAGCAAAATAATGTAAAAGGATAAGCGAGGTAAGCTTTCTTAAAATACCGAAAAATTGCATTTTGCTTACATTCAATTTTCATTTGCTAGGAAAAAAACAATTTGATTTTATGTATGTTCTACTTTTTCCTTTATATTTGATTAGTTACAACTTTTTAATTATTAAACTCATTGACTAAATGAAAAGAATACTATTTACAGCATTGGCCTTATTGCCTTGGCTATTCGCTGAAGCGGGAGGCTTTCAGGTCGTACTACAAGGTGTACGCCAGACGAGTATGGGAAACACGGCAGTCGGACAAGCCGCAGATGCATCAAGTGTATTTTTTAATCCAGGCGCAATGGCTATGCTCGGTGATAATGTAGTGGCTGCTGGAGGTAGTTTTATAAGCTCTAATATAGCCTATTCAGGCGCTTTTGGGAGTGCAGAATCTGACAACCCCCTCTCTACACCCTTTTATTTCTACGCAGTATATGGCGTAGGAGCTGATGGCGCTGAAGGGACAGGCAAGAAACTGAAACTGGGCTTAGGTGTATTCACGCCTTATGGCTCTACCACAGAGTGGCCTGATCAATGGGTAGGGCAAGCTTACTTACGCTCCTTATCCTTACGTTCTATTTACGTACAACCTACAGTTGCTTACCAAATCACTGATAAGCTAGGATTTGGGGCAGGATTGGACATCGTCTTTGGTGGCGTAAGTATCGTAAGAGCTGTCCCAACTACTAACATTGACGGCGAGAATGCAGAAATAGAATTTGAAGGCGATGCAGAAGTAGCCGTAGGTTTTAATCTAGGACTCTACTACAAACCAATCGACCAGTTATCTATAGGACTTAATTACCGTTCGGAAGTAGAAACCAATGTAGAAGGAGGAGACGTTACTTACACAGGACTATCTTCTACGGTAGCAGCCAGTGGGCAGTTCCCGGCCAATAATCGCTTTGATGCTTCATTACCCCTACCTGCTGTACTTACATTTGGGGTGGGCGTATATCCAACAGAAGGCTTAACACTAGCCGCTGATCTACGCTATACCTTTTGGAGTGCTTACGAAGAGCTTCGGTTCGATTTTGAGCAGCCTATTGCAGGCAGTAGTGAAAATGTTTCAGCTCGTAACTACGAAGACAGCTTCACCCTAAGCCTAGGAGCAGAATATGCTGCTACAGACGCATTGATGGTAAGAGCAGGTGGTTACTATGACTGGACACCCGTTCCCGACGGTTACATGACTCCAGAAACTCCTGATGCCAATACAGTAGGACTTACACTAGGACTAGGTTATACTTTTGCAGAGAAGTTGGTGGTAGATGCGGGCGTTCTGTTTGTTATCAGAGAGGAGAGAGAAAATAACGCCGCCCCTGATGCCAACACCTTGAGTGGTACTTACGAAACCAGAGCTGTTGTACCCAGTATAGGCGTAGCTTACCTGTTTTAATGCTCATTACACTATTTTAAGGACACAATTCATATGAAACATATTTTCAAAAAAAGCATTTATTCATTGATGGCAGTCGCTTTCCTTATGGGATGTGAGCCAGAAATTGATTCAGAGTTCAACCCAGGAAGTGCAGATTTCTCTAGGTATATTGCTGTGGGCGCTTCACTTACCTTGGGGCAAGCCGATGGAGGTACTTACCAAGCATCGCAAGAGGTAGCTTTTCCTGTATTAATAGGACAACAAATACAACTAGCTGCCCCCAATGCAAGCAGTCAGTTTCGTACCCCTATTTTAGAGGGAGATGGTACAGGCTATTTAAGATTAGCTGGTTTTACAGCAACAGGTGCCCCTGATCTAGCAACTGTGGATCCTAATCCAGCAGTTTTTGCGGGACCAAGCAACTTCACTACAGATGTGATACCTGCTAGCGCTATCAGCGAAAACGATATCGGAAGGTTCAAACTCAGAAAAGTTGATGGCGATTTTGATAACTTTGGTATCCCAGGCATGCGTCTGTCAAGTGTTACGTCTCCTTCATATGCTATTGATGATGTAGGCGCTGATCCATTGGCGAGCTACTTCGATTGGAATCCTTAATACAATCGATTACTACCTGCTACTGAAGAAGATAAAAGCTACTTATCGTTGATAGGAGAGCAAGACTTCACTTTCTTTACCTGCCTTTTAGGAAACAATGACGTGCTACAATTTGCTGCTTCTGGAGGCTCCATAGACATTACACCTTCTGCTACGTTTACACAATTATATACCCTAGCCTTAGATACCCTTACAAGAAATGGTGCACAGGGTGTAGTGGGTACTATACCAAGTGTTACCTCTGCAGCGTATTTTACGGCCATTAGTATGGAAGAAACCATTGCCACCTACACGGCTGTAAATACAATGGGTTTTTACATAGAGACAGAAGGGGGAGCAAGGTTAGCAACTACCAACGATCTTATTCTATTACCTGCTAGTGATCTACTTGCAGAGGTAGCGGCGGAAAACTCCACTGCAGGTGCCTCTCCACTCGATCCCTTCCCTGATAATCTGATTTTGGATAGCGATGAGATAGCAGAAGTATCACAAGCAATTACACAGTACAATAATACGATTAGAAGCCTAGCCACTCAGTATGGTTTGGCAGTGGCAGATGTAAATGCTTTACTGACTGACGCAGAAGATGGCTTCTCAGAGAATGCTGTCACAGTGACAACCCAGTACATTTCAGGAGATATTTTCTCTTTAGATGGCATTCATTTGACACCACGTGGTAATGCCTTTTTGGCCAATCTGTTTATTGATGCGATCAACCTCACGTATGGGGCAAGTATTCCCAAGTTGGACCCTAATCAGTACCCAGGCATTCCACTGCCTTAATATTTTATTTATCGAGCAACCCCAAGAGTATCAATTACTTTTGGGGTTTGTTCATTAAAAGCTCTTTTAAATTACCTTCCTTTGGCATAGTTTGTGAAACTCACTTAACCAAAAATAGACCTTCTCATTATCCAAATTATTTTTCCTTGAGATAGTTCTATCAAATTTTAAACTCATTTAAACTAAAAATTAGTGTTATGAAAAAGATTTATTCTTTATTCTCACTTGTTCTATTATTCTCATCATTTCTGATGACCTCTTGTGACGACGATAGCGATCCCTCGCTATTAGTAGCTAGAATTGACAATACGCTAGATGCCGGCAACTTCGATGAAGGCGATCTTGTACCTTTCACTATCGTGGCTAATGCCGATGGTAGAATTGACGAAATTTTAGTACAAAAGGTAGTAGATGGTGTTCCAGAGCAAATTTTTGACAAAAGCAATGGCTTTGAAAGAGATACAGAGTTCACTACAGACTTGGTTTACCAAGTAGAAGAAACTTCTGGTTCAGTAACTATTCGCCTAAGAGTGACAGATAGAAGTGACAATGTACAAGAAGCTGAGTATACTTTTACCGTAGGTGAAACCGCAGGTGGCGGTGGCAGTGGCGGTGGAGGAGGAGAAGCTCCTTTACTTAGAAGTACTGTTACAGTTGATATGGGTACAGAAGGTGCTAGTCTAGGTAGTTATTTAGCTACTGGTAGCGGTACAGTATATACTTCTAGTCAGGCACAAAGTAATAGAAGTACAATTGATGTAACAGTAGGCGTAGGTAATACAGGTGGCCCTTCACTCATTTCTCCTGCAGAGCGTAAAGGGGAAGCAGACTTCTACGGTGGAGTAGATCTAAACTTCGGTAGTCCTACACCTGATCCTCAGACAGGACTTATCAGTACATTCTTCTCTCAAGAAAATGACCTAGATACTGATGATGCTACTGCTGATGAAGTAGATGGTGTATCACCTAGCAGTTCTACTATCCGTATGTCACCAGGAAACGTGTACAGCTTCCAGAATACTAACGGAAAGAAGGGACTTATTAAGGTAACAGATCTACAAGGCTCAGGTACTAACTATACGGTTACCCTCGACGTAGTAGTACAACAATAAGCTTCCAAAAATTTTAATACTACAAAAAGCCCTGTGTCAACAGGGCTTTTTGCTTTATAAGCCTTTTTTATTCGTATATTTGTCCATCTTTATTTCTCTTAATAAAAGCTGAAAGTATTATGTTGGGTTTAAAACTCCCTACCGATCCTCGCTGGGTCAACATTGCTGAAAAAAGTATCGCTGAGATTCTCATCGACCATGCCTATTGTGAGCAAAAGGCCGCTTCTACTTGTATTTCTTTAATCGTCTCTTATCCAGAAAAGGAAAGGTTGGTAGAGGTACTAACGCCTGTAGTCGCCGAGGAGTGGAGCCATTTCGAGCGTGTATTAGAAGCGATGAAAGAGCGTGGCATCAGCTTAGGCGCCACACGTACCGATGAATACGTGGTAAAACTCAATAAGCTAATTCGTAAAGGAGGCAATAGTGAAGAGCGATTTTTAGATAAACTATTGGTATGTGCCCTGATAGAAGCCCGTAGTTGCGAGCGCTTTAAACTACTCTCTGAAAACATTGCAGACGAAAAACTGAAGAAATTCTACTATGAATTGATGATTTCAGAAGCAGGTCATTATGTCAATTTTATTGATTTGGCTAAAGCCTATCTTCCAGAAGAACAGGTAAAACAACGCCTACAAGAAATGCTAGAAGCAGAAGCTGAAATCATAGAGCAGCTAGCGGTACGTGGTGATCGGATGCATTGATTGTTGGACACAAGAGGTAAGACACAGGGTACCAGACGACAGAAGCAAGACTTCAGACACAAGAAAAAAGACAGGTGCATGTCTCTGAAATAAGTTGATTGCTTTCACTCATTCATACAATCGCTCATTCACCATTAAAACTAGCTTTGTAAAAGCCTAAAAATAATTCTAACTTTGTAATCAATTCTTTCTACGAAACGTTTAAAGGTAAGAAGTGTGTACAAAAATAGGTTGTACATCAATCAGAAAACTCTATAAATCCTACATATATGGAATTATTCACAAGCATTCTACTTTTTATGGGCCTAAGCCCTGGAGAAATATTTGTTATCATTTTGGCGCTTGTACTCTTATTTGGAGCGAAAAAAATACCTGAGCTAGCAAGAGGATTAGGAAAAGGTATTAGAGAATTTAAAGATGCTACCAAAGAAATCAAGCACAACATAGAAGAAAGTACCAAAATAGAAGAAGAAGAAAAAGAAAAGTCTAACGCTAAGTAATACCACACCTATTAATTTGAAAAAGTACGATTCTTTCGCCGCCATACGTCGCGATTTGGCAAGCGGCGCTGTCACCTGTCACGCTTTAGTAACTTACTACCTGCAACAAATAGAAGAAAAAAAACACTTAAATGTTTTTTTGAGTGTCTATGCAGAAGAAGCCTTACAAAAGGCACAAGCCATAGATGAGAAATTAAAAGCAGGAACGGCTGGCAAATTGGCGGGGATGGTCATTGGTTTGAAAGATGTACTTTGTTACGAGAATCATCCCTTACAATGTGCCTCTAAAATACTCGATCAGTTTGTATCGCAATTTTCTGCTACGGTTGTACAGCGCCTGTTAGACGAAGATGCGATCATCATTGGGAGACAAAACTGTGATGAATTTGCCATGGGTTCCTCCAATGAGAACTCCGCTTTTGGTGCTACACTCAACGAAGTAGATAACACACATGTACCAGGAGGCTCTTCGGGAGCTTCTGCAGTAGCCGTCCAAGCCGATCTCTGTCTTATTTCAATTGGTTCTGACACAGGCGGTTCTGTAAGGCAACCCGCTTCTTTTTGTGGCGTAGTAGGACTAAAGCCTACTTATTCACGTCTATCACGCTATGGTTTAGTGGCTTATGCTTCTTCTTTTGACTGTATTGGTATTGTTGGTAAAAGTGTAGCAGACATTGCACAAGTACTGGAGATAACAGCCGGAAAAGATGATTTTGATAGTACTGTTTCTCAAAAAGAAGTACCTCCTTATACAACAGCACTACAGCCTTTGAAACCTGCTCGCATTGCTTACTTGAAGGAAGGGCTAGACGAAAAAAATATACAGCAGGAAGTAAGAGAACAGCTAGAAGCCAAAATAGACTTTCTGAAAAGTGAAGGACACGTGGTGGAAGAAGCTACCTTACCACTACTGGATTATATTTTACCTACTTATTATATTCTTACTACCGCAGAGGCCAGCTCTAATCTCTCTCGTTACGATGGTATTCGCTATGGTTATCGTACCAAAGAGGTAGACGACTTGGAGAGTTTATACAAAAAAACCAGAACGGAAGGCTTTGGGAAAGAAGTAAAACGCCGCATTATGTTAGGTACTTTTGTACTGAGTGCGAGCTACTATGACGCCTACTACACCAAGGCACAAAAAATGAGAAGACTTATCAAAGAAGCCACTGATCAGCTCTTTGAGCAGTACGATTTTATCTTATTACCCACTACACCAACGACCGCCTTTAAGCGTGATGCCTTCAAAGACGATCCCATCCAAATGTACTTAGCCGACTTATTTACAGTACAGGCTAATGTAACGGGTGTGCCTGCGATGTCTATTCCCACGGGAGAAGACGCTCAAGGCTTACCTATCGGGGTACAATTGATGGCCAATGCCTTTGAGGAAGAGAAGCTACTTGCCTTTGGGCATTATTTGATGGAAAAGTACGTGCCTGCTAGCGTATAAAAGGCACTAGTAATCAATGAATACAGCTTATCTAACCTATTACGCTAGTAGATTTATGAATTTTATCGCATCCATTCTATTCATCCTTCCTTGCCAAGGACAAACAAAGAAATTACACATTTTAGATGCTAAGGAACAAGTTGATTCAATACTGCATAATATTATTCTCGATCAGCATTACATTGAAAAAGAGAAAGCACTTAAAGTCGTTTTTTCCTTTAAAGTTGATTCATTGGGAGAAATCCACAGTGCACACGTTAGATGGAGTGTTAATCTTCTACCTGATGCTTATTACAGCATTTGCAGGTCGATTGAAAACACGATCAATGCAAAATTTATGTATAAAAAATGCAGTGATGCTGAAGTAGTAAAAAAGTATGCTACCTGCAACTATCCTTATTATCCAGATAAGGCGTCTGACCAGTAACTGATAAACATCAAATATTCTTTAGTTGATCCTTCAATGATGTCAGAAGTACATTAACCAAATGCTTTGGCGATAAAGAATCGAAAAGCAAAGACAATAAAGTAAAACCAATTAGATCTTGAGCGTATAATAAGTTGGTGTCCAAAATTATCTCACCATATAGATCCAATGTGTATTATTTCCTTTAAACCCTTGGGAAGCGATATAAAAATTACCATCGGCGTAGGATAAAGGATGGTAAATGGAGCCTCTAAGCCATACTTGAAACAATTCTTGGCCTGTATGTTTTTCAATACAGGAAACATAACCTTCAGAATCACCAAAATAAAGGTAGTTCCCCACCATAATTATATTAGAGATAATCTTACCAGGTGTCTTATAATACCAAATTTCTTCTTCGGAGGCTAAATTGATGGCTTTTACAGAAGAGCCCCATTCGTATCCATTTTTGGCGAAATAGTAAATTTCGCGATCTATTATGTTGTATAGTTTTGTTGATCTACCGCTTGTCAAAAAACCAACCTCTTCGCCAGTATTTTTATTTATTTTGTTTAAAGAATATTTCGCTGGAAAGTACAAGGTATCTCTAAATAAAAAGGGTTTTCCTTCATTCGAGCCTGTTGTTTCAGACTGCCATTTAAAATCACCATTTAGCTTATTAAAAGCATACAAGTACCTGTAATTGGAGCCTGTGTAGATATAGTCGTCTGTGATTAATGGAATAAGGCTAATATCGAAAACCTCTTTATCAGTTTGGTATAACGTTTCACCTGTTTTGATATCTAAGGCTATAATTTGTAAAGGTGTGGTGATATATACCTTGTGTTCGTGAAGTATGGGTGCTAGTATATTTTTATCGTGAACCTTTACATGGCTACCAAAAACACTAGTGCGGTTATAATCAAAATTACGCTTCCAAATTATTTCCCCATTAAGCGCGTCGATTCCGTATACAAAAGAACTATCAGGAGCAACAATCAAAATATTTTTTGAAATAGCTAAGCTGTGCGTGATACTACTATTGAGTTTGATTTTCCACTTTAGTTTGCCCAAACTGTCCAAAGCGTAAATATCTTTAGACTTTGTGCCAAAAAAAATAGTCCCATTCTCTACAACAATCGGTGTAGGACTACCTCCTTTGTATTCAAACTTCCATCGTAATTGAAATTCCTTATCTGGTATATATGGACGATCTACTTTACCATCTTGGTTGGGTCCCATGTATTGAGGCCAATTTTTATTGCCGTAGTTTTCTAGAGGATGCCTATTCTCGGGATTAGTTTGAGAATAACATTGAGTAAAAACTAAAGACAATAGGAGGATTAAATAGAAAGTTAACTTCATGGGGACTCGGAGGTTATTTAAGAAATATCTGTAAAAAAGAGTAAGGGTTCAAAAGTGATAGACTTCAATGTGGGAAGAAAGCAATATGTTACCTACTATTATCTAGATGAGGCGTTTTATTAGTAATTACTTAATCCCTAAACAAACACTATCCAACGGATATTACTATCCCGAAAATACCTCTTTTTCATTGGAAAAAGCTTTGAACTCCAGTGGATTATCACTTAGATCAAGCACAAACATCGTTCGTTGTTCTCCTACTTGCCCCTTGTATCGTGTTTGTGGCTTAATAAGAAAAGTGACATCGGCGGCTTCCAACTTTTGTTGGATACGCTCAAAATCCTTGATAGAAAGCAAACAGCCAAAGTGTGGAATCGGTACACGGATGTCATCTACATAGCCACAATAGTCGAGCGCGGGTAGGTTAGTACTGACGTGTGCGCTTAACTGATGACCAAAAAAATCAAAATCTATCCAAGTATCGCTCGACCTACCTTCTTTACACCCTAATAAATCTACATAGAACTTACGGGTTGAGGAAAGGTCTTTGACCTTAAAAGCGAAGTGAAAAGCATTCATTATCATAAAGTAGGTGAGCACAATAAATATATTGAAAAAGCGAACAGTTATGTTTCATTTACAAATGAAAAAGGTAGTAAACTATCAATATTTGTCAAAGAATGAGATCAATGCATGCAGCCTTGATAAAGCTTGGTATTGATAATAAAGGCATTTTTTGCATAAGGAGTGATCTGACGAAGCCTTTTTTGGGCTTCTACTAGATTGCCTGATATTAACACTACAAGTACAATCGTTTTTTCACTTACTTGCTGTTCTGGTTCGTTAGTATAAAAATTAAGATACTCTAAGCTTAATATATTTGAAGCGTATCTTCTAGGAAAGTAACTACCAGCATATAACTCGTCCTCATCATCTTCGGGTAAACAGATAAGGTTTTTATGTATATTAAAACCTCTCCCCAAGGTATCTATTTCAATAGAAAGACTTTCGTGTAAAGCAAACATCTGCTTTTTAAGAGTAAAGTAATGATTGGACGTATCCGCTATTACAACATAGGCGTTTAAGTATTCCTCTTCATAAGTGTCTTGGGCTTTTCCTACAGCGCACAATGTGCAGGCTAAAATGAGGGCAACTATATGCTTCATAAAAAAGAAACTTTTTAAACTTTCTATTAGAGTCTGTTTAAATTTTTTCCAACTACGTGTTTCTAAAACCATTGTAAGTGTGTAGGCCTGAAAATCCAGCGGGGAGGTGGGTGGATTCGTGGGCAGAAGCTTTGGATTTAGCTTCGCTGAGCTCGCAAGCTCGGTTTCTTGATTTTTTGGTTCGTTTTTCATCAAGGAAAAATGAACCAAAGGTAAATAGAAGTATAAGTGATGAAAATTTTGTAAAGTATTAATTATGCAGAATTTAATTTTTAAACTTTCTGTTAATCGTAAGCTACAAAATTTCGGTGTATTAAAAAACATAACCTTTTGTTTTTACTACATGTAGCGATTAGAGGGAAGAGGTACAGCTATCTGCTTTAATGATTTATCATTGCTTTAAAGACAAACCTTCACGCCTTCCACTGTACAATCACATCAGCAATGGTACGATCATTCGCAAGGCGTGGTACTTTATTTTGCCCACCTAGTTTTCCTTTGGCTTTCATGTAGTGAATAAATGCGTCGGGTTGTAGTGGTGTAATCTTTAAGGGATGTAAAATACCGCCTCCTACCAAATCTTCGTAGTAAATATTAAGCTTTTGTAGTTGTGTGTCCAGCGCCTTCGAGAAAGCCTCTAGGGAATGAGGTGGTTTGGCAAAGGCAATCAACCATTCGTGGTAGGGTAAGCCCTCTAAAGGCGTTACCTGAGGAGCTACTGTAAACTCAACTACTTCTGTTTCTGGAAACTGCTCAACGCCAAACTTAAGCGTTTTTTCTACCTCTTCCCCGATCACGTGTTCCCCAAAGGCCGAAATGAAGTGCTTAATTCTACCTGATACAATCAGCTTATAAGGATTGGTAGAAACAAACTTCACCGTATCACCTAGCGAATAGCCCCACAGGCCAGCATTGTTGTTAATAATCAGTGCGTAGTATTTTCCAACTTCTACTTCACCAATAGTGAGGCGCGTAGGGTTTTCGTTGAAGTACTCTTCAGCAGGAATAAACTCGTAAAAAATACCAGCATTAAGTAGTAGTAAAAGCCCCTCTTCATCTTGCTTGTTTTGGTAGGCGAAAAAGCCCTCTGAGGCTGGGAAAAGCTCGATGGAGTCTATCTTCTTTCCAATACTCTCGAAAAGCTTGGCTTTGTAAGGCTCAAAGTTGACGCCCCCTTGTACAAACAGAGAGAAATTAGGAAAAACATCCTTGATTTTTTTTCCGGTACGCTCCTCAATACGATCGAAGTACATTTGTACCCAAGGCGGAATACCCGATATAAGCGACATATCTTCCTTTAGGGTTTCTTCAATTACCTTTTCTAGCTTTGCTTCCCAGTCTTCTATACAGTTCGTTTCATAGCTAGGCATTTGGTTACTTCTCAGATAAGCGGGCACGTGGTGATTCACAATTCCTGATAGACGACCCGTAAGGATGTCTCCTTTTTTATCAAGCGTAGGACTTCCAGATAAGAAAATAAGCTTTCTATCCAAAAAGCCAGCGTTACCTGTTTCGTATACATAATTGAGTAAGGCATTCCTAGCCCCATTGATATGATTAGGAATGGATTCTTTAGTAAGTGGGATGTACTTTACACCAGAAGTAGTACCAGAAGTTTTGGCAAAATAGCTGGGCTTTCCGCGCCATAGAATATCACTTTCTCCTTTGATAATACGATCAATATAAGGGCGTAAGCCTTCATAATCTCTGATGGGTACACGCGCTACAAAGTCTTGATGATGACGAATGGCAGCGAAATCATGATCTTTACCAAAGGCTGTATTTTTAGCGGCTTTGATGAGGTACTGAAAGACCTTCTCTTGGGTAATGATAGGGTTACTGGCCCATTTTTTCTGCTGGCTGGCTATCCAAGTAGCAAGTGGCTTACTCAATAATGATCTTATGCCCATACGAACGTTTAGTTAAAATAACGCTTGCAAGTTACAAGATTTCAAATAAAACGTAGAGGGAGGCAAATGTAATTCAATAAAATAGTAAGCCGTATTTCATCCTTAGTGCGTTACAGCTACCATTTCTCGTAGGGTTTCATAAGCCTCAGTAGCTAACAAATCAAGCTCATTTTGGGTCGCTATTTTTACAAGCAAGTTACATTTCTCTAGTCGATGAATCATCGGTTGAATGATCTGATTGTAGCGATTAAAGAAAGAAAACAGGTCCTGTTCGCATGCAGGGAGTTTGTAACCACTTTGTCCGCTCACGAGTAGTACATTTTTATCTCTTAAACCAGAAATAACCTCCGAGCGAAACATCTGCTTGGAGAAAATATGCTCCTTATCTGAATTAACCCGTCTTAGTAACTCGTCGGTATAAATGTAATCAAAAGGATTTAACCTAAAGCGATAAAGCAAATAGTTGAGAGTTTTTACCTGTAAGATCGTTGTAGGGTCTGTAGCGGCTTGATGCTCTTCTATAAATCGCAAAGCCATATTACGGCTAAAATTGGCGATGTTCTGATGAAAACGTTGCGTTTTTTCTTCTGGTGAATGCAAGTACGCTTTAAGTGGAAGCTCTGGAAACTCTCTTATGTGAAGAATCTGCCTTTGTAAGGTCTCAGCCACTTGGTAAGGGGTAAAAGAAAGGTGCTTGGCCTCGTATGCTTCTCGCAAGGTATTCGCAAGAAAAGAGCTTAATTGTAACAAGGTCTCAGAGGCAGTATGGCCAAAACGAAAACTGGGTTTTCTAAACATATCGGTTTGTAGATGGCGGTGCTTTACGTATTGAATAAAGCTTTTCATAAAATCCTTTGACCCATAAGGATTACTTACCAACTCCAATACAGGATAATACCGATATAGGTCCGTATCTAATAGGTTATTGAAATACTTAAAAAAGCTATCTTGATAACTTAAGCCGCTTCCTTCCGCGATGTTGCGCTTATCAATTACCATCCCATATAAATTAAAAGGAATGAGTGATAAGGATGCTAATAAATCTAGACGAAGACTATGAGGTAAAGCCTTCTGGTACCAAGTAGGAGAATGCGTGTAAGATGACTTTATTGTAGTAATTTGCTGCTCTACTTTTGCAAGATGAGCCCTGTCTAGTATAGCCGCTACCACTACAAAATAGGGAGAAGCTGATTCGTTTTCTTTAGGGAGATAGCTATCTCCACTAGCACTAATAAAACCTATTTTTTCCATAGTTATTAAAGATATATTGATTGATCTAACCGATAGATAATACAAAAAAGCTGTAGTAGTCCGTAAATTTATTGTGCTGAATAAAGAAAATTTTGAAACAAAATGAGCCATATATACATATAATATGTATTGTATTTGCTATTTTAGTAGATACGCTGTTTTTAGTGAGTAGCTAAAAGTAGCAACAAATCCAATTATTAATGGAAGTACTGGTAAATAACGATATTACCAAAATCACTTATTCTGCTAAGCTCAATTGTGTTGCGGTCAACTGGAATGGCTACTGCTGTGGCGATCATTATCGGCAAGTATTAGATGATACACTGCAAATTGTAGCGCTAAAAAAAGCGACCAAACTGCTGGTGAATCAATCCGCCAAAGATATTTTTTACTTAGATGATACACGTTGGTCTTTAGAAGACTGGTATCCACGACTGATCAATTTGTTGGGAGATAAAGGAAAGCTAGCTGTTGTATTCTCGAAACGCCATAATACACTCGGCCTCAGGGAAGGAAATACAGGTTGGCGAATCACTAATAGATTTTTTACCTCTATCAGAGAGGCGATTTACTGGCTTAGCCAATAGCCAAATTTTTTATGGAACTACCCACTATTTCTATTATCACGGTTACCTATAACGCCGAGGCCTATTTGGAGGCTACACTGCTGAGTGTCATAGCACAAAACTATGCGCATAAAGAGTATATTATTATTGATGGACGCTCTAAAGACCAAACCGTAAATATTATTCAAAAGTACGCCCATCATATCAACTATTGGGTAAGTGAACCTGATAAAGGGTTGTATGATGCTATGAATAAAGGAATGGCCATAGCGAAGGGAGCGTATATCTTATTTATGAACGCAGGTGATACGCTCTATGATCCCGATACGCTGCGCGATATTTTTCTTAAAAACGAACAGGCAGATATATACTATGGGGAAGCCGAAATGCTTGATGCCAAGAGCCGCCAAGCACTGGGATTACGCAGTGAAGTAACTCCTCATAAGCTACCTAGTGGCTTGCGGTGGCAGCACATGCAGTGTGGGATGGTAGTATGCCATCAGTCTTTTATCGTAAGGAAGGCCATTGCCCCCTCTTATGACCTTAATTATTCTTATTCAGCAGATGTAGATTGGGTAATTACTTGCCTTAAAAGGTCGAAAAAGACCATCTATACAAAGCAAATCATAGCTACTTTTTTACAAGGAGGGCTTTCTACACAAAAGCGAAAAACATCTTTATTAGAGCGTTTTAGAGTATTGAAAAAGCACTTTGGTACATTCCGTACCTTACTCAGCCATTTTCATATCTTATTGAGGGGGTTTTCTTTCACCCTTAGAAAAAGAAGTTACTGGAGAAATTAGCTACTGTATGTACCAACTATTTCAACACCTTACTGTAGTAGAGCTGGCTAGTGTATTGGCAGGGCCTAGCGTTGGGCAGTTTTTTGCAGAACTAGGTGCAAAAGTAATTAAAATCGAAAACCCCCGTACAGGTGGCGATGTAACCCGTAGTTGGAAGCTTCCCACAGAAGCGAAAGAGACTACTATTTCTGCTTATTTCTCAGCAGTTAACTGGGGAAAGGAAAGTTTACGACTAGATTTGACCCAAGAGACAGCACTTACACAGCTTTATCAACTCATCAAAGAAAGCGATATTGTCATTGCTAGCTACAAACCACAAGATGCCGAAAAGCTAAAGGTAGACTACAAAACACTTCGACAAATCAATGGGCAACTCATCTATGGCCACATCACGGGCTATGGTGTTGATAATCCAAAAGTAGGATACGATGCGATCATTCAGGCAGAGGCAGGCTTTGTTGATATGAATGGTACCCCTACGGGTGATCCAGTGAAACTCCCTGTAGCGCTTATGGATGTGCTAGCGGCACACCAACTGAAAGAAGCGTTGCTAATCGCCTTAATGCATCGCGCACAAACCCAAGAAGGCAGCTATGTACAGGTTTCTCTACTAGAAAGTGCGGTGGCTTCTTTGGCCAATCAGGCCACTAACTGGCTAAATGCAGGTAAGTTACCACAGCGAATGGGTAGCGAGCATCCTAATATTGTTCCTTATGGAAGTATTTTTACTACCTTAGACGAGCAACGCATTACCTTGGCGGTAGGGACAGATAAGCAGTTTGTACAACTCTGTAAACTTCTATCACTCCCAAACGTAGCCACCGATCCGCTTTATGCTTCTAACCAACAACGAGTAAAAAATAAAGCCACCCTCCTACCCATATTACAGGGAGCTATTCAGCAGTGGCCTAAAGAAAAACTATTAAAAAAGCTAGAAGCCGCTCGTATTCCAGCAGGAAGTGTAAATACACTCAAGGAAGTTTTTGAAAACAATGATCTACAGGAGATAATGCTACAAGATAAGGCAACTGTACTGAGAGGTGTACGACAGTTAGTAGCCAAATTCGATAAAGGATGCTGGACTACGCTCTCACCGCCCCCTCCGTAGTCCCCACATGCAGAAAGAAAAGTAGAATACTTGGGTACGAGCGAGAAAAAAATTATTTTTGATCTCTGGCATTACAAAGCAGTGTTCCATCAGAGCACTACTTTGATTCTTTACAACAATCATACATCGACAGACTTATTTCATATGGGAAGAGCTTTTGAATTTCGTAAAACGCGCAAAATGAAACGTTGGGGGCAAATGGCCAAAACGTTTACCAAGTATTTCAGAGAGATTGTCATTGCTGTGAAAGAGGGTGGGCCTGATCCCGATATGAATTCTAAACTGCGTACGATTATACAAAATGCAAAAGCAGACAACGTCCCCAAAGATAATATTGAAAGAGCCATCAAGAAGGCTTCCAATAAAGATCAGGAAGATTACAAAGAGGTGGTGTATGAAGGGTACGCCCCTCATGGGATTGCCATTGTGGTAGAGTGTGCTACTGACAATACTACCCGCACCGTAGCCAATGTAAGGAGTTATTTTAATAAATCTGGTGGCTCTTTAGGAACAACGGGCTCGCTCGACTTCCTCTTCGATCGGAAGGCTGTTTTTAAAGTAGCGAAGCCTGAAGCGGTTGATCTAGAAGAGCTAGAACTTACTTTGATAGACTACGGCGTAGATGAAGTAGGAGCAGATGAAGAAGAACTCGTCATCTACGGTACTTTTGAATCCTTTGGAAAAATACAACAATATCTAGAAGAAAACGGCTTCGAAATTATCAATGCTACTACAGAACGTATTCCTGTAGATACAAAATCGCTCGAACCTACACAAGAAGAAGAAATAGAGAAGTTGCTAACCAAGTTTGAGGAAGATGATGATGTACAGAACGTATTCCATAACATGGGATAATCTTACGGGGCAACCTTACATGAAAATCAACTAAGTAAGCAAGAAATTCTTTAACCAAAGTCTTCTTCTTACGTACCCATAATAAAAAAACCTAGTCATGAAAAAATGTATACTACTACTATTGCTTTGTTCGCTATGTTTCGGCGTTACTGCGCAAGAAGCACAGGAAGAAGATAAAAACCAACAACTGACCGACTCACTGAAAGCCTTGTTTATTCAATATAATGCACTAAGACAAGAAGTAAGTGCTACTAATAGCATTTTGAATAACATTACCGACAAGGACTTGACAGACGCGAGGGCTCGCTATAATAAAAGTGTGGAAAGTATTAAGTCTACTACTTACTTTGTAGAGGCAATGAATAAAAGCTTGAGTGCTTTAGAAGCTTCTTTATCGGCTACAGAATACTTTTCAGGGATTTCTGCCTTGAATAATCCAACCAACGACGAACTAGGCTTTAAGCTAGAAGATGAGATATTAATTCTGCTGGACAAAAATATTATTGAAAAGGCCAAAAAGATGAAAACCGCCTCTAAGTTTAAGCGCATCGTTTCTAATATCATCAATAATCCTATTACCAATTTTGTAGTATCGAGTGTTCCCGCGGTAAGTTCTATTTCTTCTGTAATCAACCTAACCAACAGCGTGGCCGTTACAGAAGGTAATATAGAACCAGAGGACTTAGAGAGCTTTCAAAAAGAACTCAAGAAGTATATTAATCATTATGAAGCACTTGCCAAAGCCAATAATACCCTAAACGATAATATCTCCAACCTAGATATTAAGGCGGATGCCTTGAAAAAACTTTTACAAGATTTCATCATTACCACTTCAGTTTATCTATACAAGATGGACAGAAGTCAAATGAGTGATCTCTCTCAAAATGAACTGATTGCGCAGCATTATAATTACGTAAAAGTACAAGAGCATATTGCTGCTATCGAAAGGAAGTATCAAAAAGGTGGAAAGCTTTCTTATACAGGGCTTATAAGAGACGGTCGTCTTTCTTACTCTGTAGTAGGGCGTCAGAAGATAGATTTTATGGCAGAGCAATTAGAGCAACTCGTAAACGAATACCTCACCGCGCTCGATCAGTTTCATCAAAATATTACTACTACCTTAGAAAAGGCACGCGAACTAAGCAAGGATAAAAATAAAATAGATAACAAAATTAAAACCCTTGACAAGCAATACGAGCAGGTGAGGTCTACTTTCCTTAATAATGTAGACTTAAAAACAATGAAACAGCGCCTCGACGCGATCCCTCGCTACTAGAAGGTAGCCGCCTTCAACAAAAAAGATGCCTGTTTTGTTTTTTTTCAAAAATAACTAGATTTTTGTTTTTAAAAGTATCAACTTAGTTGTATCTTCAACGAGTTACTAGCACACCTTGACGATCAATTTTGTGCTATTGTTGATCCCTTGAAAACAAGAAACTATATGCAAAAGCTGTCTTTAAACCAAAGCTTACAACAGAAGCTTTCACCACAGCAAATACAATTTATCAAGTTGCTACAGATCCCTACGGCTGAGCTGAGAGCACGTGTGCTAGAAGAATTAGAGATAAACCCTACTTTAGAAGAAGGCAAAGATGAGCCTGAAAAGGACGACCTACTTGGGAACGAAGCAGAAGAAAACTACGACGACGACAAGGAACCCGAAGAAGTAAACATAGACGACTATCTACAGGACGACGAAATCAGTGGCTATAAAATGCAAGGGGATAGTGGAGGGCAAGAAGAAGACAAAGAAATGCCCATCCCTATGACAACTACACTAATGGATGCGCTTGATAGACAACTGGGCTTCTTAAAGCTCGATGAGCGGCAAAAAATCATTGGACAGCAACTAATAGGCAGTATTGATGAAGATGGATACATCCGAAGAGATTTGAAAGCCATTGTGAATGATATGGCTTTTGCCCAAAACATAGAAACCTCAGAAGAAGAAATAGAAGAAATTCTATTCCGAATTCAACGTTTCGATCCAGCCGGTATTGGCGCAAGGGATCTACAAGAGTGCTTGCTGCTACAGCTAGAGCGGCGCTTAGAAGGGGAAACGGACGCAGCAGAGCGCTATTATTTAGAAAAAGCTATGGAGGTGGTGGACAACCACTTTGAAGAGTTTACCAAAAAGCATTATCAAAAAATTAAAAAGCGCCTTGATGTAGACGATGAAACCCTCAAAGAAATCATCCAGCAAGTAACCAAGCTCAACCCTAAGCCAGGCGATACCTTTAGTAATTTTGGTACAAGCCAGTACGTCATTCCAGATTTTATACTGAACAACAATAACGGTAAGCTAGAGATTACACTCAACTCTAAAAATGCGCCTGAGCTGCGCATTAGCCGCTCTTATGCAGAAATGCTCGATACGTACGATAAGAGCAACAAAAAAGACAAGGCTATTAAGGAGACGGTGACGTTTGTGAAGCAAAAGCTAGATGCAGCCAAGTGGTTTATTGACGCCATTAAGCAGCGCCAGCAGACCTTACTCAAAACAATGCAAGCTATTCTCGACTATCAATATGAGTTTTTTCTGGAAGGAGATGAAAGCAAATTTAAACCGATGATCTTAAAAGACATTGCCGAACGCATCGACATGGATATCTCTACTGTATCGCGGGTGGCCAATAGTAAGGCTATCCAAACAGATTTTGGCATCTATCCACTTAAATACTTTTTCTCAGAAGGTATCGCCACCGACTCAGGCGAAGACGTAAGTAGTCGAGAGGTAAAGGCGAAGTTGAAAGAACTAGTAGACAACGAAAATAAGAAGAAGCCGCTTTCTGACGATAAACTTGAAAAGCTACTCAATGAAGAAGGCTATAAAATAGCACGTCGTACCGTGGCCAAATACCGCGAACAACTCAATATTCCTGTCGCTAGACTTAGAAAAGAACTGTAAGTGAACAAACAAATCGCCCAAGCCATATCGGTCGTTACGCATCCTTTGCTAATGCCCAGCCTACTCTTTTTAATACTACTCTATCAAGCACCTACTATGCTGCTAGGAATTCAAGAGAGTATCAGAGGCTCACTGATGCTAATTATTTTTATCTGTACTTTTGCAGTACCTTTTCTTGCCTTATTTATGCTGTATAGCTTACGGGTGATTAAAAACTTCCATTTGCCCACTAAAGAAGAGCGGCTTGTCCCCTTTATGATGACTACGTTGCTGTATGCCATCCTTACTTTCTTTTTGAATAAAATACAGGCTAATATAGACTATAAGATTGTTTACATCTTTTTTGGGATTACCCTTTCAGGCTCCTTACTTACCGTAGTTACCTACTTCTGGAAGATAAGTGCCCATACCTTAGCACTCGGTGGCATTATCGGGACACTATTTGTGTTCGCTTTTAGAACAGGCGATCGTGCCTTACTTTTACCTATCACTCTCCTAACGCTGCTGGCAGGTGTTACCGTAAGTGCGCGCTTGGCGCTCGATGCCCATAAGATAAATGAACTTTGGAGCGCTTTTCTGATGGGTAGCGTGGTGAATGCTGCTTGTCTATTGTGGTTTTACTAGACTGCAACAAAAATTTGACTAAAACATTGGGGATATTAATAGGCAATTGCTATATTTGCCCTCCCAAATAATGTTCTCGTAGCTCAACTGGATAGAGCACCTGACTACGGATCAGGAGGTTTGGGGTTCGACTCCCTACGAGAACACTACGAAGCCCTTTTGCTAGCTGTAAAGGGGCTTTCCTGTTTTTAGGGACAAACGGAGGGACAAACATCTTCGGGGCGGATGTCTATCTTGTCTTCTTATGTGCATGACCATTGGCACAACATCAGCTTAGATATTTTCTAGGGGGCTTGCGAACCTATCATAGATTTTATAAACTGTCTGCCTTTCAAGAAGGATCAGAAGTCCTATCAAAAAGTACAATTCTTGAATATATTTCATCTTTTTTCTTAAAAATGAGCCCTTGAGGGATGATTATTGAGGTAATAAGTACAACAAATTGAAAGGTTATCATTCAGCTTACCTGCTCATCTCATAAAAGACTGACCACAGCACTTTAAAAACATTAAATGATATGATAAAAATTACTTTTTTTTGGCTTTGTATGCTACTACTTACTGATGTAGCCCTAGCCCAAAAACCTACTTGGGTATCCAATCGCCCTAATAGCGCTTCGCACTACATTGGTGTAGCGTCTGCTTCTAAAAACAACACCAATTATCAAACAATTGCGAAGAGAAATGCCCTTAACGACCTTCTAAGTGAAATTCGGGTAACTATTCAGAGTGTTTCTATCCTTAATCAAATGGATAAAAATGGTACTTTTAAGGAAGAGTACCAATCGACCATCAAAGCAACTGTAGCTGATGAAATCGAAAACTTAGAACTTGTAGATACCTACGAAGACCAAGAAAACTATTGGATTTATTACCGAATTCTAAAGTCAGAATATGCTAACCAAAAGCAACGCAACCGAGAAAAAGCCCAACGGATGGCGCTGCAATTCTATGAAAGAGCACAAAATGCCGAAAAATCAAAAAACTATGTCACCGCCATTGATTTTTATTTGCAATCCCTGCTAGCCATTAAAGCCTATTGGGGAGAAAACATAGAAGTGACTTACCAAGGTAAATCCATTTATTTGGCTGTAGATAGTTATGCCAACTTGCAAGAGCTTTTAGATAAAATCAACTTGGTACCTAATGTAAATGCCCTCAACTTTTCTTCGAACATTGAGAATAAACTATTGGTGATCAAAGTAGAAGACCAAGAGAATGTAGCCATTGCTAAGATACCTTTGTTGGTAACCTATTTACCTCAAAAAGCGAATCTGAATAATTATTACTCAAATGAGAAAGGAGAGGCGAACATCACCGTTACGCCCAGCAATAATGGTAATTTCAATCAAATAGAAGCACGTTTAAACCTACAGAATTTCTCGAAAGGCAGCTCTGACGATAGATACTATAAGTATTTAATGCAGAGTTTGCGAAGCCCCACACAAAAAGTAGATGTGACAATTCCTAACAACTTGGACGCTACTTCCAATCGGGTTGCGGGCGATCTATTTCCTTTTAATCTAGATTATTTGAATGTAGACTTTAGTAATGCGGATAGTTATACGTTTAAAAACCTTCGACTGGTACCCATTAGAGCTAAGGGCAATTTTAAGCAAATTGTGGGTAACTTAGGTTACTATATTGCCTTACAAGAAGCGATGGATACAGACAAGGTTGCTATTAGTGAAGTGAATAGAAGTGGGAGAGTCAATACTTTACTAGTAAGAAATTTATCAAGCGATACGTTATTTGTGATGTCAGGAGAAATTTTGATAGGTGGTAAGCAAGACAGAGTAATTGCCAGTGATATGCTCATACCCCCCAACAGTGGGCAGGTAAAGCTACCCGTGTATTGTGTGGAGAAGGGGCGTTGGAAATATAAAAATAATGGTAACGACGCTAAGTTTACCGAATATTATGGGATGGCCAATGATCACCTGAGAGACATTATAGATCACCAAAAAGGGCAGCAAGCGGTCTGGAAGGAAGTTTCTAAAACCAATAAGAAAGATAATGTTGCCAGCAGGACGGATGCCTACACCGCCCACGCCAATAACCGCAGGTTTCGACAAAGAGAGCAAGCGTATATTAGCTTTTTTAACAACCTCTTTAACGACCAAAATGATGTAATTGGGGTGATTGCAGTCACTGGCAATCAAATAGAGGGAGCAGATTTATTCATTTCTAATCGGCTTTTCAAACAAGAATACAGAAAACTCATCTACGCCTATTTGGATGATGCTATCACCTATGGCGCTCCGGTGAATGTACAAAAAAGCACCATCGATAACTATGTGAATCAACTACTCAACCCCCAGTTGCAACAAAACTTTGTTCAAGAGAAGGGGCAAGCTTTCCGAAGAGGTGATCAGGTGATTCATATAGCTGTTTATTAAGCGTAAGTGATTTATACAACACAAAAAAACACGTTAATGAAGCACTCCTATCCCCAAGTAGGAGAATGACTACGTTTGTATAGGACTAGGGCGCATTATTTTAGAAATAATAAATGCTGTAAAGTAAGTAACTACTTGTTGGCTCATTTACTTTAAGTAAAAAGAGAGTATACCTTAGAGATATTGCGCCTGAGGAAAAATCTCGTACTAAGTAGGATAAGCTTCTTAAGGCTACATCGTTTACTTACGAAATGCCGTTTATTCCTTTTTCTTATACGTATAATGGAAATCAACCTTTGCATTTGGGACAAGGCTTTTCAGATAATCAGCAAATTGCTTATCAGAAGTACTTTCAAACATCTCCCACACCCTAATTTCCTTTAGAGAACGAAGGTTTTTAAGAAAATCATCCATACCAGGATAAGCTTGATGAGAATTGAGGTAAATTACTTCAAGCTGAGTGAGCGTGCTACCAAAATCTTTTGGGAAATCAATCACTAAACCTCTTATGTCAAGCTTTTCCAGTTGCGTCAATTGTGCCATTGATTCAGGGAAGGTAACGAATCCTACGGTTGTTTTTAAACTCAAACTTTTCAGATTGGACAAGTTCCCCAGCTCCCCTCTCTGGTCTTAGCGTCTCGCTGAGACCTCATACCCATTAGTACAAAAGGTATAAATCTATCATACCTTTTTCGCCACAATAATCCATAGCACTACTATATTTCCAGTGTTGCGCTTCCTCTACGAAACCAGCTTCAACTGGGTTTTGGTGAATATAATCTACTCTTTGCTTTAGCTTTTCATTACTATTAAGTTCAATAGGATGGTTATGTTGTAACCAAAACTGAAACCCTTTATTGTTAGATAGCTTTTGACCTGCTCTTTCCATCATCCACAACATCCAATCTTTTCTGCTCTCTTGAGGACTATGTTGTATATATTTTCTAATGTGTCGTGAGGTATAGCTTTTCAAGTCCCTGATAGTATCCGCTAATTGATGATCTTCCTCTATGCCAACTATCAAGTGTATGTGACTGGTCATGATGACCCAGGCCCCTACTATAAGCCCTTTTTCTTTTTGGCAATAGCGTATCGACTCCAAAAATATATCCTTATATTCATTTCTGATGAATACATCTATCCAATGTACAACGGTGAAAGTGACGAAATAAAAGTGATTTTGACTGCGAATAGCGTATTTTCTGCTCATAAAATGAAGCTTAGGGTTTTAAAATAGCTATTTTAATGATTAGGTGCAAGGTGAGCGAGTTTTTGATCTTGGTCTCAGCGAGACGCTAAGACCAGAGAGAGTGTTTGATCTGGGTCGTTTTTGGTCTCAGCGAGATGCTAAGACCAGAGAGGGGGATAAGATAAGTGAAAGAAAGGGGACTGGAGGTACTAGATTTGAGTAGTTCCTTTTTTCTGGTTTTGGTCTCAGCGAGACGCTAAGACCAGAGAGGGAGGGGATTCGAAATGGCATATCTCACACAATGTCACGCTAATCCTTCATCTCTAAAGCTAACCACTCAATAAAGAAATCAATGAATAAAAAAATAGTAGTAGCTGAAAGGCGATTTGAAATTGTGCCAAAAGATGGCAATGAAAATGTGAACAGGGTAACGATTCGGTTTTTCATCCCCTCTGAAAACCAAGAAAATGAATGGGTATGCCCATTTGAAATTGAAGCGCCTGGATATAAGAAGACGAAAGAAATATACGGTGTAGACAGCTTCCAAGCACTGTCTTTGTCCATTGAAGTAGGGAAAGCCTCTATAGAAGCACTGAAAAACCAATACCAGTTTAGTTTCAAAGAGGAAAACCTATGGATATAGGTATAAATGGAGAAGTTTACTGCTTGAGGTTTGTAGTCACGAACTTTCTATTGTAAAGTTTTAAGTACTTAAATGCTACAGGAACGTGAGCGTTGTTGATTGGTTCCATACGAACACAAATAGGTTATGTATTATTTAAATAGGTTGCTTACGTTTTAAAAAGTATGAAAGCCTTCCCTCTTAATTGAGAGAAAGGCTTTCATACTTTTTAGATTGTATATCTACAGCGGTCTATTTACAATTACCGTAAGGATATCATTCGCTTCGTCATAGTGTTGGTCTACCATATCAGAACGCAGCTCATAAGGCGCTACACCTAATAGGCTAGCTAACTCACTAGAAAGTTCAGTATCTTCGAGCGTTACTGCCTCTATGCCCATTTGTACAAACTGCACATATAGGCTTGATTGATTACTAGAAAAAGCATAGATACCTTCTATAAAAGGATGAGGGGTTGGACGTACTTCTACTACAGACCCAACATAGAAAACATCTTGATTAATTTCGTGCGCTTTAAACGCTTCGGATAGATCAAAGCTTGTCTCCAACAAACTGTTCAGACTGCCATCGAAAGCGTCAGTAGTCAAAGTTGCAACAGGCACTTCATAAGTAACGGGGTAACTTTGTACTGCCACCACTGCATTGTAGGTTTGGTTCTCTTCATTGAAGATAACAGGATATTTTCCAGCAGGAATAACGTTACCACTCAAGCCATAATTTTCGACTACGGCTGGATCAAGCATCACACTACCAGCTACCTCGTAAACCTCTTGATTAATTACACCCTCAATCCCTTCATAAAACTGCTCAAAAACGATGCGCTCGTTCCCAGGAACTAGTATTTTTCCGCGAAAACCTTCCACATCTAGTTGATCAGCGTAACGATCAAATATACTTGAATTCACTGATTCAAGTATTTCAAGAGGGTCAAAAAGGTCATCTAAGGCAGGTATGTTACAGAAGCCTTCAAATTCTACACATATCTTTCTTCCTGTTTTTGCCCTACATTCACCTCGTCCTGCTGAACGACATACTTTAGAGCCGAAGTTATTAAACCCTACGGTGATTTCTTCAGTATAACAAATCGTTTGCGGTCCGCATAAGTTAGTACTTCTGGCTTGGGTACTTTGTGAATTTTGAGGAGAAGTAATGATTTCCTCATTTTCACAGGCAGTAAAAGTAACAGCTATCAATAACCCGATTGAGAGCAGTAATTTACGTTGTTTTTGTAACATTTTTGGTTTGGTTTTAAATGTTTAAATAGTTGAAAATTTACTGTTTAGTAAATGGGTAGGTATATTATCATAAGCCTGAGTTGTTTGTTCGTCTTTGTTATGTAGTACAAAAGAGTCAAATGGATTGGCTCAAAAGAATTGAAAAAAGTGATAAGTGTTTTACCACTTAAGAGAATGTTTAGGAAGTAAACTCTGCATAGTTAACATTTCACGAAATTTTCATCACTTATCCTTCTATTTACCTTTCGTTCATTTTTTGACTGCGTCGAGCTCGCAGGCTCGGTTAGTTTCGCTGAACTCCACTTCGTTCTGGTTCTTGATGAACCGAGACTCTAGCGAGCTCGGTATAGCCAACCGACGCGGGAGCTCGACGAAGTCAACCGACCAACGGGAGCTCAGTGCAACTAAATCCAAAGCTTCTGCCCACAAATCCGCCCGCCTCCTCGCTGGATTTTCAGGTCAACACACTTTTTTTAGTCTTAAAAACAGGCAGCTAGAAAAAAATTAAACATAAATAGGTGGGCAAAGAAAATGACTTCGCTTCTAAATAATCGTGCGTCGAAAAAAATATCTCAAAAAAACACCCTCTATATTTGCAAAGTACAAAAACGTATCTTACATTTGTAGCGTTAGAAAAATAATAAACAGTTCCATGTTGTATCTATATACATATCGCCTTAATGATCAGATGCCGTTTCTCCGGTTTGAGAAGCAGGACAATCATCTTGATTTTATGGCTCATTCGGGTATGAATAGATACTTTAAACGGAAATGATAGAAGTTTAAGAGACTATACATAGAAGAAGCCCGAGCAGCCTGCAAAGATGTTCGGGCTTCTTTTATGCGCCTACCTGCATCCAGAAAAAGTATTTGATAAAAGTGTATAATCTAAAAATAGTACAATTTTTAGATCGGGAGAAATACGCCCTTTTCAGAAGGAAAAGGAGGTACGCCAACGTGGGAGAGTTGGAGCAGTCTGTAAAACTGCTGCCTTCGGGCTGAGTAGGTTCGAATCCTACTACCTCCACGAAAACAGTGCCGTAGAGAAGCGTTACTTCGACTTTTAATCCGTGGGTTGTGGGTTCGAGTCCCACCGCGCTCAAAAGGAGCGTGTAGCTCAATAGGTAGAGCAACGTACAGTCGCTTTTCGTTTGTTGCCTGTTTTTATTCGCCCATAGCTCAGCGGTAGAGCTCCTCACTTTTAATGAGGAAGTCGTAGGTTCGAATCCTACTGGGCGAACAAAGGAGTAAAGGAAAAAGGCGCCTAAAACCGTACACTATGCACCTTTTACGCTTTACTCCACACTGTGGAGGTTGCCAATGTGGTCAAGGCACTGGGCTGAAGCCCCAGCAATGTAGGTTCGATTCCTACCCTTCACACACACGGTCGGTTGGTCTAATGGCTACGATACTTGACTGTCTATCAAGTGATACGGGTTCGATTCCCGTACCGACCGCAAAAAGAGTGTCGTAAAGAAGTGTTACTTCGTAATTCGTCAGGTTAGAATGTCTGCATTGGGTGCAGGAAGCAGTGGGTGAAAGCCCACAGAAATATGTCATTCACTTTTCGTTTATTACCTCTTTTTATACGAGGAAGTTCGTCTAAGGGTAAAGATGTCTGATTGTGATTCAGAAGATACGGGTTCGACTCTCGTACTTCCTCCTAATTTGCTCCATCGTTCAATCGGAAGGATACTTGGCTACGAACCAAGAGATGGGCGTTCGAATCGCTCTGGAGCAACGCATTGCCTTCTCGTCTAGCGGCAGGACGCCTCCCTTTGAAGGAGAAGAGGGTGGTTCGAATCCACCGAAGGCAACTCAATTTTGCGGAATGTCAGAAGTGGTTATCTGGGTGGTCTCATAAGCCATTGCCTTTGTGCTTCGTGGGTTCGATTCCCACTTCCGCAACAGAATAATGAACGTAAATGATGGAAGTGTATTACAATGGTTGTTTGGTGATTTTTCGTACTTTTTATGACGCGCTCTTTTGTGAGCACGCTTTTGAGACCTTACAAAATGAGGTGAAGTGGTTAAGTAAGCACTATCACAATGCTGATGGAAGCACGGTATACTTACCAAGGTTAACGGCCAACTATGGAGAGGAGTCCTATGATTACTCAGGGCTTACCTTCCAGCCCGTGCCTTGGACGCCTTTCTTAACCCGTCTAAAAGCAGATGCCGATGCGCTAGCAAAAGAAAACTTTAATGCACTAGTGCTTCAGTTATACAGAGATGGGAAAGACCGCGTCGGTTGGCACGCTGATGAGGACGCTTGTGTGGGGCAGAATCCTAGCATCGTTTCCATCTCGTTTGGTGAGACGCGTAGCTTCTGGCTTAAAGAGAAAACAAGGGCAAGCGAGGTACTAAAACTGACCCTACAAGCAGGCGATGTGGTACTGATGCAAGGAACCTTACAACACGCGTATTTGCATAAAGTCCCTTCAGAAGAAGAGAAAAGCGCAAGGATTAATCTCACTTTTAGGAAAGTGATTACTTAATAGTAAATTAAAATACTTTGAAAAATAGAGTTTAAAGGTAAATAATATGAAAGTAAGCTACAATATGCATAATCATTATCAGAAAAAATTTAAAGAGCGGGCAAAAGCCCCTACAAACACGTGAATATGAAATTAAGAATTAATAATAGTGAATTAAAACCCTACTTTCAGCACAAGGAGCTGCTTAAAAAAGCAGGCCGCTTGGCGAAAAAATTGCTGAAAAGCCGTCAATATACCAAAAAAGAGGTACTTGCGGTCTATGAGCAACTGGTACAGACACCAGAGGACTACGTAAAGGACGAGGTTTTTGGAGAAATTGCTGAACTGACCTTAGCATTGCAACCCATTGTACCTGAAAAAGATATGCCTTTTTATTCCTTACGAGACGAGGCGCTGCCTTATCAAGTATTTGGAGAGGCAGGGATTGGAAAAAATGCGTTGGATCAAATGGAAGTTGCCATGAAACTACCCGTTACGGTAGCGGGTGCGTTGATGCCCGATGCCCATCAAGGCTATGGCTTACCGATTGGCGGTGTGTTAGCCACGGAAGCAGATAAAATCATTCCCTATGCCGTGGGGGTAGACATTGCGTGTAGAATGAGCTTGAGTGTGTTTGATATAGAAAGCACCTATTTGGAGCAACGCAAACCCACCTTCAAGAACTATTTAGGCGAGCATACTTACTTTGGTATTGCGGCTAAGAATGATCAACCGTTAGAAGATGCGATCTGGGAGCATCCTGGCTGGAATACCATTCCTTTTGTAAAGAGCTTGCTAGCCAAGGCACAAAAGCAAATTGGGACGTCTGGTACAGGTAATCACTTTGTAGAGTGGGGTTTTTTAGAAGTGCTAGAGAACAGTGCCGATTTGGCGTACTTACCAAAAGGAAAATACGTGGCTTTGCTTTCTCACTCAGGCTCAAGAGGGTTTGGAGCCAATATCGCCAACCATTACACCCAACTTGCCCGCGAGATGACAGGGTTACCGAGAGAGGCGCAACATTTAGCCTGGCTCGATCTAGCTACTGCTGAAGGGCAGGAGTATTGGATCGCTATGAATCTAGCAGGCGCATATGCACAGGCTTGTCATCAGCAAATTCATCGGCGGCTTGCCAAGGCATTAGGAAAGAAGCCTTTACTCACGATAGAAAACCATCATAATTTTGCTTGGAAAGAGCAACTTCCTAATGGACAAGAGGTGATGGTACACAGAAAAGGTGCTACGCCTGCACATAAAGGTGAGTTAGGGATTATTCCCGCCTCTATGCTAGAGCCAGGCTTTATCGTAAGAGGAAGAGGGGAAAAAGCGGCCTTGCAATCTGCTTCACACGGAGCAGGTAGGGCGATGAGTCGGCGGAAAGCACGCAATACCTTCACGATGCACGAGATTAAGAAGCAGTTGCAGCAGAAAGGTATTAAGCTGATGGGCGGCGATGTAGACGAATCACCAGGTGCTTACAAAAATATCAACGAGGTAATGAATGCGCAGCAAGATTTAGTGGATATTCTCGCAAGGTTTATTCCTCGAGTTGTACGAATGGCCGAAGCTGAGCAAAACAAGAAAGGTTGGGAGGGGTAAGCCTCCATTCTAATTTAATTTCTCACATATAAAATTTTCAAACATGCGACTATTAACCATACAACTTATTGTCAAACGATGTCTGCTAGCCAGACCCTACAGTTTATGTGTAAACGAGCGCTAATAGCTACCTAAAATAAAGCAGGCCACTTTTAATAGATAGCAGCCTCGTGGAATAGACTGTACAGACTCCTGCCTGATGTTAGCACATACACTTCATAAGCTACAAGGGAGTCATTTATCTATTAATCAAGTTTTAAATAAATGCTTTATGGGAAATTTACATAAAACAAAAAAAGTCCCACTATATATTAAAAAAGAGAAAAGTCTCAGTATTCGTAGAGAAAAAGAGCAAGCGTACATACAAACCTTAAAAATTCCGAAGCGTGTTGAAAAAGTCTTTCTGAAAAATATCGAACTCATTTTTGCAGGAAAAGCTTATCAAGCCTCGCCTGTTTTTGAGCAAATCGAGAAAGATTATAAAGCACTCAAAAAACTCACAAATTGTAAGGAACAGTATGTATTACTGCTTAAAACATTGTATAAAAAGAGATGTACCGCTTTGTTGGAGAGCAAGCCCTACGTGGCTGCTTTAAAACACTTAGCTGAACACAGCGCCGTATTTGTACGATCTGTAAACACTTGGCAGCGTAAAAGTCATAACGTAGAGAAGCAGTTTACCTCTTTGGTAGAACACTTGTTCGCACGTTACAAGACGCCCAAGTTTTTAGTTACCGCTTGGCTAGGTGATCAAGCGCACTACAGAGCATGGTACATCAATATTGCCCAAGGTATGTCGGTAAGGAAGCAACCTTCCCTACCTTTTGTGATGACGAAAAAGATGGCGAAGTATTTCTTGCAAACGCCCGATTACTACACCATTCCTGAAGCACTTCGCTATGCGCAAGTACTGGGCTTGGGAGGAAACAAGCGGTTGGTGAAATACATTAATGGCTCTTATCTAGGAAGAAATAACTTTGAGGAAGAATACTTCTGGAGCCAGATGATTCAGTTTTTTGTGAAAGCAGGGATGTTTGATTACGAGCGTGTTGAAGAAATCGTCGATTATGTTCGTGAAGAACGAAGAACGAACCAAAACTACTCCCTAAAGGGACGTACGATTAACGCCTTGTTGCGTCAGACACAAGCTTGGCATGAGGAAATGAACCGCCGCTGGAATCGTGGAGGAACTTATATCTGGAAAACCTGTGGTATTGAGGGCTTTGGTTTGGAAGAGGGTACACTACAACCTCCAAAAACTTACTGGATTCGTGAGTTGCTTTCTTCTAAGGAACTACAAATGGAAGGGAAAAAGCATAACCACTGTGTGGCTAGTTATGCACTTGGTTGTTACCAAAAACGTTGTGCTATCTATTCTCTTTATGTAGAAGAGTTTGCTTGTGAAACGTCGCTCATTACCATCGAGGTAAGCTTGGTAGATAAAACGATTGTACAAGCCAGAGGAAAGTACAATCGCTCTATGAAGCCCAACGAGCGACGTATTGTCGCTTTGTGGGCAGCACAAGAAGCGTTGACTATTTCTAAGTGGGTATAAGGATAGAGAGATGTAGGTGAATAGTTGTTTATCATACATCTCTTCTATATTTTACATAAAAATTAATGCATATGAAAACTTTTCTCTTTTACTATTTCAGTATAGGTTTCATGGCCTTAGCTTGCCAAAAAACGGCAGAAAAGGAACAAGAATCAGTAGTGACAAGAACATCAGAGGAGGTAAGTAAAGATGTACTGGAAAAATATTATGCAAAAGATTTATCCGTTGATGGGCACTACATTTGTAAAAATGATGATGGTACAGTTGAGGAGCTATTTATACAGAATGATGGAAGTGAGATAAAGTATACCTCTAATAAACTAGTGGAGAAAATTCCCTTAAAAATAGTAGATTTCTCACGTGAGAGTAATCCTTATCAAAAAGAGGTGGCTTTCCTGAACGTTCCTAAAGAATCTTATTACCTAAGATTAGTTAAATATGCTCAAATTGTAGAGTGCAATAACCCTTCTGGAACTATCCAAATATTTGAAAAAGAAGTAAATACTTCCCCAGAACTATTTTGGAAACTCATTTTTAGGGGGCAAAGGCTAGAGTCTTGGTACCATTACATCAATCCAAAAGCGTTACAAGGAGAACTTGTGAAAGTAGATGAGGAGGGGCGCATTATCGTAAAACCTACTTTAGATAGTCGAGCGAAAATTAGAGAACACTTGAGGAGAACCTATACCCAAGAAGCCACTGAAAAAGTAATAAAATTATTAAAGTTAAAGGTAAAAGAAAGAAAGCTTACTATACCTGCTGGGATGGGTAAAAATAAGGCAGTGTATGAAGAGGCCTATTTAAACCTACTTCGTATTTCTCCGACAGAAAGGCAATACGAACTGTGTGTACCTAATATTTATGGAAGGTGGAGCTATCATACTATTAACTTCCAGAAAGAAAAGAGCTTATGGAAACTTGCTTCTATTACTGGAATGGGTTATCACTAAGTGTGTAAGTGTTGCGCTATTTGAAGACTTTCAAAATAGTGTTTCAATCACCTTTTGAATAAAAGTGTTTTCTAATTTTCTACTACTCTTGCTAAATGGCATAAACAGGTTAGTTACAACATATTTTACTTTGCCTCCTGGAAAGCATTCACTATTAAGCTAATTTTATGTGCCTACCATTACTAGCTATTTGCGCCGTTTCTGATGCTTTATCTAAGAGGAGAGTTCAAAAAATACCTTCACTACCCCTCTACTTTATTCAGTAAACTTTACTAACTTACACAAAGCGCTTATATCTTCAAAAATAAGAAGATAACTACTATGAAATACTTTTTATTTATTCTAACCTTCGTTATTTCTTATGCACAGATGTACGGGCAAGACTTAGACTCGTTAAGTAAAGTGTTTTTAAAAGACTTTAAAGAGACTTTTGAAACAGAAAATCTTGAAGTAGGTGAGGTGACCATTCGGCAAGAGGAATATGCCGTTCACTTCGATATAGAGGTGATTCCCAAAAAGGAGGGCCTTCATTTTATGAAGCAAGTCTTTACCTTTGAGCAAGGCTATGGCTACAGAAACAATAGTATTCTGAGCATTATAAGAGCAGGTAAAAAAGGAGCTAACAGATACTTCGATAGTATAGAGCCTAACCTTTATAGAGGGTACACTTGTGTGGTAGGAGATACCATCCTTGTACCTGTTTATTGGAACAAACATGTAGTACAAAGTAGCTTCTACAAGGCAGATGAGCAGGGCAGAGAGTGGGTAAAACCGCTCTCTGAGCAGCAAGCAGTAGAACCAAGAGGTGAGCAACTGGACTGGGAAGTCACCAATCAGGTGGAAGAGCTGCAAGTAAATCAGGTTACTTCGGGTTACGCCACTCATCGAAGCCTTAAAACACAATCGGTTTACCACACGATGCAGCTAAAAGCCATAAAGCCTGGAGCGTTTACCTTACGGATTAAAGACCGCACCTTGCCAGTTGTTATTTATCCATCAGAAGCCAATATTAGAAAGCTCCTAACTTTAGCAATCGGCAAGCAATGGAGCGAGCGAGCTACCTCCCATTCCTCACCTCCCGGCTATAAAAAAGAAGCACAAAGTATGTTATTGAGGGTAGGAGATATCATCAATGTTACCTTTATGATGTATGAAGAGCAAACAGATCGTCCCGTAGAGATTGACTTGGAGGTTGCGGTTAATAAAGTTAACTAGGTGCTTTACGTACTAAGCAGTTCTTTATGGTCTATTTCAATATTTGAAACAATGGCTTTAAAAGCTATAAATTACCCCATCCTTTATTTTTTCAATGCTAAAATGATTGTAGGATGATAAAAATAACCTATCTATTAGCGATACTAGCCATTTTAAGCGCTTGCCAACAAGTAAAAGAGAAAGAGCCCTCTAATGAGAAGACTAGCAGTACAGATACCCTACAAAGTGGAAAGGATGAAAAAGTAAAAAGATACTATGCAAAGGACTTAGCTATAGATGGAGTGTATGTTTGTAAAAATCCAAATGGGGTAGTGGAGCGATTATTTGTGACAGAACAAGGCAAAGAGATCCGCTATCAATCGGATAAATTACAAGAACCCATTCTGTTACTATCAAAAAGAATAATGTGGCGTCATAATGAGCGATCTGTTTATGAAGTAACCTTTCCTCAGGCACCGCAAGAAAAATACGAACTGACATTCACCATATACGCGCAACACATCACTTGTGTAAATCCAGATGGTAGTACACAACTCTTTGAAAAAGAGACCCAAGAAAAGCCTAGTGTACTTTGGTGTTTGATATTTAAAGGGCAAAGGCTAGAGTCTGCTTATCACTACCGAAGTGAACGAGCCCAGGAAGAACCTCCTTCAGAAAATGGTGAAATTTACGATAGGGTAAAAGAACCCTATAATACCTACGGTAAGCTAGCGCGTTACTTACGAAATACCTACACAGAAGAAGGTGTCACACAAGTTATCAGAGCACTGAGGGTGAGGGAAAGAGAGGGTAAACTCATCATTCCTACCTGGATGGGAGGAGATATATCAGATTATTCATCAGCCTACTTAGAGTTGCTCAACGAAACAAACAATTACAGTACTTATAAACTGTACGTTCCTTCGGCACCTGAAGGAGAAATGACTTTTGATCACAAGATTTCTTTCAAAAAAGAAGGCGGGCGCTATAAACTGGCTACTAAAACAGGACTAGGGTATAACTAAATCAACTTCGCGTGTGTATTGAGCCACCGATTAGGTATTTCACCATTGACTGCATTTTGATAGTCGCGATAGCTACAAGGAACAATACAAGGAAATGCTTGCATATTTGATTCTGGGTAAGGCACTTCCATCCACCATTTATCGGTAGCGGTTTGCTTATAAAAAACAATGTCGTAGGCTTGGTGATCGGTAGCGCTTACATTCGCAACGTACTTGGTAAAAGCCTCACTTTTAAAATCTTGTTGGTGTAAGCGATGGTAGTAGCCTTCTATAAAGTACCACAGTGCAATCGCAATTACCTTGGCTGTTTTATAGCCTACATCTAAGCGAGGGTTGTACTCATAAATACCTACTGAAGAGTTGGTATCGCTTAGTCCTGCATACCAGCAAATCTGGCAAAGTTCTTCTCCTGTAAGCCCAAAAGGCTCAGCATAAATATTAGCAGGTGCATCTGTCATTTTAAGCGCTGTCAAATCAATGGCCAGTAAATCTGCTTCTCGTACAGCAGGTTCTATTTCATTGAAGTCTTCTCGAATTTCTCCTACAGTATATACATTAAAGTAAAGCTTTTCTAGTACCTCGAGTGAGGGTTTGCTATTAAGATAGGTTTGTAGCCCAATTTGACTAAGATTAAAGAGGTAGTTAGGGTAGTGGGTAAGGATTTTAAGGAGGTGATGTTGATTCATCCCCCCTTGATCGTGATCGGTTAAATTCAGGTAAGCGTCTACATTGGCAATAGAGATAATACGATCAAGGTGTTGATATGCCCAAAACTGCCCTAACATCAAATCGTGAGAACCCCCAACAATAACCGGAATCACCTGATGATCGAGCAGGTGCTCACACACTTCTTTCAGGCGTAAATAAGTCTCTTCCAAAGTAACTCCATTCCGTAAGTCGCCCAGATCAGCGATTTTATAAGTACCTGTTCCTTTCTTAAGACGATATAGTTGCTTTCTGATTGCCAGTGCGGCTTCTTCTACACCCTTGTTGGTGAGGGTGCCTCTATGTTCTAGTAGTCCTATGAACGCGATGTCAGCTTCTTGCCACTCAGGAAAGCCATTGTAGTGTACTTTTATATTTTGAAAAACACTTTGAGGGTCCTCTAAAGTAGCCCATAAAGATTCCTCTAAAGAATTAAAAAAGAGGCTTAAATCCATAGGTGGTTAGTCTCCCTTGTATTTGGATGTTTCCAAAATATCCAGCGCGTTGGTATTTTTCATAAGCGCAGGCAAGGAAGTATCCTCATTGCGTTGCATATACTTTTTTACGATGCGGAGTCCTGTCCAGCGCCCAATGGCACCTGGACACCAAGTCTGGCTAATCGGTAAAGTAAAAGGGGCATCATCGATGTAGTCTTTTTTAATCAGATGACTTGTTTCGTAGAAGACGTTCCTATCTATATAATGCGCCCAAATCACCTCTTTGTACTTCTGAATACTATCCATTTGTGCACTGGTATAACCGAGCACAACCGAGTCGGGTAAACAAGGAATGACGGATTGCATAAAGTAGTAACTCTTTCCATAGAAGATCATATCTGCGAGTGCTGTACGGTTGGTCTCGTCGAATTGGTTGTACCGGGCACTAAGTATCTGTACTACAAAAGGAACGATGGTTTCAGGTCGGTAGCGGCGCGCAATGTATTCTGGCTCCTCTGGTTGGAAACGGTAGTCAGGGCCCATAAAAAACTCTAATCCAATAACAATCAAATCTTCTGAAACATACAAATCAGAGCCTTTTCCGTAGCCTGTGACGATAGTTTGTATTTTAGGTACTCGAAAATCAGGATAGTGGTATTTTATTCGTTTAAATGCTGCTTCAAAATCTTCTTCTACCTTTTTCATGTCACCAAAAGCTTGGCTTACTTCTTTTTGTAGTACTTGCAGCGAAGAGTCAGCAACCATTTGATACAAGGCATTAATCAAAACAGTGTCTGAAGGGTATCGACTTTGCTGTAAAAACTGCTCGGCAAAGCCAGCATACTGCTTCAGAAATGCTTGTATTCCTTCTTCTCCCTCAAGTGCAAAAAGCCGTTCATCAAGTCGTTCAATCCTTACCTCTACCTTAATATTAGCTACCTCTACATCGGGTAGGCAAGCTTGCTCTTCTTTGGTTGCGTCATTTTGGCAAGCACTTATCATTACGATAAAAAACCAATAAATACTGCCTTTTAACAGTAGATTTTTAAGTATTTTCCTCATCTTTCTTGTTTAAAATTTGCAGTAGCTTTAAGCCATTGATCACCTCTTCTTCTACTTCTTTCATGCCAATTATGCCAGCCATAGCAGACATATCCATCACGTATTGCTTGCAGAGCGCCTTCAAGCCATCTTCCAAAATACCAATGGCTTTACTATTACTATCTTCCTCTTTGAGGATTTTAAGGGCTGCGATCATAGTGGTAAGGGTATCTCTCATGAGTTTACTTTTAAAACGATTTAACGATCTCTACGAAATCTCTGGCCTGTAAAGCTGCCCCTCCAATCAACCCACCGTCTACATCTTTGCAGGCAAAAAGCGCTTTTGCGTTAATAGGCTTACAACTTCCACCATATAAAATAGTGAGGTCTTCAGCAATGGCTTCTCCATATTTTTCTTTCACTAGTTGGCGTATAAAAGCGTGTATTTCTTGTGCTTGTTCGGTGGTGGCGGTTTGGCCTGTACCAATGGCCCAGATAGGCTCATAGGCAATCACCACTTGCTTGAATTGTTCACTACTAAGAAAAAAGAGACTTTCCTCTAGTTGTTGTTTGATAAAATCGAAATGCGTATTGCTTTCTCTTTGTGTAAGTGACTCTCCACAGCAAAAAATGGGTTTCATACGATGTGCTAAAACGTGTGTTACCTTCTTCGCCAAGAGGGCGTTTGTTTCCTGAAAAAGCGTACGGCGTTCACTATGACCTACAATTACGTAAGATACATTAACAGAAGAGAGCATCTCAGCGGAGACCTCACCTGTATAGGCGCCTTGGTCGAAAGAGGCACAGTTTTGAGCGCCTAAAAAAATAGGCTGAAAACTTTCGATTTGTTGACAAGTCGGATATAAGTGTGTGTAGGGAGGCGCAATGATAATCTTTACTTCCTTATCTAGCACCTCATCCTTTACAATATGTACTATCTCAGAAACTAAACTTTTACCCTGCTGAATACTCTTATTCATTTTCCAGTTTCCTGCTACAATTTTTTGTCTCATACAACTCACTTAAAATTTAAAAGCTCAAATTTAAGAAAATAAAGTAAGCACCAAAACGAAATTGACGCTAGGAGACACTTACAGATAAAGAACTATTCATAAAAATAGTGGTGCTATTTTTAGAATTTGGTTTATTTATTGCCGATCTTCTCTACAACGCGAAAACCCTCAAAGTACTTACCTATATGTTGATACTACGCAGAAGATTTCCCTTATTTTTTTTATTGTTCCTATTCACACACCTTTTACAAGCACAAAACCCTATGAGTAAAGATTTTTATCCCAAGGCTTGGAAAGAGATAGACAAGTTTATAGCAGAAGGCTTACCAGCATCTGCCTTGGAGAAAGTAGAAGAAGTATACCAACGCGCCGAGAAAGAAAAAGTAGCAGATCAGCTAGTAAAAGCTGTCATCTACAAACTGAAACTTACTGACTACAAAGAAGAAAATGCGTTTGTTAAAAACTTAATTCAACTTAGAAAAGAAGCCGAAAAAGCCCAGCACCCTGTAAAGCCATTGCTCCATTCTATGCTAGCAGAAATGTATTGGCAGTACTATACGAATAATCGCTGGCGTTTTAACCAACGTACACAGGTAGTAGGCTTTGAGCAAGACGACATAGAAACGTGGAGCCTGGAAGATATCGTGGCGCAAACTGTAAAACATTATGAACTTTCTTTAGAAGAGGCAGAGCAGTCGAAAGCCATAAAAATTGATGTATATGATGACCTCCTACAGGGAGGTAACGCAAAAGGAAGAAGCCTAAGACCCACCCTATACGACTTCTTAGCCCACCGTGCCGTAGACTTTTACGCAAGTGAAGAACCCACGCTTTCAAAACCAGTGTATCAATTTTATATTAATGAAGAAAAATACTTACAGCCTATAGCTGACTTTATACAGTTAGATATTACCAGTAAAGACTCCCTTTCTTTCAAGCTACATGCCTTACAAATACTACAAGAGCTAGCCGAGTTGCATATAAAAGATACCCTACCAGATGCATTAGTACATATAGACCTAAAACGCTTAGACTTTGTATATAGACACCTTACACTTTCTAACAAGGACGACTTATACTTAGCAGCCCTAAAAGCCTTAGAGCAGCGTACCTCAGTCTTTCCTATTTCTACTACTGTAATATACCGAATGGCGCTTGTATGGAGAGCTAAAGAGCAACAGTATAATCCCTTACAGAGCGATGACCACAAGTGGGATTTAAAGAAAGCCTATGAACTATGTGAAAGAGCGAAAGTACTTTTTCCGAAGTCTGAAGGCGCTATAAATGCAACAAGCTTACAGGCCTCCATTCAATTCAAGCGAATAGCTGTTAAAATAGAGGAAGAAACAGTTCCTGAACAGCCTTTTAAAGCTTATATTCAGTATAAAAATACTGATAAAGTTTACTGGCGTATCATTAAAACCTCTCGTAAAGAAGTACAAGCTGAGCGTATTAAGTGGGATCGTAGTTACGATGTGGATAGAGAACAAAAGTTTTTAGAGCACTTTCTAGTAAAAACACCTGTAAAAACAGGCGAAGTAAGCCTACCACTTGATGGAGACTACCAACTACATGCTACTGAAATAAAACTAGACGCCTTACCAGTAGGTGAGTATATGGTATTGGTAAGCGATAGGGCAGACTTCAAACTTAGCGAAAATTCCCTCAGCTATGGTTTTACAACTGTTTCTAGCTTGAGTTATATACATCGAAGCAATACAGCAGGCCAAGCAGAAGTATATGTATTAAACCGAAAAACAGGCGCGCCTATGGCAGGTGTTAGCGTGCAAATGTATTTCACTGAATATAGTTCCAGACGAAGAAGATATGTACGTGTTAACGGTCCTACCTTAGCCACCAATAAGGAGGGGTATGTTATTTTTCCACACCAAGCAGTTCCTCAAAGAAGGAATTTCCTTTTAGAATTTAAACAAGGAGAAGACTTCAATAGTACCTCAGAAATAGACACTTATCAAGATTATGGAAATGTATACCAAAACAAGAGAGGTGTGCCTAGTTCCTATACACAAGTCTATTTCTTTACTGATCGCGCTATTTACCGCCCTAACCAAACACTTTATTATAAAGGGTTGGTGGTTACGACTAACGGAAAAGATAATGAGATTCTTAAAAACTACACGACAACAGTATACTTTTATGATGTAAACCATCAGGTAGTTGCCCAACAGGAAGTCACTACCAACGAGTATGGTACGTTTGAAGGAACGTTTAATACGCCAGCGGGCGGTCTTATGGGGCAAATGTACCTAAAGGCTGTCAACTCAACGCACAATTTCTCTGTAGAAGAATACAAACGCCCTCAGTTTGAAGTAACCTTCCAACCGATTGAAGGGAGCCCGCGACTGAATGAAGAAGTGGTAGCTGTAGGGAAGGCCAAAGCATACTCGGGTGCTAATATAGACGGCGCACAGGTGCAATATCGTGTGGTAAGAGAAGCCAAGTTTCCCTACTGGTGGTACTACTGGCGTGGTTACTACCCAAACTCTCCTGCCATGGAAATTACCAAAGGGGTAACCCAAACCGATGAGCAAGGACAGTTTGAAGTAAAATTCAGCGCACTGCCAGATCAAAACATCACCAAAGAGGCTGAACCTACCTTTACGTATACTGTCTATGCAGATGTAACTGATATTAATGGTGAGACACACAGCCAGCGTACTTTTATCAATGTAGGATACAAAACGCTGAATGTACGCATTGATTTACCTGGAAAAATCAATCAGACAGAAGCGGGCGTGGCAGAAAAAACGTATGAAATTAGTACCACCAATCTAATGGGTACTTTCCAAGCGGCTAAAGGAGAGATTAAGATTTATCGTCTTAAAGCGCCAGATCGCCTCTATCGCCAACGTTTACTTCCACAGCCCGATCTTCATATCATTCCTGAAAAAACGTACAGAGAACTCTTTCCGTACGACCTCTACAAAGACGAGAACAATCACTACAATTGGGCGCGTGAAACAGAAGTATTCTCACAAACTTTCAATACGGCTGAAGAGAAAAACCTCCTGCTCAATAACCTTCCTACTTGGAAGCAGGGGGAATATGTATTAGAGATTACCTCACAAGATCAATATGGACAAGCCGTAAAAGGAAATACCTATTTTACGGTATTTTCTACTAAAAGTAATCAAATGCCTTTCCCTACCTATGAATGGGTGGCGGCTGTTGATATTTCTGTAGAGCCTAATGAAACCGCTAAAATTCTTTATGGCACTAGCGCAAGCGCCAAAATACTCTATGAAGTAGAGCATCAGGGGGAAATTATTGAAAGAAAATGGCTCAACCTAAAAGACGAACAATCTCTTTATACCATCCCCATTAAAGAAGCGTACCGCGGGAATATTGCTACCTACTTTACTTTTATTAAAGAAAATCGACTTTATCGGTACGTAGAAGTAATTAATGTGCCTTATACCAATAAAGAGTTGGATATTGAGTTCCAAACTTTCAGAGATAAACTGCAACCTGGTGAAGAAGAAGAATGGCGTTTGACTGTGAAAGGCAAGAAAGGTGACCAAGTAGCTGCAGAAATGGTAGCAACCCTTTATGATGCCTCTCTAGATGTTTTCAGACCTCACCAGTGGTATTTGAATCTTTACCGTAGCTTTATTGCTACCCTCCGTTGGGATAGCCGTAATGAATTCAGTATAAATAATTTCAAGGTTTATGAACGGAGCTGGAACAAGGGTGTTTCTGGTCAAAACACCATCTACTACGATGCGCTTAGCTGGTTCGACTACAGTTTTTATAGCTACTACTACCGTTCTTATGAATTTGGAGGAGAACTAGAAGAGGTAGCCGTAGTTGGTAAGAACAAACGTATGAAGGGGAAAGATAAAAAGACTGCCCAACAACCTATGGAAGATCGGATAGCCGCAGATGAAGCAAATGAGGAAGATGGCGTAGCAGCGCCTGCAACGCTTCTTACAGATGAGGAAAAGGAACCTGAAGATTTAGAAAATGTAAAGGTACGTACTAATTTCAATGAGACGGCCTTCTTCTATCCAGCCATTCGTACCAATGAGCAAGGTGAGCTAGTCATTGCCTTTACTATACCCGAAGCGCTTACTCGTTGGAAGATGATGGGATTCGCACATACACAAGACTTACGATATGGGCTCATCAACAACGAACTAGTAACCCAAAAAGAGCTTATGGTAGTGCCTAATCGGCCTCGTTTTTTCCGTGAGAACGATCGTATGCAATTTTCGGTGAAAATAAGTAGCTTGGTAGAGAAAGCGCTAGCAGGCGAAGCAGAGTTACAGTTTTTCGATGCCTTGACGATGGAATCCATCGACACTAAAATGAGTAATCAAAAACGTAGGCAAAAGTTCTCTCTTGAACCTGAGCAAAGTACCTCACTCAGTTGGTCAATAGAAATTCCAGAGGGAATACAGGCCATTACCTACCGGGTAGTAGCCAAGGCGGGCAACTTTTCAGATGGGGAAGAGCGTTTACTGCCTGTTATTACCAATCGTATGCTAGTAACCGAGACACTCCCACTGCCTATTCGCGGCAATCAAACCAAGCAATTCAAGTTTGAGAAACTAGCCAACAATACTTCCGAGACGATACGTCACCAGCGTTTTACATTAGAGTTCACTTCCAATCCTGCTTGGTACGCCGTACAGGCGCTACCCTACTTGATGGAGTACCCTTATGAGTGTGTAGAGCAAACATTCAGTCGCTTCTATGCCAATAGTATTGCCTCTCACATTGCCAATGCTCATCCGAAAATCAAGCAAGTATTTAATACTTGGAAAAATATACAACCTGATGCCTTACTTTCTAACTTGGAGAAAAACCAAGAGCTTAAGACAGCCCTACTAGAAGAAACCCCTTGGGTGCTAGATGCCAAAGATGAAAGCGAGCGTAAGCGTAGGGTAGGAGTACTATTTGACTTAAATCGGATGGCCAATGAACAAGAAAGAGCCATCCGTAAAGTACTCGAAGCGCAAGTAGCCAGTGGCGGATTTGTATGGTTCAAGGGTTTCCCAGAAGATCGCTACATGACGCAACACATTATAGCAGTTGTAGGGCATTTGGATGTACTGGGTGTAAAAAAGATTCGTGAGGATAGCCGCCTGGTAAATATGACCAACAAGGCACTGGGCTATATGGATAGAGAACTTAAGGAAGACTACGACCGCTTGAAAGGGCTTGCCAAACGAGGAAAAATCAAACTAGAAGACGATCACTTAGGCTACATTCAGGTACATTACCTATACACAAGAAGCTACTTTACAGACAAACCCATCCCCCAAAACACCAAAGAGGCCTTTGACTACTTTATGGGGCAGGCCAAGAAGTACTGGGTAAGACGTAGCATTTATATGCAGGGAATGATAGCACTTAGTATGCATCGTTATAAAGAAACAGAGACACCCAAGGCCATCGTGAAATCACTCGATGAACGCGCCTTACATTCTGAAGAAATGGGTATGTACTGGAAAGCCAATAGAGGCTATTGGTGGTACCAAGCACCTATAGAAAGACAAGCCTTGCTTATAGAGATGTACGACGAGGTAACACAAGATCAAGAGGCAGTAGAAGCTATGAAGGTATGGTTACTCAAGCAGAAACAGACCCAGAACTGGAAAACGACCAAGGCAACAGTGGAGGCTTGCTATGCGCTACTACGACGAGGAACAGACTTACTCGCAAACGATAAACTTGTAAAAGTAAAAGTAGGAGATAAAACAGTAGACCCTCGTAACGATCCTAATATTTCAGTAGAAGCAGGAACAGGGTATTATAAAACAGCTTGGACGGCCAGTGAGATAAACGCACAAATGGGTAACATCACTGTTACCAAAGAGAATGAAGGGGTCGCTTGGGGTGCTGTCTATTGGCAGTACTTTGAGCAGCTCGATAAAATTACCTCTGCTGAAACCCCTTTGAAGTTGAAAAAGCAGCTCTTCATTCAAAAAAACTCAGATACAGGGCCAGTACTTACGCCTATTAGCAAAGAAAACAGCCTTAAAGTAGGCGGCTTGGTGAAAGTAAGAATTGAACTACGTGTAGACCGAGATATGGAATACGTACACTTAAAAGATATGCGTGCCTCAGCCTTTGAGCCCGTAAGTACACTCTCTACTTACAAATACCAAGATGGACTGTATTATTACGAAAGCCCGCGTGACTTAGCTACCAATTTCTTTATGGGTAGGCTTAATAAAGGTACCTATGTATTTGAGTACGCGTTGAGGGTCTCACAAAAAGGTGATTTTTCCAATGGTATTACTACGATACAATGTATGTACGCGCCTGAATTTAGTAGCCATTCAGCAGGCATCAGAGTAACGGTAGAGTAGCCTTTTCGAGCACAAAGAATTACAAAAATAAACATCAGCAAAGGATTCGTCCTTTGCTGATGTTTTACTTTCAATAGGCTTCTAGTACTTAAGAGGAAGCTTGTTGATGAATCACGCTAAGTAAGGCCTCCTTTGATAAAGCGCCTGCTTGGCGCCAAACATTTTTTCCACTTTTAAATAACATAAAAGTAGGAACGCTCTTTACCTGATATTGATTGGCGAGGGCAGGGTTCTTGTCTATGTCAATCTTTATTATGCGGGCTTTCCCTTCTGTAGCTTGGGCTACTTCCTGTAGAATAGGAGCCATAGTCTTACATGGGCCACACCAGTCAGCATAAAAATCAATAAGAATCGGTTGCTCGCTCTGTATAAGTTGATTGAAATTTCCTTTGGCCATGAATTTTGAGGGTTAGATAGTGCAAAAAATAAATATGAATAAAAATATGTACTACGAAGTTATCTAAAGATAAACCTTGGATAAGCTCTATAACTCGATCCACGCATAGGCGGGTTCAGTTTCTCTAAAAATAGCAATCTCGGGCTCCTTATGATGTTGATCTATTTGAGCGCTAAACTGCTCAAATACTTCCTGCGAAACGACATAAGCTTGTCTCTGTGCTTTTCCTAGTAGCTCATAAGAGCGAGGAACCCATACCTTCTCAGCCCACTGTAAATCTACTGGATGTACATTCATTTCTCGCTGGTCAAAAAGCCACTGCGTGATCTCATAACCTTTTGCGAGCTTCAGCGCCACATCTAGCGCTACACGATACTCTTGACTATGGGTAATACCTTGGAAAACTACCTCTATATAAGCCGCTTCTTCATGGAAGATAATGCTGATAGTCTCTCCCTGTAGGATTACTCTATCCTTCTCGATCGTCATAAGTGTTAGGTCTTGTTTAACTTCTCTAGTAAAGTTAAGTACTTTCTATGAAAAAAGAACGCCCCGTTAAGAAAAATACAACAAAGGCTTAGAATACCTAAACCTTTATTACACAACGTTCAAAACTTATCTGTATGTTTATCCAAAAACAACTATTTAGGTACAACAAAAAATAGTACACAATGTTAGACATATAAATTTCTTTAATATATTTGTATATATTCCAAAAGAAGACAGTTCAAGAATAAATCAAATAAAACTTATTTCGAATAATGACAGGAATTGTTATCGCTTCAGCTATCGCATTCACCGTAGTCATACTGTTTTTGGTAGGGCTGTTGCTCTTCGCTCAATCTCAGTTAGTATCTAGTGGTGATGTAAGAATCGTGATCAATGGAGACACGGAAAACCCTTTGGTAGTGCCTGTGGGTTCTACACTTTTAACTACTCTAGCTACCTCAAACAAAGAAATTTTCTTACCCTCTGCTTGTGGAGGAGGAGGTACTTGTGCGATGTGTAAATGCCAGATTATGGAAGGTGGAGGTGATGTACTCCCCACAGAGACAGTACACTTAAGCCGTAAAGAGAAAGAAGAGAAAGTAAGACTCGCTTGCCAAGTAAAGGTAAAGCAAGATATGGAGATAGAGATACCAGAAGAGATATTTGGTATCAAGAAGTGGGAGTGTGAGGTAGTTTCTAATTATAATGTGGCGACTTTCATTAAAGAGTTTGTCGTGAAGCTACCAGAAGGTGAAATCTTGGACTTTGAGTCAGGTGGCTACATTCAAATTGACGTACCTACGCTAGAAGTTGATTTTGAGAAATTCGATATTAAGCCTCATCCAGATGATCCTATGGGACCAGATAAGTTTAAACCCGACTGGGACAAATTTAATCTCTGGACGTTGAAAATGAAAAATGATGAAGAGCAGTTTAGAGCATACTCTATGGCCAATCATCCTGCAGAAGGAAACATTATTATGCTCAACATTCGTATTGCCACGCCCCCTTGGGACAAGGCTAATAACCGATGGATGGACGTAAATCCTGGTATTTGCTCTTCTTATGTGTTCTCAAGAAAACCTGGTGACAAGGTTACCATCTCTGGTCCTTACGGAGAGTTCCACATCAACCCTACGCAGCGAGAAATGGTGTACATTGGAGGAGGAGCAGGAATGGCTCCACTACGCTCACACATCTTCCACTTGTTCCACACAGAGAAAACAGATCGAAAAGTGTCTTATTGGTATGGTGGACGCTCAAGAAGAGAGCTCTTTTACACTGAACACTTTAGAAAAATAGAAGAGGAGTTTCCTAACTTTAGTTATCATATTGCTCTTTCTGAGCCACTAGAAGAAGATGGGTGGAAGGTGAAAGAAGACATGGAAGACAAAAACGGAGAGGGATACACAGGTTTTATACACAAAGTATTATACGATAACTATCTTAGCAAACACGCCGAACCAGATGAGGTAGAGTACTATCTGTGTGGACCGCCTATGATGAACGCGGCCGTCCTAAAAATGCTAGAGGAACTAGGTGTTCCAGAAGAAAATATTCGTTTTGATGACTTTGGTGGTTAATTATAGACCTTCGTCTACAAATTGAGGATAGGGAGCTGTATAGCTCCCTATTGTTTTTATAACAGTAGACACAACCTTCCTTACCATAAAACCTAAACGACTGGTCACTTTTGTAATAAATTGACCTCTAGGAATACTTATGTGATGTAGGGGTTCGTTCTAAACAATACGACACACTTATTTGCAATATTCAATTACATAAATATTACTTTAATGAACAAAAGAATTATCCTTTGGGCAATAGCCTGTTTGATCTGCTTGCAGATGAACGCCCAGAACAAGATCGAGTTTATCGAATATGACTTACCAAACGGTTTACACGTAATTTTACATGAAGATAAAAGTGTGCCCACAGTGATGGTAAGTGTTCTCTATCATGTAGGTTCCAAAAATGAGGATCCAAACCGTACAGGCTTTGCTCATTTTTTTGAACACCTTATGTTTGAGGGTTCAGCCAACATAGATCGAGGAGAGTTTGATAAGTACTTAGATGAGGCTGGTGGGGTTAATAATGCTAACACTTCACAAGACCGTACTTTTTACTTTGAGGTATTGCCTGCTAATCAGCTAGAGCTAGCGCTCTGGATGGAGTCAGAGCGAATGCTCCACGCCAAAGTTGACAAAAAAGGCATTGAAACACAAAGAGAGGTGGTAAAAGAGGAAAAACGCCAGCGGATAGACAACCAACCTTATGGCTCTATCTTAGAAGAGGTAATGAAGCGTGCCTACACCAAACATCCTTACCGATGGACACCCATTGGTTCCATGGAGCATATTGATGCAGCAAAAGAAGTAGATTTTAAGAATTTCTATGCCACTTATTATGTTCCTAACAATGCTACGTTGTCAATTGCAGGGAATATCGACATCAAACAAACTAAAAAGTGGATTGATTTATACTTCGGAGGCATTCCCAAAGGAAAAGACGTTCCACGTCCGAATGTAGAAGAAACAGCTCAAATTGTCGAAATAAGAGATGTAGTGTATGATAATATTCAACTACCTGCGGTGATTCATGCCTTCAAAATTCCTAATCATAATAATGAAGACTACTACGCAATATCGATGTTGATGCAGCTTCTTTCACAAGGAGAGAGCTCACGCTTTAACAAATCCATTAAAACAGAGCAAGAGAAGGCACTCTTTGTGGGGGCTTTCCCTTTCGATTTGGAAGACGAACCTAACATAACGATCACTTTCGGTATTGTAAACGCAGGCGTAAAACCTGAAGATTTAGAAAAAGCGATGGAGGCAGAGTATGTAAAAGTGAAGAATGAATTGATTTCTGAGAATGAATTTCAAAAATTAAGAAACCAGATAGAAAATGATTTTTACACTTCTAACGCGACCGTTCAGGGTATTGCAGAGAGCCTAGCCAACTACCATGTTTATTATGGAGATGCTAACCTTATTAATACAGAAATTGACAGGTACATGAAGGTAAAGCGCGAGGATATTCAAAGAGTAGCTAAAAAGTACCTAAAGAGAAATAATAGAGTTACGCTTTACTACTTACCTAAACAAAATTAATCGCTTACACTAAACGCTAAGTCATGAAAAAAAGTATTATATATATAGGACTCATATGTTTGAGTATCTCTACTGTTTTTGCACAAAAAAAATTAGATAGAAGTAAAGCGCCAAAACCTGGTGCAGCTCCTCAGATAGAAATAGGAAAGTATGAAAGCTTTACGCTAGAAAATGGACTGAAAGTATACGTCATTGAGAATCGCAAGGTGCCTAGGGTAGCTTACTCACTTATTTTAGATAGAGACCCTCTACTAGAAAGGGAAAAAGTAGGCTACATTAATATTGCTGGTCAAATGCTGAAAACAGGTACCACCAATAAAACAAAAGCACAGATTGATGAGGAGGTTGATTTTATAGGGGCTACCCTCAACACATCAGCCAATAGTGTGTTTGCTAGCTCACTAAAGAAGCATACTGATCAGATTCTGACTCTTATGGCAGAGGTAATACGCAATCCTACCTTTCCACAAGAGGAACTGGATAGAATAAAGAAACAAACGATTTCTGGAATCAAGTCAAATCAAGATGATCCCAACGCCATTTCTGATAATGTAGAAGCGGTACTCTGTTATGGAAAAAACCATCCATACGGTGAGATTGCCACAGAAGAGACTATCCAAAATATAACGGTAGAAGACTGTAAAGCCTATTATCAAAGTTATTTTAAGCCTAACATTGCTTACTTGGCGATTGTAGGAGACATTACCTTAAAAGAGGCCAAGCCACTTGTAGAGAAATACTTGGGAAGTTGGGCTAAGGGAACAGTTAAAACACATACTTATCCTCAACCAGAGCGACCAGCCAAGCGGCAGGTTGCCTTGGTAGAAAAAGCCGCGGCAGTACAGACGATTCTTACCGTTACTTATCCTGTTCCTTATCAGTTGAATGAACCTGATTTTTTGAAGGGACAGCTCATGAACCAAATTTTAGGCAAAGCAGGCTCTAGGTTGTATCGTAACCTACGTGAAGACAAAGGCTTTACCTACGGGGCGTATTCGACCTTAAGTCAAGATGAGCTGATTGGTGTATTTGGTGCTTCGGCAAGTGTAAGAACCGCCGTGACAGATAGTGCTACTCAGGAGTTCCTGTACGAACTAGAGCGCATCAGAAAAGAGGAAGTAAGCGCTGATGAGCTTCGCAGAGCGAAAGCAGTAATGTCTGGTAACTTCGCAAGGTCTATGGAAAGTCCTAATACCATCGCTAGCTTTGCTATTAATACGGCTCGCTACAACTTACCCAACGATTTCTATGCGACTTACTTGGAGCGCCTAGATAAAATTACCGCCAAAGAGATACAAGCAGTAGCGCAAAAGTATATTCATCCTGATAATGCTTACATCGTAGCCGTGGGAGATGTCAAGGCCATAGAAGCCAAGATGAAACGCTTTGGTGAAATAACACAATATGACATATACGGCAATGTAGATACAGGCGTAGATGCCAGTTTGTTAAAAAATACAAGCGTAGAGAAGATCCTAAATAAATACATTGCTGCACTAGGAGGAAGAGAAAAACTCCAAAAAGTAAAAACTGTACAACTCAATATGACCTTGGCAGTACAAGGGATAGAAATGAACTTTATCACTTACCAAAAAGAAGATAAAAAGTACTTGATGGTACAGCAAACACCTTTTGGAGAAATGAAACAAGTCTACGATGGAGAGAAGGCAGTAATGAAAACGCCTCAAGGTAATAAACCACTTGAGGGTGAAGCGCTAGCAGCCATGAAGCAACAAGCGGTGATCTTCCCAGAATTAAACTATAAAAAGAATGCAGATAAGTACGCACTGACAGATGTAAAAACGATCAAAGGAAATCCTGCTTATGAAGTAACCTTTACAGATGCTGCGGGTAAAAAAATACTGCATTACTTTGACATAGACTCGGGCTTAAAAGTAAAAACTGTTGCTCCAGATAATGATGTTACTTGGGGAGACTATCAAGAAGTAGAAGGGGTCAAGTTTCCAGCTACGGCACAACTGCGCATGCAAGGGCAAGAGATTGATGCCAAGATTCAGGCAGAAGTGAATCCTACGCTAAAAGATGAGTTGTTCAGTACCGAGTAAGTATATCTTGTTTCTTACTTGAAATAAGGCCAAAGGTATTTATACCTTTGGCCTTTATTTTCTATTTCGTATAATCTTAGGAACTAAAGTATCTTCTAAGCCACTTGCAACACTTTGCCATAAGATACGAATAAACCCATCTGTACTTTTTTTGTAGTAAGCAATTTTACCTCGTTGCTTCTTATTGGTCTGGTTAAGCAGTAGGTTAACGATGGAAGAAAGAAAGCCTCTTCGCTTGTGTGTGTTCCGCTCCAGCACTTCTACCTTAAAACCTCTATAAACGGCCAGCATGGTACCTTCAACGATGTTATGTTCCATCGTAGTATTAAACTGAATACGCTTCACTTGGCCCTTACGCAATGCAATGTGTGCAGTAGGAGCAATCATTTTGTTAATATAAACAGCGGACATACTTCCTAGTTCTCCCGCCATGTTCATCTTGAATTGAGGCGCTAAAAGTGGCATAAAAATATTAACCGTAAGGATTCCCTCATTCATAAACAAGGTGCTAACAGAAAGTAAAGCAGGTTTTTCTTCTGTCATCAGTGCAGTATCGTTGGTGATACGTGTTAAGTAGGCAGTCATTTGGTTAAAACTAATGGCACCTTCTCCTCTACCTCTCAGGACGTTTTCAGTGTAAAAAATATTCATGCTACGTAGTCCAATCGTATCTATCTTTACATAAAAAGGAATGGCTTGGAGGAGCTCGTTAGGGAGCGGTGGACGACGGTTAGGGTTGGGGGATACGCGTCAGTCGTCAGAGACGCTCAGTCAGAATGCATGTAGGAAAAGTGTATTGATAAAGAGTTTTTGTTGTTGAACGAGTTTTAGAAAATCAATTTTGTTGGCAGTAAGTTGTGCTATAAAAATATTAAAACGCGACTTTTGAAAATTCTTAGAGCGCACCACTTGCTCTTCAGACTGAAGCGGCCGATAACGTATTTGATTGATAGCGAGAGAAGCAGTACGAGAATCGAGCGAAAGGTCTCGGGTAGTAAGCGTATACATACTATCGGGTTGAATGAGCTGATAGCGTTGCGCTGTGAGTTGTATTTCGTCAGCAAGCCCTAGTTTCTTATTCTTCGCTCGTAAGTTGGTATCTATTTCAACATTTGTTAATGTAAGTGCTAAGCCCTCTATATGTTGATAGGTAACTCCTTTATAACCTTGATGCTCATAGGAGATAGTGGCTTCTTGAAGATAGAGCTGATCCAACTTGATAGCCTCAATTGTGCTAGAAGCAGCAAATCGTTCTAGTGTTTCAAGAAGTGTACGCTTTATAGACGCTGTTGGTTTCTCGGTAATTCTCACTTTTGTAACATCTGTAGAAAGCTGTAAAGTAGGCTTACTGAGGAGTACCTCTTTTATATGAAGGACGCCCTGCCGTACATAGCGACGTGCCTCTAACTGCTTGATAGCAAGAGAAGGGAGCTGTAAGTCAAGCCGATTAGGAAGGGAGTAAGCAATTTCAGAAGCCTCTAAAGTGGAGTCACGTGAGTTAAAGGAAAAGCGCCCTATACTTAAATCAAAGTCCTCATAGGGATGTAAAAGCCTGTAATTAAGAAGTTCTAGGGAGAGCGCCTCAGTAAAGAAAAGATGATCACTACTTTGCAGCATAGTAGGCTGAATATGCATCTGCTCAAGTAAAAGTGTGATGTTGTCTGCCTCGTGGGCAATAAATCTTCCTGTAGGAGTTTCGGTAAGTAATAATAAGCTGGCTTCTTGTACAAAAAGACTATCTATACTCAACTGATCGGTGAGGCCACTTACTTGATTGTAAAGAGACTGTTCGGCTTGTTGAATTTTTTGGTACAAGCGATCAACGGAAAAAGTACGGTCAGGTTGATAGCGTGTTTCCATATAAATCATGGGCTTATTCAACAGTATTTTTCCAACTTGTATTTGCTCTTCCTGCCAAATCTTTTGCCAATCTATGCGTAGGCTATGCGCAGTAGGCATCTGGATAGCCATTTGCTCCCCTTGTGAAAAATATACCTCCTGAAAAGTAACAGAAGAATCTAAGTTGCTAATTTGGAAATCTTTAAAACGAAAGAAAAAGCTACTATCTGCCGGATATAGTTGGTACTGTTGTACTTGTAGTTGTATAGTATCCGTGAAAAAGGCTTTAGAAGGGCCTATAGCGGCAGGGTCGATGTCGATGTTGGTCATACGTAGATCTACCTTCTGCGCCTCTTGGAAAATTATTTTTTTGCGGGTATAGGCTTTATGTGTAAACTGCCCCTCCTGTAAATAGATATTCTGGATGGTCAGTTTCTTCCCTATTTTTCTCACTGCCTCTAAAAGCATTTCTCTTATAGGTTGTTCAACAAGTACTTCATCTGTTATTGAGGTAGTATCCAGTGCGGCCTTTTGCGCACCATTATAATGTGTTTGTAAACGAGCAGTGGGCCGATCGATCAGTAGATCACCTGCTAAAATGGCATTGTCAAACAAAAGTGCTCTCCAATTTAAAGAAGAAAGTTGTATAGTAGCAGCAGCAAGGTTGATTCTTTCTTTCTGTGCAAAGCGTACCTCATAAAAATCAAGAAAAGGGGACTTACGAGGGCGTAATGCGACTTGGCGAGCTGTAAAAGAAAGGGCATCGTCGTTTAAAGATAACTGATATTGCTGCGCCTGCACCTCAGTAAGTTGAGCAAGGACTGCTGTAAGGGTAGTGGTTTGCCTAGTAGTAGTTTGAATATAAATGGGATCAAAAGTAACTTGAATGGCTTGTGCTTGCTGTAGCCAAGTCCCTTGTTTACTTGCAATACTTTGTTGAAAAGCACCCTGAACTATTTGTAATTTTTCCACTGCCAATACATCAGTAAATTTCTTGATAGTCTTGGCTAAGTCAAGGGGTGTAGTATCGCGGCGAGCAGGTGTATGCAGCTTTACGATAGGTGCTGTGAGCTTTATCCGTTGAATAGGAAGTCTACGGAAGTTCCAATAGTTTTGCCAGTCGATTTCATTAATGGTGAGTTTTTTGAAGTCCAAACTTAATTGACCTGCCTTCCAAAACGATACATTTTGTATTGTAAAATGGTCATTACGCCAGTGTAGTCGTTCAATACTACCCGCTAGCGTCTGATGTGAGTGTTTCAAGGTATACTTTTGAACAGTGGCTTCTACGGCCTTGGCGAACAAGAAGTCTTTAGAAGTGCTATCGAGCTTAACACTATCGAGCTGTATAGCTAACTGTCGAATATGATGAGAAAGACGTTGTCTATCTTGGGTGTAGTTATGAAGTGTCAAGCGTCCCCTTTGAAGTTGTATCCGACGAATTTGTAGCGATTTGAGTTGTGTGCGAAGGACTTGGGCTGCTTTTTTTCGTAAGCTATATCCTACGTCGATTGGCGAGAAAGATCGTTTAGCTGCTACTTGATGCTGCGATTGCCATCGAGGCCGAAGCACTTCTAGCTGGTCGATAGTGAGTTGTCTAGCAAAAAGTAGTTGGCGCACGCTCATCTTCCTGAGGGCGACGTGAGCAATCGTTAACTGTTGGTTAGTATCTTGGCGATATTGTACATTAGCGACCCGAAAGGTAGAATCTTTGATCAGGAACTGTGCTTGTTTGGCAACCAGCGAGGTATTGTTTGGCAACAACAGCCTGTAACGTTGGATGTAAAGTTGGAAGTCCTCAGAAAATAACCACTTTTCTGTATCGAGCAAACGCTCAGCACTGATACAAGTATGTTTCGTTTGTAAAGAGACAGCGTTAAAAAAATGCTGCAAGGTATCTTGCTGCTTTAGTATAGTCCAGTGAAGATTAGCCCTTTCTAGATGAAAGTCTTCTATGTGTAAAGCAGGTGTTACTTTTTGTGTTTGCGTTACTATTTTATTGAAAATCTCTTGAGTAGTAGCTTGTTGCGAAGAGGTTTTTTTGTAGCGCTGATCTGTTTGTAAAGTGACAGTGGGGTTGAGTAGGTGAAAACGTCCTATAGCTAGTGTATCTTCCTGAAGGAAACGAATCCATTGAATATTCAAAAGTTTAAGGGCAGGAATATGCGCTTTAATGCGAAATTGCTGTAAGCTACTGTCCCGATGAGCAAAGTTACGCCAACGTGTTAAATCTTGTTTTAATTTGATGTCTTCTAAAAGAATGGAGGCTTGTAAAGGATTAATGTCAAGGTGATCAATTTGAAGGCGGTACAAACCTTTTGTTTGCGCATAAACGGTTTCAGTGATACGATCTTTTATATAAGGGTTGATAATAAAGTGAATACTTAGCCAACCTATAAGGAGGCCTCCAAATAAGCTAAATCCTACCGCTAAAAGTAAACGCCGTACAAAAACTTGAAAAGAAAAAGTGTTCTTCTCTTCTTGGTTATGTGTAGCGTTGCTCTCTCCCTTTGACATAAAACAAAAAATGCTACAAGTAAATATAAAAAATATGCTTGAAATAGGTAATAAAGAGAGCCTATGATTTTCTCAAAAGTACTTTACATGAAAACCCGACATTTTGGAAAGGTATGTTCTATGGCTCTTAGCTCTTCAAGGGAGATGGCATTTTCATTGATGGATAAGACGCGTAAGGCCTTTAATTGCTTTATCTGGTTGATAATAGTAGTGAGGTTATTTTTAGCTAGATTAAGGTTAGACAAACTTTGAAGGGGTGTGAGGTCTGGGAGACGCGTAAGCATATTCCCGTGCATATCTAGGTTTTCCAAGTGAATCATTTTGGGGATCATCCCTGGAAATTCCTGAAATAAATTTCTCGCTAATGTAAGGCTTTTTAGCTTACGAAGTTGCTTTATTTCTTTGGGTAGAGAAGATAACTCGTTATTAAGTAAAAACAAGAACTCAAGTGATCGAAGCTCACTAATTTCTTCAGGTAAGGTTGAAATTTGATTTTCAGATAAGTAAAATTGCCTCAATCGAGATAAATAACGAACAGAAGTGGGTAGAAAAGTAAGGTTACATCCGCCTACAGCTAAAAACTCCAACGACTGGAGCTGCATAATAAAAGGAGGGAGTCGTTGAAGAGGATTATTACTAAGGTTTAAGTACGTTAAACCTCTAAAATCTTTTATCTGTGAGGGTACGTACCGACAATTCTTATTAATGTAAATTAACTTTTCTTCTCGAATAACCTCTGCTAAGTCTTGATCGGGGAAGTCTTGTGAAAAACGCTCAAATAAGTATTTTCGTAATTGCCGCAATGAAGGGTGTGCTTCGCTCATCGTTAAAGCAAGCTTGTAGGTATCGGCCTGATAAAAGAGCCGTTTGAAGTTATCAACAATGGACGCCTCTGTAGACATGTAATAATCAATAGATAGATGTATTCTACAAAAAAAGTAAGCCTCCTATGTAGGCTTAGCTGGCCAAAATATCTATGGTAGGGTTCATCATAAAGTAATCTTGCTTTTCTTCAGGCATAATTTTCAGTACGTTGGCTAGTACTAATAAAACTAAAGTCCTGGAAGCAATTTTACGAGATATTTGCGCCAAATCAGCAAATTGATCGAGGGTAATCTGTGCGTGACTCGCTAGGTAAGCCATAAGGAGTTGTTCTTTCTCACCATAGCTGAAGCAAAAGTTTTTATCCTTTTTTGTTTGCTTTAGTACCTCACGCATCTCTTTACTCGCCTGAATACTTCTATCTTCAACCCGTACGTATACCTTACGTGCTTGTACATCTTCCGAGCGCAAGACATAGTGGGGGGCGCTAATACTTTTAGGGATGTGAAAGGCAAGGACCTCGCGCTCATAGTTTTCATCTACAGCGATATGCTCTAGTGTGTAATTGATGGTAGGAAAGCAATATTGGTGAATGGCCTTAGTAAGTAAATACTCATCTTCTTCAGGAAACTTTAAGCCCTTTACCTCCTTATCATCACTTACTCCGATAAGGAGGATACCGCCTTCTGTATTGGCAAAGGCCACTACTTCTCTGATGATTTTTTCGGGATGGTTCGATTTCAGTTTAAACTCTAAGTGCCGCCCTTCGCCCTGTCTCACAAGTTTTTGTAGTTCTTGCACATCCATATCGCTATTACGTTTTAAAGAGAAGATTACACTCTAATATAATCAACTGAATCTAAATAAAATAATTCACTCTCTCCTTAATTTTTATATTAACGAATTTTAAATTTGCTTATTAAGTAATGGCAGCGCAGCGAGGTTTTTGAGCAAGGAAGGTTTTTTAATTTTCTGTAAAGCAACTAGATGGCGCTCGTGGTGGCAATCAGTACCTACAAAACCTATCCGCTGTTGTGTAAGTAATTGCTCAGCTAGCTTCTTGGCCTCTTTATCGTAATAGCCTACTAAAGAGTTGAGGTTGATCTGCAGGTGAACGCCCTGTGTGTATAACTGCTCAAGTAGGGTAGCATCTTCCCACAAATATACATAACGCTCAGGGTGAGCAAAAACAGGTTGATAGCCTTGAGATTTCATCAAAAAGATAGCTTCCTCCAAAAAAGGCGGACGATTCAAGAAAGCCGTTTCAAAGAGAAGATAACGCTCACCAAATGTAAGAAGTGGACTACCCGCTTGCAATTGCCGTAGCATCCATTCATCAAGATAATACTCTGCTGCTGCCTCCAGTGTAATGGAAATTGGTAAGGAGGCAACCGCTTCCTTCACCAAGGTGAGCTTCTCCAGAATAATTTCTGGGGTGTTTTTGTAGTAGTCTTGCATAATGTGTGGTGTAGCAATAAGTTTCCTGTATCCCATTTGGTGCAGTGAAGTAATTAATTGAAGGGCTTCTTCTAACGTTTTAGCACCATCGTCTATGCTTGGGAGCCAATGGGCGTGCATATCCGTATGGATTGTTTGAAAGAGCTTGGAGGGAGTAAATTGAGAAGATTTAAATAGACCAAACATTATTTCTTAAATCGCTTCGTGAGTCGTTGCCACCAGGGCTGTTGGCTAGTTTCTTCATAGTAGCCCCCATAGCCATAGCGGTAGCCACCATACTTATTACGTCCTTCTGTAGCATTCAATACTAAACCTACATTTTGTAGTTCATTACTTCGAACAAGCTTTGCGATGTTCTTTGCAAATTCTTTTTTAGAATACTCTGCTCTAAGTACAAAGATGCGTAAAGTGGTGCTTTGCATAATGAGGACACCATCTGTTACTAAGCCTACAGGTGGTGTGTCTAGGATTACAATATCGTATAAGGTTTGTAAGGTATCTATGAGTGCGTTGAATTCTTCTCTGAGAATGAGCTCAGAAGGGTTAGGAGGAATAGGTCCTGCCGTAATGTAATCGAGATTCTCTACGGTAGACGATTGAATACACTCCTGATAACTATGGCGTCCAATTAATATTGTACTTGTCCCTTTTACATTCCCTGCATCGAAGGCCATATGCAATTTGGGTTTTCGCATATCTAGGTCTACAATGACGACTTTTAGATTAGACATAGCGATGATACCCCCTAAGTTGGTAGCCACGAATGTTTTCCCCTCTCCGCTGATGGTAGAGGTAATGGAGATTACCTTTTTCCCTGCTTGTCCCACTTGACCGTGAGAAAGCATAAAATCTAAGTTGGTACGAATACTTCTGAACGCTTCACTGATAAAAGACTTGGGCTTATTATGAACCACTAATTTTGAGAAATCCATCTTAGCTTGGGCGTACTTAGGCACAGCGCCTAAAATGGGGAGAGATACGAGGCGTTCTAGCTCTCTTTGGTTAGATATCTTGTTGTGAAGTAAGTATTGCAGTACAATAAGTGAGAGGCTTAGAAAAATCCCCAAGCCAGTAGCTCCTGCGTATATCCCCAACTTATTAGGAGAAATAGGTTCACGTGGTAAACTGGCGGGAGCAAGTACCTCAAAACCAGGCACTACGCCCGCGGCTGCTAAACCTAGTTGTATTTTTTGCTTAGCCAACTCAAAGTAATAATTTTCTATAAACTCGTAGTTTTTTTTGATTTTGCTGAGCTCAGTAGCTTTCGATGGTAACCCAATGAAGTCACGTTCCATCTTTTGCATTTTCAGTTCTATATCTATGATATCATCACTGATTTGTTCTTTAGAACGGCGAAGCAGTTTGTCAATATCTCTTTTAAGAAAATCAAACTGTTGTTTCTTCTTGGTAAAGTTATAAGTAGTTTTATATTCAGAAAGCGCCAATTGTTCTTTCTCAAGCTTGAGTGCGTTGAGTCTAGTAATATAGTCATTAAGAGCAGCAGGGGTGCTTTCAGGTAAGATAAAGGTAAGGTCTTCTATTCCTTTTGGTTGGTTGACGATAGCGCGTAGTTCAATAATATCACGAAGCTGATTGTTAAAGGCTACTCTTTGCTCAATGAGTCCTTCAAACTTATCGAAGTAAGCACCAATCTTCTTATCCACATTATCAGTCTTATTTTCAAGAATGAATCCTTCCAGCCTCCCTTCTACAATATCAAGTTGCTGTTCTGCTCTTTCTATCTCTTGTTCTAGGTACTTTCTTTTTTGAACATTCTCTCTGTTTTTGTTTTCAACGGTTTTGATAGTATATACACTGTCAACCGTATTGACGATATCTTGCGCTTTATTAAGATTATAATCTTTGAAAGAAACACCAATTACACCTGCTTTGGCATTAAGAATTTCTACTTCTAAGTTATCATTCAGGTAACTCATTAAGTAGAGCTTGTCGTAAATCAAAAAATAATAAGGGGTGTTATCACGTTGAAAATCTCTATTCTTTGTAATTACAAACCGGAAAGAGGGTGTGCTGATTACCTTCCCAAAAAAACCCTTGTAATTTATCTCGTTTCCTTGAAGTTCGTATGTCAATTCATATTGGTTATTCTTAAGATGCTTCACATAGAAGCGGGTTCCATAGGCTGTTTCATCGATAACTTCATAAATAACGGAGAAAGGTGTACTTTTATATACCTCTTGCTCTAGAATACGCCCTTCTGCAAAATAGCTAATGGATAGATTCAATGTACTAATAACCTCTTCATAGATCAGAGGTGACTTAATAATTTCTAGTTCTCCAGCAAGATCGTCAGTAGGGTTGTTCTGTAACGCTTTCGCTAATCCAAATTGAGGAACTTTCCTTTCTTCCATTTTTAAACTTGCAGATGATTGATAAACTGGTTTAATATAACGCAGCGCCGTGTAGGCTCCCAATACACATATTGCGGGTAGTAAAATAAGCCAAAGCCAATTCTTACGGACAATACTCTTTACTTTCTCTGGGTCGAAATCGCTGAGAAAGTCATCCTCATTGTTTTCTAGCGAAGGGTTCGCCATAAGTTGCCTGTATTTTCGGTCTTCTGTTTTAAAATGGTCAATCAAATGAAATAGCGTTTATCTATCTAATACTAGAAAAGTCAACGTTAAAGTAGTCACTATAAAACTTAAGAACGGAGAAATGTCATTGATAGATTCCAAAAATGTTCTTCTTATAGGTTCCAAGTAAACGATATCACCTGGTCTGAGGCGTAAATTGACCCTTCTTACCCCTTCTATACTTGTCAAATTAATTACATATATATTAGGATTTTGTAAGTCACCTCTGATCAGTCTTATGTTGGTAGTACGTACATTATTAGGAACCCCACCAGTTTGTGCAATAGCTTCTATAAGGGTCATGTTTTCATTGAGTAAAGGTATTACTTGACCTGTTTGGCCCTTGAAGAGGATGATGCGATGATTATTACAGACAGTTCTAACAAATGACTCTTTAAAGTATTGTCCAAAATATTCTTCTCCCGTAAGTAAACTGTCTACTTGCTGGATAGTGAGCCCCTCTACTGCCACTGCACCTAGCATAGGAAGATAGACTTGGCCATTTTGTTGTACAGTAAATTCATTAAAGCTATTGCCTGTTTGCTGCGCCATATTGGGGTTAGCAATAGCAGGATTTGGGTTGTTTGGATTATTAGGGTCTATCATTCCTCCCGTAAATGCTGGAACCCACTTAATCTCTTGCCCATCGTTAGAGTATACTCGAAAGGTGAGCCGGTCATTAGGGTTAATACGATAATTACCCTCTACGTTCATTTTAGCGGCTAGGAGTTCATCATAAATGATATCTCCGTTACTTTTAAAAAGAATATTCTCTTTATAAAGCTTGCAAGAACTCAAGCTAATACATCCTAATACAAAAACATAAATGAGATAACGCATATCAGCCTATTTGGTAGTAAGGCTACTTACAAGTGAGTAGCCATATATTGTTTTAAGGTTGGAAGTAATTGATCTTTTTCAGAGACAATAGGTGCTGGCTGTTGCCAGTCAATTGCGAGTGTTGGATCGTTCCAAATAATACCAGATTCTGCCGCTTTATGATAAAAGTTCGTACACTTATAAGTTAAAATACAGTCCTCCAAGGCAAGAAAGCCGTGTGCAAATCCTTCAGGAACAAACACTCGGTTATGACGTTGCGTATCGAGATGAAATGTATCGTATTTTCCAAAAGTGGGAGAATTTTTTCTTAAATCCACTACTACATCTAGTACACTTCCTTGTGCTACACTAACTAGTTTTGCTTGAGCGTGAGGAGGCAATTGTAAGTGTAATCCTCTTAAAACACCCTTATGAGAAAAAGACTGATTATCCTGTACAAAATTGGCAAAAATACCGTTAGCCTCGAAGCGTGCTTGGTGGTAGGATTCGAAGAAGCAGCCACGTTCATCTTGTAGAATATTAGGAAGAATCTCGAAAACACCATCAAGGTAAGAGGCTATAAACTGCATGGAACAACACTTAATAAATCCGTTGAAACTCCCACAAATATACCATTTCGGCTGGCTTTGACCAGTTTTTCAAGGAGAAATATTTGGGAGCGCATAAGCAGTGACTGATTTTCTCGTAATCTGGTAAATAGCTTCGGCGTAAGCGTTAATAACAATTTTTTCATCAAAATGTGCCTCCATCTTTTTTCTACCCCGTTTTCCCATCGCTAAGCGTCCTTCGGTAGACATGAGGTAAATGGCCTTCATCTTACTTGCTAAATCTCCAGCGTCTTTTGCCTCACACAAGAGGCCATTCACCCCATCCTCTACCACTTCTATACAACCCGCCACGTTGGTAGCTACTAAGGGGCGTCCTATGCTGGCAGCCTCCAAAAGAGAGCGAGGTGTACCTTCACGATAAGAAGGAAGCACTACACAGTCAGCCGCTTCGATAAAAGGCTGTATTTGCTTGGTAGTACCTAAATATTGAATGAGTCCTTCTTGCTGCCAAGCTTTTACCTGTTCAATGGTAATGTTTACCCCTTTCTTAGCAATCGAATCTATTTGACCAATCAATTGAAACTGCGCTTGAATCCCCTCAGCACGTAACAGCCTGATCGCCTTGATATATTCTAAAATGCCTTTATCATAGATAAGACGTGCAATGAGCAAAAAAGTGAAACGCTTACTTTGTATAATGGGCTTGAAAGAAAAAGTATTCAAGCAGATACCTGATCCAGGTAGTAAATCTGTAATTTCTTCATTGATGAGGTGTTTTTGAAGAAACAAGTCTCTATCTTGCCTGTTCTGAAAAAAAACTTTTTGAGGGTATCGAAAGGCTACCCTATATAGGCTTCTTGCTATACGTGCAGTGATGTTTTTACGAATAAAAGTAGTCCCTAGCCCGGAAACATTATTAATAACCGGAATAGAGAGTAAACGAGCGGCGAGTGTACCGTAAATATTTGGCTTGATGGTGTAGTGTAGCACTACATCTGGACGAACTTGCTTGTATATTTTATACAAAGCAAGTAAGTAACCTGTATCCTTAACGGGATTAGTTCCTTTATTTTCTAGTGCTATTGGAATATAATCGCACCCCAAGTCTATCAGTTCTTGCGAGTACTCATCGCGTGGAGCAATGGTATATACCTTGTGTCCGTTCTTGATAAGGAACTGGATAAGTCCTTTACGAAAATTGTAAATATTCCAAGAGGTATTAATAGTAATCGCAATGCGCATAGACTAGTAAGAACGAAAAAGTTTTATAAAATAGTTTGCTAAATCGAACTTCCCTCTCATTTCGGAAGTTTTCTAAAACCAGGATTTCCATTACTTGCTCAAAAATTATGCGTGAACTGATTCCTACCATAGAAAAACAAGATACCGCCGTGTTAGTAGCTGTACAAACACCTACACAAACCAATGAGCAGACAAAAGAATACTTAGACGAATTAACATTTCTCGCAAGTACTTATGGTATTGCTACAAAGCACACTTTTATACAACGCTTAGAGACGCCCCACCCTAAAACTTTTTTGCGGAAGGGTAAGCTAAAGGAGGTGTTAGAGTATGTAAGAGCGCATCAAGTTGATTGTATTATTTTCGATGATGATTTGACCGCTTCGCAAGTGCGTAATTTGGAGAAAGAAATTAAGTGTAAAATCCTTGATCGAAGCTTGCTGATCATCTATATCTTTGCCTTAAGGGCTAAGACTGCCCAAGCGATGACACAAGTAGAACTGGCGCAATGGCAATATTTACTACCTCGCCTAACCCGTATGTGGACGCACTTAGAGCGCCAGAGAGGAGGAACAGGTACAAGAAGTGGTGCGGGAGAGAAGGAAATAGAAACTGACCGCCGTATCATTAAGGATAAGATTACACTGCTAAAACAAAAACTTGCTAAGATCGATAAACAGAGTGTTACTCGACGTAAGTCTCGTAGTAATATGGTAAGGGTAGCTTTAGTAGGCTACACAAATGTAGGGAAATCTACCCTGATGAATTTACTTTCTAAAAGTAAAGTGTTTGCAGAAGATAAACTCTTTGCTACGGTAGATTCCACCGTTAGAAAAGTCACCATTAATCAGATTCCGTTCTTACTTACCGATACAGTAGGGTTTATACGTAAGTTACCTACTACCTTGATAGAATGCTTTAAATCTACTTTAGACGAGATTCGTGAGGCAGATATTCTACTGCACGTCGTAGATATTTCCTCTGCAACCTTCGATGAGCAAATTACGGTAGTCAACCAGACCTTGAGCGAGATAGAAGCTACTGATAAGGAAGTGATTTTAGTATTTAACAAGGTGGATTTATACCGAGAGAAGTTTAAGGACACAGAGACACAAGTAGCGCCCTTGTTAGAGGATTTAAAAAAGAGCTATTTAGGGAATCAAGTGAAAGAAGTTGTCTTTGTTTCTGCCGCAGAAAAAGAAAATATAGAGCAGCTAAAAGAGACATTAGGGGAACTGGCAGCCGCTAGGTACTACGAAATATACCCTAATCATCTTCAGAAACCTCATTTTCTTGGTGAGTAGGTATTTGAAGCTAGTCGAGTCGCCAAGGTGGAAAACGCCGATCTTCGCCAGCAAAAAAGAGAATCAATTGGTTGCCATCAGGGTCTTTTAGGCGTGCTTCTCTCCAGCGCCAACTTTTATCGTTGGGCATTTCATCAAACACAATTTCTTTTTCAATGAGATCCTGCACTTGCTGGTCCAGTTGCTCACACTCAAAATATACGTAAACACCTTCTCCTTTGGGGCGTTTATCTACCTGATGAATCGAAAAAGTGGCTGCACCTTTTGGGCACTCAAAGCGTGCATATCGGGGGAGTGACGCAACGATCAGTTGTAGGCCCAGTTTTTTGTAGAAGCTGATCGCAGTAGCCACATCCACAGAAGGAACTGTCACTTGGTTGAGGTTCATGGAAAATTATTAATTTTCTTGTGCGGTATATAAAGCAGATCGTTCTGGATGTCTACCCTTAATGTCTTTGTAAAAAGATTGAATGACGGGTAAATCTGCCTCGTAGTCGCCAGTAGGATAGAAAGTAGGAAGAAAACCTGCCGTTTTACGATGATAATCTAAAAAACCTAACGCAATAGGCACTTTTGCTTGTTTGGCGATGTAGTAAAATCCCGATCGCCAGCTTTTGGTAGCGCTTCGTGTCCCCTCTACAGGAATAAGTAGAATCATCTTTTCACTTTTTTGCAGTAAGTTGGCAGCGTCTTCTACTAAATTATTTTTTCTACTTCTGTCTACTGGTATCCCTCCAAAAGCGCGCATAATGATACCCGTGGGAAACTTAAACAACTGCTTTTTCGCTAAGAAACGGATTGATATTCCCAGTTTAAGAAAAACAGCCATCGTAATGGGAAAGTCCCAATTACTTGTATGAGGCGCCGCAATCATTACCATCTTTGGTACTTCTGAGGGAAAGTCACCTTCCAAGCGCCAACCTATCATTTTTAGATAAGTGCTTCCTAACCATTTCTTCATACGATTTAATCTATCCGTGTAAAACCTGTATATGCGTGTAGCACTTCGGGTATCTCAATGCCGTTGGGTGTTTGGTTATTCTCTAACAAGGCAGCCAAAATACGGGGCAGTGCTAAGGCACTGCCATTGAGGGTATGAAGTAAGTGCGTTTTTTTCTTTTCGTCTCTGTAGCGTAGCTTTAGGCGGTTGGCCTGGTAGCTCTCAAAGTTACTCACCGAACTTACTTCTAGCCAGCGCTGCTGCGCCGCAGAATACACCTCTAGGTCGTAGGTAAGCGCAGAGGTAAAACTCAAGTCACCCCCACAAAGTTTAAGAACTCGGTAAGGAAGGGCCAACTTTTCTAGGAGCTGCTGTACATGTTGGCGCATTTCTTCCAGCGTGTCATAAGATTTATCAGGATGCTGAATTTGCACAATTTCTACCTTATCAAACTGATGTAGGCGATTCAAGCCTCTTACATCTGCTCCCCAGTTACCAGCTTCTCTTCTAAAGCAAGGCGTATACCCCACACATTTGATAGGCAGCTCGCTAGTTTCAATAATGGCATCCCGGTACATATTTGTAATAGGTACTTCTGCGGTAGGAATCAGAAAGAAATTCTCTTCTGTCACTACGTACATTTGCCCATCTTTATCAGGTAATTGACCTGTACCAAAGCCAGAGTCTTTATTAATCAGAATAGGCGGTTGCACTTCCGTATACTGCGCTCTTGCTGCTTCATCTAGAAAGAAATTAATAAGCGCTCTTTGTAACTTAGCTCCCTTCCCTTTGTAGATAGGAAAGCCTGTTCCCGTTACTTTACTACCTGTTTCAAAATCTATAATATCGTATTTGGTAATGAGCTCCCAATGCGGAAGGGCTTCAGCAGACAAACTTGGAAGTGTTCCTACTTCTTCGATTAACTCATTGTCAGTGGCATCACTGCCGACAGGCACAGTTTCGTGAGGAAGATTAGGTAAGGTGATAATTAACTGAAACAAGTCTTTTTCAATGTTTGCTACCTTTTCTTGTAAGTGCTTTGCCTCGTCACTGAGGGCTTTGGCATCCACTTTTGCTTGCTGTGCTTGGGCTTTTTCGCCTTGTTTCATCAAGAGCCCAATTTGCTTGGCTAGTGCGTTGGCCTCTGCTTGTTTATCATCTCTTTGCTTCTGCGTTTGTCTACGAAGTTCATCAACTTCGATAATTTTTGCTACAATGGTCTCGGCATCAGGGAAATGTTTCTTTTGAAGACCAGCTACTACTACCGCTTGATGTTCTCTAATGAAATGCGTTGATAGCATTATAATGCGTTTTAAAAGATGAAAGGATGGCTAATAAAGAAAACAAATGTAAATGAATTTTATGAAAATAGACAAGGCTCTTGCTTAAACTTTTACACGTAAAAATGAGGTTAGTCTTGTATAAATAAATTTATTTTCTATTTTTGTAGAAATATTTTTAGATACTACTTGACAAATTGCGATAGTTCATATATTATTGCAGCTCCTTTGAAAGCAACTGATTCCAATAATTTTTACCGACACCATTTATTTCTGATAAGCTTAAATGGATGTGAATGTTAATTAATCCTCTGATTCCTACTAAATTATTATAAGTTGTTTCTTACATAAGCCATCTTTTTAACCCTTTATTACATTAACCTTAAGCATAAAGTATGTACAATATCGACGATCTAAATGTGAAACTCTTGTCTGAACTTCGCGAGATTGCAGAGACAATGCAGATCAAGAGTGTTAAAAAATTTACGAAACAAGATCTCATTTACAAAATCCTTGACCAACAAGCCATCTTACCTGACGAAGAACTACCTGCAGAAGAAGTCGAGAAAAAAGAAAAGAAAAAAAAGGTAGAAGAAAAAAAAGAAGAAACTGCTAAAGCTGAACCTAAAAAACGTAAAAGAATTAAAAGACAGAACGTGAAACAGAACGAAAAAGAAACAGAGAAAGCAGAAGTAGAGACCAAAAGTACGGTAAAAGAAACGAAAACCACTAAAACTTCAGAGAATACACCTAAGGCAACAGAAGTGAAAGAGAAAACGAACGAAAAAGAAAAGGAGAAAAGTGAAAAAGCAGAGGATGAGTTTGAGATAGACCTCTCTGATGAAGATTTCGCCATAGAGCCAATCTCACTTGACGAAGAGATAGAAAAAATTTTAGAAGAAGAAGAAACTCCTTACGGTAAAGATAAAAGTAAAACTGTAAGTACTAATAAGAAGAACGCTACTATCCGAGAGTTTGATGGTATCATTGTTAATTCTGGATTGCTTGAAATAAGAAGCGACGGTTATGGTTTCCTGCGCTCAGTAGATTATAACTATCTAGAAAGTCCAGATGATATCTACGTTTCTCCCTCTCAAATTAAGCTCTTTGGTCTTAAAACAGGCGATACTGTAAAAGGACAGATACGTCCACCTAAAGATGGAGAGAAATATTTTGCACTCTTGCGTGTAGAAAGCGTGAATGGAAAAACTACAGAAGAAATTCGTGATCGTATTCCATTTGAGTACCTCACACCCCTTTTTCCTGAAGAGCGCTTAGAGTTAAGCACAAAGCCAAGGCTTTACTCTACCCGTATGCTTGATCTATTCGCCCCCATTGGTAAAGGACAAAGAGGGATGATCGTAGCACAGCCTAAAACAGGTAAAACCACTTTGCTAAAAGATATTGCTAATGCCATTGCCAAAAATCATCCAGAGGTATACCTCATTGTGCTTCTTATTGATGAACGTCCTGAGGAGGTAACTGATATGCAGCGAAGTGTAAGGGCTGAAGTAGTTTCTTCTACCTTTGATGAGCAGGCTGAACGCCACGTAAAAGTAGCTTCGATGGTATTAGAAAAAGCCAAGAGAATGGTAGAGTGTGGGCATGATGTAGTGATTTTATTAGATTCTATCACACGTTTAGCGAGGGCATATAATACTGTACTACCTTCTTCAGGTAAAATCCTTACCGGTGGGGTAGATGCCAATGCCTTACATAAACCCAAGCGCTTCTTTGGAGCAGCACGTAATGTAGAAAATGGTGGTTCCCTTACCATTATTGCGACAGCACTCATTGATACAGGTTCTAAGATGGATGAGGTGATTTTTGAAGAATTTAAAGGAACAGGTAACATGGAGCTTCAATTGGATAGAAAACTCTCCAACAAGCGTATTTATCCTTCTTTAGACCTCCCTGCTTCTGGTACGCGTAGAGAAGATCTCTTGATGGACAAAGACGAGATGAATCGTATATGGATATTACGCAAGTATATGGATGATATGACTTCTGTAGAAGCGATGGAATTCCTTTTAGAGCGTATGAAAAATACTAGTACAAACGAAGAGTTCTTATTCTCTATGAATGGTTAAAAAGAAAAAAGTACATACTTAAAAAAATGCCTCTTTACTTCTAGAAAGCAAAGAGGCATTATACTTTGGGGATCACTATACTACCACTCAATTTCTTCTAAACCCTGATTTTTCAGGTATTCATTGGCTTGGCTAAAATGCTTAGAACCAAACCAACCTCCATACTTAGCCGCCATTGGAGAAGGGTGCTTGGCCTTTAGTACGTGATGCTTATTTTCATCTATGATCGCCCCTTTTTTCTGAGCGTAAGCACCCCAAAGCATAAAAACAACGCCTTCTTTTTCGTCAGAGATTTTTTTAATAACGGCATCTGTAAACTGCTCCCAACCCTTTTTTTGGTGTGAGCCCGCTTCTCTGGCACGTACTGTGAGGGTGGCGTTGAGAAGTAGTACCCCTTGTTCTGCCCAGCGCTCTAAATTGCCTGACTGCGGTACTTCTTTACCAATGTCATCTTTAATTTCTTTGAAGATGTTGACAAGGGAAGGAGGCTTTCGTACCCCATCTGCCACCGAAAAGCATAGCCCATTGGCTTGTCCCGGACCGTGGTAAGGGTCTTGACCAATGATTACTACTTTTGTATCTTCAAAGCTAGACTTATCAAAAGCATTGAAAATCTTACTACCAGGTGGGTAAACTGTATGGTGCTGGTACTCTTCTTTTACAAAAGAGACTAAGTTTTTAAAATAATCTTTCTCAAATTCTTCCTCCAAATGCGACTTCCAAGAAGGGGCAATTTTTACATCCATAATACGATGAGGTATTTAAGTTAAATAATTGTCGAATAATGCAATACTAACACTGCAGGAGCACTAAAGTTATGAGAAAGTTGACAAGCAGGCAACTTCTAGAAGCGTATTTAATACTCCTTATACTTACGATTTACTTTTGTATCAAAAGTATATTGTTGGCAAGGCAACATCTGAATATTTTTGAGGCTATACATTTTTTACTATATTTGAAACGCTAAAAAGGAAAAGCCTATTGAAATACCTCTCTACTCACTTTATTTTCTTGACTAAGTAAGTCAGTCAAACTTGAAATATTTTATATGTACGCATACATGGAAGGCAACTTAGTTGTACTTGAAGCAACACACGCCGTAGTGGATGTTGGGGGAGTAGGGTATTATATTCGTATCTCACTTTTTACCTACAGTAAGCTCACTAGGGAACAACGTAAAACTGCCAAGCTGTATACTTATTTGCAGGTACAAGAAAACGCCCACCATCTTTTTGGTTTTGCTGAGGAAGCAGAAAAAGAATTATTCTTAGCCTTGATTGGTGTTTCTGGGATCGGTGCTAATACAGCTATTGTAATGCTCTCTTCGCTCTCTCCTGAAGAAATTCAGCAGGCTATTGTAGCTGAGGAGGTAAAAACGATACAAAGTATTAAGGGGATTGGTGCGAAAACGGCACAGCGAGTTATCCTAGAGCTCAAAGATAAGCTCAAGAAGATGGTAGTAGTGACAGAAAACACCAACGCTACTACCATCCCTCACTATCGAAGTGTAAAAGAGGAAGCCCTGCTTGCTCTCACTACCCTTGGTTTTCCAAAAAATGTGGCAGAAAAGAATATCGAAACTGTCTTTAAGAAACAAGGCAGTGACATCGACTTGGAGAATCTTATTAAACAAGCACTCAAATTATAAATCATAAACGCTATTTGAGAAAGTTATCACCTGATATGTTCATTATTACTACAATAAACTTCTTGTAATCAACCACTACAGTCACCTTTAAAACGCTGTTATACCTTGCTACGAGCAAATATATATCATCTATTTCTAGGGAGCTTTATCTTTTCGATGGGATCGTGGGTAGTATTCAAAAATGACTACCAGCACAACTATACACTACTTCACGACGATCCTATTGTAGCACTAAGAGATACTGGAGAAGAAGATTCTATTAAGAAGCTTAAGTATAAGCCTAGTCGTTTTTCTACCTATCAGTTCGACGACCGTCGGGGAAATACCTTTAGCACACATCAGTCTAAGTCAGCACTTGATTTGAAACCAAGTAACCTCGAGCGAAACGTCACTGTAGATTCTGGGCGTAATTTCTACACCGTAGAAGAAAAAGTAGGTGGACTAGACTACCGCCCTCCTTCTCTCTCAGATTATAACACCCTGAACCAACGACGTGACCAAAGTATTTTAAAAGATTACTGGCGTAATGAAGGCGCAGGATTAGGCGAAGAAAATACTACCAGTGCTGGGAAGGGCATCACACCCCGTATACCCATTGGTAGCCAGCTCTTTGGGCGGATATTTGGTGGAGATTATGTGGAATTTAAACCCACAGGTTTTGTAAACCTCGATTTTGCCTACAGAAGGCAAAATGTAGCCAATCCTGCCGTGCCCGCAGCCCGACAAAGTAACGGTGTATTTGACTTCGACCCGCACGCTAACGTCAATTTGATTGGACAAGTAGGAGAGAAGTTGCGTATTACGACCAGCTTCGATACCAAAGCTAGCTTCGACTTTGAGAATAACTTTCGGGTAGAATACACAGGGTATCCAGAGGAAATCATCCAGAAAATAGAATTCGGAAACATCAACTTCCCGTTACCTACTAGTCTCATTACAGGAAGCCAGAACTTATTTGGTGTCAAGTCAGAGCTGAAATTTGGAAAGCTGCGCGTTAATTCTGTCTTTGCGAATCAGCGTGCTTCCCAAGACCAAATCGTGATACAAGGGGGAGGAGCACAGCTACGCAACTTTGAGATTCGCGCCAGTGACTATGAAGAAAACAAACACTTCTTCTTGAGTCAATTTTTCCGCGATAACTTTGAGAATGCCCTAGCAACCATGCCTGTCATCAATTCAGGTGTACTCATTACACGGGTGGAGGTATACGTTACGAACAGAACCAATAATACAGAAAACTTAAGGAATACGGCTGCTTTCTTGGATCTAGGAGAAGCTGACCCTTTTAGTGACAATACTTTCATAACACCAGGGTCGATGTCTGATACTATCACTAGAAATGAGGCAAATAGACTTTACAATAGTCTCCTAAATAATGCTTCCTTTAGAGGTTCAGAAACAATAAGTAATGCTGCGCGCAGCCAGAATTTACAACAAGGAGAAGACTTCGAAATACTAAGAGGCGCTAGACAGCTACAGCCGAGTGAATTTACTTTTCATCAACAACTGGGGTATGTCTCTTTAAACACGCCGCTACGCAACGACGAAATTCTAGCGGTAGCCTACGAATATACCTTTAATGGACGGGTACTCAAAGTAGGGGAGCTTTCAGACGATTATCTTAACCGTCCCCAAGAAGATGTGATTTTCCTAAAGATGTTGCGCCCTTCTACCATTCGTACCGATTTACCTACTTGGGACTTGATGATGAAAAATATCTACTCCCTTAATGCCAATCAGATCAACCAAAGTAATTTCCTACTACGTATCATCTACCGCGATGACATTACAGGGGTAGACAACCCTGCCTTGCAAGAAGGACAGAGAACTAGAAACGTCAACTTACTGCGTGTATTTGGCTTAGACCAGCTTAACCCAAGGGGTGACCGCCAGCTTGATGGTCAAGGTCAACCCATTGGCGATGGCAACTTCGACTATGTAGAGGGCATTACTATTGATGCAGCCGCAGGAAGAATTATTTTTCCTCGGCTAGAGCCTTTCGGTTCCGATTTGGAAGAGCAGTTTACAGATACAGAACAAGCCTTAAAAAATCGCTACGTTTTCCAAGAGCTCTACGATGGCACACGTAATGATGCCCAGAACAACTTCGCCAATAAGAACAAGTTTTTTATCAAAGGGCAGTACGAAGGTACCACTGGCAATACCCAGTACCTACCCGGCATCAACATCGCTGAGAACTCGGTAGTAGTAAGAGCAGGGAATACCCTCCTAACCGAAGGGGTAGACTACACCGTAAACTACAGCACAGGGCAGGTAACCATTGTCAATGAAGCCATTCTTAACTCAGGCAATGAGATCACCATCGACTACGAAAAATCAGACTTTTTCAATGTACAGCCTCGTACTTTTATTGGTACCCGATTCGACTATAGTTTGGGAGAAGATGTAAATCTAGGCGCTACTTATACAGCATTGCGCGAACGCCCTGTGCTGACACGGGTGGCAGCAGGTACAGAGGCGCTTAACAATACCATGCTTGGGGCAGACATTAACCTAAAGAAGGAGTCGCGCTTTCTAACACGACTCACAGATGCCTTACCCTTGGTACAAACCAAAGAGGAGTCGAGTATTGCCTTCAGTGCAGAGGTGGCACAATTACGCCCGAGTGCGGCTCGTTTAAGTGGGGCAGTTTCTTACCTAGATGACTTTGAAGGCGCAGAAACTCCTTTCGATCTTACCAGAACCGCCAATTTACGATGGAAGCTGGGTGCCACGCCTGCGTTTATTGCTGAGGAGGATCCTAGTGATCCATTAGCAATCTCTTATCGAAGGGCGCAAATGGCGTGGTATAACATAGACAATACTTTCTATAGAGGAGATGGGGTGCAGGGCCGACCAGATAATATCAGCGATGAGGATATGGAAAATCACTACGTACGGGCTATTCCACCGCAGGAGATCTTCCGTAATCGTCAGAATGTGAACATCGCTACCAATGAAACCACCTTCGATGTGGCCTTTTTTCCTAGTGAGCGAGGCCCTTTTAATTATAATCCCAACCTTACCCCTGAGGGTCTTCTCCCTAACCCTGAGCAAAGCTTTGGCGCCATTACACGCGCCATTACTACCGAAGTAGACTTCGACAATGCGAACGTAGAATACATAGAGTTTTGGCTACTAGATCCCTTTATTGAAGGAGAGCGAGGGCGTGTAATCACAGATCAGAACAACGGTGTAAATAATACCACTGGAGGACAGCTTGTATTTCATCTGGGAAGTATCTCAGAGGATGTAATGCGAGATAGCCGTCATTTCTTTGAAAACGGCTTACCCATTACCGAAGGAGGCGAAGTGGATCAAACTGCCTGGGGAAATGTACCCGCACAACAGTACATTAACGATGCCTTTGACAATACAGCAGGTGCAAGAGGCAACCAAGACGTAGGATTGGATGGGGTAAGAACCGAAGAAGAAGCTACTATCTTCGACGACTATCTCAATAGCTTACCCGCAGGTGCACGAGCTGCCGTTGCAGAAGACCCTTCGGCTGATAACTTCCGTTTTTACCTAGGCGGAGAACTAGATGCACAAGATGCACAGATTATAGAACGCTACAAATACTATAACAATACCGAAGGAAACTCACCCGAAAATTCAGGAGGGCAATTTACGGCTTCCAGTACTAACTTGCCTGACAATGAAGACCTTAACACTGATAATACGCTAAGTGAACTGGAAGAGTACTACGAATACCGTATTCAGCTTAACCCCGATCAACTCACAGTGGGTAGTCCGTACATTGTAGATCAAGTAACGGTACAAGACCAAAATGTTACCCAGGGAGATGAAGTGACTTGGTACCAGTTTAGAATTCCTATTCGGGAGTTCGACGGAAGAGTAGGGAATATAGATGGGTTCAAGTCTATTCGGTATATGCGGATGGTGCTTAATGGTTTCCAACAGCCTGTTGTACTGAGAATGGCGCAGTTCCAGCTAGTAGCCAATCAGTGGCGCCGCTTTTTGGGGAATCTAAACGACAAAAATTTACAGCTCCCTTCCGAACCGTACGATCCTTCTTTTGTTGCCTCTACCGTTAATATTGAAGAAAACTCAGTGATTACTTCTGATGGCGCCATTCCTTACGATCTACCACCCGGCTCCCAAAGAGATATAGATATTACCAGTATCAACAACCGAGAACTAAACGAGCAAGCCGTACAGATTTGTGTAGAAGGGCTAGAAGACAGAGACGCCAGAGCCATTTATAAAAATGTAAACTTTGACTTCCGCTTCTACAAACGACTTAAGATGTTTATTCACGCCAGTAGTGAAGATGCCCAAGATGGTGAAGTAGCCGCTTTTATTCGGATTGGTACAGATTTTACAGAGAATTACTATGAAGTAGAGATTCCATTACAAATCACCACCTTAGATCAGGTAAACGCTGCACCAGGGCGAGAGGCACGACAACGAACGATCTGGCCCTTAGAGAACGAACTAGACATTGCCATCGAAGATATTATTGATACCAAAGTAGAACGTAACCGAAGCTTTAATAATCAAAATTTATTTGTGCCTTTTTCTAGGCAAGTAGGGCAATACCGCGTAACGGTCGTGGGTAATCCTGATTTAAGTACCGCCTTGGTAATGATGTTGGGGGTGCGTAATCCATCCATTGAGAATGACGACCTACAACCCAAGTCGGCTTGTATTTGGTTTAATGAATTACGAACTGAAGAGTTCGACCAGACCAACGGTTGGGCAGGGGTAGCTACTTTAAATATGCAGCTCGCCGACTTTGCCAACATTACTGCTTCGGGAGGAATCAAAACCTTTGGCTTTGGTACGCTCAACCAACGAATTGCAGAGCGCGAAACAAAAACAACACGCGAGTATGAAGTACAAGGTACTTTTGCACTGGATAAATTCCTCCCTCAAGAGCTAGGGCTGCGTATTCCTATGTTTGTGAGTTACCAACGTAGAAATGCCTCGCCAGAGTTTGACCCACTCGACCCTGACGTCCGTTTGGATAGATCGGTGGAAAAATTTGGGAGCAATGAAGAACAGCGCGACTACAGGCAACTGGTAGAAGAGAATGAAACCCGCCGAAGTATCAACTTTACCAATGTACGAAAGGTAAAGACGAATCCAGAAGCAAAAAGTAGGCTTTGGGATATTTCGAACTTTTCCGCTACTTGGTCATATAGTGACTTGGAGCGCTCCGACGTCAATACTGCCCAATACCTAGAGCAGAACTGGAGAACAGGCTTGGCCTATAACTACACCAATCAGCCCAAGAGCTGGGAACCTTTCAAAAAATCTAAGCTATTTAAATCGCCTTGGCTACGGCTTATTCGAGATTTTAACATTGCCTTTGGGCCTACGAGTATTACAGTACGAGGTGATTTAGACCGTACTTTCAAGCGGACAGAGCTTCGGTCGGGAACCTTGGCCAGTGAATCCTTTGAACCTTTCTTTGAGAAGTATTTCTTATTCAATCGCTTCTACGATGTACAGTGGTCTGTTACAAAGAGCTTGGCTATAGGCTATACGGCGACAGCCCAAGCGGTCATCGATGAGCCCGCAGGAGAGATTGATACCCAAGCCAACCGAGACTCGGTTCGGCAGAATCTCCTCAATTTAGGGCGAATGCAAAACTTCCGACAAGACATCAATGCTACCTATAAAGTACCCCTCGATAAGTTTCCTCTCACTGACTGGGTATCGGCAGACTTAGGCTACCGTGCAGGCTACGAGTGGACAGCCGCTTCTGTTGGTTTACAGGATATTTTAGGAAATACGATCCGCAACAACAGAGAACGTAATCTGCGCGGACGTATCGACATGATTAAACTTTATAACAAGGTCAAAATACTGAAAGAGGTAAATAATAGTAAGCCTAAACCCAAAAAACCACCCGTAAAGCCCACCAACCCACAAGATACCACCCAGAAAAAGAAACCCTCCATCAGTGAGAATGCCATTGTGAAGGGTGTACTGAGAGCACTGATGTCTTTACGTACTGTTACTGTTACCTATGGGATACAAGAGACCACTACTTTACCCGGTTTTGGGCCTACACCACGCTACTTGGGCCTAAGTGATGGCTTTGAAGCGCCAGGCTGGAACTTTGTACTAGGTGACCAAGATCCTGACATTCGTTTTCAAGCGGCCGATAACGAGTGGCTGATCAGCGCAGACACCAATATTGTACAAAATGTACCTTTCTCACAATCACTTACCGAAAACCTCAACATACAGGCCTCTGTCATCCCCTTTAGGGACTTTAAAATACAACTGGATGCGAGGAGAACCCGAACGGTGGGCTTTCAGGAGCTTTTTAGAGATTTCAGAGATACTTTGGGCAATGGTGGATTTCAATCTCGTACACCCGTACGAACAGGTACCTATGGTATTTCCATCTTGAGTATACAAACGATGTTTCGGAGAAGCGATGAAACAATCAACTCAGAGACCTTCGAGCAGTTTGTAGCTAATAGAGATATTGTACGAGAACGCCTTACTCAGGTTAACGATAGAAGTTCTCCTACAAGGCGTTACACCAATAAATCCCAAGATGTACTGATTTCTTCTTTTATTGCCGCCTACACGGGGCAAGATGCCAGCAGTGCCAACCTATCGCCTTTTCCACGTATCCCTATTCCTAATTGGCGAATTGACTACGCAGGCCTTTCCAAGGTAGGCTTTTTAAAGGAGTACTTTAATACGATCAACATCAACCATAGCTATACGTCAGAGTATCGCGTAGCTAACTACACCTCTTCTTTAGAATACCAGAGTCCAGAGCAGACAAGCATTGATGTAGAAGAGACCAATTATCAAATCCCAACGGAGGTCAATGAGGTAGATAGCACCTTTATTCCAGTGTACGTGATTGGGCAGGTAATTATTTCGGAAAGGATGGCACCAGTGATTGGGGTAAACCTACGTACCAAAAGTAACTTAAACATTAAGCTAGATTATAACCGAAGCCGTGATTTGAGCCTTAATTTATCGAATGCACAGGTGACAGAAGTAAGAAGCAACGACATTGTCATAGGGCTAGGGTTTACCAAGAAAAATTTACGCCTACCTTTCAAAGATTCTGACAGGAAAAACGTGGTCTTGAAAAATAACGTTGACTTCAGGGTTGACTTCTCTATACGCGATACCAAGACTTTCCAGCGCAGTGCTGAACAAGAAGATGTCGTAACTGGAGGGAATAGAAACTTCCAACTTAAGCCTAATGTAAGCTACAACGTAGACCAACGCCTCACGATGCAGGCCTACGTAGAACGCAGTATCAACACTCCTGCCATCTCCAACTCCTTCCCAAGAAGAAACACCACCGTAGGCGTCCAAATACGGTATAATTTGACGGAGTAAGCGAATGTATGAAGGATGGAATGGGTGAATAGAAGGAAGTGATTGGGGAAGTGACAATACATTAACTACAAGCTAATCATTTTTATTTTCATCAGAAACAACTTACAAATGAGGTAGGGAAAAGTGTTTTTGAGTACAAAATAACGCCGTAGCATTATTGTATGTTTGGTAAGCAAGTAACCTTTATATATTGGATAAGAGGCTTACAAATAGAGCCATCGTATTTCTATACACTCTCAAAAAGAATTCATCAAAAATTAACATAAAAACTGGCAATCAATCCAAGAAATTTTTTACTTTGCCTACGATTATGAAAGCGTTGTCCTTTATCTGAGAATCTATGTCCTCTCACTGGTGACAGCCTGTGTCTTGTATATCTTTATATACTTATTAAGTCTTAAACCAAAGAAAAACTATTTACGAAATATGAAGACATTTCTTTTGAGCGTAGGGCTCTTATTAACTAGTCTCTGTGTAAAAGCACAGAGCGAGGAACTCCTCCTGAAGGAGTGGTATGTTCCTTTTGACAGTGTATACACAAAAATGTCTCCCCTACAAAAAACCTATTACGATACACTCCAAACGTCTATCAAGGAAAGTATTACCGCTGACGTAGAGCGTGCTACTATCAACTTTAAAGAAGGAGGCACGCTGGTACGCACCTATTCAGACGGTAGCACAAAGACGAGCAACTGGACGCTCCACAACCAAACCCTTACCGTACAAGAGGTAGGAGGCGACAGCTTCCAGTACCAAGTACAATCCCTCAGCCCTATAGCGCTCGTATTATCCTCTTCCGATCACAGCTATACTTTGTACTATGTAGCTAAACCTTAAACACCTACCCTAATTGTTATGTATAAACTTATTCAATACTTTGTCCTCAAAAGCCTCTTCGTGGGTTTATTGTTCGTCGGCCCTTATGTAGTGTGGGGCCAAGAGAGTCCCTCTTATGTTCCAACAGTTGTTCCACCCTCTCCAGATGCTGCTGCACTAGGTACATACGGAAATATAGATGTAGGCTTGCAAACAGGCAAACCTAACATTAACGTGCCACTCCATACCATTCAAGTAGGCGATATACAAGTACCTATACAGCTTAATTACTTAGCAGATGGTTTTAAAATAGGAGAAATACCTGGTATTGTGGGGCATCACTGGTCTTTGCAAGCGGGCGGTGCCGTAAGCCGTACAGTGGTGTGCAAACCTGACGAGTACAGTTACTTCTCCTCTTCTAATAAATTTGAAGAGTACCTCACGGAGGATAAGCTACAAGAAGCAGCCACTGTCACCGATCCCACTAATAATGAACTAGCAGCCATTAAAACTTTCTTCAAGCAAGTTATTAGGGGAAGTGTAGACGTAGAGCCAGATATCTTTACTTACAACTTTCCAAGTAGTAGCGGTTCTTTTGTTTTTGATTTTAATATGAATTTAGTACAAGTCCCTTTTAATAATTTAGACATCTCCGTGATTAACGGCGATCAATTGGCTGGTTTTATGCAATCAGGCTTTGAGATTGTTGATCCGCAAGGGATTACTTATCGGTTTACAGCACGAGAAGCAACCAATGTACGCCAGTTGGGCGTAACGGATAGTCCTGAGCCTTGGGACGATTACACGAGTAGCTGGTACTTAACAAAAATTACAGATACCAAGGGAAATACAGTAGAGTTTGTATACTCTGGTTTTCAATCGGCAGGGCGTATCGCACAAAGTATTTCGCAGGGGCAATCAGAGATGTTATCGCTTACCTATCAAGATAATCATTGTAAAAATAAAACTATCTACCCTGAATCTAAAACAGAAGTAAGCCACTGGATTACGCTCTTGCAAGAAATCCGCTATAGAGGAGGTAAGGTAAAGTTTTCTTACAGTAGCGAACGACGTGATTTTCCTGCGAGTACTCAACTAGATCGGGTAGAGGTGTTTACTACTGGGAAGGCGACTGCCCATAAAACTTTTGATTTATCTTATGGCTACTTTGAGAGCAATACAGATAATAGTGTTGCCTACCTCAAACTAGAAAGCGTAAAAGAAACAGGAGAGAATGGCGTAGCGAAACCCCCTTATCGCTTTGAGTATAATGAAACGAAGAGTTTTCCAAGTGTCGACTCCAAAGCGCAAGACTTCTGGGGTTACTGTAATGGGATTGGCAACCCTACTTTAATGCCTGAATTTGAGATTTATATAATGACTAGTGATGGTAGAGCCAATTTCAAAACTTTTGAGGGAGGTAACCGCTCTGTAGATGTCTCGTATGCACGCCTAGGCACATTAGAAAAAATGTACTACCCTACGGGTGGCCACACAAGCTTTGAATATGAGGGGAATGAATCCTTTACTGGAGAAAGGGAAAAAATATACCGTGAGGTGCAAACGCTATCAGCTACACTCGCTGCCAATGGCTGCGACTACACAGACCCTGAAAGTGAGCTTACCTATGATATCTATAATCTTATAGTAAGTTATTATGGTGATGTCTCTGCCATACCCAATTATACAACTAGCACCTTTACTATTCCTGAAGACAAGAGAGTGGCTGCCACTGTCGAGTTGTCTTCCTTCTTTATACAAGGTACTAATATGGCACAGCTCCGCGCAGAGCTGCACAGAAATGGCGAATTGGAGTATACTTTTGGCCCAAGCGGTACACCCCCCAACTATTTTAAAAGTCATAGAGTATTACTAAGTGGAGGAGACTACGTGCTCAAGGTATGGTCGGGTGGTGAGTGCTCGGTCGTAAACTGCAAGGTAAGTTGGGAAGAGGAGACGAATAAGTTTGTGAACACCAAAGTAGGGGGCTTACGTATTAAGCGTATTACAGACCATGATGGTCGGAGTATTGCCAACGACCAAGTGCGTTTTTATGACTTTACCCTGCATACGCTTGATAATGAGCGTTCTTCGGGTCGTTTATCTTCTATGGGAGAGCCGCGCTATTATTATAAGCACGATGAGGAATACCTTGTGCCTACGAATGATATTATAGATCAGGGACCCTTTGGAGGGTCAGAGTGTCTTACTTGTGTTTATTATGTACGTACCTCCAATAGTGTGGTACCCCAAAGTGCTACGATGGGAGGGCATCTTAATTACACCCAAGTAACCGAGTACTTTGGAGCAGACGGCGAAAACGGAAAGCGTGAGGTAGTTTTCACTCATTATCCTGATCGTCTTCTGCTTATTGGTAGTAGTGTTCTTGGTAATCATCATCAAGGGCGTAAAAGCAGCCCAAGGCCCTGGAAGCGCGGTTTGCTAGAGCGAGAAACGCTGTACGCCTATGAAGCAGAAGACTACCGCAAGCTTAAAGAAACCAACCATACCTACCGCTTTATTGAGATAAACGAGGACGACCAGACTTTTCCCCACGAGGAATACAATTGGCTACACGGCAAGGCCATTGGGATGACGGCAAGTATCGGTTCTCATTCTAACTGCGATGATAGTCGCACGATTTATCAGTATGGCCTCTATGACATAGAATCTGCTTGGTATCATCTAGAAAAAACAGTCACTACTACCTTTGATCCTACTGGACAAGAAACCCTCACAACCAAAGAAGAGCAAACTTTCTTTTACGACAATACCCAACACGTATTGCCTACCCGTACGCACACGCTTACCTCAGAAGGCGATCAGTATATTCAACGTACCTCTTACGCTATGGACTATACAGGTAGTTTGGCTCAGACATTGGTAGAGGAGCATCGCTTGGCAACGCCCATAGAACAAGTCACTACCAAAATACCTGTAGGGCTTTCAGAAGAGCACTTAGTAGCAAGCACCCTCACAGAATACAAGGAAGAAGCGGGTAAAATACTCCCTAAGAAAGTTTACCAAACCAACACACAGCCAGGCACAGCCTTCGAGGCATTTCAAACTGCTCAGGGGAATGTAGATGCCTTAACCAAAGACCCTACCTATCACGAAAAAATACACTTTAAAGATTACGGAGACTACGGTAATCCTTTACATTACCAAACGTATAACCAGCCGAATGTACGCTATCAGTGGGGCTACGACGATCAGTACCCAGTAGTACAAATCGCTGATGCGGGTGATGCCCCCTTTTATTACAATAGTTTTGAAGAGGGAGGTACAGCAGATACCAAAGCTAAAACAGGGAATAAGGTACGTAATAGTGGTACCTTTACCATTCCGATTACCCTGCCCACAGGCCAAACCTATGTGCTTTCTTACTGGTACTGGGCTGCGGGAAAGTGGCAACTACATACTGAAGAGGTGACCGCCGCTACACTCGCACCTATCAGCCAAGGAAGTAAACTCGATGAAGTACGCCTCTACCCAAAAGGCGCTCAAATGAGTACCTTTACCTATTTGCCAGGTATTGGCAAACAAACAGAAACAGGTCCCGATAACCGCACTGTTTACTATGTGTACGATGGCTTGCACCGACTCAAGTGGCTGAAAGACGAAGAGGGAAATATTCTTAAAACTTATCAATACTATTATTATGAAGACTAGCCTTGTATATTGCCTTAGCCTTGGGCTTTATTGGATCAGCCTTTTAGTGGGCAGCGCTGCTCATGCCCAAAACATCGTTGGCCCAAAGAGCGTCTCAGAACGCACGGTGGTAGAATACT
>CALEMF010000016.1 GCA_937911505.1 uncultured Cytophagales bacterium
CCTCTAGGCGTGGCGAAGGTGGAAAGCTTGTAGATAATCTTTTTGAGTGGTGTAGGGCTAGAAATGTCCCCGTTGAGGCAAGGTTTGCGATTGCTAAGAAGATACACAAGGAAGGGTGGGACGTGCCGAACGCCTATAACGTAGGCGGCGTATTGAGCGATGTGTTTACCGAGCAATTGAAAGGTGAGATTAAGACTCGCATAGCAGCACAGGTAAAGATAACGATACTTGAGGGACTATAATCTTGAATAAGTACAGTAAATTCAGATAAAAACCCGTGATTAAATGATAAAAATATTAAAATAGTACAATGATATGATAGCAGTTAACGAACGCCCAGAGATATTTTCCCCAGTCGGCAACTCGCAGATCAACCAAGTGCGCTACAACGTCACGGCCGATGCTGCAGGTATCATCAATATCAGCTTTTTTGATGCGCAGGACGAGGAAATTACCGCCCTTCAATATAGCAGGCCAACGGTCACGTTTGATATTGATGTGAGTGCGATCCTAAAACCTCTCTTCGAGCAAAGCGATCTCGATTACGTACCGATGCGCAGCACTAGAGAACCGCTAGAGGATCGTTATACCATTACTTTCTTTCACATTGAAGGAGACGGTGACAACTTAAGGTACGCGGTAGCAGCAGCAACGGATCAATTTGACGGGCTAGACTTTCAGAAATACGTGATTAAGGAAGTAGACATCTTAGGCGCAGATTACGACCTTACGGATTACAATACAGCAGACTACAACTAGATAGACAATACCGATATGAAAAAACGATTTATGGTGAACAGTCTCTATCAAGAGTTCTTTCAGGGCTTTCAGTCTGAGTTATCTTGTTGTGTAGAAGCCTTTCCTACAGCGCTTACCTTTTTCATCAACAGTTACGATACGAACAATCAGTTCATAGACGATAATACAGAGTCTTCCAATCCCAATCAAGCATTTATGTATCGTTTTGAAGTGTTCGATGGCTACAACAGCGATAGGCTTGTGTGTGGTATTGGGGCAAGTACTACAAGAGGAAGCGCAAGAGAAGCGTTTTCAATCCTCCAGCCCGTTACCTTTCACCGCTATTGCCCGAAAGTAGTAGTGCGATACCTCAATCAGTTAGGCGCTTGGGAAACGTTTGGCTTCGACGAGTACGAGATTAACACACGAGCCGAGCAGCCAAGTAGCTACAGAGAATACGGAGCTAGGATAGATAATACCATCTTTCGTAATGCATCGCCACGCCTGAAGTTGTTCCGCACGCTGGCCAATAACGAGCAGATGAAAAGCCTTGAGTACTTACTTCTTAGTAGAAGAGTGTACGCGTACCTAGATGCTGCCAAAGGAGATGGGGGTGTACTCAATCCCGTAACGCCTATTATTGTGCGTCCTACTACTTCAAACCTCAAACGGTTCAATAGCAAGGAGGAGAGGCAGAATGTAGAACTGGAATTTGAAATGCCCAATATCAATGCCTAACGTAGATGCTTAGAATAATAGCCATACAAGACGACATAGAAGAGCCTTTTGATGTGTTCGGTGATGAGAAGCTAGCCCTTAACTTCGCAGCTAGCAAGCTTACTGATCCTTCTGCGATACAGGCCAACTACTCCCTTTCCTACAAGCTACCGCCTACTGCTAAGAACATACGCAAGTTCGAGTATGCCCACGTACTTGCTGCTAATTCTCAGGCGCCCTACACGAGCATAGATGTCCGGGTAGAAAAGGAAGGAGTTGATATTATTCAACAGGGAGTGTTAGTGCTAGACGAATCGGTGTTCGAAGATGGGCAGTTGGAGCACTATCAGATTAATATCTATTCGGGCAACTTTGATTTTTTCGAGGCGCTGGGTGATCTCACGCTACAAGACTTGAACCTGTCTGATGGTAATCACACTTGGAACCGAGATTCAACAAGCGCAGGAAGAAATAATACTTGGGAAGATATCTATGTGTATGCTCTAGTGTATAATGGCTGGGCTAGAGAGTCTACAGGCCGCCCCTTCTATCAAGTCTACCCTAACGTGTTCGCACGAGCCATATTTGAGAAGATATTCGAGGAGCAAGGATACAGCTACATAGGATCGTTTCCTACGGAATTCGACACCTACCTAATCCCCTTCACAAACGATAGCGTAGAACCGCAAGAGTCACAGTTCGAAGACTACAAGAATGCAGGCTCTGTGCTTGCAAAGCTTAATGTCAATCAAGACCCTCCCTTAGTCCAAGGAGAGAAGATCAGGTTTCGAGATGATTTCTCAGATAGTTTTGATGCGCTCGCTCAGTGGGATAATGTGAATTATGAGTTCCGCGTACAAAGGGATGCTTTTTTCACTCTCAATATCTCTATTAACCTGATCGTAAGAGACGAAAACAATGCGGATGTAACGCTAAGGGTTATTAAGTTTTCGGGTGGGACAGGTACGAACATCTACGAAGATAGATTTGAATATGCTAACGTAGGAACTGCGGGACGAATAGAAACTATCAACTTCCAAAACCTTGCCCTTAGAACCAACGATGTAGTTATTGTGCAGATTGTAAATAACTTTGGCTTGCCACGCATTGTACCAGAAAACACTTTTTTTGAGGCCACGCCAACCGAGGGGCTCTATGATGATAGTACCTGGCGCATCTCTTCTAACCTACCCGACATCAAGCAAAAGGATTTTGTGAAGGCGATCTTGCAGCTCTTTGGCAAGCTATCCACTTACGACAACCTAAACCGACTCAACTTCTTTTCGCTAGATGAAATAGCCAGCCTTGATAATGCAGTAGACTGGAGTAGTAAGCTAGATGTAAGCAAGAAGAAAACGCTCTCCTACGCAAAGAGCGACCTTGCGAGACGAAACTATGTGCAGTACAATAACGGCACAAGCGCAAGAGGATTAATATCTACCAGTAACGATAACCTGCCTGCAGAGCGCGTAATGATAGAGCTGCCTTTTGAGTACGCACCTGATGTAACTAAGAGCGTGCGTACTTCCCTAGTTGAAATAGCAGAAACGCAGGTAACAGATGAAGGTATTACAAGCAGAAGGATAAGAGCTAACCCTAAGCTGATTAGGCTAACCAATACCGTCTACGACAACTACCGCGTGCCCGATAGTGAAGGTATAGGTATCAACCTAGTTGATCTTCGTACAACTACGTTCGTCGATCTATCAGACAACGTAGACAACTATTACAATGCGTTCGGGGAGCTTGTAGAAGACATGCAAGTCCTTACTGCTTACTTCTTACTCAACGAGATAGATATACAGAACTTAGACTTTTCAAGGCTTGTGTACGTGGATGCGTACAAGGCGTATTTCTATGTAGAAGAGATTGAGCAGTGGGTAGATAGATCGAAGAGCGTGAAGGTGAGACTAATTAAGTACTAGAAAATACTAACTACCATTATTATGGCAGATGAAAAAATAATATACGAAGTAGAAATCGATCAGGCCAGCTTGAATAAGCAGGTTGTGGAGCTGCAAAAGCGGATCAATGGCCTGAAGGCAGAGCAACGGGACTTGAATAAGGCATTCAAGGAAGGCAGTATAAGCGCAGAAGAGTACGCCAAGGAGCAAGTACGCATTAAGCAAGAGCTCAAGAGTGCAAGCACAGAGCAGCGTAAGTACAACAGGCAAATAGAGCTGGCGGACAAGGCGACTAAGGCAAATGCCAACAGTCTTGAGCAGCTAAGTTCCCAGTACAGCCTTGCCGTGCAGCAGCTTAAATCTATGGAGGATGCGCTGGAGCGTAATGAGGATGGCACGCTTCAGGTTACCCAAGCCTACCTAGATCAAGCCGAAACTGTGAAGGAATTGAAAGATTCGCTAGATGAGGCGAATTCCGCACTAGGTAACAACACTGGCAATGTCGGTAACTACGGAGAAGCAATAAGAGAGGCAATAGGAGCGAACGTAGGCTTTGTAGATGGCTTTGACAACTTGAAAAAGTCTCTTATCAGCAATCCCATCGGGCTTGTAGCGCTCGCAGTAGCAGGACTTGTAAGCGTTACAAAACAGCTCTTCGATCAATTCAGCGAAACTAAACGAGGATCAGACCTACTTGCTGAATCCAGCGCAGCGCTTACGGCTGTCGTGAAGCCACTGAAAGATGTGGTATTTCAACTCTTCGAGAACGGAACGAGAGCCTTCAATTCGATTGTGCGCCTGGCGGGTGGTATGGATGGTGATCTAAGTCCTGCTATCAAGTTTGCCACGGCTGGGCTTCAAAGTATGGTGGGACTGCTAGGGCTTGCAGCAGATGGACTAGAAGCACTAGAGGAAGGATTAGGATTAGATAACGAGAACCTATCAAATGCAGTGGGGCTTATTCGAGACCTCGCAGATGAGCAGCGAGAGTTAGAGGTGCAGAGTAGAAGACTTATCAAAGAGGAAGAAGCGTTGAAGAATATACGAGACGATGAAACTCAGAGCATTGCGGACAGGATCGCAGCGAATGAGGAGCTGGGACGTAAGGAGACCGAGAGAATACAGGCGCTTATTGCCAACCAGCAAAAAACCATTAGGGCACTTGAGCTGCGCAATGACTTGTTAGGCGATCAGCAACTTACACAAGAGCAGATTAATGAAGTAGTAGATGCTAGAAGAGAACTTGAAGACTTGCAAGAAGAAAGCATAGGAAGGCAGAATGAGCAAATCGTCAATCAAGTGCAGTTGAAGCGGGAGCTTGTAGACATACAAAACGAAATCAATGCATCGAGCTTGGAGCTAGAGATCCTGCAAGGCAAGATCGTAGAGGGTAGTAGAGAGGAGCTAGAGCGTAGGAAGGAGAGTCTAAGGTTGCAAGCAGAAGCAGATATACAGGCAGCAGGCGACAACGCAGAGCGACGAAAACTACTTGAGACTAATCTACAAGTAGAGTTACTCAAGCTAGACAAAGACTTCAACAACGCCCAAGCCCAGCAGTACCAAGAGTATCTTAGTAACCGAGAATCCCAAGCAAAAGATACGCAAGCTCGCATCAATCGTGAGGCGTTGGCTGCTTTGGAGCTAGAACTGCTCAAAACGCAGGAAAATAGCGAAGAACAGCTAAACGCTACTATCGCACTAGAGGAGAAGAAGAAGGATATAGCGTTGCAGAATGCGGATTTGACGGCCTCGGAAAGGTCGCTAATAGAAGAGCAGTTCCAAATAAATCGAGCTAAAAGGGAAAATGATTTTGCAGAAGCTAGGCTGAAAGAGATAGAACAACAAGTTGATGAGGAGGCAGCACAGCGCAAAAGAGTAGAAGACTTAGAAATTAAAAGGCTTCAAAACCGAATTGAGGCAGAGCGTCAAGCAGGAAGGCAAGCGCTTGAGGAAAGGGAAAACTTAGCTATAGCGCAACGTGAGCAAGCAGACAGACTAGCTAGAGAAGCATTCGCAGCAGAAGAAATTACCGAAGCCGAATTGCAAGAAAGAATATATGAAAATCAACTAGAGTTCAATCAAAGGATGGACGAATTGGACGGTCTGAGGCTAGCTGAAAAAGAAAAACTCATTGAAGCTGAACGGGAACTAGAACAACTCCGTGTTGATGCCTACACAAGTAGCCTTAATGCTATAGCCAGTATTGCAGGAGAGCAAAGCGCAATAGGAAAAGGGCTATTCTTAGCAGAGCAAAGCATAGCTGTAGCCCAAGTAGCACTTAACTTACAGGAAGAACTATCCAACATTGCTACCAATGCTTCTGCTTTCCCAGAACCGTTAGCCACTATCACAAGAATTATAAAGATTACAGAAGCCGTAGCACGAGGCTCAGCTATCATTAGTAAGATGAAAAACGTAAGCTTTGCGGACGGCGGCCCTGTTGGCACATTCGGTATGGCAGGAAGCGTAGGAGGATACACAGGAGATGGCACCAAGTACCAACCTAAGGGCATTGTTCACGCTAACGAGGTAGTATTCTCTCAAAAAGATGTTTCTCTTATGGGCGGTGTAATGAACGTAGAGAAGATAAGACCCACGAGCGGTTATGTAGACGGAGGTGTGGTAGGATCGGAGTTTGTGAGTGCAGCAGAGGAGACGACACGAACCGAAGAGGCAGTAAGTAATGCCGTACAGGAAATGCCTGCACCTGTTCTATCGCTTACGCAGCTCAATGAGGATAATGCAAAGCTAGTGAGGATTGAAGAAAGGGCAGTTATTGATTAAACTGCTCTGTCGCTTGCTTGCTCATCCGCTTTCCACTCATCTACTAACTTCTTACATTTTTCTAAGAATATTTGCTTCAAATCATCACTCAAAGCACCCCACCTAACAGGCTCGCAACCTTCACGTTTGCAAGTGCTAAGATAAAAGACATTTGCGAGGTAAGATAAAGGAGTATATTCTTCCATATTTGTTAGGCGTAACAATCTTTAATTAATTGAACCACTTTTTGAGATTGAAACCAATCAAAGTAAAGCTTTATTGGGAAAAATGGAAGTGCTTTTTCTGGAAGTTCACTTAGCGATTCTTTTAGCATCAAGGAGCCTAATTCATTTTGGTTTGCATCTTCAAAAATCATTTCTACTACAACTATTTGGCTTGGATTGGCAAGGTTGTGATTTTTCTTGTCGTTCATATCATATCGTTTTTGTGTAGTAACTCTCTTATGTGTCTAGCTATTGCATTAGCAATGCTTTCCTCTATATCAATGCCGAAGCGATTAATTACTGCTTGCTTGTCACCATCAAAGTTATGCCACGTAAAAGTACCGTAATAAGTATTATGTCTGATGTCTCTTGACAATTTTACCATACGCTCTTCGCTTATCATTTCATCAAACACAACGCCTTCTTCTTGTCTTACAATTACCCTAACATCACTTGATGGGGTAGCAAAATTCAATACATTGATTAGCTCTACTGTCATGTCTCAATCCTGAAAAAATGATGCACCATTCCGATAGACGAGTCTCTTTTCATTGACCAGCGCCACTATCTCACTCACCACTCCGCTTTCAGTCCTGCCCGTCACTTCGCAATGTTCCTTTAATTTTTTCTTGTCTTTAACGCGCAAAAATACGCTTACTTTGTTTTCTGCCTTTTTCATATCTATATGTGTCTTATATAGATACCCAAGGTACTTAAACTAGTTGATATATACAATCATTATGCGTTTTTTCGTCTAAATGGCGCAGATAGTACGCATATTAGACCAAATTATTACCCAAGCCGAAGCAGAAAACGGTGCAAAGGGTGTGACGCTACAAAGTGTCATTAAGCAGATCAAAAGCGAGGAAGAACCTGTAACGGTGCTGATTAACAGCAACGGGGGAAGTGTAGAAGAGGGTATAGCGATCTATAACTACTTGCTCTACTTCCCGCAACAAGTCATCACTCGTGTGGTCGGATATGCTAAGTCTATCGCAACTATTATTTTCTTAGCAGGAGCAAAGCGAGAAATAGCCCCCAATGCCAAATTTATGGTTCATTACCCGTTCGGGGTGGTCGAAGGTAATGCCGAAGAGCTAGAGGGTGCATCCTTGTACTTGCGTGAGGTCGAAAGAGACTTGTTAGACATCTATCTACAGTACACCTCCCTTTCCGAAGAAGAACTTCGCAGCAACTTGAAAGTAGAAAAGGAATTTCTAGGAAAAGAAATCGTATCGCTCGGATTCGCTACAGACATAATAGAAAAAGCAGCCACTACCGCCAAGGCCTTTGCCCAAAAGGAAGTTAAGGCACTTGCATTTTATAACCCATCGAAAATCCAAAAACAGATGAGCAAAGAAAAAATTAAGGTGGAAGGTGTGAAAGGACACTTCTTGAAGCGTGTCTTTGACATTTTCAACCTCAAAAATGAAGCATTCGATCTATCCGATGCAAAGGCTCTCACTGCTACCTTAGAGGATGGTACAGAGCTCATCATCGAAGGTGACGAGCTTACAGAGAAAGCAAGAGTCTACTTGCCTGATGGCAGCGATGCGCGCGACGGAGATCACAACATCACAGTTGACGGTGTGAACTACACAATCACCGTTTTAGATGGCGTCATTGAGTCTATCACTTCCCAAGGCGAACCCGCAGAGGCAGAGTACGACAAGGACGAAGAAATTGAGGCGCTTAAAGCAGAGCTGAAAGCGCTTAAAGACCAATCGCAAGCCCAAGCAGAGGCTAACGCAAGCGCAGAAGCTAACGCAAGCGTAGAAGCCAATGCCGAGGCGAACGCAGAATCCAAAAAAAAGGAAGAAGAAATGAAAGAAAAAACAAAGGCCGAAGCGGAAGCAAAAGCCAAAGAAATTGCGGCCTTGAAAGCACAACTCAAGGAAATGCAAAAAGTGCTTGCGTCAGCTACCACGGGTGGCGGCGAGGTGCAAGTGGGCAATGATTCGGTGAGCAGGACAAAGGCTATCCAAGTCAGCTTCGCTGCCAAAGAAGGCACAGTAGCCGCACGCTTCATTAAAATGCGTGGCGGGAAAACAAAAAAGATGGAACTAATTAAATCAGTTAAATAATGAGTGCATTTCAATTTTCAACAAACACATTTGCAGGCGAATTTGATCCGACTGAGATTATTGCAGCACTCTTATTAAGTGCTGATACGTTGAATCGAAACCTTGTAAGTGTAGACACAGGCGTGAAAAATAAATTAACACGTCGTGAAGCCGATACCGACATCGAGCTTCAAGCATGGAACGAAGACTTTGTAGGGCAAGCGGGTAATCCAAGCGATGATGAGTACACGCTTGAACCTGTCAAGTACATGTATAACCAAAAGTGGAGTTTTGAGAGCCTGCGTACCACGTGGGAATCTGAGCAGATGGCGCCAGGCACATTCAACGACTACAAGGGTAGCCCTGAGATGTTCAACTGGTTGCTCAATCGCATCTCAGAAAAAATGGCAATAGCCCACGAAAAGCTAATCTGGACAGGAAAAGCAAACACCCCTGAGGCAACTTTCCCTGAAGCTTATCCCGGGCTGTTGAATCAAGTGATTTCCGCCAGCAACTCAGTTAAGCTACAGATCAACAACGGTCGCATAACAATCACGGACATTTCCCAAGCTGCCCAAGCAGTTGTTACGCATGCGTCAGGTGAAAACGCTAACGTGAATATAGGCGATCAGGTAACTTTTGTAGGTGTTGTGGGAATGGTTGAAATCAATGGCCTAAGCGCTGAGGTAGTAGATAAGACAGCTACTACTACTGTAGTAGACTTGGACACATCAGCTTTCACGGCTTACGCCTCTGGTGGGCTCATTGAGTATATCAACAGCTCTAACTTTCTTTCTGTACTCAACAACCTTTGGGTTCGCACTCCTCGTGCAGTCAAGAAGCGTGACGACTTCAAAATATACGCTCCTGCGTACTTAGAAGATCAATTGGATACTATCTATATCAATGCAGCTAGTCAAGTCGGTGCATCTGCTTTCATGCAAGATGTCATCAACAAGATTATGGGTAAGGTAGAGTGGATGGAGTATTTCCAACCTAACACGATGCTTAGTACTTACGTGAACAACTTGAGCTATGCAATTGACGGAGAGGGAGAAGATCAAAACCTTCAAATTCTTGATATGTACGCTACGCTTGGAAACAAGAACTACCGCGTAATGACCGACATCAAGTCTACTACAGGTGTCAAGAAGCCTTACGAATGTGTAATGATTAGACCCGCCGCGTAATGAGTTGCATTAGAAGATTAACAGGAGACATCACTATACAGTGCGAAACCGCATTCGGTGGCACAGGTGATAAGATGGCGTTGTATAACTTCGACGAATGGAGAGCCAATACAACCAAGACGCTTGATAGCAACTTCGATGAGGGTATGGTATACTCTAGTGTTGTCAATGGCGAGAACATTAAGGCGCATTTGATTGAAGGAAAGAACGATAGTATTGGTGCAACAGAAGAAACCACACAAGGTATCTTCCAAATCGCCACACATACTATTGTATTCCTAGGAGCCAACTTTGGCGCTGTAGCGCTTGGTCGCATACAACAGATGCTCAGAGGTAAGTTTGTGGCTGTCTACGAGTCCAACCAGCGTTTTTACGTTGCTGGCGAAGATAGCGGACTAGAAGCAACGGTAAGTAGAGATACGAATGCAGAAAACGCAGGCGCCTACACTGTTACCCTAACCTCTGCTAAAGAAGGTAAACTGCAAAAACAACTTGCTATTTATGTAGACAATGCTGGTGAGCTAGAATACGATCCTGCACAAACAAGAGCGTTGTTTGAATCGCTCCTAGTTGCAGGACAAGCCGTAGCACCAACCACGTAACCCAAAATTGAAATGAGTAAAGAACTTAAAGGACTAGAAAACAGGCTAAAGCAACTTGAAAACGAGTTGAAGCAAGCCCCCAAGGACAAGAAAGAGGCTAAGGAAAAGGAGATCGAGCAAGTGAAAGCGCAGATCGAATCTATTAAAAAGGCTGATGAAACCCAAGAGCCAGAAGCAGACAATGAGCCTCAAGAAAACAAGAAGGAGGCGAAGGAAAAGGAGTTAAAAGGCTTGAAAAAGTACGAATGGACGAAGCAGTATAAAGCACATCGCAATGTGGTGTATGGAAGTATGGTCTATAATGATGATAACCTTACTGATGCGATTGTAGAGAAGATGATTAAGGTAGCGCCTCAATTCAAGCACGCCTTCAAACTCAAAGGCAAGAAGTAGTAACTCTAATATTGTAGTAATCGCTATATGAGTAGACAAAAGGGCAATAGAAACAGGCGTAGCAACGCATTTAAGACGCTTTCTTACCACGTTGAAAGCAAGATCAGTAAGTTTCTTGCGTACACGAAGGGAGAAAAGCGAGCGTCTGAGATGCACTATGTCCCTTATGGCGATAGCAATACCTTCCCTCAAAACTTAGTTGATCTAATTAACTCTTCACCTACCTTGCAGCAAGGTGTAGAGCTTACGAGCAAGTTCTTGTATGGTGACGGCATCGACGCAAGCAAGGCATTTCTTGAATACAAAATCAACGATAGTCAAACGATTGAAGACCTGTTGGAGGACATTACTAATGAAGTGCCTGCCTTCAGCTCCTTCGTCGTTCACGTACAAGTAAATGGTGCATTTGAAATTGTAGGTATTAAGTGTATGCCTTTCGAGCAGATTAGGAAGGGTAGCGAAGATGACCAAGGTAATGTAGACAAATACTATCTAATAAGGAGGTACGAGGAAAGGGATTACGCCCCGAAAGACTTCAAAGACAAGTCTATAGTGAAAGAGTACTATGCCTATCACAGAGATGTCAAGCAGTTTCACAAGGAGTTAGCAGAAGTGGGTACAATTTCAAACCATCCTGGCTACATTGCCTATGTGTACAAATCTAAGGCTAGTGGTCGCTTCTATCCTAAGCCTCAGTGGTTTTCTGCTATGGAAGATGCAATTGCCGAGGCAGAGGTTAAGCACCGCAAGCGCAATGACATTACAGGTGGCTTCACGGGTAAGCTACACATCACCCATTTCAGCACGGCTCCGCTTACCGACAAGGAGAAAGGCAAGATAATCGAAGAGACACAAGAATTTATGGGCGAAGAAGGTTCACAAACAATGATAACTTTCGCTCGCAACAAGGAAAGTGCGCCATTGGTACAGCCGATTTCTCATCCAGAATTGAGTAAGCTATATGAATACGCAGAGCGTAGCGCATCTGAAACGATTATGAAGATATTTCAGATACCGCAGGTGCTGTATGGTATACCCACGGCTGGAAAGTTAGGCTCTACACAAGAAATTGAGGAGGCAATCGCTTTCACGCAGCGCATGGTTATCAACCGTCCACAACAGATGATAGAAAGGGTGCTAACTGAACTGGTAAGTCATATGAAATTGCCTGAAGAAATAAAAAGGCCCGACAAAATCAAGATTAAAAACCTAAGTCTAAAAGGATTTGTAGAGGAGCCTACACCACAAATCGGAGAAGAAGTTGAATTTGAGGAGCTAGAAGAAGGCGAAAAGCAAGAAATTCCATCAGAAAACAAAATGATTCCTCATGCTGCAACCTCTCTTAATTAATCGTAGCGATTTCGATAACTACTTGCGTATTTCTAGCAATACTAAGCTAGAAAAGCTCAATGTATACATCTTTCAGTCGCAAGATATTGAGTTGAGAGCCGTTCTAGGCGATGAAGAGTATGAAGAAATGATGAAACTCTTCTCGCTTTCTTATGAAATTGAGGCGATCACGGTTGAAGCGACTACTCAGATTGAGACCAAGCAGCCACACGGCTACAACGTAGGTGATTTTGTAGAGCTTTCAGGTCTTACAGGCACAGTTGAGACGCTCAATAACAAGAGATACCGCATCGCAGACATTATAGATACAACTAATTTCACGATTGATGAGGAAACAACTAGCTTGGTGTATGCAGAAAGTGGATTAGTGTACAGAGGACTAGAGGCAAGGTACGAAGAGCTATGTAGTAAGCCGTTTTTTCGTGCCTTTCTAGTCTTTGCTTCGTATGTCCGCTACCTCGGCTCCAATGCCTTGCACGACACGAATTCAGGTACAGTAGAAAAGATACTAGAGCAGTCGCAACGACCTAGTAATATGAAGATGGGCGCTTATATCAACGCCAATGAGCAGAACCGAGACGAGTATAAGGAAAGGCTCGTGCATTACTTAATCGAGAACAAGCAGACTTACAAGTTTTTCGCTGATTCAATCCAAGAAAACGATCTTGATCATCAGCCTCGCATCATTGCGGTGCGTCCTAAGCCAGAATACCGACGCCAGTTTGATTTCAACATAAGCAGAAGAAGATGAGTTACTTTAGACTTGTACAAGATTTTATAGATGCCGTTGTTGAGACGATTAAGGACAATGGTGGCACAGACACGAATAGGACGCAGGGAGCAAAGCATAGAGAGCTGCTTACTAATTTCGGCAATAGCTTACTTTTCCGAAGCGGCAACACGCAAATTGAGAACAACGCAAGCTACGGAGTAGACGCTAACTCAATCTTGCAGTTTGTAGAGGGCGGTGTAAGAAACTACGTAAGGCAAGCAGAAAACGGTGTTAATTACGATCAGGCTACAACAGAAACAGTAAGCGATGGCTATAGGGTTAGCATAGAAAAAGGGCAAGAGGGAAACATTCAGGCCACTTCTCTAAGAATGATAGATGACCTGTTTCGAGTTTGGATGTCATTCGGATCAGCTAGCGAAGAAGATATAGAGCTTTTCCGTGCAAGCAGAAAAGGTGTATACAATCGTATTGTAACAGAATACATTGAGGTAACACAAGAAGACGAAGCAGTATTAATTGACCTTCTAGACACGAGCAAAAAGGTTGTCTATATCAACCTTAATGATGATAGTGCCTCTATTGCTTCATTTGAATTTACTAATGCTACAGAAAACGCAGAGGTGCTAGTGCATTTCAACATTACAGGCACCACGCCGAACGGCACTACCTGTGTGCTTTCTCAGTTCGCTACTTTTGTGGCGGGTGGTAGTAGGTACGATGATGACACAGGCACGCTTACACTTGGAAATAACGGTACATTAGAGAGCCTTATTCTGCGCTACGCAAGAGTAGACGAAGACAATCAAGGCGACCCTACGTTTGCTTGGATAGCAGACTATAGAATAGAAAGTGAATCCACGGGAGGTGGCGGCGTAGAAGTAGAAGAAGAGCAATTCGTTGAAATCGACAACGCCACGCAAGCAGGTACAACCACGTTTGATTGCGCCAATGCCAACAAGCGCACTTTCGAGCATGCCGTATTCACAGCCAGTAGAACATTCGAGTTCACGAACGTGAAGCCGCTTTCTGAGATTACAATATATATTGCCACAAGCACAGGTGGAACTGTAATCACAATGCCCAACTCGATTGTATTCAACACGCCCGAATGGGACGCACAAAACCGCACGCTTACACTCGAACAGGATAGCGTGTACATTATTGTGTTCAAGCGTATTAGAGATACTTTCTTTGCCACCTTAAAATTCTACTTCTAATCAATAGACTGATATGTGGTATGGACAAATGATAGATCAGGGCATATTCACCGAGCTAGAATCATTCTTAGAGCGCGGCAAGCGACTAGGTGCGCCTGATCTCTCGCAAGCAGAAATTGATGCGCTAGATACCCTCGTACAAGCAAAGAAAGCGAACGGGACATGGGAGAAAGCAGCGGCAATATACCCTTTTGTGGGCAGCACATCAGCTTGGCATAGTCTGAACTTGAAGAATGCTTTCAAGTTCCAGCTAGTCTTCAATGGATCGCCTGGTCACTCGGCAAGCGGTGTGCAGTTCACGGGTACACAATGGGCAGATACTGGGATAATTCCTGCAAACGACCTTATTGGAAACGACGTGTCTATTTGGTCTTACTTGCTAGAAAACGATAACACACTAGGTAGTGCGACCCTAGGTAGTGCAGACCTATCTAACGTAAGATCGCTCTACTTCATCGCGCGCAATAATGATGATACTTTTCGGACAAGATGCAGTAGCAATATTACGAATTTGTATTCGCCGATGCTGGACGCAAGAGGCTATAGCGGCGCTAGTAGGCTCGCAGGATCGGGACAAGAATACAAGGTGGTCAAAAACGGTGTAATACTCGAGATAGTAAGCGAGGCAGCCTCGGGGCTTAATAGCTTCGAGGCAATACTAGGCGGCTTCAATATAGGAGGAGATAAGAGGAATTTCTTGGTCAATACAATGGCTTTCGCCGAGTTCGCAGCAGGCTACACAGATGCCCAGATTGCAGCAGAATATACGGCCGTTCAAGCATTTCAAACTGCGTTAGGGAGGGAGGTATAATAGATCGTATAGATGCAATAGATAGATATGGAAAGAGACTATATAATATTGACAGAGGAGCTTATCAAAAAGGCGGGCTACAAGAACGGTCGAAACGTCTTCTCGCCTATTCAAGATGCAAAAGGCAGGTGGGTCATAGACCTCAACGCTATCAAAGAGTTTCCGATGCTCTTCAAGAACATAGGCCTTCATAAGGTAGAGACGCTTAGGCACCCAGAAGATTTCCCTATAAACGAGGATATATAAAGAATATATAAGAAAAAACGCTATGAAAAATTGGAGTACAGCACAGAAAAATATTGCAAGCAACCTGCTTGAAACTCTTGGATATAGAGAGGTAAGAGAATTTCAAGCAGATGAAGGGTTAATTACAGACGGTATTATAGGCGAGATACAAACCTATCCTGCGCTATACAAAGCGTTCCTGAAGCCTGTAGAGCTCAGATTTTCTGATTTTGTTCCAAGTCGTCACGTCAAATATCAGATTGTGCTGCATCACTCCGCAGGCTGGGACAATGCGCGTGGGATGTTTGGGATGTGGCAGAACGATAATAGAGGAAGGGTAGCCACCGCAATTGGTATTAACGACGATGGAAAGGTATACAGAGGCTACAATGAAGAATACTGGGCGTATCATATTGGTGTGAATGTGCAGCATCTTGAGCAACGTAGCGTAGGCGTAGAGCTGTGCAATTGGGGTGCACTTACAGAAAAAAATGGTAGGGTGTATAGCTGGGCAGATGTAGAGCTGCCCAAGGAAAAGGTTGAAGAGGTCAACTTCCGAGGCATTAAGTATTACGAAAAGTACACAGATGCCGAAATAGAATCGCTGAAGTATTGGATACTGCTGAACGCTATGCGATTCAACATACCAGTTGCCTATAATCACGATGACCTCTGGGAAGTGTCTAGAAAGGCCTTAGATGGCGAGGAGGGACTATACACACACTGCTCATTTCGACAGGATAAAACGGATGTATCGCCCCAAAAAGCGTTGATAGCAATGCTTAAAACCTTAGAAGACTATACAAAATAGGACTTAACAACAAAGGAGGTGTGGCATGAAATATGGTATGAGCAAGCCCTTTGGCTGATAGGCGAAATTGCAGAGGTATACGCTAGGTATGACTGGTTCATCTCTGGTGGTAGTGTAGTGCTAAGTGTGCTGCTCTACTTTCGCAACAAGCGAAAAGACAGGCGCATAGAGCTGCTTAGAAGAAAGCAACTAGAATCGCTGAAGGTACAGAAGGAAATAGAAGAAATACGGCTAGAGATGCTGGCCAAGACGATCTTTGAAAACATCAACCTTATTAATCGCATCAACCAGAAGGTAAGCTGGATTGCGCGCAATACCAATACGCAACGCTTTCTTATCTTCTTTGCGATTAATGGAAAACAGCCTTTCAGAAGGATTTCTTGTGTATGGCAGCACAAACAAAAGGGCGTGTATATGCCTACACAGGATTATACATCTGCCTACGCAAACAAGGAATCAAGCACTGAGTATAGAAAGATGCTAGAAACCGTCGAAGAGCTGGGCTATCAATACTTCGTAGTTGATCAAATGCAAGAAGGCAAACTTAAGAAATTCTATAGCAGCGAAGGAGTACAATATAGCTTAGTGCTTTCTATAAGTCGCTACAAGCTAGACGAAGAAAACGACGCGTTTGTGTACGTGACAGCAGATAGTTTCGAGGCGCCCTTCACACAGCAAGACGTGAGCTTTGTGAGTCGCGGCGCAGAGCAGATAAGGTTAGAAATTAGTGCGCTAATTGGGCGCAGACTCGCAGCAGGCGAGTCGATACAGAAAATATACTTCGGCGAAGATCGCATTTATAACGCAGATTCCGATGGATCATTGGGGGATGATCCATATAGGCCGTAAGGTAGGCTTTTGTCTTAGTTAGAAAAAAATAAACACCTGTAGCTTGCTGTAGTGCAGTTACGCTAACGCAGTTACGCTAACTAAGAATAGATGATAACAGAAAAAGAAGTCAAGCAGTACAGAGATGAAATGCAACTGCTTCAGAGAAAATTAAAGGTAATGCATCTACATCTAATTGATGTAGAAGGTAAAAAGAAAAGAAAAAAGCGAAAGCAGAAGAATAGTCTCATACTCGGTGTAATATTCGCGATTATGGGCTTTCTCTGGAAAGTAGCGATTTTCATTATTACAAGGAAGTAAATTTCAAAATCTAAACAGTAATCACTAAAACAGTAAAAATTATGTGGAAAAGTTTCAAGCAAGGATGGAATAGAGTATTGAGTGGTTTGCAGTTTCGAGAAGACCCGCCGCTATCTTGTTTCCCTGGCGGATTCAATTGGCCTGGTTGTCTAAGGAGCGCGACACGTCAAGACGCGCTTAAAATACTAGAATTGCTAGAACCAGAAGAAAGGAAAAAAGCAATGGATCAACTAGCAAAAGGCGAAGATTTGGAAAGTTAAGCGTTTCGCTCAAAAAATATGAGGTTAGCAGAAAGTAGTACAGTAGTAATAAGGTGGCTCACAGCAAACAGACAAAAGGCAGTAGGCGTTTTTTTCTGCCTGCTTGCTATTGTTGTGCATAATCTTCACGACATCTTACCACACTACGTACTAGAGATCGAGGTAAGGTATTATCACACAATGTTCTACTTTCTGTACCTCGCTACCCATAGCTTTTCACCAGCGGTCACGTGCTTAGGGCTATTTCTCTTGTTCGATAAGAAAAATAGTTTACGGCTCCTTGCGGGTGGATTATGCTTTTTCTATCTCTACAAGGGTATTAAGAAGCTACCCTTCAGAGATCAGCCACGGATTCACGAGGAGTACCTACTGCTTATTATCCTCTTCTTTCTTGGTGGGGTGTTAGTGTTTCATCTAGCGACAATTATTAGCTACAATATACAGCACAAGATACGCCATAGTACCGCAACGATTAAGGGGGTGGCTAAGTCTGATGGCCTATTTACGGATAAGGAAAAGTATGAGATTATAGAGCGAGAAGCAGACAATATAGAGCAAGTTGCAAGCAATATAACGCAGGACAATAGATGGAAAAACCGAAAACGAAGACTAAAGAAGTAGTTACCAAGGTGCATCGGTACCACAAGTGGTATATACGCTTGCTGTCGTTCCTTGTATTCGCGGCATACTTGACTATGATGTACTTAGAATCTATGCCTAAGAGCGAATGGAAGTTCAACCAGTTTCATAGGTATTTCCTAGCTGCTCTGTGCTTAATCGCTCCGTTTGGATCGTTTCGACTTAGCGATGTGGTGCTAGAAAGGGTGGTGAACTTTTTCGGTCGTAACGGCAAAAAGCACGCCTACGAACCACCTACAAACGCTTGTCATTACCCAAACGGGGTTTGTCAGCTTAAAAACCAACACAACCAAATGCAGCAGCTTAACAAAGGAGGTATTGATGGCACAATATGATAATAGAATAGATGCAAGGGAAAAGCTGGTGGCGCTGGTGCTATTTGGGCTTGTTCTATGGGGTATAGTAATGCTCTTAATTGCTTCGGATCAAGGCGATATAGAAGAAAGGAGAGAAAAGGAGAAAGTAGAGCAGGCAAGGACAGATAGTATTTTGGATACGCTTAAAAAAATAGATGAAAAAAACTTAAGGATTATAAGGGAAATAGAAGAAAGATATGAAACGAATAGTATTAGTGCTGATTCTGCTATGCGCATTTTGCGTGAGCTACGCACAAGGCACAGAGATGATAAGCAGACAGAAGGCAGATAGCTTGCTGTTCACGTGCCTTGATGCTGCTTATGTGCTAGAAGTGCAGTTGCAAACTGCTGACTCGCTTATTAAGATGCAGCAAGAGCGTATTTTCAATCTTGAAACACAAAGAGATGTACTCTCCTACGAGGTAGTGAGAAAGCGCAGGATGACCGAAGAGCTGTTCGTAGACTTAGAAGCAGAAAGGAAAAAGAGAAGGAGAGGCGGTACGTTCTGGAAAGTCGCTACAGGTGTGGCACTTGTTGTAGGTGTAGCAATAGGCAGCAGATGAAGTTAATACTATGCATTTTATTTACGCTGGTGAGTACTGTTCTATGTGGGCAGTACATTCCACCAGCAATAGGCTCTAGCGACACCCTAAGACACGGACAACCCACCCCTGAACACATCAACGGTGCGCCCTTGTATCGGTTCAAGAAGCTTGACTATCACGACGATAAGACATTATACCTCAAGAAAGAACTGAACAGGAAACAGCGCTGGCCTGCTGCAAGGCGTAGTGTGCTGATTGGAGGGTTTATTTTGGGGATGGCCCATAAGATTAGTCCGATTAGGATGGGATTGTAGGAGCTATTGACCTTCACTTAGGTTGTATTCTTTTGCAATTTGCCCAACAGAATACCATAAAATTTTATTCAAAATATAGTGTAAAATACTATCGGGCTTATGCTTTATTTTTTGTAGCAGAGCGCCTTGGTAATCAAATTTCATGCATAGTTTTTGCTCTTTCCACGCCTTGTGAGTGACATAAAGTCTGTATGCTGTTTTATAATATCCATTTTCATCTTCGTCAAAATCAACTTCTACAATTTCTATATAAAACGGGTCAAGAAACTTACCAAAAAAATCCTGAAAAAACTCTGCAACATCATTAGCACTTGACCGAAAAAATATTTCATCCTCAAAGTCAACTAAATTCCAAGCTACCATTTTGTTAGTTGGGTCATCTGAGGCCATCAGCTCGAATACTTGTTGTATTTCTTGTTGTGTCATATCTCACTATCTATTTTCGAGTCTTTTATAAGCGTGTTTAGGAGGATCAACCCCAAATTTACGGATTCGATGTTATCAGAAAAAATAAGCTTTGAGATGTGCTTTAAGTCTTTTTCTTTTATAAGAATTACCTCATTGAAATAACCAATTATTGAAAAAGATACTACATACCTGCGTATTGTCTCAACTAAATCTCCAAATTGAAAAGCATGCAAAAGCTCTACAGACACTTTTATCCCAATTTTTTCAAATAATAGTCCAATTGTTTCTCTAGCGTATTGGTGGCTCATTGGCTTTGTAAAAAAATAATAGGTAAATTCATAGCGTCTTCCCCGTTTATCCTTAACAGTTCTTTTTTTACCAAAATCATAAAATTCACAAAACCTATTTTTCAAAAATAGATTATAAAACGAGTCAATAAAATCAGGTTGATACAATCCCACTTCATCTATTCTATACTTAGATTGTGTCATTTTCTTGCATTTCGTCTATTAATCTAAACAAATAGTGCATTACAATAAAAAGCATAATGATTGACGATTCTAAACCGAAAAAAACTATGCAAGCCTTGAAAGCCAATTGAACTATTACTAATAGTATTGTTTTTATTATAAATCCATTCATCTTATATGCCTTTCATGTGACCGAGCCGTCAAGATTATGCCTTGTCTGCTCGTAAATACGTGTTTTTATGTGATTGTTAAGATGTCTCCCGTCGTACATCTGATGCTCCTTCCCGCAATTTATGCAGGCTACTAGCTCATTATCAAGGTATCCTTCGTATTCGGATTCAAGCACCTTTGCTTCTTCGTATCCACAAGCCGAACAACAGAAATGACCCCAGTGTAGCTTGTAAAAAAACTCATCGTCATCCTCATAGACTCGATACTCTTCAAATCTATCTTCTGCTAAGTGTTCTTCTAGCAAATCCCCGAGCCTCTCTAAGCAGTCATCTTCATAAGTATCAATGCCTGCGCACTCCAACTTATATACTGCGTCACTTCTTGATAGTATATTTTTGAATCCCATGATTTATTCTTCAATTTTCCACGTACAATAAGTAACTTCTACATCCCTTTCATAAATAAACTTGCCTCCACATTCGTAACATTCGTGTTCTCCATCATCACCAAATTCCCAACTATTCTCTCTTGTTCACCGCAATGAGGACAAACTATCTCATGAGTATGCCTACAATCTATATCGTCAGCTACCTCTACCAGCGATTTCACAAACGATATATCATAGCTTCCTTTTTCTTTGAGCCAAACGACCGCCGTGTGACCGTTGAGAATCGTAGCTACGTGACTTATTTCATCAATAAATGTTTCTTCGCCTACGATTCGCCACACCTCTATTTTGTCACCTACACCGTAGGTTTCATTGAAAACAGCCACTTGTGTTTGTAATTTTGTCATGTTTCCTATTTAGTTTCAATTCAAAAAACAGCCCCAACCCAGCGGACTAGGGCTGTGTGTACTAATATACTTATATCATAATTAACCAACCTTCTGTCGGCTAATGCTTTTCATTTTACTCCCTAAGTTTCTTTTTTAAGTCCAAATACTCACAAGTTGCCTCAAGAAACCGATCTTTAAGGTGGGAATGATTCAGGTTTTTAATTAGGCTTCTAAGAGTTTCCATCTCTATATATACTTCTGCCATCTGCCGCTTTAGTTTTTCTCTTGTCTCATCCATATTTCTATACGTTAGTTAATTTCCTTTTCAAATCTAATTTTGTATTGTTTTGGCGACTTGTCCACCCTAGGGCGGCTTGGTACATTCCAACTAAGTCCACCCGCCTTGCCTATTTCTTTCCAACCTGATGCTTTAAGCGATACGCCTGTTTCCGATTCAAGTATATAAGTCACTAATTTCTTGTACCCCAAATTCTTTGCAACCCTCCAAGCAGCAGAATACAGTTTTGAGCAAGCGTTTTTAGTTCCATCTGTGCAAAGCCTTGTAACTTCTGCTGTATAGCCATCTTGAAGGTGTCTAGCAACAGGGCGCCCAACTATAACTACTCCTACGATTTTTCCATCAAGCGCACAAGCAATTTGAAATATGCTCCCTACTGGCGCTTTATGATGACGATGATGCTGCTCTACAAAAGCTTTCGCCTCGTCTTGAAATATCGGCACTATTGTTAGCTTCATACTGTTTTATTCTCTTTTATACTTTCCTCCCAATCCTTCTTCCTGTACCACCAGACCCACTGCCTTCTTCTCCAGCTACGATTGTGGGTGTGTCTCCTCATCTGCTCTATACTGCACCCGTGGCTAAGGATGGCTTTTGCCCAGTGCCGAGCGTTGGTGTAGTGCTCATGGCTTTTGGTTAGCGCTTTTTCGTCTTGGTAGTGGCACATTACGATAGCTCTATCTTCATTTGTGCTGTCCGTAATCCTATCTGCTTCATAGCCTCCTCGTAGAAAGGCGTGTTCTCCTCGCACGCTGTAAGATCATAGCCCATGTCGCTGCAGGCAATAGCTATAGTTCCACTGCCCAAGTGTGTATCTAATATCTTATCGCCTGCAGTAGCGTACTCACTTAGTAGCCAAGCATACAAGCGTATAGGCTTTTGATGTGGATGCCACGGCCGTATCTGTTCACACTTCTTGTAGCCATCCCAGACCAAATCGTATATTCTTAGTGTACGACTGAAGGATGTCCACGCCATCTCTCCCATCGATTGTATATGCGCGTTCTTCAACTTGTTCCACACAATCCAAGCGTTTGTAGGTGGCAGATGCTCCGTGAAATAATTTCCACCCCAGATAATTTGATTCTTGCTTACACGGAACAGCTCAGAAAAGTACTCTTCAGACGGAATATCAGTGTTCTGATATTGAGTCTCTAAACGCCTGAAGCTACCACCTCTATGCTTCTTCCAGTCCTGTCCGATGCCATAAGGCGGATCTACTAAAGCAAGATCGAAATGCTGATCTGGATAGCGAGACATAAGGCTCATATTATCTTCGTTAGTTATTGTTAGCATAATCAATCCAAGTTTTGAAATCCTTTTCTGAGCGCCACCATAGCGCCCTTAACAACTACGAGCAACCCCACCACCGCCAGTAGCCACTTGTCGTACAATATCGCAAGCAGAAGAAGAGTAACGAACGCAATGGTACGATCACCCAGAGCGTCACTATCGTAATCACCAGCGATCTGATTTCTTCGTCTGTTGCTTCTTTTTCTTCTCTGTCTTCTTGCATAGTATCTTCGATCCTTTCTTAAACGAGTCTTGAAACTCAGCGTCGTTCTTGTATTTCAGTTTTCTAAGTAGCATTATCGTATAGTTTATTGACAAGCTTGATTAATACATCAGCGTGACAGGGCTTGTCGAGTGCGCACCAGCAAGCTAGGTCTTTGCCTTTTAGACCAGCCAAATTAAGGTCTGTTAAGACAAGCTTGTCTATTAAGTAATATCTGTAAAGATGGATAGAATCCCATATAGCTTGCTCTTTGGTAAAGTATTCGCCAAAATAAGTCTTATGCACTGTGTTGTACAATTGCCAACGTGGCGCAACCCCAGCTACGTTTACATTAACCACCTTATAAATATTGCCCCACTTGCTACCTCTGCCGACGTAGACGGTATTCTCTGGCATGCGCCAGCCTTTGCTACGTTTTCTTTGGATTCTTTTCATTATATTTGAATGTTATTAATAATTGATCGTGCGCCTTCATGTCTAGCGCTTTTGCGGAAATGACATCTGAATCTGTGTGTATATCCATACTATACATAGGCATCCATTCTTGCTCTGGAGTGTCCATTGCATCTCCTATTGTATCGCTATTCTTTTGCAAGATCACGAACTTTGGTTCGTTATCTAGTAAGTCTAATGCTTTTATCAATATGTACCTATTAGACAGATGTGTGAAATTCTCAATTATTATCTTTCTCATCTCCTTTTAAATAATTCAGTTTGCCTTCCAAACTTATCCTCTCTTAACTTCTTGAGCGTCTTGATACAAGCCTCAAGCACCTCTAGCCTGTAGTCCGCCACAGCCCTATCTATCCTATTCCAGTCCACCCAGTTAGGATATACTTTTTGCCTCATCTGTAGCTCTCTTTCTAGTTCTTCAATCTGCTGATCTATAGTCATATCTGTATTAAGTTACATTTCCAAAAAAACATACACCCCACCCGCAGAACAAGCGAGGTGTATAGTATCGGAGCCGATAGGGTCAAACAACAAGATAAACCAAACCCCGACTTGAACACTATGTCTTATGCAATCACAGTGTAATTATTCATCCTTAATCATCCTCTCAAACTTATCCTTATCGCTCTCTACCTGATTATCTTGCAAGTAATGAAGCATCCCTTTGTACTCGAAATCGTATTGTATATCTGCTATCTCCCTCTCCAACCGTGCCTTCTTCTCTGGATCAAACCCGCTAGTGCCTAATAGCTTCTCCAAATACCCAAGCTTCTTGTATCCCACCTCTACTTGCCCCGTGACCTGGTTGTCTAGGTCTATCGCCTTGTACACACGCTCGGTGTACAGACTCTTGGGCAAGTGCTTTGTATGCCGCTTGATTACCGTCTTACGTGCCATCTCCGTATAGCTAGCCTTCCACACGTCTTTGCTTTTCGAGTAAGTATCTCGGATGTGATCTATTTCTTCCCTGCTCATATACTCGACGATCTTCACACCACTTGCAAGGGTCGCTACGCTGTAGACCATTACAAGGCTACCCTTCTGCTGCCCTATGGTGATGTAGGGTGTATGCCTCTTAATCGGCTGCTGCTCGTCTGCTAAGTCCATTTCGATCTCATCCCCTTCCCACACCACGTGACAAGCGATATGCTGTACCGCCTTGCTGTCGGTAAGTATCTTTTCAAGACCCATATAGGAGGGCATTAGCTTAGGCACACTTTCCTTCCTGTGCCTATCATAGAAGGGCACTAGGTAACACAGTCTCTTCGCTGGATTAAGACTAAGCCCTAAGCTCGCCAGCTCTATAATGCAGTTGAATATATCAACCGCACTACAGTTAGAAAGCTGCTTGTTGGACTTGGCCAGTTCAATGGCGAAGGCCATTTCTTGCAACGCCTTCTCCTTGCTCATCCCAAGATCTTTCAACCTGTCGGTGATGGTCTCGAACTTTTCTTCTTGCTCTAGGGTCTTGATGTTCATATGCTAATCTATTTCAATGCTTTTTGTCTTTCTTCCTCTTCTTTCCTTCTCGCTATATCCGCCTCAAGTCTCTCTATTAGAGCAGACACGCTAGACTTATTCTTGTTAAGATTCTCTCTTGCCTCTCTCCACTCTGCTAAGTCGTCTAAAAGTCTGTCTATGCGATTAGTAGCGAGCGCAATGGACTTCGCTATTGTTTTGTCTCTATCGAGGCTTTTTTGTAGGCTTTCGATAGTTTCTTGGGACTTGGTGTAGACATTAATACTTTTGCTGTGTGTGTTCTGGAATTTCATAGTTATAATCAGCTATCGCTGTGGTTATAGTGTTCGTGAGCTAACGCTCTGTTAATTTTCTCTATAGTTGTACATTCTCTGCATCCTCGCGTAAGCGCTTCTGAAGTAGAAGGCAGCCTTTGTCATTACTTCACGCTGTAAGCCCTTGTACTCACCTGCGTGCTCCTCGAATAGCTCAATCTCTTTGCTCTTGGCTATCTTAGTCATATCTGTTTCGACCTGCCTGTTATGCAAGTTGAAGTAGTTAGTGTGCTGAATGGCGATCATAAGGGTGAGTAGTACACCTGATGCCTTAATGAAAAGGTCTTGCTTTTGTTCTTCTGTCAATTGATTCATAGTTGTAATAGCTTAGTTGTCGAACCAAAATACGATTCTAACTTTATCATCGTATTCTGTAGTATCTTCATTCTCAAGAAGCCAAAATTCATCCCTAGTGCGCTTCTCGAGTCGCTCAATCAAACCCGTTTCAAGGCGATAAATCAAATCCCTTAATACATCTTCAGGCATCATAAACCCTACGTATTTGGCTGCTTTACTCCTAAAATCCTTTAGTTCTTTGAGTGTGAGGTAACTGTGTGAGTGCCCATCTCCTTCCCAATTTTCTTTTTCTTCATTGACGAAATCGCTGCAATCAAACGGAAATCCTTTGGGGTTTGAAATAACGGGGTCATCATGATAGTTTCTAACGCCAGCAAGCATGGTGAACAACCTGTAATCCCTATCATCGTAAATCGGTACAACCTCAAACTGCCTTTCTTCGCTACCATCGTCGTAGTATTTGTAGCGCCCGTTCAGTTTAAAGCGGTCAATATTGATCCACTTTTCTTCACCATCATGACAAAGCTTGAATTTTCGCTCCGTAAACATATGAATGTCGCATCCCATCTTTCTAATATTTTTCTAGTTTGTAATATTTTATTAGCTGCTCCACATTGTGCTTGTATATCTTGCTACACTCCTCGTCGTGTAGAAGACCTGCGTTCACAATTGCTCTAAGTGAATGCTTCGCTTTCTCGGCTGTAACGTCGCTTGTAACTTCGTAGCAGTAGAGGAAGCTATCTGCCTCCTGTAGTGCTTCCATTTGCTCTGTAGTTAGTGGGCTTAGCATGATGAATAGGGGTTATAAGGAGAATCCTCGGTTCCACATACATTTTCTACTGTTAGGGTCTTGTATCCGCCCTGCTTCTTGGTTTCGATCATATGACGCGCACGCACGTAGTACAGCACGATCACTGTAAGAAGGCGTTGCTCTACTTCGTGGGGCTCTAGGGGCGTTTTCTCGAAGCCACCGCCACGTACTGGGCGTAACACCTGGTCCTTCACCATTTTTTCATTTTGGTAGTCTAGGATAGACCGTACAAAGTCTTTCACATCGCCACTCTCAAGGGCTTGGCGAAGTCTTAAGAGGTAGCAGTTGTAGCCGTAGTTAGTCAAGAATTCTGGATAGTGTACTCGGCCGTTGATCATGTCGAATACAAGTACTTCCTTCATAGCATTGCGCTGTTGGATGTTCAAGTCTTTGAGTTGCTCGCTGATCGCTACGATGTCTGCGTAGGAGTTGATAGCTGGGATGCTCTCAAGAGAGTGGTCATCTAAGTTAGTGTTCTGAATTGGGGTTGTCATTTTTTTATCGTTTTGTTTGATACAAATTTAAGAAATAAATCTTAAATAAGAAATAAATCTTAATAATATTTTAGAAAAATATTTACACTTGCTTTTGTATCAGGCTTTTAGCACTTTTGCAGAAAATCAAACTATCACTCATATGAAATACATAGCTACACTATTGATCGCAGTACTATTAAGTCAAGGCGTTAGTTACAGTCAAAGCAGAACAAACGAAGCGAAAGCAACTATTCAGTCAAAAAGCACCAAGCTTACCGAAGCCACGGGATGGGCAAAAAATAAAACCTCTGGTCAGTGGGTATCAAATCAAAATATTATTCACAATGAAGCGGCACGGCCTGCTTTTGCTAGTTTTCTTGAAAACTTCAAGTGGATACAAGTATGGAAAGTAGAACATGAAGGACAAACACACACTGTATTAGTACAGGAAAAGGCTGCTGGATACTATAAATACCCTAAAATTCAGAAAGATTGGAACGCAATCACAAAGTCTGAGTGGATTATCCTAAACGAAGACAGTTTAAAAGGTTGGTTGAGTGAGCTTTCAAAAAAAACAAATGAACCTATTTGTATAAGGTCAGAAAAGTATGGTGACTTTAGCGATAGATTTAGTACGCTAGGAGGAACAAAAGCCTATAATGAAACCAATATCTTATCAAGGATAAAAAGTGATATTGAAGAAGAGGAAGATAGTAGGTATGCAAGTCGGTTTGGCTATTGGGTAAGCGCTCAAAATGTCGATGGAAAGGATGTAATTAGGTTTAGACCTCTAAAATCCTATTATGTATCAAGATACAAAAAAGAAAACGAACTTGAAGACAAATATTTTGAGGTGGAATACAGTAAATTTATGAACCTATTTGAATAGCACCAAAAACCCATCATCCAGTGGTGTAATCGTCTCGTATACAGAGGCTGTTACACCGCTTCTCTTCAGATGCCTACGCAGGAAAATGTGATAGCTAGCCTCCACTAGCAGCACGCAACTAGGCAACCTTCTAATCACTCCCTCAATACACATCACCTTGTGTTGTAGCTCCTCATATTCGTACTCTACAGTCATTAAGCAGGCGTCTTTTCTCCCAATACCTCCACAACTTTCAAAAGTAAAGCTCTTACACATTCTTTTTTAGCCTCGTTTTGAATAATAACCCACAAGGCATTGTTTTTCAGGCTCTCGTTAAGTTGCTTCACGTCAATATCCTGCCCTTCAAAGAGCGTCCAGAACTCTATAAGCTGTGCGTACTCCCTTCTTTTCTCTCGCCTCACCTTCGAGTCCATCTCAAACCGTTTTAGCATCTTAGGTGCTACCTCCTGTAGCTCTTCCCACATCCGTATGTTTGCGATTTGCCCCCTAAAACGTTCAAAATAATGCAAGCACATCGCATCTCCATCACCCCACTGAACCCACTCGCCACCGTTGGCCTTGATTGCCTGGAGGTGCTTATTCCTATGATGCTCGAAAAGCACCCTTTGTTCGTCTTCTGTAAGTTTATTCTTTTTTGCTTCTTCCTCTTCCTTCTGCTTTTGTAGCGCAGCGTACACCTTCGTTCTCTTCTGCTCTACATAGCATTTCAGCCAGTAGATTAGGTTCGATGGAGAAAAGAACAGCACATCCTGCTTAATTTCAAGCTTTTTGCTACAAATAAGCTCACATGCAATTTCAATATCTTGCATCGAGTAGACAGGATAATGATTCGCCAAGTCTTTTGCGCAGATAACGATCATAGCAGAGAGTCTATCAGAATCAATTCTTTTCTGCCCTAGTCGCAAGATCGTTGCTTCGACTATCACTGATAGCCCTTGAATGCGTTCGTTCGCTGAGAGGGCTGAAAATGGCTTAGAGCGTATAGCGTTGATAATTGCGCCCGTCAAGTTTGAATTTTCGCTAACTTCATGCGCTATATCTAGCTGATCTAACGCTGCTTTTGCTCTTAATTTAGACGATTGGGGGATTTTAGCTAGTGCCTCTTCAAATAATTTACTTCCCATTATCCAGTAAGTTTTGAAATGATCGAATAGATGTCGTCGTTTTCGTCGCTCTCAGACATCACTTTGAAGATTTTTTCCCTAGACTTTTTCATTGCATCTGATATGCTATCTTCTTGATTTTTAGAGGATTTAGTTTTCAAAAATTGTTGGTATTTCTGATCGGTGTCTTGATATATCAACCCTTTCCAGCCGTTCAGAACGGCACATTCAAGCTGCCTTGAGGCAAATTCTGTGTTGTAAGTGGCTAGTTTTGCAAGTAATCGTTTGAGGTGCGGTATCTTGATGCTTAGTTTGTTTTCTCTTCGCATCTTGATCCAGTTTAGGTAGGCGTTTTGAAACTTCAAATCAGAAAAAGGAAGCTCTAAGTCTTCAGGCTTTTCTTTAGAGGTTTCCCCCACTTTTAATTGTTTGCTTGTTTCTTTGTTTACTTGTTTATTAATAGTTCCCGTGCCTGTAACCGTGCTGTTCCCGTGCTTGGGCATCTGCTTGTGTACTTGCTGTTCCCGTGCTTGGGCAAAATTTACGCAAGCGGATTCATTCTGCATAGTAGATTTATCGAGCGCCGTCCTCTTGCTGTCCTCTTGCTTGCTCATTTTTTGCGCAAGCGAAATGATGTTGCAGGAGTTTTGGTTTTTTGCCTTAGTTACCACCTTCACAAACCCCCATTCTATAAGCGATTTGAAAGCTTTTGAAATGGTTTTTCTCGACCTAACACCTATAGCATCCATCGCCTCAGATGTCGTCACCGAAAACTTTTCCTTCTGCCCGCACCTGTTCCACTTATCTATGTAGAACATATAGAGTGCAGTGTGTGTAGCTGTGTTGAGCTCGGGGTTCTCGAAAGACCAGTCGAAGAACGCCCTGCTTAGTTCGTATCCGCTCATAGTTAGTTGTTTATGCTTTCGTTAGTTAGTTTTTCGTACTTTTCCATTGCATCTTTTAGCTTATCGAGCAAGGAAAAATCTTGTGGATAGCCAGTGTAAAGCATATTTTTGAACTTGGTTTTGGTTTTTTCATCTTGAATACCAACTAGGGGTAAAAGCATCGAACACCAAAATTTTGGTAGCTTTTCCCTTACCTTTCTTCTTTCCTCTAAGAATCGCCTCTTTTTTAACTCGTTCCGTGATGGTCTTTTATCGTTCTGCTCTAGTGTTTCACTCATGCATCTAAGATTTATTTGTTATATAATACATAATTCTTATATTTGCTATGTGTAAGCAATACAATATTAAGAAATAAATCTTACAAATGCGAATATTAAGAAATAAATCTTAAATATAACTGACAATATAACATGGAAATTAAAGAGAAAATCAAGTTGATTAGGGAGCACTTCAAGCTTAATAAGGGGCAGTTTGCTGAGTCGTTGGGAGTTCATCAGACAACTATTTCTAACGTTGAATTAGGCAAGACGTTTCCGAGCGGAGAGGTCTTATATAATATAAGGAAGGTGTATGGTGTTGATCCAGACTACTTGTTAGACGATAATTGCGAAGATATGTTTGGTAGCTCCATACAGGCCACATCAGAGCCAAAGGCGACATATAAGAGGTCTCACCCAGACGTAGGTAACGACTATTTTAAGGGTATTATAGATTACTTGAAGGAACAGAACATAAATCTCTCAATGCAGAACGGCAAGCTACTCGAGCAGCTAGCAAAGCCCTAGAGCAATCGAAGTAGGCTTCTGCTCTGAAGCTCTTTTTTTTTGAGTTTCGGTGGCAGTTTCGGTTGCACGGATGCGAAAACATTGCATCACAGCCTTGAAACGCGGTAACGTGGGCTCCCAAGAAGAGGAGCACAAAAAAGCCAACAAATTTGTTGGCTTTTTTTATTGACTACCCATCCATTCTAGAAACTGTGGCACTTTTACACGACTTATCAGCACTTCTTCTGTACTTTTTGGTGTCAGCTTTAACTTAAGCCGGCTATGAAAGAATTTAGAGGCTTTTTCGATGGACTGGATATGCACCAAGTACTTACGAGAGACTCGAAAAAATAAACTGGGGTCGAGATAGGTTTCAAGCTCATTGAGAGAAAAATCAATAGGAAATACTTTTGCGCTAACTGTAGTGATGCAGGTAGTTTTATAAGTTGAAGAAAAATAGGCTATATCACTTGTGTGTACATAATGATAATGATCACCAATTCTGATGGTGAAGCGTTCTTTGTAGTTTTTCTTTTGTACCAAAGCTTGGAGCGCTTTAAGTACTGAGTGCGAGAGCTTCTTTTGTAAATTATTATATTTCTGAATAGCACTGTTTAATTCTTCTTGTTCTACGGGTTTAAGAAGGTAATCAATACTATTGTACTTAAAGGCTTGTATAGCGTACTCGTCATAGGCGGTCAAAAAGATAATAGGGATATCTTGCTCAATATGCTGAAAGATTTCAAAACTTTGTCCGTCTAAAAGCTCTATATCCATGAAAATGAGATCGAAGGCTTGGCTATTCGTAGTGAGCCATTCAACACTGCTAGCAACCGACTTCAAGTACGCGACGATCTCAATAGGTATGCTCAGTTCCCCGAGTAGTGCCGCTAGTTCCTGTTGTGCAAGTTCTTCGTCTTCTATAATGACTACTTTCATACTTTATAATAAGGGTAATGCTACTTGGAAAAACTGCGGATTCTTTACGATATTGATGCTTTTCTGCTGTCGCTTATAGCTATTGCTAATACTTTTTAGGCCTATTCCCCAAGAAGAGGTACTTTGCTTGCGTTGTATATTATTTGTAATGATAATCTCTTCATTCTGTGAGCATATATGAATGACCAGCGGCGCCCCTTCTAGTACAGCATTATGTTTTACGACGTTTTCGATCAGTATTTGAAGCGCCATAGGGACTATTTTCTTATTCAAATCTGCTGCAGCTATTTTTATATTCATTTGTAGTCCCTCACCAAAACGTGTCTTAAGTAGGAAAACGTACCCTTCTATAAATTTCATTTCATCACGAAGAGTGATAAGCTCTTTTTCACGATGCTCTAGGATATGCCTGTACACCTGCGATAGTTTACGCACAAAGGATTTAGCACGTACGGCATCGATTGAGATGAGTGAAGACAAGGTATTGAGGCTATTAAACAAGAAGTGTGGGTTAAGCTGATTTTTGAGTAATTCATATTGAAAGCGCGCATTTTCTTTTTTTAACCATTGGTTATCTAGGGCTACTTCGTACCGCCTTGTATATTGGAAATAAAACTCCATAGTAGGTACTAAAATCAGGTTTACTACAATACCTACCACCGCACTAAAGAGGAGTTTACTCAGCATTAGTTCTTCTTCTACAAGTAGCGCAATCACTACATTGACTAGTAATACTTGTAGGCTTATGGTCAGTGACGCTAATACTAGCTCCGTAAGTAGCCTTAGGGGAATGTATTGTTTTATATCCCACGGGAAGTACTGGTCAAGTAGTTTAATGAGTTTATAGTTGATGTAGAACAGTAATAATAAGTTAGGATAGTTGATTAGAAATTTCTTGAAAGTATTTTTCCAAGGGAAAACGTCTACCTGTTGTTGTACCAACAGGAAAAAATCAAAGAATAGTTGAAATCCTATACAGTAGATCGCCAGTAGTGTCAGGATTTCCCAAGTGAAAACATATTTAGTGTAGCTCCTTTTGATAGTATTTAAAATTCTAGCCTGTAATACAAGTTAGGTAAAATAAATAATACTCTTTCTTCTTCTACTGTATTGGTCAGGAAATTATATTCATACCCTTGTAGCTGCTCTGTTAAGAGTGCATTTTGAAAGTCCAATCCCCAAGTAGTAGTGGTATTTTTTCTATTAATTCTGTAAGTAACATTAGCATTTAACCAAAGCTCAGGATCGCTCTGTAAGCTGTATAAACGCTCATCATCCAAAACCACTTGCTGTTCATTTTGGCTTTCCTGAAGCAAGAAAGGGGTGAGTCTTTGCCCACCCATATAAGTAGCATTTACATTAATTCCCAGTAGATTCACACGATTTTTCTTTTTTCTGTTCACCAAAAACTCCCTTCCAAGCGTAAGGGTCGTTAAGTAGTTACGATTGTACAGGGTATTTCTTTCGATTCCATCCCCACCCGTATAGCGTGCATCAAAAAGCGAAACGGTCAATAAGTAATAGTAACCGTTACGAAGCGTTTGCTCTAGAGAGATGTCCACCCCCCTATTGTAGCCTGTTCCTTCATTATTCAACGGGCTATCTAACTCCCAGAGCTGGGTATAATTCACGAAAGAATAAGAACTATCAGGTACAACAGGTACATCGAAGAGGTCTTGATAATACCCTTCTACATTAAAACGTAACGTTTCTGTAAGCGCCCAAGTAGCACCTAGTACAAAATGATCTGCTTTTACACGTTGGAGGTGCTCGTTGTTTTGGCGTTCATTGGATGCATTTAAATAATCAAAGTAGTATACTTTTAACTCTTGTCTTCTGCTATGCCTTCCATAACCCAAGGAGAACGTGACCTTGGGGAGCGCCTCCCAGCTTAATCCCAGCCGTGGTTCGAGCGTAGCTTCTTGGTTGAGATAGAAATAGTGCCAATTGACGCCCATCTGAAGGCTTAGTTGAGACGAAATGATGAAATCTGCCTGTGTATATAATTGAAGGTTGAAAGTCTCGCCGCTGTTATTCAAAAATTCATCGAGCGGTTGATTGGGCGCTGGCGCTTGTCGGGCTTTAGCATTGAAGGTCAGGTAATCAACAATCACACCTGATGTAGTATTGATACGTTGGGAAAACTGCTTTGATAGATTAGTAGTAAAGGTTGCTTTAGACTCCCTGTTACTTAAATCTGTGTAAGGAGATAATGTCCCTGTATTGAGTGTATCGGCAATGGGATTAAACCATTGGGTGTTGGAGTCGTACCCATTGGTAGAGAAAGCGAGAGAGGTATTGAGAAAAGAGGTTTTATTGAGCTGCCAGTTATGTTTAATGCCTACCGCCATCATATCAAAGGCAATGTCGTCTTGTTGAAAATCACCTTCTGTCTCTCTCCTTTCAATTTCACCTTCTTCGTTTTCGTATTCTCCATAGGGAGTAAAGATGGAGCTTATCCCACCAATACCCCACACCGATAGGCTACTTTTATTATTATGCGGTAAATCTATTTTGAAAGATAAATCCTGATAGTGTGGTTCTACGCCACCTGCCAAGGCGCCATAATAGCCAATGAAGCCGTGTCGATAATTGGCGAGATAGGCACCGTTCTTTTCCTTATTCAGCGGGCCTTCTACCGCTATATCAGCTCCTAAAACCCCCAGTTGAGCGGTATAGTTGGTCTTTTCTGTATTTCCTCTTCTAAAGTTGATATCGAAAACACCTGCGGTAGCATTACCATATTCGGCTGGGAAAGCACCCGTGAAAAAATCTGAAGTACCTAGTAGGTTAGCACTGTAAATGGTAATTAAACCTGCACCCGCCAAGTTTCCACCCGCAAAATGCGCTGCACCCGGTATTTCAACGCCCTCTAGTCGCCATAGTACATTGGTAGGCGTATTTCCTCTAATGACCACCCCATTGTCTTGTGGCGCACCGAAAGTGACCCCAGGGAAGCTGTAAGCGACGCGCGATGGATCACTTAACGCCCCTGCAAAACGCTGCGATTGTTCTAAAGAAAAAGATCTTGCACTTACTTTAGCCATGTTGTTTAGAGGCTCAGTACTTATGTTAGGGCTGATGATTACTTCGTCTAGGTCTACTTGTGTAGTCTTCAGTGCTAAATCAAATTGGTACACACTAGATGAGTTAATAAGCAGGTTGGTGCTAACAGGTGCGTAGCCCATACTTACTACCTTTAGCACCTGTCTTCCTACAGGCACTGCTTCTATCACAAAATATCCTGCTGTATCTGTTACCGCCCCTATCAATGGGTCTGTACCTACAATGGTAAGTTGCGCGCCCACCACAGGTTGCTTTGAGAAGGCATCAAAAATGCGTCCTTTAATAGTTTGGGTAAGATTTTGACCTTGCGCGATATGGGCAAGTAAAAAAAGACTAAAAAACAATAGGTAATGAGCCATATATATCCATTCAATATTTTAGAGAAAAATATATTTGTGGCAATAAAGTACATATGGCGTAGCAGAAGAATGCTTTTCCGATCAAGTTAAGAATACCTTTGGTCAGGTTTATAATAAGCGAGCTGTATGGAAGCCACAACAACGTGGTCTTAGATCACTTTATGCTTGGATGCTTCGAGAGGCTTTTAGTAGTTTTACCTCTCAACAAAAAGAGCCACACAATATTTTGTGTGGCTTCATTAATCCAAATTGAGTGTTTATTACCTACAAGTTATTTTGTATATCAATTCGCTTTCTATCAAGGTCTTGATCGTTCGGTAAGATAATCTGTAAAATACCTTCTTGATAAACAGCTTCTACGCTTTCTTCATTTACGTGCAACGGTAAAGGTACTGTTCTATGGAATAAGGGTAACTTACCATCGTCTGTGGTTGCGTACACGATCAAGTGGTGGTTCACTACCTCTATATTGTAGGCTTCCATCCCTAGAGAGGGCGCTTTTAATTGAATGATTGTGCTTTCAGGTTGTCTTACGATGCGTACTTGTGTCTCTACGATTCCTCCTGTCAAAGTATTGATCTGCGTAGCACTTTGGGCAAGTACTTTGGTTAAATTTCTATCTATTTTCATGGCTGATTTCTCCTATTTTATTTGACTACAATAGTTACAAACTTATATCCAAACGTCTTTTAGTGACTTAATGACGCTATAAACCTGAAAATTATCCTAATTTTAAGACGCTTTGTCATATTCTCATGTAGCAATCCATTTACTTCATAAGTTTTCTGAGAACACTTTTAAAAGAGATTTTTTTATAGTAATTTTACTTACTTCATAGCTAAAAAAACGATGGTAACTTCTTTATAATCAAGACACAATCTGTATTTTAGATTGTACCTACCTTTTTTTACGCTTTAAGTAGTTTTATTTGCTTGATTATTCATTTATATACACATTATGAAGTTTACGGTCTCTACTTCTCAGCTCCAAAAGCAACTCACTATCATTGGTGGTGTTATTAGTAACAATCCTATTGTTCCTATTCTAGAAAATTTTCTTATGGAATTGGAGAATGGCATGCTCACGATTAGTGCTTCTGATTTGCAGACCTCCATGACCACCCAACTGGAGGTAACTAGCAGTGATTCTGGAAGCATCGCTGTTCCTGCTAAAATCCTTACTGATACACTTAAAAGCCTTTCGGAGCAACCTCTTACGATAGAAGTTGATGAAGATAGTTTTGTGGTTGAAGTGCACTCGGCCAACGGACGTTATAAACTTGCGGGCGAAAATGCCATGGACTTCCCTAAAATCCCTGCCAGTGCAGATGGCAATACGATCAATATGCCTACGGAGGTGTTGGGAGAAGCGATCAGTAATACCTTATTTGCTGTAAGTAGCGATGAGCTACGCCCTGCCATGACAGGCGTATTTGTAGAGCTGAAAAGCGAAGACATTACCTTTGTTGCCACTGATGGCAATAGACTTATTCGTTATCGCAGAACTGATGTAGGTTCTACTTATGTAGATTCTATGATTATTCCTAGAAAGGCACTTGGCCTATTAAAAGGTGCTCTCCCTGCTGATGCTTCTGAGATCAAAATAGAGTTTAGCAAGTCGAACGCTTTCTTTTCTTTCAATAATACCCGTTTGATTTGCCGCTTGATTGACGAGCGCTTTCCAGACTATGATAATGCTATTCCTGTCAACAATCCTAATAAAATGATTGTAGACAAATCTGTATTACTCAATACCTTAAAGCGTATTGCTATTTATGCCAATAGAACTACCCACCTCATTCGCTTGAAGATGGCACAGGATGAGCTTATTATCTCTGCTGAAGACCTGGATTTCTCTAACGAAGCTAACGAAAAACTACCTTGCCAGTATACGGGCGAAGAGATGGAAATTGGCTTCAACGCCAAGTTTCTGATAGAGATGTTGAGTAATATCCGTACCAAGGAGGTCAAATTCGAGATGTCTGCTTCTAATAGAGCAGGACTTTTGATGCCTTCAGAAATGGAAGAGAACGAAGATATTTTAATGTTATTGATGCCTGTTATGCTAAATAACTACGCATAAGAAGTACAGAAAAATGAGCCCGAAAGAAGTAATAGCGCAGTGGGTGGTATTATTTAATAAAAATGATGCAGATAAGCTAGCTGACCTGTACCATTCGGATGCCATCAACCACCAAGTGGCCAACCAAGCCATTGAAGGAAAGGCAGCGATTAGAGAAATGTTTCTCGATGAATTTCGCACGGCAAAAATGATTTGCCTCCCAGAGAATATTTTTGAAGATGGAGAGTGGGCTATTTTAGAATGGAAAGACCCTCTCGGGTTGCGCGGTTGCGGCTTTTTTCAGGTAGTTAATGGGAAAATAAAATTTCAAAGAGGCTACTGGGATAAGTTATCCTTTCTACGCATGCACAAGCTCCCTATCCCCACAGAATAGAAAATCAATACTACTTCAGTAATAAAAAAGTGATAGGATCAATAAGAATAACCTACTGGGAAGCAAGCCTCAAAAAGTCAAAAGGCGTTTCATTAGAAACACCTTTTGACTTTTAATATATACTAGTCTTTTATCTTTATTCTCCTAGATCAGAAACTTTATTACCAGTATACTGAATCTTACGTGCTTCCGCTTTTCTCAACTCTAGCTTTACGTCGGTAATTAATCCCATCTTCGTCTCCTTGTCAATCTTTAGAGATACTTCCAACTTATCCTTTAAGTTTTCTGGCATTTCCGCGCGTTTTTCTTCTATAAAACGGGTGATATCTCCTACATTACTAAACACATCATTCAACTGAATCTTAGGGTCTGTTCCAAACCTAGCATCTGTAGGAGGCCCAATATAAATAAAAGCTGTAAGCGTTTGCTCGGCCAGCTCTTGAAGCTGTGTAGCTTTAGGCAATTCATTCCTAACAATTACTGTATCTTCTTTTAGCTCAGTAGATACCATAAAAAAGAACAGTAACATAAAAATAATGTCAGGCAGTGCTGCTGTAGAAATAGCAGGCTTAGATTTTGATTTCTTCTTAAATACAGCCATAATCTATTCTTTATCGTTTCCTTTATTAGGATCAGCTTCTGAGATACGCAAAGGATACTTGTCCAGTACTTGCTTGTAGCGCCCTTTCACTTCTTCTGAGGCATTGTCTTTATTAAATTCCAGGTACTCATCTACAGTCCAATCGAGGTCATCTGCCCTTAGCTCGTGATAAGCCGCCTTGACCTGGTCTAGTACTTGTACGTAAGACTCATAGGTAGTACCACGATCCGCCTTTAGTGATACAACAGCATCCATAGGAGAATCAGATGACTTCGGGTCAGCACCATTGTTGTTTACAAAAGTCTTAACGCTCTTACGTACATCTCTCAAATCCATAGGTTCTTCTTCTACGAGTAAGTCACCATTAGCATTCACGAGTATCTTGAATATATTTCTTTCGTTAATCAACTTCTCGGGTGGTTCATCCTGCTTAGGAGGCAAAATCATCGTCAAGCCTCTGTCGGAAGGGAAAGTAGTCGCTACAAGAAAGAAGAATAGCAACAAGAAAGCAATGTCAGCCATCGATGCTGCATTAATTTCTGCGCCGTCTCTCTGCTTCTTCTGGTACATATATTATAAGTTTAATAAATCCTTAACACGTGAGAATACGAATCCGCCAAAGGCGAGAATTACCAATAGGTAGACTGTAATCAAGGCGCCACCTACAAACTTAGAATCACCAGCGTCGATCCCAAATCTTTTGTACGTCTCTGTTACTTCATTACCTGCCACAGCATAGGCAATGATGAACAGCACAATAATTCCTCCTACCATAATGCCCGACTTCACTAACGTTCCTTTCTCTCCGCTACTCTTTAAGATGGAGAGTACAACCGCTGCAATTCCCGCTCCTATTACTAAAAAGTAGGTAAGGTATAAAAGAAGGTCAAATACGAAACCTCCCCCTTCACTGGCTGCGCCAGGGTCATCTTGTGCCAAAGCAAGTGTAGAAGTGCTTAGTATAGCTAGTAGTGCTAATATTTTTTTCATGATATAAAATTATATATGATTATAAGCTTTTCAATGAGAGAATCTCCTACGACTTATCTACATCAATAGTAGGTGTTGCAGTAGTACTTGTATTCAATATACCGTGCTTGTACTTGAAGAGCATATCTATCAAGGTGATGGAAGAGTCTTCCATCTGATTTACTAAGTTATCTATCTTAGATACACAGTAGTTGTAGAATACTTGTAGAATTACACCCACGATCAAACCACCAATAGTAGTAAGAAGGGCTACTTTAATTTCTCCAGCGATCAAAGAAGCATCTAGGTTACCTGCTGCTTGAATTTTATCGAAGGCGAGGATCATACCGTATACCGTACCCATGAAACCCACCATTGGAGCAATTGCAATCATCAATGAAATCCAAATCATCCCTCTTTCTAACTTACCCATTACTACACCACCATAAGAAGCCACTGACTTTTCTACTACGTCAAGTCCTTCATCTACCCGCATCAAACCTTGTACATAAATAGATGCTACTGCACCACGTGTGTTAACGGCTACATCTTTGGCAGCATCAGCACCACCAGACTTTAAAGCCTCTTCTATTTCAGGTACAAACTTTTTGGTATTGGTCGTTTCTAGATTAAGTGTGATAATTCTTTCAATGGAAATTGCCAAACCAATAATCAAGAAAATCAAAATAGGCGTCATAAACTCTACGCCTCCTTCGATGAATTTCTCTTTTACTGCTTGGTGAAAGGAAGGCTCTGACTCAGCATCGGTCTCTGTAACTTCTTCTTGAGGCTCAGGGTCTTGTTGCGCTACGGCATAATACGTGTTGGCAAAAAGGAAGCATCCTACGAGGGCAATGAGTGCTAATAACTTTTTCATAGATGATATGAGATTGTATTTTAGTTAAAAGTTTATGTTCGTTTATGGGTTAAAACTCAATTATAATAATCGTAGAGAGGAAGGGATTCGAACCCTCGATACCCTTTAGGGGTATACACACTTTCCAGGCGTGCTCCTTCAACCACTCGGACACCTCTCTATTAAAATAATAGAAAAAGTTGATGCAAATAAATCAAGAAAAAATACACAAAGCAAGTTTTGGAGAAGTTTTTAATAGAGATTTAACTTAAGACATCTCTCCACAAAGTGGTATTCTTAACTGCTTGATTATATTTTCTTTATCTTCTTCTTTCGCCAGCAGAAACATCAATTTCGCCAGTGCTGCCTCTACAGTAATGTCTTTTCCACTCACCACACCGATATCGTTTAAGTAGCGACTCGTCTCGTAGAGCCCTTGCATCACCATCCCTCCAAAACACTGCGAAACATTCAATACAATCATCCCTTGTAGAATGGCTTTCTCTACCACTTTTAAAAACCAAGGCGCCGTAGGTGCTGTACCAGAGCCGTAGGTTTCTAGTACTACCGCTCGCATGGTAGCATCCAACAACGTTTTTTCTAGCCATTTAGGCTGTAAGCCAGGAAAAACCTTTACTACTCCTACTTCAGTGGCTAAGTTGGTATAAGGTGCTAGAGGAAGATCGACTGGAAGTGGTTTGATAAATTTATAATTGTATTGTATATCGATGCCTACCTCTGCTAAATGAGGGTAGTTTTGTGAGTTAAAAGCGTCAAAGTATTCACTTTCTACCTTTTTAGTGCGATTACCGCGCCACAAGAAATAATCAAACAGAATACACACTTCAGGTACGGCAGGATGGCCGTAATCGTTCTTGCTACTGGCTACTTCTAGGCTTGTAATCAGATTAACACGGGCATCGTTGCGCGGTTCTCCGATAGGGAGTTGGGCGCCCGTAAAAACAATAGGTTTTCCTAAGTTTTGTAACAAAAAACTAAGCGCTGAAGCGCTGTAAGCCATTGTATCAGTGCCATGTAAGATAACAAATCCATCGTATTGCTCATAGTTATCACGTACAATGGTGGCCAGCTCTATCCAGTGGTTAGGTTGTATATTGGCAGAATCTATGAGCGGTTCTATGGAAATGACGGTAATCTCGAGCTGTAATTTACGTAACTCAGGGATTTTTTGCTCTATAAGCTCAAAGTCAAAGGGTACAAGACCTTTTACATTATCATAGACCATACCCAGCGTACCGCCAGTATAGATCATAAGTACATTGGCCTTCGGAGGTTGAGGTGAGGCCGTATCAATAATGATTTTTTTCATGAGGTAAGGTTGGACGACAGTATAGCTTTACCAAACAGCTTGAGTGCGTTTTTGGTGGTCTGTTCTCTTACTTTTGCAACATCTATTTGGTATATGTCAGCTACTTTTTGCGCAATGAGCGGAATATAGCTACTCTCATTTCTCTTTCCTCTGTAAGGTGTAGGCGCTAGGTAAGGGCTGTCGGTTTCTAAAATGATATGTTCTAATGGAATATCTGTCAACGCTTGAGCAAGCCCAGCATTTTTAAAGGTGACAATCCCACCTATCCCTAGAAAGAAACCTAGTTTTGTAATTCGCTCGGCTTGTATTGCATCACCCGTAAAGCAGTGGAACACACCGTTGAGGTTTTCGTCTTTTAGGGTTTCTACCAAGTCAATCGTTAAGTCGATAGAGTCTCTGCAATGTATGATAAGTGGTAGCTGGTATTTTTTGGCCCAAGCTGCCTGTATAGTGAAAGCTTCTTTTTGCTGCGCCAGAAAGGTTTGATCCCAATATAGGTCTGTTCCCATCTCACCTAAAGCGGTAAAGGAGCGCTTGCTTAACCACTCTTCTACGATGTATAACTCTCTTTCAAAATCTTTTTTTACAGAACAAGGATGCAGCCCCATGGTCGCCAAGCAATGTGCAGAATACTTGGCCTCTACTGCTAGCATCGCTTCTATAGTGGTATGGTCTATATTGGGCATAATAATTTGCGTTACCTCTTCCGAAAAAGCTCTCTCCAACGTATCCGACAAGTCTTTCTGAAAAGGCTCGAGATAAATATGGGCGTGGGTATCTACAAAGGGATAGGTATTGTCAGTCATAGAAGTACTGTGAAATCAATCGTTATGAAAGATTAAGTGTTTTACAGATTCACCTGAATGCGCGATTTCCAGCAAAGCATTGATCCCAATTTCTAAGTGTTGCTCAACAAACAGATGGGTTACTTTTTTATCGCTTTCAGAAGTTTTGACCCCTTCGGGAATCATCGGGTTATCAGAAACTAGTAACAAGGCTCCTCTTGGAATTTCATTGACAAAACCTACCGTAAAAATGGTGGCTGTTTCCATATCAATGGCCATTACTCTGGTAGTTCGTAGGTACTCTTTAAAGGCATCGTCGTGCTCCCATACCCTTCGATTGGTCGTATACACTGTACCTGTCCAATAGTCTCTTGAAGCTTTTTTTATCATAGAAGATACTGCACGCTGTAAGCTGAAAGAAGGTAAGGCAGGTACTTCAGCAGGGAGGTATTCGTTGCTGGCCCCTTCTCCTCTGATGGCTGCTATCGGTATAATAAGATCTCCCAACGCTGTTTTCTTTTTTAGCCCTCCACATTTTCCTAAAAATAATACCGCCTTAGGGTTGACAGCCGAGAGTAAGTCCATGACGGTTGCCGCCATAGCACTCCCCATACCAAAACTGATGATCGTGACCTCATCAGAAGAGGCGCAGGGCATTGGTTTGTCTCGTCCTTCTACAGGCACACCAAACTTTTCTGCAAATAATTCAACATAGTTGATAAAATTGGTCAATAAGATATACTTTTTAAATGCTTGGAGTGGTAGTCCCGTGTAGCGAGGGAGCCAATCTTCGACAATATCGGCTTTTGTTTTCATGTTATTATCTGTTTTGTCTTATCAAAGATAAAAATTTATTATCTTTATAGATGTTAGAAGTAAGAAATGGCTTTTTGAAAAGTAACTGTATATTCAAAGCTAAAAAACTTTTATAAATTCTCAACCTATATTATTACGAGTCGTATGTATCAGTACTACTTAATTTTAGGTGAAACTAGTCTTAACTTATTTGATTGTATACTTTTTCAGCATCGCTTACTTATACGTTTAATTGAACATGCTGCTTAATCTATATGACTTCTGAAAACAATACGCTGGCGTCTTCGCGAAATGCAGATCGTGCGCAGTCTATTCTGCATTACTCTGGTACTTTTAGTGAGCTACTCATGTTACAAATGAGTCGCTATCTCAAAACCTATTTTGCTTCACAATCTACCCTCAGTAGTAATGCCTTTTCTATTTTTGTAGAGCTAGCGCAGAATATCGCTTCACACTCTTACCAAAAGGATGCTTACACACAGAGAGGAATCGGTACGTTAGAAATTTCACAAATTGAAGAAAAGATTCTCTTTTCTGCTACCAATCTCGCTACCCATACTGCTTACAATACACTGGAAAAGTATTTCCAAAAGATCAATACCCACTCTAAAGAAGACTTGAAAGCCTTGAAGCAGAAAATTCGTAGTACACCTCGTAATTTACAGAAAAAAGGAGGACAAACAGGGCTTATACAAATTGCGCTGAAAGCTGAAAGTATCATTACCTTGGAGAAAATAGACGTAGATGCAAACCTCTGCTTGGCTACTATTAGCACCTACTTACATACTATTCCTTCTCAGGGGGCAACCATTTACTAAAAAACCTGCTCTCATAAAGGACAATTAGGCACTTCTGCCTCTTATCAAGCATTGAGCAAGATGAACCTACTACCCCTCCGAAAGCTTCTTCATTCATTGCGCAAACAATTTATTACAACTGTTCATTGCTAAAAAAGTATTTCTTTATATTTTCGCCTTCTAGGTAAAAGCCTACCTACGGGTAGAATATTTAGTGTAAAAATGAAAAGTTACATAGATTTAATTAAACAGACCTTCGAGTTTCCTACTACTGAGTTTAAAGTGATTAATAATGAACTACACTTCAACGAGGTGAAACTCATGGATATTATCCAAACGTATGGAACACCTTTAAAGATCACCTATCTTCCTAAGATCAGTCAGCATATCCAATCGTGTAAACGACTATTTGCTCAAGCGATCAAAAAGTATGGCTATAAAGGCTCCTACACCTATTGCTACTGTACGAAATCGTCGCATTTTAGCTTTATTATGGAAGAGGTGCTCAAAAACCAAGTGCACATAGAAACCTCTTCTGCTTTTGATCTACCCATTGTAAGAGCGCTGCACCAAAAAGGACAATTCAACAAACAACATTATATTATTTGTAATGGCTTTAAGCGCCCTCTTTATACACAATACATTCGAGAGCTCTTAGAAGAAGGTTTTCGGGTAGTCCCTATCTTGGATAACCTCAATGATTTCTATGCCTACGATGAAGTACAATGTGATACTATACAGCTAGGGATTCGTATTGCTGCCGACGAAGAGCCTAACTTTGAGTTTTACACCTCTCGCTTGGGAGTACGTTACGGCGATATCATCTCACTTTACCAAGATAAAATAAAGCCTAGTAAGAAGTATCAGTTAAAGATGCTTCATTTCTTTATTAATACGGGTATTAAGGACAGCGCTTACTATTGGAGCGAACTGAGCAGGTTCGTCTATAAATATTGTGAGTTGAAGAAAGTATGCCCAGAATTAGATACAATTGACATTGGGGGCGGCTTTCCGATTAAAACCTCACTACAATTCGATTACGACTACGAATATATGATAGAGCAAATCATAGAAAACATTCAGTGGATTTGCTCTAAAAATAATGTACCTGTCCCTGATATCTTTACAGAATTTGGGAGCTATTCTGTAGGTGAGAGCGGTGCTATTATCTACTCTGTCATTGACCAGAAACTTCAAAACGATAAAGAGTTATGGTATATGATTGATGGTTCTTTTATCACCCATCTACCAGATGCTTGGGGGCTCAACCAAAAGTATATTATGTTGGCGATCAACCAATGGGAAAACCCCTACCATAAAGTCAACTTGGGAGGGCTCACCTGTGATAGCCTTGATTATTACAATTCTGAGGCGCATACTTCGGAGGTTTTTTTACCGGTTATCGACGCGCATCGTCCACAGTACATTGGTTTTTTCCATACGGGTGCCTACCAAGAGTCTTTGGGTGGCTACGGGGGTATTCAGCACTGCCTAGTACCTGCACCAAAACACATCGTCATTGATAAAGATGAGCAAGGAAAAATCACCTCTCGGCTATTCGCCCCCGAGCAGTCTAGTGAATCTATGCTGAAAATATTAGGATATTAAGCACCTTAGGATTGATTTTTGATAAATAAAACTTTATATTTCTGAATAAACTATAAATCTGTGTTAGTGTATGAAAAATAGAAACTTGCGTCTGTTCTTAGTAGGTGTGTTTTTAGTAGGTTTGGCTTCTTCTTGTGCCAAAAATTATACTTGCCCTACTTACGTAAAAGATACTAAGGTAGAGAAGAAGGAAGTAAAGGGATAAGTTACTTCTGTAAAAACATTGAATAAGCCAGCGAATCCTCACTGGCTATTTTTTTGCCTTTTTATTTTTTAGGTAAAAAAACCTCTGCCATCATGCACCGGGCGCTGCCCCCACCAAGTGTTTCTATAGTGGTTAATGCACTATGCAGAATATGGGTATGTTGTTCAATAGCCGCCAATTGCCCTTTAGTAAGACTATTGTAGGCCGACGACGACATCACTAGATAAGTGTACTGTGCACCTTGTACTTGTAGTATGTTCCCTGCAAATTGGTCTACTTGTGCTTCTGTGATAGGAATGAGTATTTTTCCGCTTTCTGTCAGTTGCTGTTTTACTTGCATTCGCTCTATGGGATTGTCAATACAATCTAGACAAACGAGTGCAAAATCGACGCCTATTCCCATCATCACGTTGGTATGGTAAATGGGTAGTCGATGCCCTTCTACTGTTTGGTAAGCTGTAAAGGCAATCGCCTCATAGTTAAAGTCCTTACAGAATTTTTGTAGAAGCGCTTTATCAGCACGTGGTGATAAGGCACAATAGGCTTTACGATTTTCTCTATCTAGTACAAGGCTACCTGTCCCTTCTAAAAACTTTTCCTCTTGTTCCAACGCTGTATAGTCAACCGTCTGCTCAATTAAGAATCCAGCTTTTTTAATTTCTTCCAATATTTCAGGGCGGCGCTCTTTTCTTCTGTTTTCAGCAAACATAGGGTACAATGCTACTGTACCTGCTTCGTGAAAAGACACCCAATTGTTAGGAAAAAGCGCATCGGGTGTATCTTGCGTAGGATCATCCTCTACTACGATTACCCGAACCCCTACGGCCTTTAACTGTGCTACAAATGTATCAAACTCCTGTTGTGCTTGTTGGTTGGCGTCTTCTTTGGTGACTTCACCAGCCGTTTGATAATAATTATTGACGACCGTTTGCTCATTCATTCTGAAAGTTGCTGGTCGTACCATCAGTAACGTATCCGTAATTTGCTTCATCATACTCATCTGGTTAGTCTCTTATTAAGGGAAGTGTGGAGCAACGTAGTAAGCCTTCTTGCTTCGCAATTTCTTTATAAGGTACTTCCTCTACCGTAATTTTTTGTTTCCTTAACCAAGCATTTAGTCTATGGAAGTTCCTTTCGGAGATCACCACATCTTCTGCAATAGAGAAAATATTGGAATTCATCCGATACATCTCCTCTTTTGTGATATGAAAGAGATTTTCAGCCCCAAAAAGGTCTAGTAGGTATTCGTAATCTGTGGCACTTCTAAAGCTCTCCTTGTGAATGATCGCCTTTCCTACACCTACTGGCTGAAAACAGCAGTCTAGGTGTAAAGCGTTGTTCCGCGCGTCTTTCATCGACTTATTCAAGTCCAGTTCCTTTACAATTTTATTTGGAAACAACGACTGTATATAGGCAACGCCTTTCATATTAGTTCTTGCTACAATGCAGTCGCTGTAGTCTACTCCCTTGTAAGTACCTACAAAAATATGTTGGTCGTATAGAATAATATCGCCTCCCTCAAAGTGAATGTCATCTGAGGGCGCTTTGTATACATTTTCTTTGGGTATTAAATCTATGACGTGCTCGATGGCTTTAATTTCCTGCTCCCGGTCGGGTAAGATATTGGCTTTGATAAACTTATCTTCTATGACAGTAGCAATATCACGTGCAAAAATTTGATTACAGTCTTGTATCATCTCAGGGCGATAGACTTCTACGCCATATTTATGAAGTACCTCTAAGACGGCCTTTAGTTCCGTTACCATATCAGCTTCTACTGGGTAAGTACCTGCTCTAATATGTTCTAAAGACTTGGGATCGTAGGCTTCTTCTACAGAAGGGACGGGACCACTCTCACGGGCGATTCCCAATACTACCGCTCTCAAACGAGCTGTTTCATTCTGAATATTGAGTTTTAAAGTACGGGCTACTGTCATAAAGTATGCGGTAAATCTACTGTTCTTTACCCTTGCTATCATTCAGCTTACCAAGAGGATACTTAAAGCATCACAGCAGTGTTTTCTGGTTTACAAAGGTAAGAAAAAACGTACAGAAAAGCAGTTTTATAGGACTTATCGAATATGAGATATACTTTTAGCAAGATATTGTATTGACTATCAGTGGCTTAATTTGGTGCTTGTTGCTGTAACAAGCGCTGGCTAAAAGCATAGAGACTTTCTACCACCCAGTTAGCGGCTGTTGACTGTACGTTTGAGGTAACTAACGCCGTTTGTACCTGCATCTGATGACCCGCTTGTATGTCTCGCTCGCTGTCGCCTACTAACCAAGAATGCTTAGTATTAATATTAAATTTGGCTATTGCTTTCTCTATCATTAAAGTATTAGGCTTGCGAGATAATGACTGGGTAAAGGCATCATGATAGGGTGAATAATAAAGCGCATCGAGCAAGTTGCCGCATTGTGCTTGTAAGTAAGCGTGGCAAGCTTTTACAGCATTACGTGTGTAAAGTTTTTTATTGATTCCTCCTTGATTAGTTACTACGATAAGGCAATAACCAGCCGCTTTAAGTTCTCTTAGGGCTTTTGGTACACCAGTTGGAATCACAAAATCTTCTATACGAAAGGTATATGTACCTCTTTCAACATTCAGTACACCATCTCTATCCAAAAAGATGGCTTTATTTTTTGCTATCAATATTAATTAAAATATGTGTGTTTAACTTACATCATAAAAATGATAGTTCAGTCTATAAAAACGTACTTAATAGCTATTTTTGGCAATTTTTATCACAAATTATACACAAAAACTTACTTATTACTATCGCCTTCTCTCTTAGGTTTGTAACTGTTCTGGCGTGTTTCCGTAAATCTATTCTTGACAAGCCTTCGTGCACTATTCATTAACCTCCATGAAAAATTTTCTCTATATTTTTTTGTCGTTATGTCTACTCAGTGGTTGTGTTTCTTCTTCTAAGATGCTAAACACCCAAACACAAGTAGACCAATACGAACAAGCCTACACGAAGCTACAAAAAGACTCTTCACGCTTGGCGCATCAAGTAGAAGGCCTTCTCAACGCGCTTGGTTATGACGCAGCAGATGCTGCTTCTATGTCTGCTGACGATATTCAACTTGCCACACTACTTAGCCAAGAACAACAGGCACTGGATGCTTTACAAGCTGACTTGACGATGGTCTTAGAAACCGTCAATCCTGAACAGGTACAAGTATACAGAAAAAGCGGCGCGATTCATATTGCAGTAGACAATCAATTTTTGATGGATCATACTACCCTTAGTTGGGAGGGAGAGAACTTACTTATACTACTCAACGAATTTATTAGAAGTGAGTATGATCTTGAAGTAAGTATTACAGGTGGTACAACGCTGCCGAGCTTCCAAGTATTACAAAACTGGAAAGAACGTGCCATTGCCGTCAATGCAGTTGCTTCGGCACTTGTACATAACGAACTTTTACAAAACGCTTCCTTTCAAACGGTGGTTTCTGCTCACTACCCAGAAGATCACCTAGAGATTGTTCTAACATACGATCGTAGTCATATCTTAACTTTTATAGAAGATAATCAAACGCAGACGATCATCGGCACCCATTAGTTTATTACAGACTATCTAGGTACTCCCGTGGAAATGTACAACTCTAAGGGCGAAAAAACCCCAGGAAGTTGAATATGATCCTTATGGAAAGATCAGAAAACAGGTCAAAGGGAGGGCGGAGGATTGTACTTTTATAGTTATGTTCTTAATACAAATAGTACTTTAGATATCTTAGGTCTATCATATATATATATATTGGGCAATTCTTCTGGTTCTGCCAATGCTAGACCAAGAGTTATAGGAGAAAACGGAAGACCTAAAGGAGATATAACTGTCACAAACGGAAAATGTATCCACGCAATCAGTAGATTCTGACAATGGAATCTGGCCTCAAGGAAAATCTGCAACAACTGATTTAAATTCAGGCTTAACTGGACAAGTACATAAAATTGATAATATGGATTTATCAGATGGAATTGCAATTGTTGCAGACGATTCTGATGTTGGAGGCTCTCATAGACCTGGACATCATACAAATCGAGACCTCTCACGTAGGTAAAGTAGATAAGAAAAAGGGATTTGTTCCTAAATGTTAATAGCTAATGGAAATTAATGCATTGTGGGTTGATTATATTGAGGCGCAAAAAAGAATAGATATATGCCTTTTTAAGATTAGAAAATTACCAATTGATGAGCAAATCGAAATTTTGGATTTTGCTTTCAAGCAAGGTAATGAAAGAGAAGCTTTATTATATATTCATAAAGTTGAACCTGTTGGTTTTAAAAATAGCGAACGAGAGCTATCTAAAGCCTTGTTAGATATGATTATCAGTATAGCAACTCACCCCAGTAATTATGAAATAGAAGCGATGGATTTGTTGATAGAACTCAGTGTTAACTTTGAAGAATATAGAGATATAATTTATAATCAAACTATGCCTTATTTAAACGAAGCTGATAAAGACTCCGACTATGAGGTATACCAAAGAGTCTACGATTTATTACAAAGTATGGAGAGCAAAAAAATTCAAGAGTTTATTAGCAGATGTAAAAATCATTCTAGCGAAGAAATAAAGGCAATAGTAGAGGAGTAAACAGAAAAAATAATCGATATAACTTATAAAATAGGATAGTACCCAACATACCGTGTGAACAGAATTCTTATTAGGTAAAACATTGAGGCTATAGACAGTAACAGTAAGACAGGTGGTTCTGAGATACAAAAAATCAGATTACTAATAAAGGGTTTACCTTGTTTTTTCTTCATCTGAAAATCCTATTTTTGTTACTAATGAAAAGAATACTTGCCTTTTTCTATCTTCTGAATGCACTCGCGGTATGCGTTACAGATGCTCACGCCAGATCAAATAATACACAGTCTTCCATCATACGTGCTTAACAAGGCAAAGTCTATTTCTGGTATAGGAATAGGCTTTTTACCACGCCTTTCTACCTGCCATATTAAAAAGATATTACACTTTGTTACGTCTTTATTAAGAAGTATAAAGGAGAATTAATGATAGATTAATCGTTTGGACAAGCTTCTTTCCTATTTTTGTTCAAAATGATTTAATTCTATGAGATATTTATTGTGTTTATCTTTTCTACTGATCATTCATACTGCCTTATTTGCTCAAAGCAAGATTTATGTAGGGATTGGTTCTAATATTGGCAAGTCAGCCGAAGTGAAAGACATTATTAACGAGCTAACCACTTATCTATCGGATAAGATAGGACAGCCTGTCTATATTGTGTCGCCCGATAAAACTAGCCAGCTAATAGAAGCCATCCAAGAAAGTAAAATCGACATTGTACTTCTTAATACTTTTGGCTATGTACTTGCTGCCTATGATGCACCTATTGAACCACTACTTGTAGTATCTAACAACGGCAACCAACCTACTTCTTATCAGAGCTGCATTCTGGCACACGTTGGTACACAAATCACCTCTACCCAGATGCTAAAAGAAAAGGCAAGTGATTTGGTCTTCAATTTTGTAAAATCTTCTTCAACTTCTGGGCACCTTGTACCGCGCCTCTATCTCAATAGTATGTCGCTGCAGCCTGAGTATTTTTTTAACGACATTGCCTTTGCAGGCTCTCATTATAAATTGGCCGAGAAGATCAATAATGGGGAAGCGCAAGTAGGTGCTTGCTCTTATACAGACTTGCAGAAATGGGTGACGGAAGGGAAACTTGATGAAAATAACTTTAAAGTGATCTGGACTTCTAAACCGATCGTGAATGGCCCTATCTCCGTTAAGAAAAGCTTATCTCCCAGCAATAAGCAAGCGATTAAAGCGGCCTTCTTAGCTTTACCTAAAGAGCGAAAAGAACTCTACCAACAACTGAGTAAGATATGGCACAATGTACAACCTAATAGTACCCTTATAGAAGCCCAAGATGACCTCTATAATCCGATCAGAGAAATGGCAGACTCTATGGAGGAGCTAAGTATTTTAGTAGGCTTATACAGCGAATAAGCCCGCTTACCTAAAGACAATATCGTTCAAGTTATCCAATTGAGTAAGTAAAGCTCCTAGCCCTCTGGCTGGGAGTTTTCTGTTTGTTGCCAGTAAACGCTTTCGGCCTCTTGAAGTAGAGAGAGGAGCGTTCGCCGTTGTTGGAGCCAACTATCAAGAAGAGAAGACGATCGAGAAGCAATCCGCCAAAGGCGTACATATGTTTGTAGTTGCTCCAGATAGCGCCAATAGTATAAGACAAAGAAACCACTAATGGGTAGGCTTAAGGCGTAAGCAACGATAAAATAGGCAGGTAATGCCCATCGTGCGAGAAGGCTTATTTGTAAGCTATAAAAAATACTAAAAGAGAGTACACCCGACACCAGCATAATAGGCGCTCTATACGCTTCTTCTCGTGTAATAAGGTTGGCTATCCGAGAGGGTAAAATGTAAGGAAGGTAGTTATTAAGTAAACCATAAAGGTAAAGAGGGGCACTTATTGTAAGACCTACCAGAATTGTTAAGCTTCGCCAAAAAAGCTGCTGAGCAGTCTGTGTATCTCTTAGTAGATGATCAGGAATTTTGTGTTGTGTCAATTGTGTAAAATAAGTAGAGAGTTTCTGGCGGATCTGCTCGTACTTGGCAGTGTAGTCTTCTCGATACAGCCGAATCGCTGCGATGATGTGCTTGGTAAGCCGAAAGGCCTCTTCTTTTTCTTCAGCAGCTTTTTTAGTTTCTCTAAAAAACTCATTCTTGTACAAAGTGGTTACTTGTCTGGCCAACTGATCTTCCCGCTCGTCGGTAGTGTCCACTACAAGCTGTCGTAATGTATTATCTATGGTAGCTGTCAGTTCTCGAACTAGCGTAAAATCATTAGGGTCGTAATGACGCCATTCGGATAATGCCATTGGCTCACCTACATTGACCCACACGTCACTTCTAAACCGCTGAGGAGCCTCATAGTTGAGCCCTATGGGGAGTATTTGTAGCCCTAGCGTAAAGTTATATTCGTGAGCAGCACCCAAGGCAATACGTGCTGTACCCGTTTTTATTTTTCTCAGCTTTCTATCTATTTCGCTCACCCCTTCAGGGAAAATAAGGATAGTAGCGCCTTTTTTGAGGGCTAAAAAACACTGCTCAAAGGCTTTTCTATTTTGAGCCGCTTGATCCATACCCTCCTTGGTATCTTCAGTACGGTAGATAGGAATCATATTAAACTGCCGCCACAGCCACTTGAGTAATCTCCCTTTAAAAATGCCTCCGTTTGCTAAAAAGTAAACCTTCTGCTTAAGCAATGAAGCGATAATCAGTGGGTCCATGAAAGTATTGGGGTGGTTCGCTACAATTAGCAAAGGGGTCGGCGTGGCTAGTAAGTGTCTTTGGTATACCTTATATTTCTTAAAAAAGACACGTAAGGCTATTCTTACCACAAGTCTTAGAAAGTAGTACATAGTGCTAATATAAAAGAAAAGCGATGAGTACTCACCGCTTTTTGCTAATATCTATGAATAGGTAATTTTTATTCAGCAGGAATTAGTTTTAGTTCTGTGCCTTCACCCTCTGCTTGACTTTCCCAAATCATTTCGTTCTCGGTGAGTTTCACTATTTTGAATTTTTCTGTTTTACCACCTGTTACAAGTTCTAGGGTTTTTCCGTCGTCGCTTAGTTGCCAAGTACCTTCCTCACTTTGTCCCATAGCACTTACCGAGTAGACACCATCTGCTTTAAAGTCCATGACTATGCTACCCATAGCCATTTCTACCATTTGTCTTCCCTGCTCTATTTCAGCTTCACTTGGCACATTCTCAGGGTCACCTTGCTTTCTTTTCTCTATCTCTTTGTTAAAAACTTCTTTGAGATATTCTATATCGAACTTCCATTTCTTAGCAATCAAATCACGTGGGCCAGTTGCAAAGTTAAAAGACCATAGCAGTAAGCCCACTGCTGCTAGACCCAGCATATTACGTTTATTCATCATGATTTTTATTGTTTGTATTATAATATAGCAAAAAGGTATCCATAATCAGATAGGTTGTTCAAATATTTTCTCCATTTGTGCGCATTGGTAAGTATGAGCATAATATTGTGTAGCTTTTTTTTGAGCCTGTTGGCTTATTACCTTGCTTAGTGCTTGATCTCGAAGCAGTTTTTCCAACACCTCAGCTAAATCAACGGCATTCTCTGGTTCGAAAAAGAAACCAGTTTCTCCTTCATCAATTAAGTCTACGGTTCCTCCTGCTTTGGCACCTATTACTGGAACGCCTGTAGCCATGGCTTCTACGGTAACCATACCGTAGGTTTCTGCTACAGATGCCATAACGAAAGCATCTAAGGCTGCAAACGCTAGGGCTACCTCTTCTATAAAAGGATGGAAATGTACGGTAACCGCTTTTTCTTCTGCCAGTTTTCTAAGATAGGTAGGATAAGCCCGGGTATCGTGTTTGGTTTCGTCTCCAACTAACAGCACTTCTACTGTTATTCCTTTCTCTCGTAGCAAAGCAGTAGCCTCTATTAAATGGGCTTGCCCCTTGCCGGGGTCTAGCCGTCCTACAATCCCTACTACAATCGCTTCGCTAGGTAAATTGAAACGCTGCCGTGCGATTGCTTTTTGTTGGCTAACTTCTAAGAACTTCGCCACTTCTATACATAGAGGGATGATACGTATTTTGTCTGATGACAAGCGGGTGAGTTGTAGTGTTTTTTCGGCAATAGAAGCCAGCGGAGCAATCCATATGTCGAGTTGCTTATAGAAAAAGGTATGAAATACATCTTTCTTGGGAATAGCAATGTTCATTTGTTGTAAGTACATCAAACTTAAGGGCGTACGTACCAGTAGCTTGGTCAATGCACCTAGGTTAATATCTTTTGAGTGGGCTATCAATAAGCGGGTTATCTCGTACTGCTTTATAATACCTTTAAGCTTCCAAATAGCAGGGATATTCACATATTTTCGACGACTCTCAAAAGCATAAACAGGTACTTGCTTTTCGCTTGCAAATCGAAAAGCTGCCGTATTAGGTGGGGCAAGAAAAAGAATGGGGTTTCCGCGTTGATGCAACCAAACTGCTAGCTTCGCTACATTAAGTTCTAGCCCACCCCAAGCATCTGCATTACATAAAATGGCAATATGGGTCATAAATTTCCTCGATATCGTATATAGGTGTAAAGCATTAACTAAAAGGAGTCGTGCGGCCTCTACATATTGTCATTTTACTGACAATATGGCAAACATAATAATTGTATCTTGTATACGTTAATAATTTGACCTCTGTGCCTAATTTTGAATCATTCTAAGTAATGATAACCATTTGGGGGTAAATATAGTAGAATATAGTACAGTTGTTGTTATTTTGAGTAGAGTATTACAAGAAATTTTGTGAAAACTGAGAGAAAGCCCAAACCTTTAATTAAATGAACTACGCTATGGCAGAACAAGCGAATACCACTTACACCGAGAGAGAAAAATACTATATCTTTAATGAGGAGTTTATGCCTCATATAGATCCTATGTATAACTTTGCTTACAGACTCACTTTGGATGAGGACGACGCAAAAGATTTGGTACAAGATACTTACCTGAAAGCTTTTCGCTTTATCAATTCCTTCCAGAAAGGAACTAACGCAAAAGCTTGGTTGTTTAGAATCTTAAAAAATAGCTTTATAAATGACTTCCGAAAGAAGAGTAAGCAGCCTGCTAAGGTTGATTACAGTGAGGTGGAGTCGTTCTACAATTCTGATGAAGCTGAAACAGGTGTTACCACCACTACTACTGATCTACGCGCTGAAATGGTACAAGACCTCATCGGCGATGAGGTGGCCACTGCACTCAATTCACTGGCTGTAGACTTTAGGATAGTCATTATTCTTTGTGACATAGAAGGCTTTACTTATGAGGAGATGGCCAGAATTCTGGATATTCCTATTGGTACAGTTCGATCTAGGCTTCATAGGGCGAGGAACCTTTTAAAGGAAAAGTTACGACTTTATGCAAAGAAAATGGGTTATATAAAAGAAAAAGAATAGGTTATTATGGCAGAAAAACTACCGCAACACGATCATCAAGGAAAAAGTGATTGTCAAGATAAATGTAAGGAGTTCGATCTCCAGAAATTTTATCTTGTATTGGATGGTGAGGCCAATTCGGCACAAACGCAGCAATTGAAAGCGCACATCGCAGATTGCTATCCTTGTTACCAACATTATGATCTAGCAGTAGCGATCAGAAAAATTTTACAGTATAAAATCACCAAAAAGTGTATGTCTATAAAAGACATTGAAGAGATCAGAGCACGTATTAGTCAAATGGTCTAGTTACCCCACTAACAACAAAAGCCTTACATATTTGTAAGGCTTTATGTTGTATAAGGAGGTTAATACTTCTCGTAAATCACTACTTACCCGTTTGTTAGCAGAGTAGGTTATACCTTCATAATCTCGGCTTCTTTCTGGGCAGAAAGGTCTTCGAGCTTTTGTGTATACGTATTAGTGTATTCTTGCACTTTGTCTTCTGCTGTTTTTACACTGTCTTCAGAAGCCCCGTCTTTCTGTAGTTTCTTTAGACCGTCATTGATTTCTTTTCGTGCATTACGTATACTCACTTTTCCATTTTCAATTTCTTGCTTTACTTGTTTTACAAGATTCTTACGACGTTCTTCGGTCAGAGGAGGAATATTGAGCATGATACTCTCTCCGTTGTTGGAAGGAGTAAGCCCCAAATCACTATTGATAATCGCTTTCTCTATTTCACCAATCATATTTTTTTCGAAGGGTCTGATAGAAAGGGTACGGGCATCAGGTGTAGTCACTGTGGCTACTTGATTAATGGGTGTTTGTGCGCCGTAGTAATCTACAGTAATACCATCTAGCATACCAGGCATGGCCTTACCAGCACGTATTTTTTGTAGTTCGTTAGCGGTGTGTTCTAGCGCTTTTTTCATCATGGTTTGCGCTTCTTCCAAATACATTTTAATCTCTTCGTCCATAAGGTTATGATTTAGTAAAAAATTTTAAAATCGAATCAGTAAATAGGGCGACGGGATACGTTATATTATCTATTTTGTGTAGTGGTAGCTACAGGCATGGATACCAGTGTGCCTACTTCCTCTCCTTGTACTACCCTCAATAGATTGCCTGATTTATTCATGTTGAATACAATAATAGGGAGGTTATTCTCTCTACATAATGTAAAGGCGGTAAGGTCCATAATGTTGAGTCCGTTTTGGTACACCTCGTCGAAAGTGATATGCTGGTAGAGTTCTGCCCCACTATCTTTTTCAGGGTCTGAAGAATAGATACCTTCTACACGTGTTCCTTTTAGTACCACATCAGCTTGTATTTCTATGGCTCTCAAGCTCGCTGCAGAGTCTGTAGTAAAGTAAGGGTTACCAGTACCTGCGGCAAAGATAACGACCCGTCCTTTTTCTAGGTGTCTTATCGCTCGTCGTCGAATATAGTGCTCGCAGATTTGCTCCATTTTGATCGCAGACATCAGTCTTGTATAAACACCTTGTCGCTCGATAGCACTTTGTAACGCCATTCCATTAATCGTGGTGGCCATCATCCCCATGTAGTCTCCTTGTACTTTATCAATACCAGACTTTTCTGCTTCAGCTCCTCTGTAAATATTACCTCCACCTATTACGATGGCTACTTCTACGCCCGATTCTGCCACAAGCTTAATTTCTTTAGCATATTGCTCTAGTCTATTAGGATTAATCACATACTCGTGATTCTCCCCACTCAAAGATTCTCCACTAAGTTTTAAAAGAATGCGTTTGTATTTCATAAGTAGCTACATAAATGACGAACTTCCCCGCAAATATAAAGTAAGTAATCAGATTTAACAAACATGTAGAGATGATGAAACTCGCCGAAATTTTACGTACTTTTATTTTCATCTATGATTATTTACTTCTTTAGGCGACTGGTTTTATTCATGGGTACTTTTTGGCTCGTTAGTATATTTGCTTTTCTGGCAGTACGACTCATTCCTGAAAAGTATGAAGAAACCGCTTTTTATATAGAAGAAGCTACCGCAACTCCTTACGATACCTTACCACTTTTTTATGTATCCTTAAAAAGAAGTGCGACCCCTAGCTTTACTTATCAAAGTTCTATTGAAAAGAGATTTGGCAATCGAATGAGCTGGCATTATGGCAACCATCAACAGCTTGAAGAGCTTATATTAACCTTAAGGAAGCTCCCTCCCACAAAGTATGACTTATTTCTGACCACAGCCTCCAAAGAAGGGCATTCCCTAACGAATCCATTTACGCTACTTTTTTCAGATGCTAGCTTATCTATTCCTTTAAGAAAGCAACTACGTGAGGCATTTTACAATTTACAAAACAACCCAAAGGTATATCAAAACTATATACCGCGTTTACAATGGTATGGTGCCAACAATGCTTATCATGTATGGCTCGTAAGTTTTATACAAGGCGATTGGGGGACTTCTCATACCAATAAACAAGCAGTCAATACGGTGGTATTCAACACACTTGTACGTACCGTATATTGGACTGGTAGTGCTTTATTTTTATTAATCATACTTTCTTTTCTGGTGGCTATCTATTTACATCATAGTCGTTTTAGTCAATGGCGTAAGCCCTTTTTTAAGCTAATTTACTTAATTGATACAATTCCTATTTTTGTGTGGGGTACCTTACTCATAAGTATATTGGCTAGTGTAGGCTGGCTCTTTGTGAGTACCTATGCTGACAGAAGTACACGCCTTATTTCTTATGGGGTGGCTGTGGCACTATTGGTATTTACCAACTTTCCTTATGCCTTCAAACAACTTTATGAGGCTATAAGCGAAGAGAAAAAGCGTCCTTATGTACAAACTGCCTACGCAAAAGGACTTACAGAATGGCAAGTACTGCGTAAGCACATCTTAAAAAATGCGCTTTATCCTAGTATTACTGTTTTTTCAGGCTATCTACCTGCCTTGGTGACGGGTGCGCTTATTATTGAGATTATTTTCTCTATTGCAGGGATAGGACGCCTGCTGCACGGAGCTGTTTTGGGGCGCGACTACGCGCTGCTGTTAGCACTCATCTTAGTCATTGCTTTTGTAAGGATGTTGGCCAATTTAATTGCTGACATTCTCTATCTCTGGGCTGACCCACGTGTTAAAGTATAGGTACACTATTGCATATGAAGCTAAGAAATGATAAAATTTTATGGACAATAAGCTTTTTGCTCGTTTCTGTAGGACTCATCCGTTGGAGTGGCTGGAGTACGAGCCAAATTTCGCTTACTAATAGCTACCTTCCTCCTTTTCAGCATCATCTGTATTGGTTAGGTACTGATAGATTAGGCAGAGATGTGAGCGCGATGTTGCTATCGGGCTACGAAACAACCATATTAATCAGCTTACCTATTATGCTACTAGCGGCAGGGATTGGTATTGTACTAGGCGGTTTGGCAGGTTACTTTCAGAAGGTTCGTATCTATTTATTGGCTTTTCTTCTAAAAGTAATTGTCGTGGGATGTCTTCTGTGGGAAATATACATCACTATAGAAGCAGCTAGCCTAGGGAATGCGTCTATCTATGGATGGCTTTTTATATGCTTACTTGGACTAATCTGGGCAATGATCCATTTTTTACAACGCAAATGGGAAAAATTATCATTTTGGGCTTTCTACCTCCCTGTTGATCAATTGTTTATTCGGCTTACTGAACTCCTATCTTCAGTGCCTCGTTTGGTGCTCATTCTTTGCTTGGCTACCTTACTACGCCCTTCTTATTTCAACTTTGGTTTTGTAGTGTTGATTACTTACTGGATTCCTGCTGCACGCCTTATGCGTGCTGAGGTGTTGCGCATCAAGCAGCAGTATTATATAGAAGCAGCCAAGGCCAACTGGCTTCAGGATTTTTATATTCTATGGAAACACGCACTTCCCAACGCTCTCCCTACGATTCGTATCTCTTTTGTGTTTGGTCTTGCGAGTCTCATTATCTTAGAGTCCACCTTATCTTTTTTAGGAGTAGGACTTCCTCCAGAGACAGTCAGTTGGGGTAAAATGATTGCTCAGAATTACCAAGATGGGCAGCATTGGTGGCTGACGTTCTTTCCTGTTTTAGGTTTGCTGCTTGTTATCGGTAGCCTGCACTACTTAGCTGACTACTGGCAAGAAGGTGGACGAAAGTGGTGGTAGTTTAGTATCGCAAAGATCAACTTTACTGTAGGGCTTCTACACCAGGTAAGGTCTTTCCTTCAATATATTTTAGTAACGCACCGCCACCCGTAGAAACGTAAGAGACGTCTTGACCATAACCAAGCTGATTGACCGCCGCTGCAGAGTCTCCTCCTCCTATTAACGAGTAAGCACCCGATTTCGTAACTCTTACTACCGCTTCCGCACCCGCTTTGGTTCCTTGCGCAAACTTTTCCATTTCAAATACGCCCATAGGGCCATTCCAAAGAATAGTAGCAGATTTAGCAATTACTGCTGAAAAGGTTTCAATAGCTTTAGGACCAATATCAAGTCCCATCCAGCCAGGCGGAATTTGTCGGTTATTGGCTACTTTGGTATGTGCCTCTTGGGCAAAACGATCAGCGACTATTGAGTCTTGGGGAAGGATCAGATTGACTTTTTTCTCAATGGCTTTTTCTAAAAGGGTCGTAGCCAGCGTTAGTTTTTCTTCTTCCACAAGCGAATTGCCCACTTCACCTCCAGAGGCTTTAATAAATGTGTAGGTCATTCCTCCACCAATAATTAGGTTGTCTACCTTATCGAGTAATTTTTCTATAATCTGTATTTTATCGGATATTTTAGCGCCTCCCATAATGGCCGTAAAAGGCCTTTCAGCCTTTTCTAATACTTTCTGGGCATTTTCAAGTTCTGCTTGCATTACCTGCCCTGCTATCTTGTCTGTAAAATAAGCGGCCACTACCGCAGTAGACGCGTGCTTTCTGTGGGCAGTACCAAAGGCATCATTTACATATACGTCTGCTAGCGCTGCCAATTGTTTAGAAAAAGCTTCCTCGCCCTTTGTTTCTGCTTCGTGAAAGCGAAGGTTCTCGAGGAGTAGAATTTCTCCACTTTGTAAGGCGGCGGCTTTTGTGGCGGCTGCTTCTCCTATACAGTCTGTAGCAAATTGAACGGTTGTATTAAATACCGCTGATAGTTTGGGTACGAGATGCTTGAGGGAAAACTTTTCCTCATAACCTTCTTTGGGTCTTCCTAGGTGAGACATTAGAATGACAGCCCCACCGTCGTTACGAATTTTTTCGATGGTAGGAATAGTGGCTTGGATACGTGTATCGTCAGTAATTTCAAAGTGTTCGTTGAGAGGTACATTAAAGTCTACTCGTACCAATGCTTTTTTTCCCTTGAAATTGTATTGATCTAGCGTAAGCATAAATGATGTTTCGTCAAAGTGGCAAAAAATATAGGATACAAATAGAAGGGAAAATGGGGAGGATGTCAAGTATTGCCTGTAAAAAGTGGATGCTACTACATCCACTTTTTCACCAAACAAGTCATTTATATTCTTATGCCAAAGCTGATAGCATTTAGTTCAGGCCCTCTGTCGGTATTGAAAAGTGGATTCAAATCATACTTTGTAAAAATGAGTATATTACGGTAACCTACTTGTGCTTCAAGACCATACCTGAAGTTATTGAGATAAAAGGTGTCGCGATCTTTGTCTTTTTCATTACGTTCAATATTGATCTTACTATAGCTATTGATGCGATATCCTACATATCCGCCTACCCCAAAGTTGAAGGTACGATTCCCTTCGCTATCCCTAAAACGTAGGTTAAGCATAAGCGGTATATTAATGTAATTGACTACTAGCTTGGCTTTTTCAATGTTTTCTCCAAAGTCTTCTGTATAGTCGCCAAACACAACGCTTTCTGGACCTTGAGTGATGTAGTTGTCTCCTTGAAACTTAAAATTATACCAGTCGAGTAATAAACCTGTTTGTAAGCTTATAGGAGAGTTGCCTATGTTTTGCCTTAGATAAACCCCTACGCCTATGTAGGTAGAATTAATTGTTCTTAGTCGACTGGGGGCGCCATTTTCATCTGGAAACTGGCCGTTTTCGTTCAGGTAATTATTGATCCCTAAATCTACTGCCCAAAAGGTAAAGCTTTTATCACTTGTTTTTCGCTGCTTGAAGCTCTTTCTCTTATCATCACTGTCCCAAGTGATGTCTATTCCCTCTGTGGTAGAAGAGGGCTCTACCATTAATGCATTTGTTTTAGGCTTTTCGGTATTTTCGATACGCTTTAGGGCCACTTGGTTATTATTGGTAGTATCCTCTTTCACTTCGTAAGTATATACTACCTCCTTATCTTCTTCTGAATAAACTTCCCTAAGCGCATCTCTCACGATTTGGTTGAGGTCTAAAGCTTTTAGCTTCTGTAGCGCATCTTTATCTTCTGCGATAATAATCACTTTCGTTTTCTCGTCTATTTCTACTTCTACGCTATCTTGTGCTTGTACGTAAACGTAACTTAACGACCATAAACAACATAAGCCGATTTTTATTAATGATTTCATAGTTTTATTAGATTTATTGTCCAACTTGATTGAGTATTTCTTGGCTCGATTGTCCAAAAATTTTGATTTTTTCTTCTCCATTTTTAATCTTTTTCACCTTACGAAAGAAACGTCCAATGCGTGTCTTGATGGTATCTTTATCTGCTTTACTCTCTGCACCTGGAGGCGTTTGCTTGTATATTTTCACCTTTACTTTAATGGTACGTGGCATCTCTATCACCTTCACTTGATCGGTCGTTTGGGTCGAAGGAGTTGACTCCTCCTTGAGCGTTGCTGGTAATACTTGCTGCTGACTTGACGAGTCAATCAATGCAACCCGTTGCTTTTGAAAGCCTTTTTCTTCTACAGATGTAATTTCTTTACTCAAGGTTGCATATGGAGGTGACGAATGGGTTTTAGCTGGCTTTAGCTTGTCGCTAATGCTATCTTTTGCTATAGAAGCTTGTTCGTTTCTTTCCTGAATAAGCGCCCACCATTCCCGTACTTGCTCAGTCAGTAGGTAGGGTGTATATCCTTCTGGCTGATCTCGTTGTATCCATTGTCGTATCCCGAAGCTGCTTACTATCAGGAGGATCCCTCCTATCCATAGTAGCCACTTCCAGCGTCGGTTTTTTTTTGGCGTATTAGAGGCGTCCAGCTTGCTTTCTACACGTTCCCAAAGGTCTCTTTGAGGGGTCTTTTCGCCCTCAAAGAGCTGCTCTTGAAATAATTTATCTATAGGATGCTTCTCCATTTTTTGAGTTTTTTTGCACGTTTTCTTGACTTTCTACATAGTCTTGTAATAATCTTCTTGCTCTTGAAAGTTGCGACTTGGAGGTACCCTCACTGATGCCTAGTTGTGCGGCAATTTCTTGATGTGAATAACCCTCTATCGCATAGAGGTTGAAGATTGTACGGTAGCCTTCTGGCAATCGATGAATACAGGCTAGTAGTTCTTCGATGCTTAGGTTACTTTCTGCTTCGTTCTCTACAGGACGACGACTGAGATGTTTTGCTTCTACTTCTACAAAAAGTAGTTTTTTCTTTCTAAGTTGGGTTAAGCACTCATTGACCATAATTTTTCTGATCCAGCCTTCAAAGCTTCCTTCATTTTTGAATTGTGTAATTTTGTCAAATACCCTTAGGAAGCCATTAACCATCACCTCTTCTGCATCTTCTTCTTGCTTCATATAGCGTAGACACACGAAGAACATCTTTCTATGAAAATACTCATAGACTTCTCTTTGTACTTTTCGATCCTGTGCTTTACAGGCCTTAATCCACTTATTTTCTCTTTTTTTATGCAACATACGATAGCAAATCAGTAGGCTATGTTTGTTATTTAATAGGTAAGATGCACTTTCTTATAAAAGGGTTGCATAGATTTTCTTATCGAACAACATTTCCTTCATACACACAGTTTTAGGCATAGTATTAAGAAATAGAATTTACAAAATTATTATATATATGTCGCTCACTTTTTCACAAGGGAAAACTCACTTCGAGCAAGCCAATTACCAGGAAGCCATTGCTTGCTTTACACAAGTACTAACAGAAAACCCTTTACACGTTGATGGGCTCTATTGGCGCGGGCTGTGTAGGTATAAGCTACAAGAGTACCAAAAAGCCATTAAAGATTACGATGATGCGCTTAACATAAGTACGCACAATGCCAACCTCTACTACGAGCGTGGTCTTGCACAACATATGCTTAACCACCGAGAAGAAGCACTTCAAGATTTTGACAAAGCACTTGTGCTCGATCCACAAAATCCTTTTCGCTACGCGAGTAGAGCTTTCGTGAAAGCAGCTTACAATATGATACAAGAGGCTATTGAAGATTATATCCGTGCTTTAGAACTAGATCCTGAAGATGCGATTACACAGAATAATCTTGGACTCCTTTACGAAAGAATAGGCTATAAAGCTGAGGCGCAAGCACTCTTTGCAAAGGCCGATAAGGTAAGTGGTTTGGAGAATAACGGAGGAAAAGTATATTACGAAGAAAATTTATCCGCCTCCAAAAAGGAAGCCAACACTTCTTCTGTTGCTTCATCACCAACTATTAATCATCAATCCACTACACGATGGCAGATTGTAAAACAGGTATTTACTACTAAAGCTACTTTCAAAGCTTTTATTGATTATTGGAAGAAAAGACTGAAGGCTTAGATAGCTATTAAAGAGAAAGACTCACAACTTTATGGTTGTGAGTCTTCTTACTTATGCCTTCATTTTTTTTACTTTCTTTTTTCTAGGAGGTCTCTTTTCTTTATAGTCACTTTTGAGCAGGTCTAGTGCCCATTCCCAAATTACCTCATAGGGAATTACCTCTACTTCAGCTTTTTCTTCTTCATTAATAGGCTGTTCTAATAAATTATTATAGAGGTAACGGCTCCTGTCTTTTACCAATGCCCAATTGTACTTGTATTTAGGAATACAGGTAAGGAGATTGATAATATTTTTAAGCCGTTTATTTTCTTTAATTCTCAGGTGTTTTGTAGAGTAGTTAGTGAGTTTCTCTGCTAGCACCTCGAGGTTTTTGGTATCTTTTTCCTGTAAGAAGAAGATATAGTAAAGCAGATTAATATCTATACGTACTTCCATTTCTTCTTCTGGTAGGTGTTTGAAGTTCTCAAACATCTCTTCAGTAGGTTGCTGGCGGGTTACGATATCCATATACCCTTGTAAAAGTGCATATTTTTCTAGAAGTTCTTGAGATTGTTTATTGAAACTTTTATGTCTTGTAGCATTTTCCAGCACCCTATAGGCTTTAATAAAGTTCAGATCGTGGTTCTCTAATATTACCATATTATAAGAGAAAATAAACCAGTTCTCATCCCCTTCTTTGAAGTAGGGAAGGTACTTCTCTGCGAGCTTTACCCCTTTTCTTACTTCATTAGATTTGATGTGCGATTGAATAGCTAAAATCTTGTTCTTTTCGTGATCAAATTGTTTTTCATTGATTTTTCCTTTACGCCAACGTTCCTCTGCCTCTTCAGTCAATTCAATCAATTTATCGTACCGAGCTGTCAACTCAAACAAGCGCTTGTTGAGTCCATAGTAGGATTCGAAGATAGAATGCGACTGTGATTTTTTTAGTAACTCTTCTATTCTTCCAAGGCTCTTCTTTATGTTGCTCACTACTGTACGTTGCTTGGTAAGCGGCATAGTAAGCTGCATTTCAATCTTCGAGTGTAGACGATGTGCCTCCATCTCGTCCATAAGGATTTTTTCGTATTTTGCCAGTTGTTTCTCGTACTCTTCAAACTCCTTTACTTGTCTCAACGTAAGCGCGTTGTTGAGCAGATAACGTAGGTTAATTACTCTCAGCTCAGTAAGATCAAGCTTCTCAGCAATTCGATACGATTTATAGAAAAACTCGCTCGCTTCGGTATAATGTTTTAATTTCTGAAGGATCACTGCCTTCAAATAATAATCGGCTGCTTTAATTTCTTCTTGATGGTGCAGGCGGTCTATGTTTTCCAGATCGATAAAATACAAATGATTGTAAAGGCGCTGCACCAAGCGGTACTTTAACGCACTAAAGCTGTCATTAGGGTATTCTCCGTAGAGCACTACACAGGCCGCTTTATCATCAGGTACTTCCTCTTGCGCGATTAACTCATGAAGGCGATCCTCTAGTGTGGGTGTTTGATCGGGGATGCCTATGAGAGGAAGCCGTTTATTAGTTCCTTCTTTTATAAAGTCAATTACGTCTTTAATTTCTCTCATGACTAAAAAATAAAAATTTATAAGACAATAAATAGCAAACTATAACTATTCAAAACTATTAATTTAATAGATAAATTCCTATTTTTTTAACATCAAAAATACCGAGAAAAAGAGACCTTTTCAAAAAGAAAGAGAAAGCGGTAGGTTTTTATATTTCCCTAATATACAAGCGTGTCTACCTGAATGCACAAGGTACGCTTATTAACTAGTATATTTTTTTTATGATTAAGGCTTTAACGTACCTAAGCCACCATCTACACCGATCGTTTGTCCGGTAATCCAAGTAGCTTCTTCAGAAAGTAGAAAAGATGCAATATTAGCTAAGTCTTCTGGCTGCCCTACTCGCCCAATAGGATGCCGCTTATCAGCACTTTCTATCTTTTCCTCAGTAGAAAGTAGGCGCGCTGCTAGCGGGGTTTGTGTAAGGGAAGGTGCTACGATATTTACTCGAATTTTTTGTGAGGCCCATTCTGCCGCCAATGATCTTCCCAGCCCTTCTACAGCAGACTTGGCGGTAGCTACTGAAGCGTGAAAGTTCATCCCCAACGTAGAGGCTACTGTACTGAAGAGTACTACGCTGGCCCCTTTAGCTTTTTTAAGTTTTTTATAATTTTCTTGTAAAACGCGGATTGCTCCTAATACATTTACGGAAAAATCTTGTTGAAAATCATCTAAATTAAGACGGTGAAATGGCTTTAGGTTAATCGTACCTACGCTGTATACAAGACCGTGTAGCTCATCAGGAAGAGCATCAAACTTTCCCTCAACATCTTGGGTAACGTCTACGTCAATATGTGTAACTCCTAATTCTTTTAAGGCCTCTGTAGGTTTACGAGAGGCTACCCAGAGGGTATTTTCTTTTGCTAGTTGTTCTGTCAAGGCGAGTCCTATACCAGAAGTACCGCCTACTACAAGTATATTCTTTTGCATGGTCTGATGTTGATTAATGTTTGAGTACTAGATTATCTCTGGATTGCTTAGTACCTGTTACAGTACTCGTACTGAGGATTTTCTAGCAATTGTAGAAAAGTGAGATATCTCACTAAAAAATAAAGAGGAATAGCGTCCTATTCAAAGTGCTATTCCTCTTGGTTGGTCTATTCGTTAGACGCTAGGGAAATATAGTTTAAGAACTCCTTCTTTGTGTCTGCCTCTTTAAATTTTCCGTGATACTGCGCGGTGATGGTAGCGCTATTAACATCTTGCACACCTCTAGCCGCTACACACATGTGCTTAGCGTCTAGTACAACTGCAATATCTTCTGTCTCCAAAGTCTCTTTCAGATCATTCGCTATTTGTACGGTCATACGTTCTTGTACTTGCGGCCTTTTGGCGTAGTACTGTACGATACGATTCAGCTTAGATAAGCCTATTACCTTACCATTAGAGATATAAGCCACGTGTGCTTTACCATAGATAGGTACAAAATGATGCTCACAAAAGGAGAAAAAAGTAATGTCCTTTTCAAGGAGTATTTCTCCATACTGGTACTTATTCTCAAAGAGTGTTGGATTCGGTCGATTTTTAGGGTTAAGCCCGCTAAAAATCTCTTTCACATACATTTTAGCAACGCGTTTAGGCGTACCGTTAAGGCTATCATCTGTAAGATCTAAACCCAAGATATTCATAATTTCTCTAAAGTGCTTTTCAATGAGCTCGATCTTCAAGTCATCATCAGTTTCAAAAGCATCTTCGCGAAGCGGCGTATCGTATGAAGTACCGATATGCTCTTCTCCAATTTCTTCTACTGTGTATCCGTTAATCTGCGGGGTACTCAACAAAGTTTCTTTCTGTTTCATAGAGCTTGATTTTTAAGTCTAGTTCATGGTCTATCTTTTCTCTCAATAGTTGCCAAATAATCACAGCTATGTTTTCTGCTGTTGGGTTGAGATTAGCAAACTCTAGTGTATCGAGGTTGAGATTTTTATGATCAAATTTATTTAAAACGTTTTCTTTAATAATATCACTGAGGACTTTCATGTCCATTACGTATCCTGTTTCAGGTTGAATTTCTCCCTTTACTTCTACGATCAACTCATAGTTATGACCGTGGTAATGGGCATTATTGCATTTCCCAAATACGCGTTGGTTTTTTTCATCACTCCATTCAGGATTGTGCAGGCGATGCGCTGCGTTGAAGTGTTCTTTCCTAAAAACTTTAACTTTCATTTACTGGGTGGTCGGTTCAACTGGGTTGTGACATTTATAATAACTGGAACTGTCTCACTTTGTTTAACCTTACAGAAAAAATATTAAACAAAAAATAATGTACTCGTTAATTATATTAACAAGAAGAGGCGTATTAAGGTTTCGCCTTTACAAAAGTATACCTCACAGTAAACGACTGTGAGGTATAATAATATAATGGGTAAATGTAATGTTTAGTGTACGTCTATGCCGTTGGTTAGCTCTCGCTCTAGCTTATCGGCACTGTGCCCTATCTCAAGAATAATGTCCTTAAGAATGTCTTCTGTGATATGCTTTACGATAATAGCGGCAGCGAGCTGTAAGAAACCTTCGAAAATAACTACCTTCGAATAGGTAAGTTGTTGGTTTACTTCTAGCGCATGCTTAAAATTAATGTTAGGAAGTTCGGCGTCACACACTCTGGAGGTAAATTCAATTACTTCGTTTCCATCTCTTTCTATGAGGTAAGTCGTTACCCCTTGAAACCTACCATCACCAATAGGTACTGTGATGATTAGATTTTTTGGTGAATACTCTGTAAAGCTACCGTCTATCTCTTCGGCTATGTTTTCTATAGCTTTTGCTAATTCCATTTGTATATCAAGGGTTAGGGGTTTAGAATTCTACGATTTAATATAGTAGATCTATCCTTGAAATACAAGTATTTAGGCGCAAAGTTTAGTGTAAGCCTATTTCTTCTTGGTAGATATCTTCGTATTTTTCTTATTCTTGTTACCCTTTTGCTGCTCTTGTTGTGCTTTTGCCTTCATCGCTTCTTCTAAACGACGCTGAAAACCACCTGGCTTTTTATCCTTGTTCTTTTTCTTATTCTCTGCAAGCTTTTGTTCTATCTTCTCGTCGTTCACGAGCCCTCTAATAAAGAGTTGTTGTGCAATACTGACTACCGTAGAAGAAAAGTAGTAGAAAGTAAGTCCCGCAGGATAGGAATTTAATACAAACATAAAGATGAGGGGCATAAAATACCCCACTGCTTGCATAGGCCCTTGCATCTGTACAGAGTTCTGGTTGTTATACCAAGTATAGGCAATGGACGAGATGGTCATTAAAATGGTGAATAAACTTACGTGGTCACCGTAGAAAGGTATCTCAAAGGGTAGGCTGACGATTGAGTCGTAAGTAGAGAGATCGTGCGCCCATAAAAAGGATTCTTGTCGCAGCTCGATGGCATTGGGAAAAAAGATGAACATCGAAAAGAGGATAGGCATTTGTAATACCATAGGAATACAACCACTCAGCGGGTTAATGCCTACTTGCCGATACAATTCCATTTGTTCGGCCTGCATTTTCTGCATGTCGCCGTCATGTTTTTCCTTGATTTTATCGAGTTCTGGTTTCAACACCCGCATTTTTGCGGTAGATAAGTAAGAGCGATAAACAAGCGGAAAGAGAAGGGTTTTTATAATTACTACCAGTAGGAAGATAAGTAAGCCGTAATTGCTCACATAATGCTCCAGGAAATTGAAGATAGGGATAATTAATAGCTGATTTACCCAACCCAAGGCAGCGCCTCCTAACCCTACATTACGCTCAAAGCTTTCTACTTCTGTTACTTTATTAAGTACTTTGTATTGATTAGGGCCAAAGTAAAACTTATACTGAGGTTGTGTCGCTTGTAGTTGCGAGATCGGCATTTCTAAGCGTGTTTCGTAGCTTTTCACTACCTCAGGGCGGTCTTCATCTACTTCTGTTGCTACATAGCCTTTCGGAAAATAGTAATCACTTTTTGCAATGATAGCCCCTAAGAAGAACTTCTGCTGGAAAGAAACCCAGTTGAGTCCTTGCTCTACCTCATCATCCTCTTTACTAGTGGAGGTTTCCGAAAGATAGTCGAAGCCTTCATCTTTGATGTAGTAATTGATGGTAGACTTCATACGACTCAGCTCTAGATTTTCTTCTGTTTTCTTCAGGTCTGCTTTCCAAATCCATTGTGCCTTGTCGTCTACGAGTTGCTCCTTTAGTCCTACAACTTGTAAATTGTAATCAATTTGATGTCCTGTTTTACCAATTGTATAGGTTTGTTGAATATAATTTTGCTTGTCTAATGCTAACTTAAATATAAGCTTATTCCCTTTTCGAGTTGGGGTAAAGTGTAGCTGCGCTAGGTCGATTTCCCCTTCTTTGGTCTTGAGTAAGCATTGTATCTGGCTGCTTTGTTTATCAAGAAAAATCAGTGGTTTTTTATCGTGGGTTTTATATTTTTTCAATGACACTTTTTCTACAAAACCTCCTTTTGAAGAAAAAGTCACTTTTATATCATCGTTTTCAAGCACCTCTTTCACTACATTACCTTTCAGAGCATTGGCTAGTTTACCATATTGTTTCGCATCAGGGCTTATCTGTTGAGGTGTACGTTGTTGAACATCTGTTTTTACTTCTTCTTGTACTTCTTTTTTCTGTATATCGGGCTGAGGCGATGGTCTAAAAAAGGTAAAATATGCAGTCAGCATTAAGAATATAAGTACCAGTCCCGTAATTTGGTTTCTGTCCATTTTATCTACTATCCTATTTTGAAGTAACTTCTCGACAAAGATAGGAAGGAATTATGAATAAAAAATAAAACCTCTTGGGTTTTACAACATCCCTCCTTATGCCTCTACCTGTTGTTGCTTTTTCGCGTATTCCATAGTAGCCTTTAAAAAACGCATAAATAAGGGATGTGGGTTCATGACAGTACTTTTTAACTCAGGATGAAACTGCACCCCTACGAACCAAGGATGATCGGTAATCTCTATCACTTCTACAAGTTCTTTTTCAGGATGAATCCCAGAAGCGACCATGCCTTTCTTTTCAAACTCATTCAAGTAAGCATTATTGAACTCATACCGATGGCGGTGCCGCTCAGTGATTTTTATCTTTCCATAGGCTTGGTAGGCCTTCGTACCTTTTTTCAACTCACAGCTATAAGCGCCCAAACGCATCGTACCACCCATTTCAGTAATATCTTTTTGCTCTGCCATTAGCCCTATTACTGGTCTAGGGGTTTCTAGGTCAATCTCGGTTGAGTTAGCTTGCGCCCAACCGATTACATTGCGTGCAAACTCTACTACTGCACACTGCATTCCTAAGCAAATCCCTAAGAAAGGAACTCGCTGCTCTCTAGCATACTTCACGGCGGCGATTTTTCCTTCGATACCTCGTTCTCCAAAGCCAGGCGCTACTAAAATTCCTTTTAATCCTTTTAGGTGGGTATGTACACTCTCCTCATTGAGGTGTTCAGATTGTATCCATTTGATAATCACCTTACAATTATTATAAGCACCAGCATGAATGAAAGATTCTGCAATAGATTTATAGGCATCGTGTAGTTCTACATACTTCCCTATTAAGCCTATTTCTACTTGTTCAGTGGGATTCTTAAGATGCCCTAAAAACTCTTTCCAAGCTTCTATATCTGGTTCTTTTTTGTAGGGATAGCGTAAGCGTGCCAATACCCGCTCATCTAGTTTTTCTTTGCGCATTAGTACAGGTACATCGTAAATCGTCTCGGCGTCCCTAGCCTCAATTACGGAGTTAATATGTACATTACAGAATAAGGCGATTTTTTTGCGAATATCGTTAGTAATGGGCTTCTCCGTACGACATACAATGATATCGGGCTGTACACCGGACTCAGATAAATAACGAACAGAGTGTTGCGTAGGCTTTGTTTTGAGTTCTCCAGCAGATTTCAAATAGGGAAGTAATGTAAGGTGTACTACTACCACATCGTTAGGCCCAAGCTCCCACTTCAGTTGACGTACTGCTTCGATAAAGGGAAGTGACTCTATATCGCCTACACAGCCTCCTATTTCAGTAATGATGATGTCGTACTTTCCAGTTTCATCGAGTAATAAGAAGTTACGTTTGATTTCGTCAGTAATGTGTGGAACTACTTGTACAGTTTTTCCGAGATACTCTCCTTTTCGCTCCTTTGTAATGACGTTGTAATAGATACGTCCTGTAGTAATATTATTTGCTTGCGAGGTAGGCACATTTAGAAAGCGCTCGTAATGGCCAAGGTCTAGGTCTGTTTCTGCACCATCTTCTGTTACATAGCATTCGCCATGTTCATAGGGATTCAGTGTACCAGGATCGATGTTAATGTAGGGGTCGAACTTTTGGATAGTTACAGAAAATCCTCTTGCTTGTAGCAATTTTGCTAGAGAAGAGGCAATAATACCTTTACCCAAGGAGGATGTTACGCCTCCCGTAACGAAGATGTGTTTAGCGTGTGCCATAATGCTATATATTGAAGTATTGCTTTAGCGATTATGGGATTCAAAATTAGTAAAGAAACCTGAATATACGCAACAATGCCTCATAAATAATTACAAGGTCATCTGGCAGGCATACACTTATCACCTTTTACGGTAAGGGAATAAGCTCGAAGTCAGTCTCTATGAGGTCTTGAAAATCTTTCCCTGCTTCTTCCATATCTTCATCACGTGTGTCATAGTACCATTGTACATTCACTTGAATACCTTCTTGATGTACCGTTTCTAGCTTTCGAAGCAAGTCCAGTAAACACTTTGAAGAACTAGTGTTAAAGTACTCTAGTCGAAAAATAGCATTGATAATTTTGTGGTCGGCAGCCTGTTGGTATTCATCTATCCAGTCGAGCAAAGGCTGATAAAAGGCCAAGGCATTTTCAGGAATGGAGCGTCCAGATAGCTCTAGAATACCTGTATTAGCATCAAAGTTGACGCCTGGTGTGCGGTGTGTTTTCCCTAGTACGATACTTTCCATTTAATTGGCAATGATTGTAATTTGAATTAAAAAGTGACTAATATCTTCGTTAATTTTCCTAAATCTGTAACGAAGTTTCTGACCTGACTTACGTATCAAATCTAAAATGCCTAACCCTGCGCCGCCCTGTTCGTCTAGTTCATTTTTTGCAAGAGTAGCCAAATAAGTTTCACGAAGGCGTTCTTTAGAATATCTATTAACGCGCTCTATTTGTTCGCGTAACTGCTCAACTTTACTAAACAGCAAGTAGTTTCCTACTTTTATGGTGTAGCCTTTTTCTGATTTCTCTAGTAAGCAGGTCACGATACGTAAACGTTTGTCCTCTACATTTTCGATGCGAAGATAGTTAAAAACGTTTTGTAATGCCTCTACTAAGATACAAAAAATTCGTTTTCTTATCTTTAGTACTGGCTCTATGGAGATGAGCATCACTTCTATTTTTTCTAGAATAGCATCTAAGGCTTCAGGGGTGAGCTCCTCCTCAAAATCAAGGAGTGTTTGCTGGTATGTAGTGTTCGGCTTTTCTTGCACAGAGTGGATGCATTACGTAAGACCACTCAATTTAGTTATTTTTTTAAATTAGTAAAAACCTCATCGCTCTTCCTACTACTTAGCTACTCACTGTAGTGCAAGTGTGGTAACTGATACTTGGCAGGTACTACTACTACACAATCTTCTGAAAGGGTTGTTTGGCAGGCAAGTCGTTCGTCTTCCTTCAAGCGTTTTTGTGCTTGCCAATGTTGTTCACGTGGTGTTGGTACACTCAGAGATGCTTGCCCTTCTATCACCTGCATGGCACAAGTAGTACACCTCCCTTTTCCGCCGCAAGCTTGCATCCAATCAATGTGTTGTGCTTGCAAAGCTTTCAATACATACTGGTTTATTTCTACGTAGACTTCTGTATTTTTAAGATTACGGATAATCAATCTTGGCATAGGCAATTTTTTACTGCAAAAATGGGATACCACCTCACTTTCAGTTACATTTGTCTTAATTTAACTTTATATTGGGTATTCAAAAAGAAACCATCTACCAACTTAAACAATGGGAAAACAGATAAACCTTACCGCCATTGAACAATATAGCCAAACACTTGCCGAGCGTACCACTGCTGACTTTTTTCCTGACAAAACGCACATCAAAGGTAAGGAACTTCTTAACTTCTGCTCTTTTAAGCAAATTAATCTTTTTTTAATTAAAATCCTGTTCGAAAAGTGGCAAAATTCTATAGAAGCTTCGAAGAGTCCTTATTTTGATTATGAACACCCTACCGTAAGAAAAGCCTTTCAACAATACGCCAATGTACTTTCTCAACACATATCTGTATCGAGAGATTTACTGGTGAGCCTTGTACAACAAGCTACTTATGAAACCATCATTTTACTACTTGATCCATTTGAGTTTTACATCAATGAAATTGATAAGTTTGAGCAGGAGACAGTTGCCATAAGTAAACTTAAAGAAATCCAGAAATACATTGTCATTAATAAGATTTTCTTTCAAGAGCTTTTGCAAGACCTTGCTAAAAGTCCTGAAGAAGAAATCCCTACTACAGAGCTTATCACTTCTTTTAAGATTGTGTTTCAAATCAACAAGGAGGAGGTAGAAGACTATACTGCTTACACCAGTACTTTCGATATACTACACCCCGTACAACTGAGTACTTTTTTTAAAGAAGAGGCGGAGGAGACACCCTCAACACCTGAAACAAGTGAACCCATCACAGATATTCCTACCACTACAGAAGAAGAAACTCCCACAACGACACCACTTGTCTCAGTAGAAACCGATGAGGAGGAAGAGGAAAAAGAGATAGATAGCGATACACTTAACGATCGCTTTAAACAGAATAAGTATACCCTGAACGATCACCTAAGGACGAAGAGTAATAGTATCAGAAATGACATCAACCTTAATCAGCGCTTTAGGTTTATCAACCAACTTTTTAGAGGTAACTATACTTCCTTTAATCAGTTTATTAGTGAAATAGAGCAACTGGATGATAAAGAGGAAGTACTAAGAAAGTTTGAAGAACAGCGCGTTAAGCTAGGTTGGAACAACAATACAAAAGAAACAGAAGATTTACTCAAGATTATAGACGCTTACTTTGAGGCACAGTAAGCGGTTGTTTTTACTTAGAATGTCAATAAGCTGCATCCTCGTATATCAGTATTATCGATGCGGCCTAAGATTTCTAACGCTCCGTTGGCTGTCCACCTACCAATATCTTTCGTCTCTATAAAGGCACAAGAATCTATATTGGCCAAGTCAATCATGTTTATGCCACCACTCTGCCGTTGGGTATGTAAAGAAAAAGGATCGTTGATATCTCTCAAGTAAATGCATGTCCATTGTGGTAGATAAAAATGACCTTCTTTAGGTGCGTAGGCTTGGGAAAGCAGTTCTGTCATGCCATACTCAGAATGGACTTGCGTTATGTTAAGATGGGTTTTCAGTATATGGTGTACTTCTTCTCTGGTTATCTCTTTTCTTCTTCCCTTCATCCCACCTGTTTCCATCACGATAACACCACGCCAGTCAGGCTGATAGGTTTGTGCTATATCGAGCAAGGCAAAGGTAACACCTATCACTAAGATTTTTGAAGTAGTATTTTTCTTTAGCAAGGCTACTTGGTCGATCAAGGCTTGCTGATCGTGCAAGTAAAAGCCACCTTCTCCACTCTGCTTTATGAAGTGCGCAACCATGTGTACTAGCGAGGAGCTATCTCTTTCTAAATAAGAGGGCAGAAGTGCTAGTATGTGATAATCGTGTACACTACCATATATTTCTTCAAAAAAAGCTTGGCTTACCTTGTCGTAAAGGGATAGTGCTTGTACATAGTGTCTGCTTGTCTGCTTTCCTGTAGTACCACTGCTTTCAAAAACTTTCTCATTAGTTGTGCGTGTACCTGTAATCACCTGATGGGACTTAAAAAACTCAATGGGAAGAAAAGGAATCTGTGTTACTTCTTGAATAGCTTTCGTGTCTTTTCCTAAGCTAGCCATATAAGCGCTATAAATAGGGTTGTGTGTCGCTTGATATTGGAATAGCCTAAGGGCTTTCTCCTCGAAATCAACTTTGCTCGTACTGGTTAGTTTTTCTATAAATTGCGCCCTATTAAATGATGTACTTGCCAACTTTAGTCGTATTTTTGCTGTTACTTCTTTATATAAAAAAGGAATATAGCATTAGATCATTGCATAAAGATAACTTTATTTGTACGATTCCCCATTATTTAAAGCCGCTAACCCATGATGTTCAAAAAGACTGCACCTGTTAGCCTCTTACTTTTTATTTTGCTTTTGGCGATACAAGGCTGCTTTACTAAGCCAGACTTCCCCTTCGAAACCACTATCTCTTTTGAGGGTATCCAAAGCATAGGTGTACCCGATGGAAATGGTGGTACTATTCAAGATAGTATTTTTGTTTCTATTAACTATAGAGATGGAAACGGTGATTTGGGTTTAGATCCAACGGATACACAGCCTCCTTTTCAGGAGTTTGAGGTAATAGATGATGACACTGTTCCTAATTTCTTCAGTAGAAATATTTACTTAAGGGTAGAGAGAAGAGTTGGCGGTAGTTATGTACCTTTTGTATTTGATAATGATAGTACAAGTCTCTCTGGGCGTTTCCCGCGTGTTTTAGAAGAAGATGACGCCAATCCAGTAGAAGGAATTATCACCTATAAAGACATCATTCCAGGTGGTGTATTTCCTCCCAACGATACAGTGCGCTTTAGGGTGATTATCATCGACCGCGACCTCAATATCAGTAATGAAATAACGACTGATTCTATCATCATTAATCAAGCTTTTTAAGTAATCTATGCAGCAAGGTACGGTTGTACGCTCCACAGGCTCTTGGTACGAAGTACGAGATAAGGAAGGAGAGGTTTATCGTTGTCGTTTAAGAGGGAAATTTAAGCTTAAAGAATTAAAAGTAACGAATCCTATCGCTGTTGGTGATTGGGTGCGTTACATCATCGAAGACCCACAGGAAAACACTGGACTTATCACGGATATTCTTCCTAGAGATAATTATATTGTTAGAAAATCCGTACACAAAACAGGTCACGGGCACTTAATTGCTACCAACCTCGATCAAGCGCTCATATTGGCCACACTTGTGTTACCACGTACTTCTCTAGGTTTCATAGATCGTTTTTTGGTAAGTGCAGAAACCTTCCGAATTCCTGCTATTATTATCTTTAATAAGTTAGACCTTCTCGATGAAGAACTCATTGCTTACCAAGACGCGCTTATGGAGGCCTACGAACAAATTGGTTATCCTTGTCTGGCTATTTCTGCCTTGGAAGATGAAAGCCTTGATGAGCTGAAAGCTTTACTTGCTAACAAAACTACCCTTATTTCTGGGCATTCGGGCGTAGGGAAGTCAAGTTTGATTAACACACTTGTTCCTGACCTTTCGCTAAGAACGTCTGAAATATCTTCTTTTGCGAATAAAGGCGTACATACTACTACCTTTGCAGAGATGTTTGAAATAGCACCCGATACCTTTCTAATTGATACACCAGGCATTAAAGAGTTAGGACTCGTAGATATCGAAGCCTCTGAGCTCTCTCATTATTTTCCTGAAATGCGCCAGTTGTTAGGGCAATGTAAATTTCATGATTGCCAGCACGTACACGAGCCAAAATGTGCCATTATTGAAGCTGTAAAGAGGGAAGAGATTGCGCTGTTTCGCTACGAAAACTACCTTAGCATGCTTGCGGACTACGATAACCGACGATAATACCGTCTCAGATTATTCTTGTCTCCCTACCATAATTGCTAAAATCTCTTAACTTTACCGCCACGTCAATCAAATTGTTTGTGAATGAACTACCAATTAATTCTGGATAACTTCCTCAACCCACCTATTTTATTTTTTTTCTTAGGTTTTGTAGCGGTACTCATTCAATCTGACTTAGAAATTCCTACTGCTCTTTCTCGATTTTTCTCTTTGTACTTGTTGTTAGCAATTGGTTTTAAGGGAGGGGTAGAACTAAGACATAGCGGTATTACTTTAGAGATTAGTCTTACTCTATTGGCATCTATCATAATGGCTTCTTTAGTGCCCTTATATGCTTTTTTTCTGCTTAAAAAGAGTTTCAATGTATATAACGCAGCCGCCATCGCTGCTACTTACGGCTCGGTCAGTGCGGTGACGTTTATTACGGCAACTTCCTTTCTCAATGATGTACAACAACCCTATGGAGGGCATATGGTGGCTGCCTTAGCATTAATGGAGTCGCCTGCAATTATTGTGGGGGTAGCCTTGGCTAATTTTTACAGAGATCGTAGTGGTCAAACCAAATCAAAACGAGAGCAGCGTAGTAGTTTAAGAAATGTATTTAAAGAAGCCTTCAGTAATGGCTCTGTCGTGCTTATTTTGGGAAGTTTGTTGATAGGAATTCTTTCAGGTGAAAAAGGTGCTACGGCGCTTTCTCCCTTCACAGAAGATATTTTTAAAGGAATGCTTACCTTCTTTTTGTTAGATATGGGCCTATTAGCAGCCAAGCGTATTAAAGGTATTCAACGGGTAGGCTCTTTCGCTATTTTATTTGGGCTGGCAGTTCCTATTTTTAATAGCATTGTAGGATTAGGGGTGGCGTGGCTCATAGGGCTCTCTGTAGGAGATGCCTTATTGTTTGTTGTTTTATGTGCAGGTGCTTCTTACATTGCTGTACCGGCTGCTATGCGTATGGCACTTCCTCGCGCCAACCCAGGGGTATATGTTCCTATGGCGCTAGCGATTACCTTTCCCTTTAATATTGTGATAGGAATACCTATTTACTACTATGCAGCAGGCTGGTTATTAGGTTCCTAAGCTTTTCAATTTTAATACTTGTTTATGAAAGCAGTTAAAAGACTAGAGATCATTGTCAATTCACCAGATTTGGAAGAGGTGATAGAAGTACTAGAGCAACTTAAGATAGCAGGCTATACCATTATCAAAGAGGTAGTGGGTAAGGGAGAGCGAGGCATACAAGATGGTGACGGGCTCACCAATGTTTTTACAAATGCTTACATTCTTGTTGCTTGTGAAGAAAAGCAACTCGCTACATTACTCACGCCACTTCAAGAGCTTTTAGAAGAGGTAGGAGGTGTATGCCTAGTGAGCGATGCATATTGGCTGATTAACTAATAGGCTATAAACGAAAAGAGATGCCCCGTAAGGCACCTCCTCTCTAATTTTATAATTATCAACTACTTACTAAGACTTGGTAGTCTTCTTTGCTTTCACTGAAAGTTGTAGTTCATCACTTTTTCCGTCGTGGTCAGCTACAATGATATCGCCATCTGACATCTCTCCCTTCAAGATTTCTTCTGCTACGGCATCTTCCAAGTACTTCTGAATCGCTCTGTTGAGCGGTCTAGCACCATACTGTGGATCATACCCTTTGTCTGCTAAGAAGTCTTTGGCTTTCTCAGTAAGCTCTACTTTATAGCCTAGCGTTTCGATGCGTTTGAAGACTTTCGTAAGTGTAATATCGATGATTTGGTGGATGTGCTCTCTTTCAAGCGCATTAAATACAATTACATCATCTACACGATTCAAGAACTCAGGTGAGAAAGCTTTCTTCAAAGCATTTTGTATAGTAGACTTCATGGCTTCATCTACAGTTTCTCGCTTAGTTTGTGTTTCAAAACCGATTCCTGTGCCAAAATCTTTCAAATCTCTCACCCCAATGTTGGAGGTCATAATGATGATGGTATTCTTGAAATCTACTTTTCTGCCTAAGCCGTCTGTCAGTACGCCATCGTCTAGTACTTGCAGGAGTATATTGAACACATCAGGGTGTGCCTTTTCGATCTCATCAAGTAATACTACACTGTAAGGCTTTCTACGAATTTTTTCAGTAAGTTGTCCACCCTCTTCGTAGCCTACATAACCTGGAGGCGCTCCTACTAAGCGAGACACGGAGAATTTCTCCATATACTCACTCATATCTATTCTTACCAATGCTTCGTCTTTATCGAAGAGATAAGTAGCCAGTACTTTCGCTAGCTCTGTCTTACCTACTCCCGTAGGGCCTAAGAAGATGAAAGAACCAATCGGTTTCTTAGGGTCTTTCAGGCCTACTCTTGTTCGCTGAATCGCTTTCACTAACTTACTGATCGCAGAGTCTTGACCAATCACTTTTCCTTTCAAGCTTTCGCCCATGCCGAGTAGCTTTTCGCTCTCTGTTTGCGCAACACGCGTTACAGGAATACCAGTCATCATCGCTACTACATCGGCCACGTTCTCTTCAGTAACAGTGTAGCGTTTTTTCTTGGTTTCTTCTTCCCAAGCCAGTTTTGCTTTTTCAAGTTGATCGATCAAGCGTTTCTCTTTGTCACGCAGTTGTGCCGCTTCTTCGTACTTTTGGCTTTTCACTACCTGATTTTTTTCTTTCTTCACATTTTCGATCTGCTCTTCTAACTTCAAAATATCATCAGGTACGTGTATGTTATTGATGTGTACCCTTGCTCCTGCCTCGTCTAGCACGTCTATGGCCTTATCAGGTAAGAAGCGATCTGAGATATAACGATCTGAGAGTTTCACACAGGCTTTTACCGCTTCTTCTGTATAGATCACGTGATGATGATCCTCATACTTCTCTTTAATGTTATTCAAAATCTGCTCTGTTTCCTCAGGGGTGGTGGCATCTACCATAACCACTTGGAAACGACGCGCTAAAGCACCGTCTTTTTCTATATATTGACGGTATTCGTCTAGCGTGGTAGCCCCAATACATTGTATATCGCCTCTTGCTAAGGCTGGCTTGAACATGTTGGAGGCATCTAGAGAACCTGATGCACCGCCTGCTCCTACGATGGTATGTAGCTCGTCGATGAAGAGAATTACTTCTGGCGACTTCTCCAGTTCATTCATCACGGCTTTCATACGCTCTTCGAACTGTCCTCTGTACTTCGTACCTGCTACTAAAGAAGCCAGATCAAGTGTCACGACACGTTTATTAAACAATACACGTGATACTTTCTTCTGTACAATGCGTAACGCTAATCCTTCAGCAATGGCTGTCTTACCTACCCCTGGTTCTCCAATGAGAATGGGATTATTTTTCTTTCTACGGCTTAGGATTTGTGCTACTCGCTCGATTTCTTTCTCACGTCCTACAATGGGGTCTAGCTTTCCTAGTTCAGCCATTTTGGTGAGGTCTCTTCCGAAGTTGTCAAGTACGGGAGTCTTGGACTTTTCTGATCCACGGATGTCGCGTTGGCTTCCACCAAACATGCGCGCATCGTCATCGGGATCGTCTGCATCGGTAGAACTTGTAGGAGTTGTTTGACGAAGGTGGTACTCCAACATCTCTTTCACAGAGTCGTAGTTGACATCAAACTTACTCAAAATTTGCGTAGCGATGTTGTCTTCTTCTCTTAGTATAGAAAGTAAAAGATGTTCTGTACCTATAAGTTGACTTTTAAAAATCTTTGCTTCTAGATAAGTGATTTTCAATACTTTTTCTGACTGGCGCGTAAGCGGTATGTTCGCTAAATTCTTGACATTGTTAGTAGCTGTTCCTTTCGTAACTTGCTCTATGGTTTGCTTTAGTTCATCTATAACAACGCCTAGTTTTTTCAATATAATAATCGCCACGCCTTCCCCTTCTCTAATCATTCCTAGTAGCAAGTGTTCTGTGCCTATGTAGTCATGCCCAAGTCGCAAGGCCTCCTCTCTACTGAGAGAAATGACTTCTTTCACACGGTTAGAAAATTTTGCTTCCATTATTATGTTATCCTTTCTAAAATGAGGTCTTATTAGTGAATATTCTGTAAGCCGGACTACACTAAAGGTAGTGTAAATTTTGTAAATCTCAAAACTATTTGATCCCTATCATGCCTGAAACAAAGCTAGCTATGTAATGATTCACACAGTATATATTTGGCATTATTCCCTTCGCAAAATAGGAGATCAAGAATGCTCATATTAGGGACAAATTCACTGCCAAAGTGCTGTTCATAACTTTTTGGCATATAAAACAAGTTTTGTCTGTATGACTTCTTGGGATGAATGGCAGCACGTGCGTCTGTCATATCCGTAAATTCTCCCTTCTCTATGTATTTTTCGGTATATACTACCGGTATTTGTATATCTATCAATCTCAGACATAATGTCAGTAAAGACTGGTTAAGGTCTGTGAGAAAGGTAGGCTTCTTGAAAAAGATATCGTAAAAGAAATCAATATAGTATTCAAAGAAGGGTGCTTTCCCATAGGAAGAAGTGATGGTACGCCAGTGAACTTGTAGCCATTTCTGGGTATAGTCTATCCTCACGTCCTTCATCTTCTGCTTTGTGTTTCCTTTCACTACAGGGATGGAGAGTGCTTGTACCCCATGTGTAGTGCAAAGATAACAACGATTGCGGTAGCTTTGTTTTTGATAGTTTTCGTGAATATCTATCAGACATTGGCTATGTTTTAGCAGCGCCGTGAAATATTCTAAAGGGGGTAAATATTGTAGTTCTATGAGCAAAGAAGCCATACCTATGCTTGAAAGCGATTTTATAATAACTATTTTTGATGCACTAAACTTAAGAAGAAGGTTTCAATTATGATATTCTTTACGCTTATTTCAAAACTTCCTTTTTGGTGTTTGTATCTCGTGGCAGATGTCATTTATTTTTTGGCATACTATGTAGTTGGGTATCGTAAAAAGGTAGTTGAAGAAAATCTACGAAAAGCTTTTCCAGAAAAATCTGCCGCAGAACGTAGCGTTATTAGCAAGAAGTTTTATCGACACTTGGCTGATGTAGTTGTAGAAACCCTTAAAATACCAAATCTTTCTGCTGCTGCTATCCAACAGCGGATTACTACCAAGCGGCTTTCGCTCTTAAAAAATCACTTGGATGCTGGTACTTCAGTCATTGTGCTTACTTCTCATCAAGGTAATTGGGAATGGCTTTCGCTTATTTCCAGCATTGGTACGGGCTACCCTCTGGATGCGGTTTATCAACCCCTTCGTAATACCTTTTTTGATCAGTTAATGCTTAAAATACGTCAACGCTTCACCATCAAGGCGGTTAAGATGAAGCATACTTTACGTCATGTAATCGCGCACAGGCAAGAAGCACGTATCATTGCGCTTATTGCAGATCAGAGCCCTATAGGAAGTGAAAAAGACTACTGGACGCACTTTCTTCACCAAGAGACTTGTTTCTTTACAGGAGGCGAAAAAATAGCACGTAAGCTGGGCTATCCTGTTCTTTTTGGAGGGGTTGTCAAAACAGCAAGAGGGCACTACGAGCTTTACTTCGAAGAAATTGCTACCCCTCCTTACGCTCATAAACAAGAAGGCACTATCACAGCACGTTATGTAAAGCTCTTAGCACAACAAATTGAATACAATCCGCCCTACTGGCTTTGGTCACATAAACGTTGGAAAAGACAGCGAGGATAAGCTTCCTCTTCCTAAAAATGAAGCTGGCTAAAATTTTCTTGAAAAAATTAATCTTTTTTGGAATATTCTTTGTTCGATGTCTGTTAAAAAATAGTTATAGCATTTACTCATATAATCATTATACTCATGAAAAAAGCTTACTTATTCACACTGATGATCGCCGTATTAGGTATGTTTCATAGTGTGCAAGCACAGCAAGCCAACGCACAAGCTTCTTCAATGAAGTTTGAGAAAGCAAAACACGATTTCGGAACAATCCCACAGGGAACACCTGTTACTACTGAATTTTCGTTCAAGAATACAGGCAAAACACCCGTTGTTATCTCTGAAGTAAAAACTTCTTGTGGTTGTACTACACCTTTCTATACGAAAGATCCTGTTCCTCCTGGACAGTCAGGTGTTATCAAAGCTAGCTACAATGCAGCAAAATCTGGAGACTTTAATAAATCTATTACTGTAAAGACTAATGCAGGCGATACAGTTCTCTTCATTAAAGGTTCTGTAGTAGCTAAAGATCAGCCTGCTCCAAACAAGTAGTTCGGTCTACGAGCCCACATTTTAGATAAAAGCGATGTGAATAATTTCATATCGCTTTTATTTATTTCAGAGCTACAAGTCTTTCTAATACTGTTCTAATCAATCGATCGACGGTTGCTTCTGCTTGCTGAGAGAATGCCGCTGTAATCCGATTGGCTAAAATGGCACTTACAGAGAGTATTTCGTGTCCTAATAGCCTACAAAGTGCATAGTAACCCGCTGTTTCCATTTCGAAATTCATCAACCAAAAATCTTGTGCTTCGTAGCTGCTTAGCTGCTCTACTAGGTCTGGATATTTGATAGCAAGTTGTAGTTGCCTTCCTTGTGGGGCGTAAAAGCCAGGTGTTGTCACCGTGTTTCCTATAATCATGTCAGTGGTTAGTTGTGTAAGAAGGTGTTCAGAACCCATTACGCAGTAAGGACGAAAGGGTAGCGATAATAATGTCTGTAAGTTTTCTCCAGTGCTTGCTTCAAGAGGTGTTTGTGGTAAGTCGTAAAAACTCATCAAAGTATCTAAGCCTACTGCATACTGTGAGGCTACAAAGCTATCTATACTAGCGGCTGCCTGTAAGGCTCCCGAAGTACCAATTCGGATCAGTTGAAGTACTTGGCGCTTCTCTTTAGGGAGGCGCTTTTCTAAATCTATGTTAAAAAGCGCATCTAGTTCTAATAGTAGAATTTCTACATTACCTGTACCAATACCTGAAGAAATCACTGATAAGGGTTTTCCTTTATAAGTACCCGTATGGGTCACGAACTCTCTTTTTTGTGTTTTGAAGGTTACCTCATCGAAGTATTGGGTTACTTTTGGTACTCTTTCTGGGTCACCTACTACAATAATGGTATCAGCGACTTGCCCTGGTAGTAGATTGAGATGATACACCGCTCCTTGTTGGTTGAGGATGAGCTGATCTCGTGTAAATACGTTCATAGAGGTTTGGGTGAAGTGCGAAAAATGGACAAATTATATTTTTTTAGGGCCCTATCAATTTTATGGTAATAAGATAGGCAAATAAGAAATTTATTGGTAGATTGCTCGAGGTATTTTTATTATTTAACTTAAATTATTAAGAAAATGAAATTAAAAAACTTACTCTTAGCAGCAGGTTTTATGTGTATAGTTATGCTTCCCTCTTGCAACAATGCCAGTCCTGAGGCAGATGTAAAAAAACTCGCAGGTTTTATGTGTGAAAGTGCCGAGCTAAGTAAAAAATTACTCTCTGAGCAAGACGAAGCCAAGCAGAAAGAGATTCAAGCGCAAATGGAAAAAGTACAGAAAGAAGCAGAGGAGTTCTCTAAGTCTATGGAAGAGAAATACAAAGACATCGAAGAAGATAAAGAGATGCAAGAAAAAATCCAGAGCATTATGAAAGAAGAAATGAAAAAATGTGATGCATTAAAGGATATGGTCGATAGTATGCCTGAATAGGTTGTTTTTGATTACTTTCTTTAGAAGAAGTAAGCTATGTATTAGGCATTGTTTACTTCTTCTTTTTATTTACTTTTTACTTTCAATTCTTGGAGCTTACTTTTATGCGGATGTTTTAGTAAATTTGATGCTCAATCGCTTAGCAATATGATAGATATATCCGCTTGTATCACCGCAGTAGCCGGCTACGTACCTCCTGATAAACTCACCAATGCAGACTTAGAGACGCTTGTTAATACCACCCACGAATGGATTGTGGAAAGGACAGGTATTCACGAACGTCGTATACTTAAAGGGGAAAAAGGTACTTCTACTATGGCTATAGAAGCGGTAAAGTGTTTATGTGAAAAAAGAGGCATTACGCCTCAGGAAATAGATGCTGTTATATGTGCTACCATTACACCAGACATGCTATTTCCTTGTACAGCTAACTTAGTGTGCGATGCCTTACAAATATCTTCACTTAGCTTTGATTTATTAGCAGCTTGTACAGGTTTTCTTTATGGGCTAGAGATTGCCTCCAATTTTATTAAGTCGGGTAATTATAAAAAAGTAGTAGTGATTGGAGCAGACAAAATGACTTCTATTACCGATTATGAAGATAGAACTTCTTGTATTCTATTTGGAGATGGTGCTGGAGCTGTCTTATTAGAGCCCAACTACGAAGGAGTTGGGATACTTGATACGCTGCTACAAACAGATGGTAAAGGGAAAGAAATTTTATATAAAAAAGCGGGTGGCTCTGCCTTCCCTATCACCCCTCAACGGCTTGAACAAAAGGAACATCTCTTTCACCAAGAAGGCAGACAAGTGTACAAGCACGCCGTCAGCAGGGTTTCTTCTACTGCCAATACGCTACTAACGCGTAACCAGCTTAAAGGAGAAGAAATTGACTTTGTAGTCCCTCATCAAGCGAATGAGCGTATCCTTGCCTCTATTGGTAAGAGAATCAATATTCCTTACGAGCGTTTTACCATCAACATTGATCATTTTGGCAATACGGCGGGCGCTACGATTCCACTATGTCTATGGGAATGGGAGAAGCAGTTTAAGCCACATCACAAGCTACTACTTACTGCTTTTGGCGCAGGACTTACTTGGGGTGCTATGTATCTTACTTGGGGGTACGCTGCTATATAGCTACTTGTTTACACATTGAACCTAAAGTGCATAATATCTCCATCTTCCACAACGTAGTCTTTTCCTTGAATCGCCACTTTTCCAGCTTCTCTACAAGCGTGTTCGCTCTGGTACTGCTGGTAATCTGCAAGCTTGATCACTTCTGCTTTGATAAACCCTCGTTCAAAGTCTGTATGGATTACTCCAGCAGCAGCAGGTGCTTTCCATCCCTTAGTGATGGTCCAAGCACGTACTTCTTTCTCCCCCGCAGTAAAGTAAGTAATGAGATCGAGCAGTGAATAGGAAGCGCGTATCATTTTAGATAAGCCCGACTCTTCTAGTCCATATTCCTCTAGAAAGAGCTTTCTTTCTTCGGGTTCCTCTATCTCAGCGATTTGTGCCTCTAGTGCAGCGCATATCTTGAGCATTTGTTTTCCTTCTGCCTCTACGGCTGCTTGTAAAGCCCTCACGTGGTCGTTATCTTCGTGCAAGTGCGCTTCATCTACATTGGCTACATAGAGGATAGGCTTCATAGTTAGCAGAAATAAGTCTGCGACTGCTTTCTGCTCTTCTTCTGATACCTCTAATGTATTGGCATTTTTACCTTGCTCTAATACGCTTTTGTATTGTTGTAAAATAGCTACCTCTGCTTTCACTTTAGCGTCTCCTGACTTGGCTACTCGCTCCATACGTTTTATCTTTTTCTCTACAGAATCTAAGTCCTTTAATTGTAGCTCCATCTCTATGACTTCTTTATCAGAGACAGGATTTACAGGGCCAATGGAGCGAACGACATTGGGGTCTTCAAAGCAGCGGATCACTTGTACAATGGCATCTACTTCTCTAATATTTGCTAAGAAGCCATTACCACGTCCTCCTCCTTTACTAGCGCCTTTTACTAAACCTGCGATGTCTACAAACTCAATGGTAGTAGGAATCACTTTTTGCGGATTTACGATCTCTTCTAAAACCCCAAGACGGTTATCGGGTACATCTACAATACCTATGTTGGGATCGATGGTAGCAAACTCGTAATTAGCTGCTACATTTTGAATACTAGTTAATGCTGAAAATAGGGTTGATTTTCCTACGTTGGGTAGGCCTACAATTCCACATTTTAATGCCATTGACTTATTACTTTATACTGATGCTTTATTTACCTTGCTTGAATACATGATACTGGCGGTAGCCGATTCTAAACTCTCGAAAAATCACCCTAAGTATGGTGTAAGAAGGAATGGCGAGTATCATTCCTAATGGCCCTGCCAGCGTAGCTCCTGCAAATATAGCTAAAAAAACTTCTAACGGATGTGCTTTGATACTTTTTGAAAAAATAACAGGTTGTAAGATGAGGTCGTCGATCAATCTGGCAGTAAGGTATACACTAGATATTTTAATAAAAATAATCGTACTATCTACATACTGCATACTTAAATTGGCAGTAGACAAGCCTACAAATAAGCCGAAAAGATAGCCTGAAAGAGGACCGATATAAGGAATAAAATTGACTAGAGCAGCAAAAACACCAATCGTAATGGCATATTGTATGTCTAGTAAAGTAAGCCCCAGCGCTATGATGCTAAAGATAGAGATGGTTTCTAGCAAGATACCTAGTAGGTAATTGGAGAGCAGGCGTTCTATCTTGTAAATAGTAGTAATCATTACTTCAAAGTAAGGATTAGGAATGACTTCTATAATTCTATTACGTATAATACCTTTTTCGTAGAGTAGAAAAAAGGTAATAAAAGTAATAGCCAATAGCGCTACAGAGATAGAACCTGTGATAGATATGAGATTGTTGATCAGCTTAGCAAACTGAAAACGTTCGATCAGTGAAACCCCTACTTTACTAATCTCTTCCATCAAGAAACCCTTGGGTGCATCTATTTGAAAAGTATTTCTCAGGAATGTCTCAAAATTCTCGATAGGAATGGTAACGCTTTCGATAATGTCGCCGTAGTCAACGGCGCTTAGCAGTTGTACCTGATCGTAAATAAGCGGAACAAATAAAGTAGCAAATAATGACCCTACCAGTATAAGCAGGCTAAACGCCAGTAATACAGCCAATAAGCGTGGTATCTTTACCTTAAAGACTTGTAGTTCGCTAAGGTAATTGACAATAGGACTTAAGATGGCTGATAGAATTAAAGAAATGATGATATAAGTAACAATATTGGAAAAGACCCAAGCCAATAAAACTAACAAAGCGAAACCTGCTCCCCACTGCCAGAAAAAATTTTTGTTGTGTTTATTCTGGGTGTATCGCTTTTGGAAAAGGGCTGTTTGTTCTTTATTCATCTTTTTTGCAAGAAAAAAGCCCTTGTGTTACAAGAGCTTCTTTTTATTATACATCTGTTGTTGTTAGTCCCACTTTAGCTCAGAGTCTTCAGAAGTAGTAGTAGGCAGTGTATCGTCGTCGTTGTTCTCAAATTGAGAGAAATCAACCTCTGGCATAAGCTCCTCTTGGATGTGGGTTACAGTGTCTTTGAGCGCATCTACGAACTTAGCGAAATCTTCTTTGTATAAGAAGATTTTATGCTTCTCATAGAAGTAGCCATCATCTTTGAAGCGTTTCTTACTTTCCGTAATTGTAAGGTAGTAATCGTTGCCTCTAGTAGACTTTACGTCGAAGAAGTAAGTTCTTTTACCTGCTCTTACTCTTTTGGAATAAATTTCTGTTTTATCTTTGTTTTGAAGCTCTTTGTTCTCTTCCACAAATCCTTAGTTTATAGTTAAACAGTAACAATCGTGTGTAAAATTATAACTTTATTCCTAAGTTACAAAAAAGTTCTGGCAATAAAATTGTCAGAAAAACGTGATATCTTTACATAAGATTATTTAAAACCATTGAAATATATGAAATATTATAATAAGTGGGTGCTATTTATTCTTTTACTTTTTCTCGTGCACCAAGCTTACCCACAAGCTGGCTTTCAGCAAAAAGGAAAAGCTTCCTACTATGCCGATAAATTTAATGGGAGAAAGACTGCCAGTGGAGAGATATTCAGCAATAATAAAATGACGGCGGCGCATCGTACCTTAGCCTTTAATACAGTAGTACGTGTAACCAACTTGACCAATAGTAAATCTGTTGTAGTACGTATTAACGATAGGGGTCCTTACGCACACAATCGCATCATAGACCTTTCTAAAGTAGCTGCCCGTAAGCTAGACATGATTCGTACTGGAACTGCTAAGGTAAAAGTGGAGGTAATCAAGGAAGACGAACCTAATAGCGACCCTGTAGAGACAACGACTACAAGTAACCCTGATGCACAAGAGGCTTTCTTTACGGGGAAATCTTACAGTATGTGGGGAACACAGCGTTTTCCAAAGGGGTATGGTATCCAAGTAGGTTCTTATGAAGATATAGATAACGCCAAAGACATTTGTAAAAGCTTGGTAAAGGAAGGAATAGAAGAAATCTACATACAAGTAGGTTGGAGTGGCAGGCGCGTATACCGTGTGCTGGTTGGGGCTTTTGAAGATAAGTCTCAAGGAGGCAATTACCTAAATACGATCAGAGAGGCAGGTTTTGATGGTTTTATCAAGAAGCATTTCGATTGAAGGAACTGACACTTTATGAGTAAGTCTTTCGTAAAGTCAGTTCCTCACACGTTTCTCTTCATTATCTACTTCCTGATTTGTACTGAAAATTGCCTCAACCACCACAAGTGGGATGTAGCTTATTTTCTCATCTACTCTATATCTGTAGCCTCTATCTTCTACAATCATAGATGACTTCCTCCCATTCATGTGCAAAGGAGTCATTAGCAAGATGATGCCAATCATCCACTCACCATTTTGTGATTTTAAAGGTATGATCGGTAGGATTAATAGCACTGTTCTTTTCTTTGGTTTGGATGGCGTTCGTCAGGATAGCAGAGTTATCACTGGACTCCAGCACCTCTGACACCCAAAAATCGTGTGATAGTTTGATCTCGTCTATCGATAAGGCATCTAAAGAGAGTGTTAAATAGTTACTGAATTTGAAGAGGGAGTTTTCTTCATCAAAAGTATACTTACGCACTGTAATGCTATAGGGTGCTCGTTGTACTGTTACTTTTTCAAATTTATCTTCAGGATAATGCGGATAAGGAACCTTAACCCTTACGCTACAAGTTTTAGATACATACGCTTTGGGTGGGATAAAGCTTATTTTCTCATCTACCTCGTAAGAATAGCTTTTTCCTTCTACGATCATTGCCGACTTGCTCCAATTGACGTACAGTGGATCATCTCCTTTATTTTCTACAGTGGCTACGAAGGCCTTCTTGCCGTTCAGTGAAAGCCCTTCAAAATCGTAGGCTACGCTAAACATTTCATTGTTTACCACATATTTCCCTTTTGCTTCTTGCTGGCTAGAATGCTGCATAGAAAAAAAGTAATACTTGGTACAACTGCTTAGTAATAAGCATACAAAAATGAAAGGTAGGATCTTATTCATAGGTGTTTAAATTTTACGTTTTGTCTTAATAGGTGATCTGCTTACTCATCCTTTCCTCAAAAAAAGCGCCGCTTCTTCTCTTCATTCAGTAAAAAAGCCACTTGCTATAATTCGCTGGAATATTGTATCTTTAAATGATCGCTTAAATGTATACAAAAGTATGAACTTAAAAGATGTAAAGGAATTTGGAAGTATAGAGATTTTAGCTAAGCAAATGGTAGAGGGCTTTATTACCGGCCTACATCGTTCGCCTTTTCATGGATTTTCAGTAGAGTTTGCTGAACATAGATTATACAATACAGGAGAAAGTACTCGTCATATTGACTGGAAGGTATACGCTAAGACAGATAAACTTTTTATTAAGACCTATGAGGAAGAGACAAATCTCCGTTGTCAAATTGTGTTGGATGTTTCGTCTTCTATGTATTATCCGCTCAAAACGAAAGGAAAGCTTATGTTCAGTACGTTGGCAGCAGCAGCACTTACCTACATGTTGCAAAAGCAGCGTGATGCGATCAGCCTATGTACTTTCGATAACGAAATTCTGGAACATACGCCTTGTAAATCGACTTCTGTACATATACATAAGCTATTTCTTTTACTTGATGAGCTGCTACAAAAGGAGCATACCCTGCAGGCTACCAATGCCTCAGAGGTACTTCACCAAGTCGCTGAAAAAATACAGAGAAGGTCGCTGGTAATCATCTTTAGTGATATGTTTGAGAATCTTAACGATACACAAGCACTTTTTGCTGCCTTGCAGCACCTTAAGCATAATAAACACGAAGTACTCCTCTTTCACGTAGTCGATAAAGCTACAGAAGAGGCATTTTTGTTTGAAGAGCGTCCTTATGAGTTCATTGATTTAGAAAGTGGAGAGAAGCTCAAGCTACAACCCAATCAGGTAAGGGCACAGTACCAAAAGCATATGCGGCAATTTAGTAAGGAGCTAAAATTGAAGTGCGGACAGTATAAAATAGATTTTATTGAAGTGGACATCAACGAGTCGTTCGATCAAGTGCTATACGCTTACCTAATCAAGCGGCGTAAAATGCATTAACTGCTCAACCAACAGTGCATTCAATTCGTGCTTCCCCTCAAATTTCTTTACGTCAAAAGTAAGGCCTTTTTCTCTTATTTCGGCTAGGTGCTGCTGGAAATTGGCTTCTGTAAAGAATTCGTCTTGTGTGCCATACACTACAGTAACACGTGTCTCTTTCAAAAGAGAAACAAAAGTGGGATAATCTAAATCGTGTGGGAAAGTCCCTGCCCACAGTACCAGTGTTGCCGGACGAGTACTCGTTGCAGTAAGCCACCTACAGATAGTAGCGCATCCTTGAGAAAAGCCCAAGATATGCCAGCGGGGAGCTTTACTTGCTGCAGTATTAGTTACTTGTTGCTTTACCGTTTCTATGTAGTTTACGTAATCTTCGATTTCTTCTTCTCTTAAGTCTTTGGTCATCCACGAGGCTCCTACCCTACCTGAAAAGCCATTCCAGTAAAAGCGAGAAAGCGCCTCTGGAGCTACAACAAGTTGATGTGCTTGCCTGGCAGCGGTAAAGTGTTTCATAAAGTACTGTGCTAACTGACCGTACCCATGGCATACCAGCCAAATATCTGTAATCGCTTCATCCTCTATATCGCCTAGGGTATAATAGCGTGCTGTACGTTGTACGGTTATTTTATTTTCTTTAGCCTCCATATTTATTTATATAAAATAACAAAGGCTGCCCAGTTGATGTTGAGCAGCCTATATTTATAGAAAGGATCGTTCTATCTTTTAAATCCTAAAACAGCGCCTCCACAAAACTCTTTCGTATCGACGAAGGAAAAAGAAATATAATAAATACCCGTCTTCTTACATTCTAATTGAATCGCAGGATAGTAAACCTTCTTATCTTCTATGAAGCTAGAAGCCACCTTATTACGTTGTGCGTCAAAAAGCGTAATGGCAAGCCCCTTGTTTTCTGCATGCGCATTCGCTACAGCAATGACGTAGGTAGTACCCGTACTAAATACATAAGAAACCTCTATTACTCTTTTATTCCCTCCTTGCCCGTCCAATTTGTAATTTTTTAGAAAATTAAAGCCAAGAGGCTTTATCTTTTCTAAGCATTGGGTATTATAGGCTTCTATCACACTGGCTTCGCATTGTGCTTGTACTCTCCAGCTTAATGTGTTCAATATCAATAATAAAACAATAAATATACTTCTTCTTTCCATCCTCTAATGCGCCAATAAACTTTATTTGATGATCTCTTTGCGAACTTCTACGATTGTATCGTACAGTGTATTAAAGTCTGCATCAGAGAAGTTAAGTTTTACATCTGTTGCTTGCTCTACAACAATTTCGTCTCCTTGTTTATTTTCTGTATCTTCTACTTCTCCATATACTAAGCTAATAGGCTCGTAGGCAGTAGCTATCTTTGAGAACTGCTCGTGGAGATTAGCAATGTGCGTTGACTTATCTTTGTTGTTAGAAAGTAGATTAACAATTTGTGCCAAAATAATTTTTTGATCTGCAATGTATTCTTTTAGCTCTGTACTATTTTGTGCCTCTTTAGCTACGTAGCAGCTCAGATAAAGTGCTTCGAGCCAACCACCCGATACAATATAGACAGTCATCTCACCGCGTTGTTCCTTTTGTAGCTCTTCGTTTACTTGATGTAAATTACTTAAGGTTACTTTCAGGAGCTCTTCTAGGTCTGTTCCTTCAGAAGTCATTTGTTTAATCTTCTCAAAATCAAAATATTGAGAGATATTAATCCCATCGGCCATTTCTTTAATAGCAGTCAGATAGTCAATGGCATCTTGATTTTGACTGTATATGTTGGCATACGCTAAATCTGCACTATATACACCTAGATTAAGTGCTTGTTCGTGTGATTTAGAGTAAGAAGACTTTTTGTTTACATCATTAAGCGCCGATTTGTCGTACCGGATACCTAAATCTTTAATCAGTGCGGCTGTTTCTACGGGGTCTGGGATAGAATTGAGTACTTCTATTCCTTTAAAAACACCCCCTGCATTTTCAGTTGTTTCTTCAGTTGTTGTTTCATCGTTTTCTTTTGTTTCGCTAGTCTCTTCTTTACCACCACAAGCAGTAAAGAGCGTTCCTATCAATACAGCTAAGAATATTTTTTTCATAAGAGGCCTATAGTTTTTACGCTTTGAATAATTAATTGAATAATAAAAGCAGAAATACGTTTATTTCTGCTTTTATGTGTTATTACTTTATCATGATTACCTTTTAAATCCTAATACGCTCGCAGCGCAGTAATCACTTCCTTGGTCAAATTCAAAATTGAGATAATATATCCCTGTTCTTTGGCATTTGAGCTGAATAGGGAAATTTTTCTTGGCTACTGAGCTGTAGCTAGAAGTCATCACCTGCTTACTTGGTGACAATAAGGTAAGTTTCACTCCTTTGGTGTCCTGTTCGGCATTGGCTAAAGTAATGAGGTAGGTAGTTCCTCTACTAAATACATATGAGTATCGTACCGTCTCACGATTACCATTTTTGCCATCGATCTTGTAGCTCTTTAAGAATTGAAAGCCCTTGGGCTTTAAGAACTGAACACATTTTCTTGTATAAGCTGAAACATCACATTGTGCTTGTACGTTAGTAGCCATTAATAACGTAAACACTGCACCTAGCGCAAGAATTTTTGTAACACTTTTCATTTTATCAAATTTTTTAAATAAACAACCTTCATTTCAATAGGTATCTTCACACTGTTTGTGACAACTCAAAAAACCTGCCAACACTCAAACAAGCATTAGCTTATTATCTGCGATCGAATGTCGCTTATTTTCTGATAAATGTTGTCAAGATCCTCCTGTGTCATATTAATTACAGGTACTTCTGTTTGTTGTATTGTCAGGATACCATCTTCTATTACTTCCTTAGACTCTCCTTTTTCGTATTTTACATCAATATTTTTATAAGCTTGGTCTAGCTCCTCTAGCTCTGCCTTTAACTTCTTCATCTTAGGGCTAGTCTCGTAATGTCCTAATAACAATGATAACTGATCTAGTGTTACTTTTTGCTCAGCAATACGAATATTAAGTTGATCGTTACTTTGCTTCTGTGCTACACTCGTAGTAAGATACACTGCTTCTACCCACGCGCCTGTTAAGATAAGCACGGTCATATCTGAACGATCTTCTTGTTGTAGATATTCGTTCATTCTTTCTAGGTTGGTAGTAGTCTCTTGAATGAGTTCATCTAGTTTATCGCTGTTAGAGGCTAGTGTCTTGATGGTTTCGTAGTCGAAAAACTTTCCGATATTTAGTCCATCGGCCATTTCCTTTACACCTTGTAAAAAGTTGATGGCATCCTGAGACTGGCCGTAAATATTGGCGTAACCTAGATCAGTACTGTATACACCTAAATTGAGTGCCTTACGATAATCTGTATTGTAGTCAGAAATTTTATCGATACTATTAAGTATGGTAGGATCATACTTAAGTCCTGTCTCTTTGATGAGAAAAGAAATCTCTATTGGATTCGGTATGGATTCGATGATACCCTTGATCACATCAGGTGAGAGTTTAGCTCTTCTGGAGTCATCTGTACTCGTCGTATCTTGTGTAGTATTGTCGTCATCGTCTGGATCGGCATCTTCTCCACAAGAAAAGAGAAAGAGTATTAAAGTTAAGCTTAGTAATAACTTCTTCATATGATTCATACCTAATTTGAATAGTGTATTGTATATAATATGGTTTTATACTCAATAATAAAAATTTTTTTACAATCGAGCTATTTTTTCTTCAAAAAGTTCAATCCGCCAAGTCCAGCAAATATTTTTCTGAAAGCATCTACGTAAAGTGTAAAATAGAGGAATAGTGTCATTAGCCAAATCACCACAATATTAAACAAATAGGTATCTAAATACCTCCCAAAGAAGTGTTTACGAGGCGCAAGGAAATGCGTACGATAGTCCAACGCAAAGGTATAGCTATGCGGATCGTGATAAATAGGATCCATCTGTTGCAATAGCTTTTCTTCATAGATCACTATTTTCTTGCTTTCGTTAGCACCAGTCATCAAATCGTTCAAGCTCTCGTTAAAGTATTCATTCATAGTTTCAGACAGATCAGGATCTTGGTCTTTCTGTACTTGCATTGCTCGGTTAGCAGCATTGAACCTATCTCTGTAGTAAATACCTAGCGAATCATAATAGCTATACAGCTCTTCCGACATCTGTTTGTCAAAGGTGGCCGTAGTTAGCTTCACGGGTAAGTCTTGATAACGGGTAAACTCAGGGCGTATTTTACGCGCGTTTTGGTATTTTCTGTCTATTCTTTGTTCTCTTACCAACTCTGTTTTGATTAGAGATAAATCTTCTTCTAAGAGCACTTTTGTAGAATCATTGAGATTTCGGGTGTAATTCATACAGCGTACTGTCGCACTTTTCATTTCATCTAACCAGTAGCTTCTTCGGTACTCTGCAATACTTTTCTCTTTCTCAAATATATAGTAGGGAGCCATGTAGCGATTGTCTTTGAACTGATTGACAGCAATAGATTCAAATCCCCATCGAGAAACCATTAAGTCTGCTAAAAGAGGCACTTCTCCTTTGTCGCTAATGGCACTATTAAGTTTATCGAAATTAAAAATGATACCACTTAAAATCATTTGTGGAATCAGTATCAAAGGGATGGTAATATAAACGGTTACTACTGAATTGAATGTGGACGAAATATTAAGTCCTAAAACATTGGCAAAACAAGAGACAGAAAAGAGCACTAACCAATAGGTCAGGTTCATTCCGTCGACGTCCAAAATAGAGTTTCCAATTAGTACAAATAGGGCGGTTTGAACGGCTGAAAGTGAGAAGAGGATAATCAGCTTTGAGAAGAAATAACTGTGTCGACTCAGGTTAAGGAAAGCTTCTCTTTTACGTATTTTCCTATCTTTGATAATCTCTTCGGCACTAACCGTAAGTCCCATAAAAAGGGCTACAAGTACACTAATTAAGATATAAGCTGGTATGTTGTCATTAAAGCGATACACGTACTCGCCAGAAGGATCATTCTGAAAGCGAATAACAAAAGACAACAAGAAGGCCAATAAAGGAGCTTGCAGTAGATTGATAAGTACGTATTGTCTGTTACTGATCTTCGAGAGAAAATCACGGGTAGTGAAGACAATCGTTTGTTTGATTTTATTAGGAAGATCAAGGGCTTTTGGTGGCTTTTCTGTTTCAGTAGGGACAGGAACAATCGATTCGCTCTGATTTTTCATAAAGCGCTCGTTCCATTGCTGGGGCTTTATTTTACGCTGATTGGTATACTCTCCTTTTTCAGTAACTACTTGGTCTTCAAGAATGTCAAAAATCTGTTCTGGGTTAACGTTACCACAATTAAAACATTGACCTTCATCAGACTTGGCTTGATTGGTCTCCTTTTTAAAATATACTACTGCCTCTACTGGATTACCATAATACACTTGATAACCACCTGTATCTAGAATGATCAGCTTATCAAACATTTTGAAAATGTCTGAAGAGGGTTGGTGAATTACTACAAAAATGAGCTTCCCTTTCAGGGAAAGTTCTTTGAGTAAATCGACTACATTTTCAGAGTCTCTAGAAGATAACCCAGAGGTAGGTTCGTCTAGGAAAAGTACAACGGGCTCTCTGATCAGTTCTAGGGCAATATTTAGCCTTTTGCGTTGGCCACCACTAATGGTCTTAGACAGTACACTCCCTACTTTCAGATGCTTAATATGATCTAAGCCTAAATCGGTGAGCGTTTTCATAACGCGTTCCTCTAGGGCTTGTTCGGAGAGTGCTTTAAAGCAGAGTTTGGTATTATAGTATAGATTTTGGTAAACGGTTAGCTCTTCGATTAACAAATCGTCTTGTGCTACATAGCCAATAATGCCTTGTGAGTCCTCTTTATCTTCGTGAATGTCGATCCCATTGACGAGTACAGCACCCTGCGTGGGCTTTTCAATCCCTGCCATCACATTTAGGAGGGTAGTTTTACCAGCACCACTCGCCCCCATAATACCAATGAGCTTCCCAGCACCTTCTGCTACACTTACATCTCGTAAGCCTACGGTACCGTTGCGAAAGCGAAACTCTAGATTGAGGGCATTAAAAGAGAGTTTTTGTCTTTCTGACTTCGATAAGTAGGAGTTGGTAATATCGCTGTAATAGAAAGAGTCTCCGTATTGTGTTCGTAAAATACTACCTCTTGCATACAGGTAAATGGCGTCTTGTTCCATCACGAAGTCGTCTAGCTTTACGTTATCGGTACCTGTGTACTTTACAAAGTACATATCGGCCTCCTTGATACGCAAAAAGACCAGCTTCCCGTCAAGTGACTCTACTTGTATGTGTTTCATCCCTTCTATATTGGGCATATATCCACTACTTACCGTCAGGATTTCTGCATAGGTAAATATTTCGCTAGACTCCTTGACAACAAAATCGCGGATTACCTCGTATACGTTGCTAAGCTGTAGCTCGGCGGCGGCAGTTTCGATCACTTCCATCCGTCTTTTGGTAGTGCGCCGATCGCAAGCTACTAGTTCCATCATTTTTACGAGGACTAGTACTTTTTGATCTAAGGTGAGTGACTTATTGATTTTTCGACACCTTCCCAATACTTTCACAGCGAACTTTTGAAAAGCTCGGTCCTGCGCTTCTTGGGCCATTTCCTTTTCATCTCCTTTGGGTGAGAGCTTAGCTGAGATCTCCTCATACTTAGAAAGGTAAGTATGTACTGCTTCTTGAGCTACATTTTTATTAAAGTATCTCTCTACAAACTGCCTCTCTTTTTCGGACGTACCGCCATCTTGCATAGTAGTCATGGCAAATAGCTCGGCGAATGCGTCTAGTATTTCCTCACTCATAGAAGGGTATAGTCAAATGAATGATCAGTTTGACTAAGGTTAAGTTTTAATAAAAGCCTAAATGGCTATATGTAATAATATTAGTAAGTTTTAAACTCAAAAGGAACGTCTACTAAATCAGCAAACTCAGTACCTGCTTCTGACATATCTTCATCATCTTCGTGGTAATACCAAGAGATTTTCGTACCTGTCACGTCTTCTAACTTAGAGAGTATATCTAAAATTAGCTTGGAAGAAGCGGTATTAAAATACTCTAGCTTGAAGGTAAAGAGTGTTTCGGAATTAGGCGACTGTCCGTAGGATTCTAACCATTCCAATACAGGCTTGTAAAATTCAGCCGCATCTTCTGGTAGGGAGCGTCCTGAGATTTCAAATATGGAGTTCTCTTTATCTAAGATAATTTTTGGACTTTCCTCAGTGCCTTCTAAATTGATGATTTCCATACACTTATATAATAATTTTTTTTCCTAAAAAAACGGTAAAGGTTTAATGTAAATAAATTGTTGATCTAAGGTTTTAATCACCACCTGCTCTTGGAACCACAGTTCTTAGGGCAAAGAAAGAGAATTCGTCGTTGATAGGTTCAAAGTTGTATTCTAGTTTCTCACCAGATTTTCTGGCCATATCTACAAAACCCAATCCAGCTCCCCCTTTATCCGATAGCTCTCCTCCTTTTAGGATTTCTTTATAAAGTCCTTTTAGGCCATCTTTATCTAGAGAGTTCACCTTGTCGAGTTTAGTTTGGATACGTTCTATAACGGGATTACGAACAGGATTACCCGAAGTGATAATGTATTCGTTTGCTTGCTTACCCAACATAAAGATTGCGTTGTTTCTGAGTCCATCATCGTCTTTTTCATTGAGGTCTTCCGCATGTTTTACAATATTTTGTAAGCACTCTACCATCACGTTAAAAACTTTTCGCTTTGTACTAGCTGACTCCCCAATGGAGTCCATGTTTCTTTCTGCCATGGCTAGCACAGATTTGGTAATCTCTTGGGTAAACTCTCCTTCATAAACAATGATGAGATTATGCGCCAACATGGTTTTGTGCAACTCATAAACATACTTCATAATATCTTGTTCTTTTTAATGAATTGTAAGGGGCTTAATTAAGGATTAAGCGTAATTTTGGGCGTTAAATTAGTACTATTTTCTTAAAATTAAAATTTTGCTCAAGATTTAAAATTTAATACCAATCGCAAGAATATCGTCGATTTGTTTTACTTCTCCCCCTTTTGTCCAATCACTTAGTTGGTCTTCAAATGTACGATTCAAGTCTGACATAGTAGCATTCAAATGACTTTTCATGATTTCTCTGATCCTTTTAGGGGAGAATTTTCGGTTATCAGGTCCTCCAAACTGATCAGGTAAGCCATCTGAGAACAGCAAAGCAAAATCGCCTTCTTTGTATTGGATAGTTATATTATCAAAATTAGTACGGTTACGGTACTGCGCACCTCCAATAGGGAATTTATTTCCTTTCACTTCTTCTAGCTCAGCTTTATCGAGATGTAAGTAGTACAGTGGTCGATGCGCCCCAGCGTATTCTAGTTGTTTTGCCTTTAAGTCTACCTTACAAAGAGAAATATCCATTCCATCTTTCGTAGCAGAGTCGCCCGTATCTTGCCGCAGTGTTCTTGTTACTTGTTCGTCCAGCGTATCCAAAATTTCTCCTGCTGTGGGATTTTTGCGCGTATCAATAATATTATTTAATAGGAAGTAGCCAATCAGTGACATCAAGGCACCTGGTACACCATGTCCAGTACAGTCTACACAAGCAACATATACGTTGCCGTTCTTCTCCACTAGCCAAGGGAAGTCACCACTTACTACATCTTTAGGTTTAAACATAATGAAAGAGTCACTAAAGAAGCGTTGCAGAATATCAGTATCAGGCATGATGGCCTCTTGAATACGCTTGGCGTAGTTGATACTGTCTGTGATTTTCTTGTTGGTATCTTGAAGTTGTTGTTCTTGAAGTTTACGTTCTGTAATATCGTGTGCTACGATCAAAACTGATTCCATAGAACCATCTTCGTTGAACTCAGGGATACCATTTACCTGCATAATCCGCTCTCCAATCACAGAGGGGAATTCCATTTCGTAAGAGTGCTTGCTTGTTCTTCTCTCTACAATCTGTATGGTACTTAGCCAGCTATTAATTACTGGTTCGGGGAGTAAATCGGTACTCAAAGATTTTTGTAGGAACTGATCTTTGTTCTTTCCAGTGTAGTTTTCAATCGTTGGATTAATGTAGAAAACTTTTCCTTCTTTATTCATCCGTGTGATCAAGTCAGGCGAATTCTCTGAAAGAGCCTGCATTTGACCTCTCATCCGCTCTTCTTTCTCTGCACGTCTTCTTTCTGTAATATCTCGGATATTCAATACAATACCATTGATGACCGGGTCAGCGAGTAGGTTGGTTCCAGTGGCTTCTAGCCAGATGCTTTCGCCTGACTTCTTCCGATAGCTAAACTGAATGGTAATACGCTCGTCTGGATACCTACGTAGGTCTTCAAACATCTTCTTATAGGCTTCTACGCCTTGCTCGATGTGTACAATGTCGTCTGTACCGATCATTTCTTCTGCTTCGTACCCCAAGATTTTCTCTACCGAAGGGGAGATATAGCGAATCGTACCATCTTCTTCATAAATGGTAATTACCTCAGAGGCATTCTCTAGTAGAATCTGTGTTTTACGCTGCTCGTTTTCCACCTGTTGAATTTGGAACTCTAGTTCCTTGTTGGATTTTTCTAGCTGTTCCTGCGTCATGGCCATCTCACGGGCATTTTGCTGCAGTGTTACCTCACGTTCTTTTAGATCTTGGTTGAGCTGCTCTGATTCAGTCAGTAGCTTTCTAGTACGTGTAGTTACCCGAATATTAAAGATGGTACGCGCGATAATCTCACTAATTTCTTCTACGAATTTTACTTCACGAGCGCTAAATCGCTCAAAGCCTGCTAGCTCTATCACCCCGTATACTTCTGTGTCGTTTGTTACTAGTGGTGTGATGAGGATACACTCTGGTTTATTTTCACCCAAAAGCCCAGAGGTGATGGTCATATAGTCTTCTGGAATTTCTGTTCTCAGGATAGTATCCCGTTCAATGGCCGCTTGTCCTACCAGTCCTTCAGCAAACTTAAATTTAGCTTCAAGGTATTTCTTTTTGTTATAGGCATGGCTCGCTACCATTTCGATGGTAAGTTCATCCATCTTCCTAAAATCTTCTCCCATCACTACATAGAAGGCTCCCTGTACGGCATTGACTTTTTTGACTACATAAGCTAAGATTTGCTCTCCTAGTTCTGCCAGTTCGTTGGTAGAGCGAAGGATGTCACCTATTTCTGCTACCCCTGTTACAATCCAGTTACGTTCATCGTCGGCCTGTGCCGAATTCAAGATACTATTCCGCATCGAAATAAGTGCATTTCCTAGAATGTCTTTTTCACTGGCTGGTTTAAACTCAGCATCAAAGTCTTTATCTCCAATACGGCGCGCAAAACTAGCGGTATTGTACAGGTTTTGTACCAAGTCGTTGATTTGCTTGGTCATCTGGCCTATTTCATCTTCAGAAGACTGATCCAAGCGTGGCGGCAGCTCTCCTCTTCCTAGTGCACTCACTGTCTCTTTCAGTGCACCCAACGGACGGGTAAGGAACTGAGAAAATATAATCCCTATGATAAAGGCCGCTAAGATGGTAATTCCTCCTGCTACTAAGAATCTAAAGAGGAGTCCATCCATAGGAGCATAAATCTCTGAGGTATCTATTTTTACCACTACGCCCCAGTCAAGCGAAGGAATATACCTGGTAACGGCAAGGGTGTTTTCGTTACGATAGTCGGATGCTTCTACTACGACACGTTCTCCAGTTACCGCTTGCTCAATGGCATAGTTAAGTTTGGTATCTCCAACAATACCTGCCTCTCTAAGTCCTTTTACTTGTGCGCTATCAGGGCTATGTCGAAGTGTGCTGAGGTATTTTACTTTATTGTTTTCTTGGGTTTGTACAATTAGAATCTCTCCAGAGTTTCCTAGCCCTGTTCTGTCTTGTGACAGACTATCAATTTTACGCATATCAATCTCATAGACTAATACGCCAATATTATCTAGGGAAGTAGTCTCTGGATCGATACGCTTTACTGGTGCATAGGCGAGAATTACAGCCTTGTTACTTTGTATGAACACCTTACTAAAGTAGGTAGAATCTACCTTACCTTTCGCAACAACGTTGAAGTCGGTAGCATTTTCCTTAAATAGGCTGCCAGCTTCTTGAGGGGTATTACTTGTATCGGCAATCTCTACTACTTTTCCCTCTGTATCCAAGAGGTAGATATTGCTAAGCCCATATACAGATTGTATTGTTTGAATAGCGTTGTCTATCTCTTCTTTGCGCTCGTTGAAGGTAAGTTGCTCTAACTGGTTGGTGAAGGCTTCACTAAGACTATCTTCAGAGCCAAACCCTATTTCTTCTGCTACGTTGTCAGTTGTATCTAACTCTAATGCATACAAGTCATACTCATCTTGGTTGTAATTATCATAAGGGGAAACAATAGCTTCTAAATCTTCTAGCTTATTCTTGATTACATTGAGTTGCTGCCCCATTTCTATACCCGACTGTATCTCACTAAAAAACGTTTTAATCTTTTGCACTTTTACATCTGCAATGGCTTGCATTTGGCCTACGTAACGTTCCTTAATGGTTCCTTTACTTTCTTCAAAAGCAATTATACTGACGGCTGCTACTGAAATGAGTACCAACAACAGTACGATAAGGGTAATCTTTGTTCCTATCTTCGCTCTATTAAACATAGCTACAAGCTTTATTCTTCTACATTAATTGGGTGGGTAGCTAGATGTGCTGCTAGCAAATCAGCCACTTTTTCAATGTATAATTTATGATTTTCTTTGATCTTTTCAAAAGAAGCCACTTCTATCACTCCCAGTGTTTCTTTTTCTTCCCTTCTAATGGGCGCAATAATTAAGTAACGCGGGGAAGTATTGCCCAGCCCTGATACGACTGTCATATACCCTTCTGGTATGCTATTAATGAGTACTGTTTTACCATCCTTGGCTACTTGGCCAGCCAATCCTTCTCCAAACTCATACATGACCTTCTGGCTATCTGGGGTATGGTAAGCATAGCCCGCCTCTAACTCTATAAACTGGAGTCCATGCTTAGAAGTAGCAACATAGATGGCTCCTTGGGCTGCTTGTATATGGCTACAAATATGTGAGAGGGTTTCATTGAGTACTTTCTTGGTATTAAAGGCGTGGCTTTCAATCAAATCCTTTACTTTTCGCACCTCTTTTTCTGCTACATTTTCGCTTTCTTCATCTACCTCTACTTCTCTGGTAGTACCATCTTCATTTCTTTCTACATATACTACTTTGGCCTTATTTCCCTTTACAAAATAGCGTGACCCAAGTATTTGGAACATCACTGCTAGCAATCCCATAGAAAAACCTATTCCTACGAATACGCTTATGTTAACGGCTACGGGAGTTACTTTTGCTTTTTGGTTAATGTCTAAAATACCAAGGGCTTGTGCGATATCTTCTTCTAGTGTATAAAGGTCGTAAGCGACTTTTGCCATCGCTACGATGAAAAGTATAATGAAGACAATGCTTAAGGTTTTATAGAGTACTCTCATGGTTTATGCCACGTATTGTTTATGTAAGGTAAGTAAAAAATTGATAATTTGATTAGTTTTATAAGTATAGTCTACAGAAGTAATATCTAAGGCAGCCTTGGGCATGGTATCGATAAGGCATTCGGCAGGGTCTTGAATTAAGGTGATTCCTCCTCGCTCGTGGATGTATTTCATCCCTATTGCTCCATCTTTATTGGCGCCTGACAATAGTACACCAATGAGCTTGTTTCTAAATACATAAGCAGCCGTCTGAAAGGTAATGTCTATCGCAGGGCGAGAGTTGTTGACCATTTCTTCGGTAGACATCGTAAAGGTATTCCCCAGCTCTACAGCCAAGTGATAGTTGGCAGGAGCCAGATAGATCCCTCCTCTTCTGATACTTTCTTTGTCTTCTGGCTCTTCTATTACTTTAGCACTTTTAATATTCAACGCTTCTACGAAGCCTGTTCGTACATGCTTAAGTCGATGTAAGCACATAATGATGGGGATGGGAAATTTCTCAGGAAGTGCTTGTAAAATAGCACTGATCACTTGAAAGCTCCCGGCTGAACCACCTATTACAATGGCTTTGTACTGACTATGTAGATGTTCTTGGTTCATTCAAATTTACTCGAAAAAAAGCTTAAAGATTGAGACATTTGTACAGGTGTTTTAATCTTTAATTTTCTTATAAATTTTTTCTTCGTTATTAACTACTATAAATTTATTCGCTATTTCACACCATATCAATGATTCTTTTGCACCTATCGCCAAGTAAGCATATTTGTGCATACTAGCGTGAAAAAGCTTTAAAACTTGATTTTGTAGTGTCTGATTAAAGTAGATCATCACGTTACGACACAGTACTAAATCGAACTTTGAAAAAGGATCTCCAATGACAAGATTATGCTCTCGGAATTCTACATTTTCTACTAAATCCTTGTTCATAATGGCTTTCCCTCCCTCTTCTCGATAGTAGTCGGTCAAGGAGCTTTTTCCTTGAAACTGAATATAGTTCTTACCATTCAGCTCCATATTTTTCATACTGTACATGCCTTGGCGTGCCCGGTATAGGATGACGTGGTCTATATCAGTAGCAACGATCTTTACCCTATCCAGAATGCCCATCTCTTTCAAAAGAATTGCTATAGAGAAAACTTCTTCTCCAGAAGAACAGCCTGCATGCCAAATACTGAAAGTATCGTTGTTGAGTAAGATATTTGGAATGATATCATCGCGAAGCTCTCTCCAGAAGGTTGGATCACGAAACATTTCTGTTACGTTCACCGTAATTTCAGAGAGAAATTCTTTGAAAAAATTTTGGTCAGCCTCTAGCCTTTTAACGAGCGCATCAACAGAGCTAAGTTTGTAGAGTTCAATGACGCGCTGAATACGGCGCTTGAAGGATGACATGGCATAGTTGGTAAAATCATAATCGTGACTACTTTGAATAATCTCAGTTATTTTTCGTAGATCCGCTATTTCAATTTCTTGCATACATGATAGCTTTTTACTAATAGCCCTTCAAGTTAAGTGGGTTTTGCTACGATACCAAAGCATTTTACTTAAAATACTTACCTGAAACAATATTAAAGGTTTTATTTTAAAAAATAAACCTCTTGATAATAAAATAATTGTTTCTGTAATGGCTCCTTATCAACAAAAAGGTAGCTCTCAGAAAGAACTACCTTTTTTACTATCTTTAAACTTTTACTAAAACTTACTGACTATATAATAGTCAAATACCTTGCCACTTCCCCGCTATTAAGGGAACTGTGTTCAGAGAAGCATTTGATTTACAGAAAGATAACTTCCTTGACTACTTTTGCGTTGAGGTGTTTATTGAGTAAGGCTACAATCTTACTTTTTGACATACACAACTCACTCTTCAGGGCTGCTGAGCTAAGTTTTACATAAAGCGTATCCGTTTTTACAAATACACTTACTGTTTGGCTAACAATGGGAGCGCCCATCAGCTTTTCCCAAGCATTAATGATTTGTGCTTCATTGTACTTTCCTTTGATGCGGTAAGTCTCTAGCAGGCTGTCTATGGCTTCCTTCAGTGTAGATACTTCTGCTTTTCTGGATGATCTCTTATACTTCATATGTTCGTTCGATTCCCCCTTGTTGTATATGAAAAATTCTAGCACGCAATGAGAGTGCTTTCATAAGCTGCTCCATCCTTTCTGGGTTAGTATCTGTGATAAATAATTGACCAAGTTTTCGACGGGTCACTATTTTTAGTAGTTGTAGTATTCTAGATTGATCGAGTTTATCAAATATATCGTCCATTAATAGGATAGGTATTACTGGCTTATGCTGACAAAGCATTTCAAATTTAGCTAATTTCAATGCAATTACAAAGGATTTTTGTTGTCCTTGCGAAGCAAATTTCTTCAAGGACTTTTGATGGATTTTAAAAAGGAAGTCATCTTTGTGTATCCCTACAGTAGTTCGTTGCAAAACACTATCTTTGGGAAGCGCCTCTTTGAACTGAACAGGGTAATCTTCTGCGCGTTGCCATTGTGTCTGGTACGATAGGCTTACTTCTTCTTGGTGTTGTGTCAATTGTTGGTATGCCTGTTCAAAAAGAGGGATGTAAGCCGTCAGTTGCTTTTCTCTTTCCTTGTAAATGGCTATACCTTTCTCCACTAGTGGTTCGTCATAAGACTCAAGCAGTGGTTTATCAAAAAATCTACGTTCATAAAACTGTTTCAGTAAAGTATTGCGTCGCTTTAGTAATTGATTGTAAATAAGTAAATCTTCTAGATATGTTTGGCTTATTTGTGCAAGTAGACCATCGAAAAATTTGCGACGTACTTCACTTCCTTCCCTCACTAAATCTGTATCATTGGGCGACATCAATACACATGGATATTTTCCTATGTGTTGTGCTATCTTTTCATAAGCTTGTTGATTTACTTTTACTACCTTACGCTCTCCTATCTGTACGGCACACATTACTTTTTGTACGCCCGTGGGTAGTTCAAAACTTCCCTCGATGACAAAATGAGGCTGCTCGTAGCGAATATTTTGTAAGTCTACCGGATTGAAAGCGCTTTTTGTAAGTGATAAATAGTAAATGGCATCGAGTAAATTCGTTTTACCGCTACCGTTATTTCCTACAAAGCAGTTGATAGTGGGGTGTAGTGCTAGCTGCGCCGATTCGTAGTTTTTGAAATTGTACAGCGTGAGTTCTTTCAGAAACATAGTTTACAAAAAGGATACTTTAGTACTTTTGGGTTATAAAGTTGGATCAATTCATTTTTTTATAGCAGGTTTTTTCTATCTTCGTAGGTAGATGCCTGTGTTATTTTTAAACTGAAGATTCCCTACAGCTATGGCCAAAACGAATTCAAAGTCTACCAATACTACTACCAAAAAGAGTAAGACCACTAATAGTAAATCTAGTAGCAAGGCAAAAGTAGCCTCTAAATACAACTTCCCCAAAGAAACCTATCAATTTTGGTATGAACGCATGTTGCTTATCCGCCGCTTTGAAGAAAAATGCGGACAGCTTTACGGACGTCAGAAAATAAAGGGTTTTTGTCATTTGTATATCGGACAAGAGGCTTGTGTAGTAGGTGCGGTGACGGCCTTGAAAAAAGAAGATAAATGGATTACAGCGTATAGAGATCATGGCCATCCATTAGCATTGGGCACCTCTCCTAATGCCGTAATGGCAGAGCTTTTTGCCAAAGCGACTGGTTGTACTAAGGGTAAAGGAGGTTCTATGCACCTTTTTGACAAAGAAGTGAACTTTATGGGCGGTCATGGGATTGTGGGCGCACAAATTCCCTTGGGAGCGGGCATTGCCTTTGCAGAGAAATACAACAAAACTGATAATTTATGCATTTGCTTTATGGGAGATGGAGCAGTGAGACAAGGTGCCTTTCACGAAGCATTGAATATGGCCATGACTTGGAAGCTCCCTGTTATATTTGTTATTGAAAATAACGGTTATGCGATGGGAACCTCCGTAGAGCGTACTTCTAATGTGGTAGAATTATACACTTTAGGTGAGGCTTACGATATTCCTTCAGAGCCTGTAGATGCGATGAAGGTCGAGGAAGTTCATTTGTCGCTAGAGCGAGCGGCTGAGCGTGCCCGAAAAGGTGATGGGCCTACCCTATTAGAATTTAGAACCTACCGCTATAGAGGACACTCTATGTCAGATCCAGCTAAGTACCGTACCAAAGAAGAGCTTGCTTCTTACAAGGAGCTAGACCCAATCGAAATGGTAAAGGAGGCATTACTAAGCAATAAGATGGCTGATGAAGGCTACTTTGAGGAAATAGAAAAGAAAACTAAGAAGATTGTGAGCGATGCCGTTGACTTCGCCGAAGAGTCACCTTATCCTGACGTAGAAGAGATCTACAAAGATGTGTATGTTGAGTCTTACCCTTTCTTGAAAGATTAGTGGGTAGATATTAGTTAAATACTCATTTCTCTATTCAAACGGTATTGGTGCTTCTCTACCAATGCTTCCATAATACCATCTTTTAGGCCTAGGCCAGGTGCTACTATTTTACCTATTTTGGCCCATTTCATAACTGATAGATAGATGGTAGAGGCAGGAATGATAACATCTGCACGATCAGGATTCAATCCTAACTCATTGATACGCTCTTCTAGACTAAAGCTCTCCAACTTCCTACGTAGTGAGTCAATGTCCTTTGCTGCCATAGGTTTCGTTTTACTCTTTAGTAAAGAAGCGATCTTATTTATATTTCCCCCTATACCAACAGCCGTAATTTTAGGGAATTGCCCTCTTACATAGGTCTCTACCCAATGTTGCATGTCTTGCCAAGTGTCAGCAGAAACGGTATTCTCTAGGAGTCGTATAGAACCTATTGGAAAAGACTTGGCAACTACTTCTTGCTTACAGGTAAACACGGTGAGTTCTGTACTTCCACCGCCCACATCAATATGCAGATAGCTTTCTTCATCCATATAGCGCCTAAACGCCTTATTTACATACACGCTTTCTTGATCACCCGAAATGATCTGTAGTTCTAGGCCAAATTTTTCTTTTACTTTTTGAGCGATGGCTTCTCCGTTGTTGGCTTCTCGCATAGCAGAAGTAGCGAGCATGAGGTAGTCGTCTACGTCATGTAGCTCCATCAAAAGTTTGTAGCTATGTAGCAGCTTTAGTAAGTTGGCTTCTCGTAGCGGCGTAATGGCCTTGCTAGTGAATACATCGAGCCCTAAACGAAGCGGAAAACGTACATATTCTACTTTCTTGAAAGAAATTTCTTGGTTGTAGTGGTATAAAACGCTGCTTATTTGTAGTCGAGCGGCATTAGAACCTATATCGATGGCTGCAAACTTCAAAGTAGTATCGTTTCTAACAGTTATCTTTACAAAGGTACCACGAATTTCGTAAATCTCTTTGAAAGTAGCTATAAGATGGATAAATCTATCTTAAAAAATTGCGCCAATGTTGAAAAAAAATTAACATTGTGAAATTTCAACTTCATAAAGTACAGTCTTAAGAAGTTTCTCCTCCATGGACAAGGCTTTCCACATCATATTAATTGACACAGATACGCATTTTCTAAAAAACTTTGAAGAGGCTTATCATAAGGCTAACTTTCCCATCCACTGGCAGTTCACTTACCAAAGTCAGGTACCTGATTCATCAGCGCAAGTGCCTGTACATTGTCTGTTGCTCGATGTGCAACTTGCTGCCTCAAACACAACTGCTTTTATAGAGAATCTGAAAAAGCTGTACTATCCAGAGGAGGTGATTCTCATTCTATTTGGTTTACCTGGGCAGGAAGACATTCTATTAGCAGGTTTGAAGGCGGGCGCGCAGGCTTTTCTCTACAAAAAACCACTCAACATGGCTTGGGTACAGTTTACCATCGAGAACGCTTACAAGCAAATTGAGCAACAAAATAACCATAATGATCAACTGCAGCTTTTGATAGAAAATAACCAAGCGCTCGAACAGTACAAGCTCTTTATAGAAAATCAGCTTACCGATAGAACTTCTGAGTTGAGTAATACCTACGAGCAACTTCTGGAAGCTTTAGCAGTGCGCAAGAAACTAGAAGAAGCACTCAATAATTCTATTAAAGAGCTCGATACCTTCGTTTATAGGGCTTCTCACGACCTCAGAGGCCCCATTGCTTCCCTCATAGGGCTTACCAACTTAGCCAAGGTGGAAATCAAAGACGAAAACGCGCAGAAATACCTGAAGATGATCACTGAAAACTCCAATAAGCTTAATAACATTCTTACTACGCTACTGGAAGTAACAAAGATTAAGTACATAGATATCGAGGTAGGGGTAGTAGATTTCTATGAAATTACCAAACGACTACGCTATACGTATATGAAGGACTTCATGCGTTTAAGCATAGCTTTCGACATTCATATTGATATACCTATTGATTTTTATAGTGATGCAGCGCTCATCAAGAGTATTTTACAACACCTTATTGATAACTCGATTCAATATGCAGACGTAGAACGTGCTAGCTGGATTAAATTAAGGTTCACCTTGGAGGAAGATGCCTTGTGTATGATGGTAAGTGATAATGGACAAGGAATTGCCAAGCGAGTACAACCAAAAATATTTAGTATGTTTTTCAAACACAATGCTACTGGTAAAGGCGCTGGCATTGGTCTGTATGTTGTCAAAAATTGTGTAGAGAAATTGGAGGGACGTATCACTTTTACGAGTGAATCTGATAAAGGAACAGCGTTTAAGATTATTTTACCTAATCTTACAACCCGAGAGAAGTCCAGTATTACTTAGCTTATGATGGATTTTACTTTGCAACAACATCCCGCCCTTTATGCGGCTTTCGATACTTATCCCTCTGCCAAGGGAGCGAGTACACATATTTATCACTTTTCACAAACGCTTTTCAATCATACAGCAGGTGGACTACTATATGTATTGGGCGGTAAAAAGCTGCTTAGTTACCAGAAAGAAGTCGAGGTAGAAATTCTACGTTTTGATGCGGCCATTCCTAATTACTTGGAAAGAGCACAACTGTATAGCCAGCATTTAATGGAGGTTATTACTACCCAACACCAGTTAAAGATTTGCCATTTCAGAGATATTTGGGGAGGGCAGCCTATTCTGTTACTACAAGAAGAAAAAGGCTATAAGAGCGTTTTTGAAGTAAATGGCCTTCCTTCTATTGAGTTGCCTTATCGCTATCCTCTCCTGACGGAAAGCACCTTAAAAAAACTGCGAGAACGAGAGCAGCTTTGTTTACGAAAGGCCGATTATATTGTTGTACCCTCTGAAGTGATCCAGTCTCATTTGAGGCAAAGAGGCATAGCAGCCGAAAAGATCACTGTGATTACCAATGGTGCAGACCTCCCCCAAACCTTAGAAAAGCCTGTGGAGGCTCCCGAGAAATACATCATTTACTTTGGTGCGTTGCAATCTTGGCAAGGGGTAGATACCCTCCTGAAAGCTTTCCGCCTCATTGGTGATTTCAGTGATGTAAAACTAGTGATTTGTGCCTCTACCAAGCCGCGTAAATTGAAGGAGTACTTTAAATTTATTGACAAACAAGGCCTCTCCGATCGTATTATCTGGCAATATCAACTCAAGAAGCGGCCCTTGTACAACTGGATCAGCGGAGCGCTTTTCTCTGTTGCACCTCTAAGTGCTTGTAGTCGTAATGTAGAACAAGGGTGCAGCCCACTTAAAATTTTGGAATCTATGGCGCTCGGTATACCTGTAGTGGCTTCCGACTTGCCCGTAGTACGAGAGATTGTTAGCAACGATCGTATCGGTAAGCTTGTACGTCCTGATCGCCCTGCCGAACTAGCACGGGCGATGCGGCTTCTGCTTGACTACCCTGACTTGACCAAGAAAATGGGTAAAAATGCTAAAAGACATATTCAAGAAAACTTTACTTGGGAAAGTAAAAAACAACAACTTATCCGTCTTTACCAGAAAGCTTGCTAGTCTTTTCTTTAGAAGTATTGTAGATACAAAGAAAAGCCAAGTTTGAAATCACATTTACAAAGAATGGCAAAAGGAAAGTTTTATTTAAGCTGGAATTTTTCCAAATTAAATACTTAGTACAACATCACTGCATTTAAGGTATTGATATGATCCCTACCAAAAAAGAACCTATCTCTCGAGGGTATGCCTTTATCAAAGCAATCCAAATGCTTTTTATGCTTACACCAAGACAATGGTGGTGGTTGTTTCGCAAACAAATAGCTGGCGAACAGACGCCACAAACTTGGATAAAGCTGCTAAGGCCTTTGGCAGCGTACAACCAATACAACAATGCTTTTAGAGGGAAAGTAAAACGAGTAGCTTGGGTGAGCCTATGGATTACACTTATACTTTATTTCTTTGGATCTCGGCTACCTACCTGGCTTCCAGCGTTGATTGAATATTTGTCGCTCGATGGCCTTCTCGAGCCTTCTTGGTTTTCCAGCCTTTCTTGGCTTTCAGACCTGCATCAGGTTATGTTAGCTCTAGCTGTCGCTGCTTGGGTACTTTTCTTCTTTCTCAAGCAAGCAGACATTTCTGATCACTTGCGTAATTTCCTGTTACCCCTTATTCGCATTCTGTCACAGGAGGCTACAGTTGATAGTCAGATGAACCTTCGAGTAGCCCTTCATCGTAGAACGCATCGCAGATTTCATAATTATACTGAAAGAGGAGACGCCCACTGGAAATACTTACTCAGTCAAATACTACAATATACGGTAGTTGGTCTTGGTATTGTAGCTGCGCTGACGCTCTTTAATTTACAAGTACGTGACCTAGTGGTAGCCCTACTACCGGATATGGTAAAGACTGTCTTAATCGACTCGATAAATCAACTCAGACCCAGCCTCCCTGATTCAATAGTACAAATCTTGGACAATCCAACCAGTATCCCTCCGCTGGATAGGTTGCTTATTGTGGCAGAGGTCGTTGCCTTTATTGGCGCGCTCGGGTATATTTTCTTCAGAGTCCTCTCACTTCTTTCTATCAAGAGGCATAGTGATGCACGGGTACGCACTAGTACAAAGCACTATTTTTACCCCTGGCTCACTTTCAGCCTGTACTTGGCTGATGATACCCTCTTAGAAAGTACGCTTACAGAGCGTATTCGCTTAAGAAAAAGAGTGAAGAGAAATACTAGTGGAAAAATAAAAGCTAAAGAGAAGGTTTCTATACAAATGATTTATGGAATTACGTTACGCTTTCCTCTAAGAGATTATGCTTTTCAGCCCTTAGAAGAAGATAAGCTCCCCACTCGACTGTCGGTAGAAGTAAAAACGAGTGAAAAAAGGCAAGCTTTTAAAATGAAAGCCAAAACTAAGCAAAATCAACTGGATACCTATCCAGATGTTAACCTTTTTCTACGATACGTGACTACCATCTATCAACATACTATTCGAAAAGATGCTAGTAGTGGAGCCCATCACTAACTTACTGCGCTTTATAAGTAAATTCCCCAATCCTTTCCTTTGAAAAAGAATTTTCGTAGTTTAAAAAGAAAGATTTGGAAAACTTCTAGACAGACCATTTATGAAATAATGATGCGTTTTTCTTCAAAAAACTATACCTTTAGTGAGATAAAGGTGAAAAGCAAGCCCACCAACGTTTATGCTGACTGGTCAGCTTTCTTAACTTGTATAGCTACTATCTATTGGCATGTGAAACAAAAAGTTGTTTAACTATGAGTAATAAAATAAAAGGAGATAAACCAACGGCAGGTTTATTTAAGACTTTAGGGATGCTCAGTGAGCTTACCCCTGAACAGCAAGCGCTCATCAAAAAACTTAGAATAGAAGGGACACATACAGCCGAAGAATGGTTAGAACTCTTGCAGGAGATTGTTTTGTATGATACTAATAATGATGCGGCCAGAAAGAAGCTCACTAATACTATGACGCTTACTGGTATTTTAGCTTTTATAAGTCTCTTCATTATAGGCGGCTTTCCTCCTATATTGTTTCTTACACTTTTATTACTTCTTGTTTTAATAGTTGCTGCTGTTTTGTATTATCGTCTTAAAGGCTCCGACCTTCCTAATCTACTTCGATTTTACATCTTTCCACTAATTAACGTACTGAAGGAAGAAAGTCAGGCCCAAGCGCCTCTTACAATTCACGCCTATTTAGGTAAGAAAGTGAGTGAAGAATTTCTAGTAAAAGAAGAAGCCAATAGCAACCGCGGTTATCCTAAAGTGAGAACTTCTCACTACGAAGTGCCTTTCTTATTTGTCGATACTCGCTTAAGTGACGGCTCTCTACTTTCTATTGAAATGCGTGACCTGATTAGAAAAAGAAGAATCACCAAGCGTAATCCTAGAGGAAAGATAAAAACAAAAACGAAGTATAAAATCAAAGTCAATTACGAAGTACGTATTGGCTTTCCTAAGAAAACCTACGAACTTACTAGTACGCAAGCTGAGCTAGTAGGTAACGTAGCCGACAAAGCGAAGGTAAAATTTAAGGAGAACGAAAAGCGTAATATTCTTAATATTCGTAAAAGGCAAATCTACACGAATATCAGTTACGTACCTGACATTACCTTTTTATTGAGTGTGATTGCAGATGGCTATGAAAAAATGAGGCAAAGTGCTTAGTTTTCTATCAATTCAAACTTTTATCTTAAAGAGAATCCATTTATGAAACGCTGCCAAATAAAAACAGGCTTCTTTGTATTAAAAGAATGTGGGGCTATCGCTACAGCGCGTTGCCGTAGCTGTAAAAAGTATGTTTGTGAAGCACATATTGCTGAGCAAGGTAAGCCACAAGACGATATGGCGGTACTTACCAATACAACAACTGAGACAGGCACTTCTTCCCTACGAAAGGATGTATTATGTATAGAGTGCTATACAAAAATGAATAAAGAAAAGCTATCTGAGAAGTACCATAAGGGTTATAGAAGCAGTACTACCAACGATATATTTTGGTATTTTTATATGCGTGATAGTTTCTACCGTAATCACCACTATCAACCTTTCGACGATTACGATACTGATAGCTTCAATACTACCAGCTATGGTAGCGACTTTGACGACGACGATGGGTCTGCTAGTTTTTATGATAGCTAAACCTTTCTCTTAGATTGGATAAATAGTACAACATTACTTTATGAAAATACTGTGGCTAACAGAGAACTACCCACCCAATAGGGGTGGTATGGCGCAATCGTGTGACCGTATTGTGTATAATTTGAGACAACAGGGCCTTGAGATACACGTTTTGCACCTCACCCAACGGGTAAAACAGATTAAGTACAAGCAAGTACAGGGTGGGCAAGACATTTTCTACCCGACCCACGTAGATTTGGCCCACACACTTAACTGCATGTGGCATTTCTTAACTTCGCAGCACGAACAAGCACCCTATACCCATTTAGTAGTTTTTGGTGGGCATTTCCCTATGTTTGCTGGGCCTACTTTTGCGCGTCTACTTGGTATTCCCCTTATTACCTTACTGAGAGGAAATGACTTTGATGCGGGTCTTTTTACACCACGTAAACGAAAGATACTGGAAGATTGTCTGCGCAACTCTTCTCTTGTATGCGCTGTCAGCAAGGATAAGCTCGAGAAGATGGCGGCACTTTTTCCTGAAGTGCGTACTGCCTACATTCCCAACGGTATTGATACCAGCGACTGGCAACCACTTGCTTCTGATCTATCGTTTAGCAAGCTTTGGCGTACAGAGCATTTGCAAGGAGGACAAAAAGTGATTGGTCTTTTTGGGCATCTCAAAGAAAAGAAAGGGGTTACCTTCTTCTTACAACAACTCTGTAAGCTACAACTCCAAACGGCTTTTCATTTATTAATCGTAGGCGATCTAAGCCAAGAGGTTGCTGATTTTTTCGAAGAAAACGCACAGCTCCCTACAACAGAGCAGTTACAATATACCTTGTACCCTTTTATGGACAGGTTTGAGCTGCTGGCCTATTACCCCATTTGTGATATAGTAGCCATTCCTTCTTTCTATGATGGCTTACCTAATGTGTTACTAGAAGTAGGGGCGCTAGGCATACCATTGATTGCCTCACGCGTAGCGGGTATGGCAGATGTACTGGAACCCTCAACGCACGGTTTTTTGTTTCATCCTACCGATGAGGCTTCCTGTAGAGAAGCCATTTACCAATTATACCAGACTTCCTCAGTACAACTTCAGGAGATGGGGCAGGCTTGCCAAGCGTTGATTTGTGAACAACTTAATCACCATCAAGAGGCAGCACGATATAAAGAAGTTTTTGAGCAGCTTTAAGGGCAACATTTTGATTACTTTCACGGTATACTACATGATAGTTTTTAATAGAAAATGTATTAATACATTATGAAAAGTTTATTATTCATACTTTCCCTTCTTCTCACCTCTGCTGTACAGGCACAAGAGGCTATTCAAGTAATCAAATTTAATGAGTTGGAAAGCTTACTAGCACAAAAGCAAGAAAAAGTAATCGTAGCTAACTTTTGGGCAAGTTGGTGTGCACCTTGTGTGAAAGAATTACCTGCTTTTGAGCAGCTCCATCAGCACCAAAAAGATGTAGAGGTGGTGCTTATCAGCCTTGACTTCGTAGAGGATATGGCAAAAGCGCAAAAAATATTACAAAAGAAGGGGATTACCGCCAAGGTTGTCTTGCTTGACGAGACGGACTACGACACATGGATAGACCAAGTGGAGCCTTCTTGGCAAGGAGCTATTCCTGCTACACTTTTGGTTAGCAATCAGACGGATAAACGTATTTTCCTCAATGAAGCGGTAAGTTATGAAACGTTACTTAAGCAATTACAACAATTAAAATAATTTTATTTTCACTTACTAAACTTATCTCTCACATGAAAAATCTAAGTAAACTAGGCGTACTTCTTTGCCTTCTCTTGATATCAACAAGTGCTACTTTATTAGAAGAAGGCTACCAACCTGGCGACAAGGCACGGGATTTCAACCTAAAAAACATTGATGATAAGATGGTATCTTTGAAAGACTTTCCTGATGCGAAAGGCTTTATCGTGATCTTTACTTGCAATCACTGTCCTTTTTCGAAAATGTACGAAGATAGAATCATCGCCTTAGATGCTGCCTACAAGGAAAAAGGCTATCCGGTAATTGCTATTAATCCAAACGATCCCGTAAAGCAGCCAGAAGATAGCTTTGACAAAATGATTGTAAGAGCCAAAGATAAAGGATTTACGTTCCCTTACCTCTTCGATGAAACACAAGAAATTGCTAAAACCTACGGCGCTACTAATACGCCTCATACCTTTGTGTTAGAAAAAGAAAGCAATGACCTCATTGTGCGTTATATAGGTGCTATTGACAACAATGCGAAAGCAGCCAATGAGGTTTCTACCAAGTATGTAGAGAGTGCTGTAGACGCCTTACTAGCTGACAAAGAAATTGAGAAGAAGCGCGCCAAGGCTATTGGCTGCACGATCAAGTGGAAGTAATCGCTGGTTTTCTATTAAAAAAGCTTGTCGCCCAAAATTATATCGAGCGACAAGCTTTTTTTGTATAGACCTACTAGACTACTTTCCGCCCACTATTACTTCTACCATGGTAGCGGTGTCTAAGTATTTTTGAGCCGTATTCATCACATCCTCTGCCGTTATCTTACGTACTTGAGCGATGTACTGATGGTAAAATTTATAATCCAGATTATAATAGTAAATAGCCTTGAACATATCAGCCTGCGCGAAAGGGGTGGTGAATTCACCTGCAAAAGAGCCAGCCATATAATTCTGTACTCTTTCTAATTCTTCCTTTCCAACTGGTTCTGTTTGTAAACGCTCTATTTCTTTGTAGATTTCGTCGATAGTGTTTTGGGTATATTCTTTATTGACGTCTGTACCAATTACAAAGAAGCCCTGCTCAGCCAAGTAGGTTACTTGTGCGCGTATACCGTAGGTATAGCCTTTTTCTTCCCTTATATTTTGCATAAGGCGAGAGCCAAAGTATCCTCCTAGTAGTTCGTTGGTAACCAATATTTTGAAGTAATCTGGATGATGCTTAGGAGGCATTACCTTTCCTATTCGTATAGAAGATTGTAGGCTTTCGCTTTTCTCTATGAGTTCTTTTTTGAACTGTGTTCTAATGTCTCTAGGACTCTCTTCTGTTTGAATATGTTTTGCTAGCTCTTCGCCAAAGATTTCTTCCAACGTTTTAATGGTGGTATCCTCTACTTTTCCAGCGATAATGATGTCACAATTGCCAAAGTGTATGTAACGCTTGAAGAAAGGAGTGATGTCGTTCCGCTCTAAACTGGCCAAGTCTTCTTCTACCAAATTTCTACCGTAAGGATGTGCACCAAAAATAAGCTCTCTGTAGCGGCGTGCGGCTACATAAGCATTTTTTTCGTTGTTTACTTGAATCTGTTGTATGGTTCTTTTCTTAAGTAAATCAAGCTCTTCTTCAGGAAATGATGCCTCTAAAATCAGTGTTTTCACAAGTATAAGTACTTCTCTTAGGTACTTATTAAGGGTATATACTCTGATACCCACTCTATCAAAACCTGTATAAAAATCTATGAAAGCCCCGTAGGCATCTATTTGTTCATTGATTTGTAAGGCGTTTAGTTGAGTAGTGCCTTGCCCAAGCATTTTAACTGTAGCAAAGGACTGCCCTGGGTTCAGATCGTACCGACTTCCCGCTTGGAAAATCCATTCAACCGAAACTACCTCCTGCTCCCCTGCCTTAATCACTTTTAAAGGTAGCTGATTAGCAAGTGTCAGGTTCTCTGCTTCTAGGATATGTATCTGTTCTATAGGGTGATAAGCCGGTGGGCGTGTTCTATCAATCATACAGTTTTGTTCTGGTCTCCAGAAATAGACGGTGCAAATATAGTCAGAAAAGGCACTTACTTGCACAATCTCTCAAAAAAATTGCAAGTCTACAATTGTGTATTAGTATAACACATTTTTATACTTTTTAAAAGCTAGATATTCATAAGCGACTCTCGCTTACGCATTTTACCAGCCGGTATACCAAACATCATTTTAAAACGACGACAAAAGTAAGCAGTATCTTTATATCCTACGTCTTGGCCAATCTCTCGAATACTTTTCTTGGTGGTGCGTAGTAAATCTACAGCCTTTTCCATACGCTGATATTCAATATAGTCTTGAGGGTTGATACCCGTTAGCATTTTGAAATATTGCCCTACGTAATCTTCAGATACATTTGCTACGCCGGCCAATACCTTATTAGAGAGGTCTCCGCTCAGATATTCTTTAATATAATTAAAGATATCGATTAAGCGAGGGTCTTTAAAGTAGGTGCTGTTGGTGGCCAATTTCTCTACAAACATATTATGTATAAGAATGTAGCGGATCATTTCTATGACAATCTCCTCTGTCTTGTTCATGATGACCTTCTCTTTACCAGGAAGATTCTGTAAGTTCTCTATGGTAATATCTGTAATCAACTCGGCTAGCACCTCATTTTTGGGAATAATAAAAGGCGGAATGTCTAAAGAGGTAAAGAAGTTGACAGAATCGAACACTTTGGCCGCAAAGGTGACATAGCTGAAAGAATTGTCGGTCGCCCCTACTTTATTCTTATCGTAATTAGACTCAAAGTACTTATCCCTTCCTAGCACAAACTGCTCGTTGGTAAGTTTTTGTGATTCTTCAGAATTACCTACCCCATATCCTATGCAGGCTTGTTTTCCTCCAGGCACAAATAATATATCTCCCTCCTTCACTTTCACATCTTCATTTTCGAGCCGTAGTACGATGTCTCCGTCATGTAGGAGAAAAACAGAGTTATCTACATCGTAAAAGTTGGTGATAACGAAAGGTTGAATCATTTTTATATTCTTGGCTTTCAAGAATTTAGCATTCAATGACTCAATAATTTTATTATAATCCTCCATAACTGACAGCTTTCTTGGAAATGTTCTATTTTTACCATAACAAATGTAACGAATATCACACATAAAAACAAAAACCAAAGTAGATATTTTAAAGAAACTACTTTGGTTTTATGACTTAAAATAAGTTATTATATAACTATTTTAATATATTTCTTGCGATTACTATTTTTTGTACTTCTGACGTACCTTCATAGATTTGTGTAATTTTAGCATCACGCATAAGGCGCTCTACGTGATACTCCTTCACGTAGCCGTATCCACCGTGTACCTGTACGGCTTCTGTGGTGACCTCTTGGGCAATTTGAGAAGTATACAGTTTAGCTGCTGCTGCGGCAATGGCGAAGTCTTCACCAGCATCTTTCAAGGCGGCTGCTTTAAGTGTCATGAGGCGTGCTGCTTCAATTTTAGTATACATATCGGCCAGCTTAAATTGAATAGCTTGGTGTTCTGAAATTAACTTTCCAAAGGCCTTTCTCTCTTTACTATACTGTACAGCTAGTTCATAAGCACCAGAAGCAATGCCAAGCGCTTGAGCAGCAATACCGATACGTCCTCCGTTAAGTGTCTGCATGGCGAACTTGAAGCCAAATCCGTCCTCACCTATTCTATTTTCCTTAGGGACTTTCACGTTGGTGAACATCAGCGAGTGCGTATCTGAACCGCGAATGCCCATTTTGTCTTCTTTTTTTCCTACTTCAAAGCCTTCCATGCCTCGTTCCACAATCAAGCAGTTAATGCCTTTATGCTTCTTTTCTATATCTGTTTGCGCAATGACAAGGTATACAGAAGCGGTACCACCATTGGTAATCCAGTTTTTAATACCATTTAGTAGGTAGTAATCGCCTTTGTCTTCGGCGATAGTGCGTTGCGAAGTAGCGTCAGAACCTGCCTCGGGCTCTGATAAGCAAAAAGCACCAATAATTTCTCCTGTAGCTAAGGGCTTAAGGTACTTTTGTTTCTGTGCTTCTGTACCAAATTTTTCAATTCCCCAACATACAAGCGAGTTGTTGACAGACATACATACGGAAGCAGAGGCATCTACTTTCGAGATTTCCTCCATAGCAAGTACATAGGAGATGGTATCCATCCCTCCACCGTTGTATATGGTGTCTACCATCATCCCCATAAAGCCTAGCTCTCCCATCTTCTTTATCTGTTCGGTAGGGAAGGTTTGATGTGTATCACGTTCAATCACGCCCGGTAGCAATTCTTTCTGTGCGAATTCGCGGGCAGCTCTTTGTACTTCTGTATGTTCTTCCGATAATTGGAAGTTTAATGTTCCTGAGGTGGCTACGTTCATATTTGTATCTATTTTAGAATGGTTGATATATAATATGCAGGTATAAATAGAGGTGTTTGCTCGTAATAACCTTTCTTTATTCCTGACCAGATAAAATTACGCTTTTTTTCCTTTTTGATAAAGCATTTTGTCTAAAAGGTATGTTTTATCATTATTTTTATAAATGCACAAAGATGTCCTTCTATTGTCCTATACTTTTTCAGGGTGTATAATTAACGCACGTATCTTTTCTATCTCTTCAGTAATGAGTTGAAGTTGCTCTTCTGTGATGGTAAGGTCTACGATATCGTGCTGGATGGTCACAATCATATCATCTACTATTTCGGTAGTCGGCTCCTGGTATTGGTAAGTAATGGTAATGTCTTCGTAAACGCCTAATAGTTTCTCAAAATCATCTCTAAAAGTATTGATTACGGCGTTGTCATCGTAAAAGGAGATGTACATCGAAAGGTTGGACAAGTAAATTTTTTGCTCGGCTATTTGTTTACGTAGTTCTTCAGAAGGGCTAATTGCATAGACCTGACAGCAGATATGTAAAAACTCTACCCAAGCGCCCATAGACACTAAGAAGCTGTATTCTACCTTATCTTTTTCGACCGCAAAGTATTGATGGTATTGGTCGTGGCTAAGTTGCTGAATAATATCGTAGAGTAGGGAGTCGGCATCGGGATTAAAGTGGATTAGACGCTCCTCTTCAGGCACTACTTCTAGCTGTCTTGCAAAAGCATTAATGGTTTTTACGTAACGTTCGTTATAGAGTGTATCTCTATTTATGCAAGCATACATCAAGTCTGTACTGTACACACCTAGGTTCATCGCTTTCTTGATGTTGGATGTGTAAATGTTGATATTGATGGTGGTATCTAGTAACTCTTGGTGATAGGTTTGGTCTATTTCTTCTAGCAGTACAATTACCTCGGGTAAGAAATCTGAAACCAACGGGATGAGTTCTTCTATAGGCTCTTCATCAGCAAAGGTATAGCCTGTAGTATCTTCTGAGGTTTCCTCTTGTGATAGGTTGGAAGAAGACTCCTTACAGCCATAAAGCCAACTAATACTTACCAATAAATATACGTATATGCTTTTCCTCATGATAGTGATCATTGAATAGTGTTCTCTGTTATTCTTTTGAAAGAGAGGCTTCTTCTATTTTTTCTACCAGTGTTTGATACCAGTCTTTCCCGTACTTTCTCACAAGCGGCTCTTTCAAAAATTTGTATAAAGGCGTATGCAATGCCTTTCCTAGTTGACAAGCAGGTTGGCATATCTCCCATCGGTCATAGTTGACAGCATCATACAGGTCATATTTCGTAATGCGAATAGGATATAAATGACAAGAAATGGGTTTCTGAAAGTCAATTTTTTTATCGTTGTAGGCGCGTTCTATGCTACAAGCAAGTACACCGTTTTCGTCGTATACGGCAAAAGCACACTCTTTATCCTCCACCGTAGTGGTGGTTAAGTCTCCCTCATTGTCAATAACCGCTACCCCTTTCTCAGCAATGGCTTTACGTCCTGCTTGGCTCATGTAAGGGGCTACTTTTTCTAGTATCTCTTCTAGTATAGCTTCTTCTTCTTGCTCCAATGGAGCACCAGCATCACCCTCTACACAACAGGCTCCCTTGCATTTTTGTAGGTTACAAACAAAAAACTGATCTGCTACATCATCACTGATGTAGGCATTTCCGACGATAATCATTTAAATTCACTTTATTAATAACAAAAGCCGAAGCAAAACTATAGATAGTTTACGTGATTTTAAAATATTTTCTTTACGAAATTATTGTTCATGGATACTGAGATTGGTAGATTACAAACATTTGAGTGAGTGTTACCTTACTCTTTGTTAGAACAGTATTATATATTTTACGTATTTTTTGAAAGGAGGGTTGTAGTCGTATTTATTTTTACACAAATATTAAATCGAGCAACGTTTTACTTAGAAATTTAGTATAAATAATGATGTGTTTAATCGAGAAGTCTTACTAAATTTGGTTAAGAAATCATTTTATTATTTATATAAATCAGCCAGCAATCTTGAAAGCATTACTCATTAAATTAATAGTATCTTTTGGATACTGTATCATCACTTTTTCTAGCTTGTGGGCACAAGAAGGTGCTGTTTTTTTACATCACTACGGCAATCCAGCCCCTCGCTTCACTACACAGAACAATGCCATCATTCAGACATTACAGGGCACTATGATGGTAGCCAATGAACAAGGTATTTTGCATTATAATGGGCAAAATTGGAAAAGGATTAATACGCAATCTTCTGTATACAGCCTCCTTAGGGACGAGGCACAAATTTATGTTGGCGGGAGAGCCGACGTAGGTTATTTAGCGCTTCGGTCAGATGGTCAGTATACATACAACAGTCTTGTAGACGACTATAAAGAAATTCGACAGCATAGTAGTAGTTTTCTCTTTGTAGCACAGACGAAACGCTTTGTATACTTTATGAGTGACCTCTTTTTGGTAAGGGTAAATAAAGAAGACAAGCGCATCAACAAGGTTTGGCCTAGTTTGCCTAAGCAACGTTATCAAGGGTTGGCAGTAGCGAACAATGTCTTGTATGTTAATGTAAGAGGTATAGGTTTGCACCAACTTACAGAGAGTAGCGATCAGCTCGTTCTCACCCAACAAGGAGCACAGTTCAAAAATCTATCTTTAAGCTCTCATTTTGTTGTCGCTTCAAAAGCCTATTTTACCGCCAATAATAATCAATTGTATCGCTACGAAAATGATCGTTGGCAAAAGATTTCCTTAGCATCACAAAGCTATATAAATGTACACACCCTTACACAAGGAATAGCACTTAGCGAAACATCTTTTGCCTTAGGTACACTTAATGGAGGGGTGTTGATTGTTCAATCCGTCACGGGAGAAACGCTCCATACGATTAACAATCCAACAGGGCTCCCCGACGACGAAATACTGGCACTTGGTAAGGATAATCAAGGTGGTTTATGGATTGCACATCCCTTGGGGCTCTCTAGGGCAGCGCTTAAAATACCTATCACAGACTTTAGCTACTTTCCGGGATTGGTAGGTAACCTGACGACTCTTTTACGATGGCAGGGTAATTTATACGTGGCCACTAGTGAAGGCCTCTTCTCTCTCCAAAAAACCCAACAATATAAAGATATCATTCAATCAGTAGAAGTAGTCAATACTGTACAAGAAGTACCCGTTGCTACCAAGGTTATTTCTAAACAAGGAGGCGGCACCGCCATCGGTAACCTCATTAACAAGACTTTTGGTAAGAAAGCACGCACCGTAGTGACCTATCAAGGCCCTAAAACCACACGTACTATCGAAACTACCCAGTGGAGAACGCCTGCTCAACTAGAACTTTATAGACTACAGTCTTATCCTTATTTCTTCCAGAAACTGAAAGGGTTCAACAAAAAGGTAACGCAGCTACTAAGCTTACCGCAAGAACTGATTGTTGGGAGTAATGATGGTCTTTACACCTATGATAAACAAGAATTTACGAGCATTCTGGCTAATATAGATGTGCAAAAGATACACTTGCTAGATCGGTTTCTTTATGTAGGCTCAGACTCAGGATTGGTTAGCCTTGTAAAACGGGAAGGTAAGTGGCAAATATACGAGCGCTTTCCTGCCATTAGAACACCTATCTATTCTATTATTGATACAAAAGATGATCGCCTGTGGCTAGGCAGTGAAAATCAAGTAATTCAAGTAAATATAGATCCTAACGGCCGCTATATTAGGCATACCACTTTCGAATTGGCTCAAAACTACTTGGAGCGTGTAAAGGTAGTCAACATAAAAGGGAAGCCTGTCTTGTTTCTCTCTAACGGAGTATACAGCTATAATGATTTACAGAATCAGTTTTTTCCAGACCCTGCGTTGTATGTTTCTCAGTTTCCTTATAAACTCATAGAGCACCCACAACAGCTCTGGAGTAACTACCAGTCTGAATGGAAGAATTTGGTAGACAATGCTACGGTAGTCTATGCCTCCCTGTTCGAAGATATTACTGATATGTACAGAGATGAACAAAAACAACTCTGGGCAATTCACGAGAATGCTCTCTATCGTATAGATACGGAGGTACCAAAAACTGATCAATCTTTTTCTGTACTTATCAGCCGGGTTTTGAACTATCAAAATGAGCGCTTACCACTAGAAAATATTGAGGTGCATCAAGGAACTGAGTCTTTTGGGCTCCACTTTATACTAAGCGTACCCTATTATCTGCAAGAGCAGCCAGTTGCTTACCAGTATCGTATTAAAAACATGACAGAAGAGTGGAGTAGTTGGGATCAAGATAATCATCTAAAGTTTCCCTATTTACCAAAGGGGAAGCACCTTATCGAGATTAGAGCCCGTAATTCATTAGGACAACTCAGCGAAATTAAACAAGTAAATGTGAGGATTATTCCACCCTTCTGGGAAAGATGGTGGTTTTACTTATTAGAGGTAGGCGTATTAGTGGGGCTCATTATTGTTTCTACCCTTTCTAATCGACTAGAGCGGTGGAAGCGCTACTCTCATATTCTCACGCTAGTAACCATTATTACCATCTTCGAGTTTATTGTTCTTTACTTAGAACCTTCTGTAGACGACTTTTCGGGAGGCGTTCCTATTTTTAAGTTATTTATGAATATCCTCTTGGCCATTTCCCTCAATCCCGTGGAGCGTAGGTTTACCGCTTATCTGAGTAGGAATAAGACCAAGGGCAGTTCCTCGAGTAGGTAGTTTTCAAAGACTTTTTAATTTGCTATGGTAAATCGTGCCTTTTTAGCACGGAGCTTTCCAGTAATCAATTGAAGATTCTCTTTTTTAATAAGATCGCCTGTATTTGCGCTTACTCTTCCAGAAAAGCTTATAATTACTTCTTCTTCTGAAAACTTTTCAACGGTGGCCTTGCCATCAGCCATTTGGTAGGTCTTGGGAGTTTTTTGTGTATAGTCTGTTAGTGAAAGTACCACTGCGGGCTTTTTAGGATCTTTTTTTCCAAGAAAGTCTTCTTGCACTATCTGAAAAGGCACTTGTTCTACCTGCGCTTTTGTAGTGTTGGTAAATAATAACATCAATACAAATTCATTATCGCCTACTTGAGTAGTAATACCCACTCCAGCACTCGTTTGCTTTCCTACAAAAGACACTTCTGAGTAGGCATCCTTAGAGGAGATGAGTGTACTCCCTGCCAATGTTACCTCTATTTCCGTAAAAGCATTGGTGTTGGTACTATGAGTGCCGTTATTGGTAGCCAGTGGCTTTTCCTGCTCAGTACGCTCAACCTTTTTAGGACTTGCCTCCTCTGCTGAAGTGTAGTTTTCGGATGTTTTCTCTGTCTTATCACAAGCGGTAAATAAAAGTAAGCTGCTTACTAGTACCCAGAGGTAAGGTATCTTTTTCATAAAGTTAGGTTTAGAATTTATATAGATTATTGTATTACTAGTCGTACATCTTAGAAAAGGTTACGTTACTAATGTTCATTTCTCCACTGATCGATCGAAGATTCTCTTTTCTTACTACATCAGATTTGTTGGCTCCTACCTGCCCAGAAAAGCGGACTACTACCTCTTTTTCTGAAAATTTTTCAATGGCTACTTCTCCATCGCTGAGCTCATATTTAACGGCAGGCTTCTGGGTAAAATCAGTCAAAACAAGTCTAAACTGGATATTTTCTGCTCCTTTATCTTCGAGCACACTTTCTTTCGTTATTTGTAGCGGTACTTGTCGTGCCTGTGCTGTTGTAATCTTATCCAAGTCTATCCTTAGCAAATACTTATTTTCTTCCTCTGCTTGGAAAGCAATGGCTCCTTCAGAAGCTGCTGTCTCTTTTAGAACACGTACTCGCATAAATGCCTGCTCAGAAGCCGCAAAAGTCTCTCCTTCTAGCGTTATCTCAACTGATCCAGTATTATTAGTGGCTTCTGCAGTTTCGTTGTTCTGCGCTGTTGCCTCCTTTTGGGTAGTCTCTCTATTTTCTTCTTGTAGTGTATCCATTGTCTGGTTCGTTTTTTCTTCTCCACTACCACAGGCACAAAGGGATAAAAGTATTACTACTAGCCCTAAAGTGTATATTTGTTTCATTATTTTAATATTTTAGAAGTTACCTTTTACTTAAAATACAAGGATAAACGAATAATTGGCTCATAGTGGAGGTAAAAAGTCGTAAACGCCAACAAATGCACGATCTAAGTAGCGATAAGTTTAATTATCGCTCAACTTTTTCTTACCTTTGCCGAAAGCTTACTATGAGACATCTTTTATTCATATTATTCCTTTCTTATTTTTTTGGCTTTGCCTACAACAGTTACGCCCAAGCGCGTACTGCCAAGAAAAAAAAAGAAAAAAAGGAAGAGAACACCTTCCTCAAAGAACGACTCATTTTTGGTGGTAATTTCTCCGCTACTTTCTCTCCTACTATGATCGACGTAGCGCCTACACTTGGCATACGCGTTACAGAACGTTTTGTACCGGGTATAGGCATTTCTTACAACTACTATAAACCACGCGCCAACACAGACGATCGCCCCGAGGGTTCCTCATATGGAGGGCGTATCTGGGCACAGTACCATTTCTTGAAATGGGCGTATTTACAGGCAGAGTACGAAGCACAAAATCTTGTCCCACGCTCTGAAGAGACCCTACGTACTTGGCAGTACAATCCTCAAGTAGGTGGTGGAGTAACTATTAGTTTGGTAAAAATGGCTTATGTACAATTTACCGCCTTATATAACCTTAACTATGAGCGTGATCTATCACTTTACCCAAGTCCTTGGGTATTTCGTGTAGGCTTTGGCTTTAATTAAAACTTAATCACTGTTTTAGACAAACGAGACTTTACATTCTTTAGCTCAAAGGGCGACATTTTCTCCTTAGAAAGAAAAAGCGTTTTAAGATTGTCTAGCTCTGCTATTTCTACAGGAAGTTTTTCGATAGCATTCCCCCAGAGGTCTAGGTTGTCTAGGTTCTGGAGCTGCCCGATACTACTAGGCAATGTATTTAATTGATTTCCCCAGAGATTGAGCTCTTTGAGGGCTTCTAGGTTCCCTATTTCCTGCGGTAAACTAGTCAGTTGGTTCCCCCAAAGGTCTAACTTCTCTAGTTTGGTTAATTGTCCAATGCTATTAGGAAGCGTACCGAGTTGATTGTCACGTAGCTGAAGTTGATCTAGGGAAGCAAGCCCCCCAATGCTTTCAGGGAGTTTTACCAACTGATTGCCTCTTGCATCCAAGCGTGTAAGTTGGGTAAGGTTCCCTACTGACTCGGGTAGCTGTACGAGTTGATTACCAGAAAGATTAAGTCCCTTTAATTGGTCAAGCTGTCCTATTCCCTCAGGTAGCTGCACAAGCTGATTATTAGATAAATTGAGGTTCTTAAGCTGATTCAACGCACCTAGCTCTGTAGGAAGCGCTGTAAGTTGATTACCCGTCAAGTTCAGTTGTTGCAGTTGTTTCATATCTGTAATAGCGCTAGGAAGCTGCGTGAGTTGCGCATTCATCAAATTTAGGCTTTGTAGATTTTGTAAGGCACCTAGTTCCTCAGGAAGCTTTTCAATGGGATTGAGTCCTGCGTTCAAGTGCTTGAGATGCACTAATTCACCCAAGGAAGCTGGCAAGGTGGTCAGTTGGTTATTAAGTAACGAAAGTTCCTGTAATTTTTCGATTTCTCCTATCGAGCTGGGTAATTCGCTGAGGTGGTTGTTGTTGAGTGTGAGTGATTGCAATTGTGGAAACTGAGTCAGGTCGTCGGGTAGTGACGCCGTATTGGTAAGTGTTAAGCGATATACTTTTTCTGGATGCTTACGGGCTTCTTCTAGTGAAGTATATACGGTTGTTACACCTAACTCTTGAGGGCTTAAGATCAGCCCTTCGATAGGATTACCCCTTACTTGCAACATACGGATGTCCATTCGGCGTAAAGTGGTATCTGGATAAGTAGTAAGCTGGTTACCCACCAAGTTGAGGTCTTGCAGATGGATCAGTTGCTTAATTTCAAGCGGGATATGCTGAATTTGATTTCCTTCTAAATTGAGATGTCGTAAATTTATAAGTTGAAGCAACACAGGAGGTAGTGTTGTCAGTCGATTATAGCTCAGGTCAAGGTGGTAAAGAGATTCGCATTGTGCGAGCGCCTCAGGTAATTCTCTGATACGATGATGAACGACACGCAACTCTCCTAAGTAAGTAAGTTTGCTTATATAAGCAGGAAGCGCTTCGAGCTGTCCTCCTTCTAGTACTAATACCTGTAGGTACTTCAACCGCTTGATTTTTTTAGGGATGGCTTGGCAGTTTTTCACCCTCAGTTTAATTACCTTTTTAGGTTGCTTAAAGGCGGCTTGCCAGCCTTCTACCCAAGGTACTTCTGTCAGTTGATCGGTTGTGTAAATGTCTTTTTTTTGCGCAGTGGCTACTCCTATTGTACATTGTACAAAGAGGCATAGGTATAGTAAGTTTTTGGCATTCATAGGTTAAAAGAATGTAATAGATGCGGAGACAAATATAGCCTTATTTTAAGTAGTATGAAAGGTAAGTAATAGCTGTTTTATACCCAACCCAATTGATAACTCAGTACGCCTTCTTTCAAAGCATAGGGCGAAACTTTTACTTCATTAATTTGGTAAGTCTCCAAAATAAAATCTAACAAGCAAGACGCCACCACAATCATATCTACACGCATAGCGGTCATACCTGGGATGGCAAGGCGTTGTGTGCGGTCTTTGTGTAAAAAGTCTTTAAAAATAGCCAGAAAGGCATCTCGGCTAAAACGGGCTTCTTCTGGATGATTAAGCCGATCAATTTGTTGTTTTTGTAGGTCAATTTCATGTAAGGTATCAAACGTACCCGAAGAGCCTATCAGGACTTGTGGCGCATACTTCTTTACCATTTGGGTAAGGGGTACTAGTTTCTCCTTTATGTAGTTGTAGAGTTTTTCTACCTCTTCTGTAGTAATCGGATCGTTGGTCATAAATAGCTCCAACAAACGTTGGGCGCCAATCTCAAAGCTCTCTTTCCAAAAAACTTGCTGCTTATCAGCGATTACAAACTCTACGCTTCCTCCACCAATATCCATAATGAGGTAAGGTTTTTCGTCCAGTTGTAATACGGTTTTTACCCCATAGTAAATGTAAGTGGCTTCTTCTGTACCTGAAATGACATTGACATCAAAGTTGACCTCTTCTTTGATTTTCTTTAAGATGCGTTGTTTGTTCTTAGCATTTCTCAGGGCGCTGGTAGCGGTGACGTAGGTAGCGTTAGGTTTTACACAGTAATGATCTAAGGTTCTTCTAAACTGGCGTAATGCCTCAAACATACGAGCTTGCGCTGCTTTGTTGATGATGCCTTTGTTGATTCCTCCCTGCCCTATCGTAACAGCTATTTTTTCCTTATGTATAATTTTAAATTGATTGGTCTTAATAGTAGGTTGCTCTACGATCAGTAAGTGAAAGGTATTTGTACCAAGATCAATAGAGGCCATCGGCTCACCTCTTTGTGTAGCCAGCCGAAAAGAGGCACTATGTTCGTTTTTTGTTTTCATGCTTTATGCTTCAAAGTTTAGCAAAATCTACGCCAAAGATATACTTAAGCAGTACTACACGGCCAGTTTTACTTCTTGGTTCTCCTTTACAAGCCTTCTTCTTCCTTTTTCATCGAGGATAGCTTTTCCTTTCAGTTTTCAACTAGCTCCCGTTTTGGCTTGCCTCTGAGCAAGGATGTTGTATATTTACAAGAATTTATGGCAAATGTTCATCAACCGAAAGGCTTTTACAAGCGACTATGAGTTTTGTATATCCACAGTTCTTATGGGCATTGTTCGTCGTAGCAATTCCTATTCTCATACACTTATTCAACTTTAGGCGTATCAAGAAGGTGTACTTTACGAACGTTCGTTTCCTGAAAGCAATTAAAACGGAAACCAACGCAGTACGTACCCTCAAAGAGCTCCTCATCTTGCTCATGAGAGTACTTTTCTTTACTGCCTTAGTACTTGCCTTTGCACAACCTTTCCTGCCCAGCGACAATAGCCAGCAAGGTTTACAGGCGAATAGTGTTGTCAGTATCTATCTCGATAACTCTTACAGTATGCAAAATGAGCTAGATAACAAGCCTTACCTCAACTGGGCTATTGAGGCGGTCACTGACCTGGTGAATATCTTTCCACAGGCTGCTAGCTTTCAGCTTATTACCAACGACTTTGAAAACAAGGAGCAGTTTGTCAACAATGCCTCTAAAATAGAAGACAGGCTCACAGAGATGCAATTTTCTAACAAGCACCGTACTTTTGACATCATCCATAACCGCCAACAAAGCCTACTACAGCGAGTGAAGCAAGTCGCACAGAACCAGCTATTCTGGTTCTCCGATTTTCAAAAAAGCACAGCAGGGGCGCTAGAAAAAATCGCTCTTGACTCTGCTAACCAGTATTATCTTGTACCCATTAAAACACAAGATAACCAAAACGTAGCGATCGACTCAGTATGGCTTAGTAACCCCTTCATCAAGGAGAATGAGACCAATACGATTAACTTTATGGCGCACAACTACGGTACAGAAGCCTATGAAGATCTTAGCTTTAAACTTTTCATTGACGACATTCAAGTATCTACTGCTACACTTTCGATAGCTGCCGATGGTACTACCAGTGGCAGCTTCAATTTTACAGTACAGGGAAAGGGTTTAAAAAAATGCCGTATTACCTTCGAAGATTACCCTATCGTATTTGACAACGAATATTTCTTTACTGTGGAGGTAGCACCTGTTATTCGTATTTTACACCTCTACGAAGAGCAACGACACAGCTATATACAGCGGGTTTTTGATAGTGAAGCTTCTTTTAAGGCAACCCATTACAGCACTAAAAACTTAGACTACAGCGCCATTGCTGCTAGTGATTTGGTGGTAATCAATGAAGTAGACCGCCTCGATGGCGAACTGAAGACACAGCTACAAACTTTTGTAAAAAATGGTGGAAGCTTGGCTATTTTTCCTCCCCCTCAACCCGACGCTACCTCTTACACTACCTTTTTAGGAGGGTTAGGTATCAGAGGATTGCAAGTAGTTAAGTCAGATTCTTTACAAAAAACGGTGGCCAAAACATTACAGGCACCCAATATCGACCAGCCCTTTTTTAAGGGGATATTTGAGAAAATTCCTACCAACTTGTATATGCCTTATGCTAATGCTAGTTTGCGATGGATCAATACGGGTTTTCCCTTACTCCAGTTTAAGAGTGGGGCTACCTTTGCTACAGAAAATACAGTCGGAAGAGGCCACTTATACTTATTTGCAGCACCTTTGGCACGTACACATTCAGATTTTGCGCTCAATGCTATTTTTGTTCCCATTATGTATAAGATTGCCTCTTTAAGTAAGCAGCAGGGCAATCGACTTGCTTACACCTTCCAAGATAAAAACATTGTCTTAGAGGTGGAGGAAAATCCTTCGGGGCAAATTTACGAGCTTACCAAAGATGAGCTTACTTTTATTCCTGCGCAGCGGCAAGCGGGTGAACAGCTTTTCTTAGAGCTACCACAAGATGCCTTAGAAGCAGGTTATTACACCCTTACTTTAGAAGATAAGCCTGTAAGTACACTCGCTTTCAACTATGGTAAAGAGGAGTCTGCCATGGCATTTTACACAGAAGAAGAGCTCAAAGAACTATTTGGTAATCGTAAGCACGTACATATTTACGAGAGCCTTACAGATAAAGCTTTTGTGAGTGCCTTTAAAGAGCAGAATATTGGTACGCCCCTGTGGAAGTATTTTGTATGGGCTGCCTTATTTTTTGTGTTGGCAGAAATAGCCATTATTCGCTTTTTTAAATAATGAAGTGAAGTATAACTTTTTCTACTGAACAAAGAACCTTACACAGAAGTCTTTTGTATAAATAGTATATACAAAAGCTATACTTTATACTAAACCAAGAACCGTTTATTGCCTGTCTATACCTATTTTGTTTAGCTTGGCAATGTAACGACCTGCATAACTTATGAACTTAACTGAACTTACGGCCTTATCTCCTATAGACGGGCGTTATCGCAAGCAATTGGCGGACTTATCCCCTTACTTCTCAGAGTTTGGTCTTATCCGTTATCGCGTACAGGTAGAAGTAGAATACTTTATCGCGCTTTGTGAGCTGCCTATTCCTCAGCTTAGCACTTTCGACAAGGAGTTATTTCCTGCTTTAAGGACGATCTATCAAGCATTTTCCGAAAAGGATGCCTTAGTCATAAAAGAAATAGAAAAGACGACCAACCACGACGTAAAGGCCGTAGAATATTTTTTAAAAACACACTTTGAGCGCCTAGGGATTAGTGCCTTTCAAGAGTTTATTCATTTTGGGCTTACTTCACAAGATATTAATAATACAGCCATTCCTTTAAGCTTAAAAGAAGCCTTGGGAAAGCTAGTACTCCCTACTTTAAAAGAAGTAATTGAAACACTCCGTGAACTAGCCAGAAGTTGGCAGGCAGTTCCTATGTTGGCGCGTACACACGGCCAACCTGCCTCGCCCACAACTTTGGGCAAAGAGCTCATGGTATTTGTAGAAAGGCTTGAAAAACAGTTGTTTTTACTACATAGAGTTCCCTTCTCTGCTAAGTTTGGAGGCGCTACAGGCAACTTCAACGCCCACGTTGTGGCCTACCCTACTACAGATTGGAAGCGCTTCGGCGAATACTTTGTAGAAAAAGTACTTTCCCTACACCGTAGTAACTTCACTACCCAGATAGAGCATTACGATAATCTAGCAGCGTTGCTAGATAGCTTTAAGCGGATCAATACCATTCTGATAGACCTAGACCGAGATGTATGGCAGTATATTTCTTTAGGTTACTTTAAGCAAAAAATTAAAGCAGACGAAGTAGGCTCTTCGGCCATGCCTCATAAGGTAAACCCCATAGATTTTGAAAATTCCGAGGGAAATCTTGGTTATGCCATTGCCATTTTTGAGCATTTAGCAAGAAAACTTCCTATTTCGAGGCTACAGAGAGATTTGACAGACTCTACCGTGTTACGTAATATAGGAGTACCCATTGCCCACACACTTTTGGGTCTAAAATCACTTTTGAAAGGACTCCATAAGATAGAACTGAACGAAGTAGCCATTCGGCAAGATTTAGAAAATAACTGGGCCGTCATCGCTGAAGCGATTCAAACCATCTTACGGCGTGAGGGCTACCCCAAACCCTACGAAGCGCTCAAAGCACTCACCCGAACTAACGAAGTCATTACCTCGGCTACCATTCTCGATTTTATTGAGCAATTAGAAGTAAAAGATGACATCAAAACCACCTTAAAATCTATTACGCCATTTAATTACGTAGGAATTTCACAATTTTAAAAAAACGTAGTATATTTCTGTCAAAATAGTATATTTTCTTATGCGTAATGAGCACTTTTGATACACAGGTACAACTCGCCACTCAGGCCTTTGAAAAGGGTAACTACGAGACCGTGATTGCTACCTTAGAGATTGCTTACAGTATGCTTGATAAGACGATGTCTATCACCAATGACCTGATATATAAGTCTGTTGACATCATAGAGCCGATTCTTCAGTTTTCTGAAATCAACGAGAGCACCTTCATCAGTAAGACCATTCAGGATTTGAAGCAGCGTCTACAAATCGGAGAAAGTCAGTACGTAGATGTCACTTGTGACGAAATACAACATTTTCATTTACTTCTGAAAGGATTAGAGAGAGGTTGTGAAATTCTTAACGATAAAGGGATTAAACTGGGGCAAGAAGAAAGTAACCTTAGCTTTGGCATTACGGGTGATGAGAACAAGGGAATCAGTTTGGATATTTTCGCTAAAATATCAGAGCAAGAACAAGGGTTGAGCAAGCGACAAGCAGAAGACCTCCATTCAGCCTTAGAAAATATGCTCTCTTCTAACAGTGAGCTAAGTAAGATGCTCAATATCGCCGCGCAACTCTCTTCTTCTGGTAGATACGAAGAGAGCAATATGGCTTTAGAGAAAATACTGGCCAGATACCCTGAGGATGCAGCTACCTGCCTGAATATGATGGGGGCTAATTTCTTCTTCTTACAAGATTACCCCAAGGCCATCGATTTCTACCTCAAAGCTCTCAAACAGGGTGAGAGTAAAGAAATGATTGAATTTAACGTATGGGAGGCTTGTGTAGAACTTATGAAACAAGCTACCGACGAAACACAAAGAAACCACTGGCGTACACTCTATCGTCAGCACTTTCCGCAAGGGGAAAGATCTTTATAACCATGAAACTTTGATTTCCATGATTGCTACTACTTTAGAGCAAGCTTCTAAAAAAATATTATTTTTGGATATAGAAACTGTTAGAGGCAGCAAAAACTACAGCGACCTCTCGGAAGGTATGCGTAAAATGTGGGAGCTTAAAGCAAAGCGTATTCAACCTGATAGTGATTTAACAGCCGAAGAGAAGTATTATGATAATGCTGGTATTTTCGCTGAGTTTGGTAAAATCACCTGTATTAGCTTTGGCTACTTACATTACAAGGAAGGCATCCTTAAGATGAAAGTAAAATCTTGCTACGGTAAAGATGAGCAAAAGCTATTAGCTGAATTTCGGGAAATCTTAGATGCCAATGCCTTTCTTTTTCTTTGTGCCCACAATGGGCGTGAGTTTGACTTTCCCTATATGGGACGTCGTTATATCATCAACCAGATGAAATTACCCAAGGCACTGGAGTTACGAGATAAAAGGACTTGGGAAATTAAGCACATTCTTGATACAATGGATATGTGGAAGTTTGGAGATTGGAAAAATCCTACTAAATTAGAGTTGCTTTGCAATGTACTTAACGTACCTACTCCCAAAGATGATATTGATGGTAGCCAAGTAGGCAATGTATATTGGGAAGAAGGTGATGTTGACCGCATTGCTGTATATTGTGAAAAAGATGTGGTAGCTACCGCACAGGTGTATTTAAAATATGCGTTACTGCCCCTCGTGGAGGAAGAAAACATTGAATTTGCAGAAAGAGTACCAGCCACCTGAAAAATTAAGAAAAATGAATTTTGACCATTCCTTTGTCTTTCAAACGTACAAAGATTTCAAAAACCGTAATACGATTGTCTCTTATCAAGGTCCTCTTCTTTATTCGGTCATAGCGGAAATCAGCCATTATATCCGTGGTAATATTTCGGACATTATGCCCGTACGAGAAAAGGTGTTTTATATTTTCATAGAGCTAGCTCAAAACATACGCAACCACTCTGCTGAAAGAACGCTCCTTCAAGAAAATGGGAAGTCTACAGGTATCGGTACGGTGTTTCTTACCGAAGAAGAAGATAAGTTTATCCTTGCGATGGGCAACTTAGTAAACCTTAGCCAGTTTGCTCATCTAAAGCAGCGCTGCGATGAAATCATACAAGCAGACCGTAGAAGCTTGCGTGACTTGAAGAGCCGATTCAGAACAGAAGCATTAGAGCAAAACCATCAAAGTGGTAACATCGGCTTAGTAGATGTAGCCCTTAAATCGGGAAATCCCTTAGAAATTCAGTGGATAGATGTAGATCAGGCGCACTGTTATTTTCTAATTTCAGTCAGTGTATCAAAAGTAAATGTAAATGTTATGGAAGATTTAATCATTGAAGGAGAAAAGGGTACTTATCTATCTCCAGACGTTTATTTCTCAGCGGAAAGAGGAGTTTGTGAAATCAAAGGAGAGTCTTATCAAGAAGAAACCTTTGAATTTTATAATAAGCTTACTTCGTGGCTCGGCGAGTACATCGAAAAAGTAAAGAAACCCATTACATTTGACTTTAAGCTTACTTACTTCAATACTTCTTCTTCTAGAGCTATTCTCGATATGCTCAATCTCTTAAAACAGTACCAAGAAGAGGGAGGTGAGGTGACTATTAACTGGTACTACCTTACTTCGGACGAAAACATGATTGAGGAAGCCGAGGATTTTCAGAGCGACTCAGCGCTAAAGTTTAACCTTATTCCTGTTGATGAGGAACAAATGCCTTAATCAATCACGCGCTTTGAGTTGAACTTATCATCGTCGTTTAAGTGATTATCTCTGAAGTCGTATACAATTACACCTCCATCAGTTACCCTTAGTTCTAGTAAATTCTTGAGATGCATGTTATCCAATCTTTCTTTGGATTGCTCCACCGTCAAAGACGTTTGTGAAGCTAGCTCCTGTGCAGTGAGTAAGCCATTTTTCATTTTCGCTAAGCGAACAATCATTTCATCTGTCAATGTAAACTCCTCTTGTTTAGAAGGTGCCAGTGAAGTGGTAGATTTCTTCTTTCTTCGCTTCAGTAAAATACTCCCTACTATAATGAAAGTTACCCTCACTGGAACGGGAGGATGATTAAATTTATAAGGCTTTACAAACATAAAAATCCCTATCCCCAACAGAATACCACCAATAATTTTTCTAATTCGCTTGCCCATATATTTTATTCATAGTTTATAACCAAATCTATTTAAAATTCTTGCAAATATCAATAGCCCATAGCGTTTTCCCTTGCTTCTTTTAACTGCCTATTCTCCTTATAAGGAACGTATTCTATCAGTGTTCAAGTGTTATTGTAACAATACCAACACCTTGGGATATTAAGAAATACATACGCACTTTTGTCCAAATAATTGTAACTTAAAAGAAAAATATCTGCTCATGAAAGCTTTTAACGCGTGGCTCGTAGTTGGTTCGTTGCTACTCTTGCTACCCACTTGTAAACCTAAGCAAGAACAGGCTACTTATTCCCCTTCATCAAAAGAATTAGAGAGTCGTACGCATGCCACCGCTCAGCTAGTAGATAATAACGGAGAAACCCTGCTACAGCGTATTAGTCCTCCAGATGGTTACCAAAGAATACCAGTCAGTCAAACTTCCTTTGCCTATTATTTACGTACGCTTCCCCTCAAGCCCGCTGGTACACTAGTAAGCTATTACGATGGGCGTACTAAAAGCAATAAGGGTGTTTATGTGGCTGTAGTCGATCTCCCTATTGGAAAACGAGACTTACACCAATGTGCAGATGCTATTATGCGCCTAAGGGCAGAATACCTTTACCAACAAAAAGCCTTTGACCGTATTCATTTCAACTTTACCAATGGCTTTCGTGTTGATTACACCCCTTGGATGCAGGGAAAAAGAATTGCAGTAGAAGGCAACCGCACCTATTGGGTACAAAAAACTACGCCTTCCAACACTTATCAGGATTTCTGGAAGTATTTAGAAATAATTTTTAGCTATGCAGGCACGCTTTCTCTAGAAAAAGAATTACAAGCTACCTCTGTCGACCAGCTCAAAATAGGAGATGTCTTTATTCAAGGCGGCTCACCGGGGCATGCAGTGGTGGTAGTGGATGTTGCCATCAACCCTACCACCAAGCAAAAAGTCTTTATGTTGGCGCAGAGCTATATGCCTGCCCAAGAAATACAGATTCTCAGCAATATTGAAGACGCGTCGATGAGTCCTTGGTATAGTACCAACTTCGGCGAGACCTTATACACACCAGAATGGACTTTTAAGAAAACGACTCTAAAGCGCTTTGCTGATTAAGTAAAAGCCATTCCTAAGCTTTTACCTCGTCTAAGTTTGACCTGCGTTTCACTAAATGTCCTTCAGCGGCCGTATCGATCAAAGCGCCTACTGCTCCAGGGCTCAGCTCAGCAGCGTTGGCTTCGTCAGTGTCAATGTGCATTTCTAATTTATACTTGGGTGACACTCTTATCAGTACATTTCCGAAGGTGAGGCTTCGCTCTGAATTTTCGATACGAATTTCTACAATATCTTTGTCCTGTACCCCAAAGACATTAGCATCGTCTGGATGCATATGGATGTGTCGCCACGCACAAATAACACCCTCTTTCAAGTCTACTTTTCCTTTCTCACCTACTAGTGTAATGCCTGGCGTATTTTCAGTATGCCCCGACTCTCTGATCGGTGCATCGATTCCTAAGAAAAACTCATCGGTTCTAGATATTTCCACTTGGTTTTTTGACCGAACAGGGCCTAGTATTCTTACTTTCTCTATTTGATTTTTGGGCCCTACAATGGTAACTGTTTCATTACAGGCAAACTGACCAGGTTGCGACAGAGGTTTGAACTCGGTGAGTTGATAGCCTTCTCCAAATAGCTTTTCTACTGTTTCTTGGGTAAGGTGTACGTGCCTTGCAGAAATAGCAATAGGAATTACCTTGACATCGTGTACCTTGCGCTGCTCGTTAATGATTTTCGAAGCCTGCTGGGCAATCGCCAGTTGTTCGTCTGTTTTTACTACTAATATTTTACACCTACTTTGAGGCAGAGAAATATCTACGGTAGGTTGTTCGTGTGTCAACGATACGGTTCTATTTTTTTCTTCCTCTAAGAAAGCACCCAGATACTCTAGGCGTTGAGCCGCTCTATGACGAATCGTAGCGCTGTTTTCTCCCACGCCTGCCGTAAAGACAATGGCATCTACGCCACCCATTAAACCTGCATAGGCACCAATATACTTTTTAATACGGTGCGTATAGATCTGAATGGCTTTTCGGCATTCTTCGTTACCCGTAGAGGCGCTTTCTTCTATGTCACGCATATCCGCGCCAGAGCAGGAAATCCCTTTAAGGCCACTTTCTTTATTGAGCAACTGATTGAGGTCTTTAGCGCTGAGATTTTCTTGCTCCATTAAATGAATCAAAATTCCTGGATCTACATCTCCAGAGCGTGTCCCCATTACCAATCCTTCGAGGGGCGTCATGCCCATGCTTGTCTCTACAGAACGGCCGTACTCTACAGCGCATACGCTGGCTCCATTGCCTAGGTGGCAGGTAATGATTTTAAGTTGGCGGATGTCTGTTTTCAGGTAACGTGCTGCTTGCTGAGCCACATATTGATGGCTGGTACCGTGAAAACCGTAACGCTGAATTTTGTGCTTCTGCATCAGTTGGGTAGGTAAAGCGTACTTTTTGGCACGTGCGGGAAGCGTCCGATGAAAGGCTGTATCAAAAACCGCAATATGGGGGACATTTCCGAAAAATTCCTTAGCGATCCGTATTCCTGTCATATTGATAGGATTATGGAGGGGAGCCACATCGTATAAGGCTTCTATTTTCTTTTCTACTGCTTCATCTATGATTTCTGCTTCATCGAAGGCATCGCCCCCATGGACGACACGGTGCCCCACGCCCTTTAGCTGGCTGGTATCTATCTTCTCCATTAATTTAGGGAAAGCAAAGCGAAGTGCTTTTTCGTGACCTGCCTCTGGGCATTCGATGGGTTCTTCTTCAGAAAATTGCAGCAAGGGCGTTGCTTCACTTACCCGTTCTATTTGCATAGTAAGCAGTCGATTTCCTGTTTTAGAATCTATGATTTCTGACTTTACGGAAGAGCTTCCACAGTTGATTACAAGGATTTGCATGGGGTTTGGTTGTGTTTAAAGGATGAAAAAGTTGGATGTAACTTATCGTAAAGCTTCTGCCTTGAGCACAATAGCTTCAAGTTCATGGGCCTTACCAAATTTAATAATTTCCTCGAGCATTATATTGATATATTTTTGAAGAGATGGTTTTTCTGTAACTGGCTCTTGTGCCAAAGCCTGCAAGAAATTTAGTATAGCTGACTCCGTCCACCTTAAATCTTCTAAGGTCGCCTCTCCTAGTAGAATATCTATAATAGTGTAGTCTATTAGGGTGATGGGTACCACCTTGAAGGGAATTTTATCAAATACTTCTTTTAAAAGCTGCATAGCTTTTTGGGGTGCTCCCTGCTCGTAATGATATTTAGCGAGTTGATAGTAAGTATTTCTTAGAAAAAAGGTAAAGCTTCGATAGACCTGGTTGCTTGCTCTTTGCGTAGGGGGAGGCATCATGATAATATTTTTACGAATGTTCTCTTCAAGCCTTGTCACATCAAGGGGTATTTCAGGGAGGGCTTTACTTCTAAGTACTTGCCTAGAGAGCCCTGTATAGACTGTTTGCCCCTCAAAAAGTTGCTCAACGACTGTTTCTGTTATCTGTAATGGTCTATCAGGGTTACTCAAGTACAGGTCTATCAAGAATAGTTGTGTCCTATCTATGTAGTCTACAGTAATGGGATTGGGTAAGGTGGTAAAGGTAAGGACTCGTCCATCTAGTTGGTAATAGTTTTGGTATCCATCATTATAAAACGATAGTGTTTCACTGGCTATTTTCTCAAGCTGTTGCTTGGCACTCACCTTCTCATCGTCGAAAGCAACCAAAAAGCTTGTTAGCTCACGCATATATTGTTGTAAGGGAATGGTACAATTGGCTTTACCGTAAGCTTGTGTAGTATAGTAACGAATGTACCGAGGTACATAAGCAAGTGACTGATTGACTACCAATACATCTCTCCTGTACCCTAGCTTATCTTGTACATAGACCAGTGGAAAGGTGTCATTGTCTCCCCCTACTATCAAAATAGCATTCTTGGGGCAGGTGTTCAGTAGACTTTTAGCCACCGCAATGAAAAAATCATCATACAAATCATCTTTCAGAAAAGCTTTGGCCTGTTCGTGCAAGCCCATTACTGTAAGCTCGAAATAAGGGGTAATATGTGCAGCCGCTACCTTTAGGTTTACACTTCCTACGTAAGTATCATAGTCAGGATTTCGCTGGGCCAGTACTTTGTAGGTATCAATGGCTTTGTGTGCAAAAATAATCCCTTCTTCTATTTTACTTTTAGGAACGTCCTTTATATCAAACCTTTCATCATAAATGTGTTTTTCTCCTGCCTCTAGTCTGCCTACAAAGGCGCTAATGGATTTTGTATCATAAGCTCTTGCTAGGCTTTCTAACGCGCGCTCAGTAAGGGTAGCTTTGGTTTCTAATACCAGTATGGCATCTTCATACCAGTTTGGATAACCATAGTAGTAGTTATGATCATAAAAATAACTTTCTTTTAAAGCAGCAGTATAGTTGAAAGCGACCTCTTGCGCTCCAAGTTTTTTAAAGGGTAGCTCATAAGCATAATCGCCTGACTCGAATAAATAGAAAAATGTTTCTTTTTCGTAAGTTCGTTTAAGGTGGTTGTAAATACTTACCGACCAACCTGCTGGCTTCTTAGCGAAATGATACTCCTGCCCCTCTGGAAGTCTACCACTATAATGTTTATAAAAGTTGCTGAGTATTTCTTCATAAGTAATGTCAGCAACAGCAGGTACTTTCGAAAGGCTTATGCCTGAGCTTACTTGCTGCCCCAGTAGTACTTGACAATACATTAAGAAACACCCTATTACGTATATAGCTTTCATTTATTGTGAAGGTTTATACTACTATTGTGCTCGTACTTTTTTCGTTATAATATTGTAAAGTTTTACCCGTTGTTTCGTACATCTAAGTGCTATATATCAAAATCTCTTCTCCTCATAAAAATACTGAATTGTGCAAGATTTCCACAGCAAGCTTAGATAAAGTTCACCTCAGGGGTAAGCATAATGTCAAATCTTGCTTTTACACTGTCTTGTATCTCGTGCGCTAGTTGCTTGATTTCTGCTCCTTTTCCTGCCCCGTAGTTAACCAGTACGAGGGCTTGCTTTTCGTGTACCCCTACCTCTCCTTGTCTTTTTCCTTTCCATCCGCATTGTTCTATAAGCCAACCAGCAGGTATTTTGGTAGTCTCTTCCGTCATTGGATAGGCAGGCATATGTGGGTAATCGACTTTTATTTTCTCAAAGTGCGTATTAGGTACGGTGGGATTTTTAAAAAAACTTCCTGCATTCCCTATTTTTTTAGGATCAGGTAATTTACTGGATCGAATCCTGATGACAGCGTCACTAATGGCCTTGATGGAGAGTTCTGTAATCTTCATAGCATCGAGGGTTTGTTGGATCGCTCCATAAGCTATGTTATACTGAGGTTGTTTATTGAGCCGAAAGGTAACATTAAGAATGGTATATTGCCCTTTTACCTCGTGCTTAAAAATACTCTCTCTATAGCCAAAAGCACATTGGGCTTTCGTGAAAGTATGTACTTCTTGAAGTGTATTATGTAATGCTTCTAAGCTGGCAAAAACTTCTTTAATTTCCACCCCGTACGCACCTATATTTTGCATAGGCGCTGCACCTACTGTACCAGGAATCAGCGAAAGATTTTCTACTCCTGCCCAATCCTTCTCGATGCAGTACTGTACGAAGTCGTGCCAGACTTCTCCTGCGCCTACTCTCACCCATACGTACTGATCGTCTTCTCTTATTTTTTCGATGCCTTTAAAGCTTATTTTGATGACTAGTCCATCAAAATCTTGGGTAAATAACACATTACTTCCCCCACCTAAAATCAGTTTTCTTTCTTGTGCTAGGCCTTTGTCAGTCAGCAGGCTTTTCAACCTCGTGAGGGTATCGACCTCAGTAAACAGTTTAGCCTGTGCGCCTATACCGAAAGTATTATATGGTTTGAGAGAGACGTTTTTCTGTAGGTGAATGTCTTCCAATGGGTATCAGTTTTGAATATTATGTAAATCGTGCTAACTGCTTCAAGAGGGCAGCAAAATCTTTAGGATAAGGGGCTTCTACGTTGACTTCCTCTCCTGCCAAAGAAGTAAAGGTAAGTTGGTGGGCGTGGAGTGCAAAGCGTTTCATCAAGGGTTGTTCCTCTGTTCCTTTTTTCAAGTGGTAGTTTCTTTTGAGGTCTGAGAGGTAAAAGGGCGCACCTCCGTACATCTCATCACCCACAATAGGCGCATCCATACAAGCGAGATGAATACGTATTTGATGCATACGACCTGTCACAGGCTGACAGGCCACTAAGGTGTGTTCTCTGAAGAGCTTCAGGGTATTGAATATGGTCAGTGAAGGTTTTCCTTCTTGCATATCAATGGTGACCATCCCTTTCTTAGAGAGCTTCAGAATAGGTAAATCCATTTCTACTTGCTGAAAATTACGTAAATCATGGATGACAGCGTGGTAAAGTTTGGCTACTTCCCTATTTTGAAACTGAAGCGTCAGATGCTTATAAGCCTCATTATGTTTGGCAATGGCTAAACAGCCAGAAGTTTCTTTATCTAGGCGGTGTGCCATTTGTACTGTATCGTGGTAGGCTCTGGCTAAGCCTAGTATACTCTGTACACGGTCTGCCGTGCGTTCGTCCAGTGTAGCTACAAAAGGGGGCTTATTGATCACGATATAATCTTCGTCTTCAAAAAGTATAAGAGTTTCAAAGGTAAGTTTAGCCATGAGGTTATCAGAAGGTCTTTTTACGATTTCAAGGAAGGATTACTCTACCTCTTCATAGGGGGTATATTCACCTCCTTTGAATTTCTTCTTTTGTTTACGTCGCTCCTTTTCTGGCACATAGTCGATGTGTATTTCTCCTTTGGGTTTATTTTTCTGGTAGGTTGAATAGACTTTCTTTTGGGATGTACTGCCCGTTAGCCAAAGCAAAAATCGGATAATTCTACCGCTAAACGTTATTAATAGATAAAAAATAATCAGAAACAGAAAAATACTCTTTAACATAGCCTGGTTGTTTAAATACAAAAATACATGAGCAGTCGCATAATTCAAAGATCAGGAAATGGTATTCATAAAATGGATTGCCCCTAGCCATTGTTTATAGAAATAGGGTGTGAGGTAGTTTTATACCTTTTTCACGCACTATATTACCCTTGAGGCGGTACTGTCACTACTTTATAACTTTCCGCCTATATTGCAAGTTTTTATAAAAAGCTATGGATTTCCCGAAAGCCTCCTTTATTATTGCAAAAATATTCTTCAAAGCCGCATGACACTACGCCTCAAAGATATACAAGCGCCTATCGCCAACGAGATGAAAATCTTCGAGCATAAATTTAGAGAGGCAATGAAGAGCAAGGTATTCCTGTTGGATAAAATCATGAACTACATTGTACAACGAAAAGGAAAGCAAGTGCGTCCTATGTTTGTATTTTTGATGGCAGGTACTTGTGGCGATATCTCTGAAAAGACTTACCGAGGGGCTTCTCTCATAGAATTGCTACACACCGCTACCTTGGTACACGACGATGTGGTAGATGACTCCGACCATCGTAGAGGCTTCTTCTCTGTAAATGCCCTCTGGAAAAACAAAATTGCTGTCTTGGTAGGTGACTTCTTACTTTCACGTGGCCTCTTACTCTCCATAGATAATGATGATTTTGAATTATTGCGCTTGGTCTCCCACGCAGTTCGTGAAATGAGTGAGGGAGAGCTGCTTCAAATTGCCAAGGCACGTCAGTTGGATATTACCGAAGAAATTTACTTCGAAATTATTAGACAAAAAACAGCTTCCTTGATCGCCTCCTGTTGTGCCGTAGGGGCTGCTTCCGTCAACGCTGCGCCTGCCACCATCCAACAAGCACAAGCGTTTGGGGAGAAAGTAGGTATTGCTTTCCAAATAAAAGATGATCTCTTTGACTATGGTACAGCAGAAATTGGGAAACCTGTTGGGATCGATATTAAGGAAAAGAAAATGACGCTCCCCTTAATTTATGCCCTTAATCAGGCAAGCTGGATTAAAAAAAGGCACATTATCAACCTTATTAAAAACCAAAGTCATAAAACAACTAAAGTAAATGAAGTGATCGATTTTGTAAAGGATGCGGGAGGACTCGACTATGCTGTCAATAAAATGCAAAATTATTACCAAGCAGCCATGACCCTGCTACAAGACTTTAAGGACTCTCCCTACAAAACTTCCCTTCAGCAGCTCGTACAATTCACCATCGAAAGGGAAAAATAGTACTTTTCTGCGTAGACGTTGTATCTTGAGGTAGGATTTCATATTTTGATGCGCTTAAACTCATATAATTCCCTATGAAATCCTTACGCAATCAAGTTTTACAAGATCGCTTTACAAAGAGTGCTAACTTCTATGAAAGTGACTTGATCTTACAGCATTTCCTACAAAACTACCTTTCCAAAAAAGCCTTACAGTACCTACAACCTTCTTTGACAAGGCTAGGAAAACAAGCAGCTTCCGAGATGGATACCCTCTCTCTGGAAGCAGACAAAAACACCCCTCAGCTTATCAAGCGTAACTTTTACGGAGAAGATATTGACCAAGTGAAGTTTCATCCTAGCTACTGGCAGCTTATGCAGATAGCAGCTACCTCAGAGATGTTTCGGGTAAAGTGGTTGCCAGAAAATAAAACGCAATTTCAAAAAGAAAGACATTTAGCTGGTTTTGCGCCTTACTTTCTCTATACCATGGCCGAAGGGGGCATTCCCTGCCCACTTTGTATGACAGACGGCGTAGCACGGCTTATAGATCGTTATTGTACCGAAGCAGATAAAGCACGGCTACTGCCCCATATTTACGCTACTAACCTAGAAGATTTCTTTACAGGGGCTATGTTCTTGACGGAGAAAGCGGGCGGCTCAGACGTAGGCGCTAACCTAGTAACCGCTACCCATAAAGAAAATGACTACTACTTGTTAAATGGGGAAAAGTGGTTTTGTAGCAATGTTAATGCAGATATTATCTTCGTCTTGGCGCGTACCAACCCTGCTATTCAAGGTACCAAAGGACTTTCTATCTTTCTAGTAGAGAAAACAAAGCCAGACGGTACAAAAAACCCCTTATCTGTGGTACGTCTAAAGGATAAGTTGGGTGTTCGTTCGATGGCCAGTGCAGAGTGTATGCTACAAGATACTTGGGGGAAGTTGGTAGGAAAAGAGGGAGAAGGCTTTAAGATCATGACAGACATGATTAACCTCTCTCGTGTATACAACGCGATGACGGCGGTGGCTTTTATGCGCCGCGCCTTGGTTGAAGTGTATCAGTTTTTGTCCTATAGAATTACTTTCGGTACGGAGGCGCTCGACCACGGTCTTATCAGGCAGCAACTTGCCAAGCTACATAGTCTTTATTTAGCCAACTTCTACCTTACTTGGCATACCGTAAAGATTCTAGACCAAGCGGATAATGGAGACCCCAAAGCCCTAGCGTTGAGTCGCTTTTTAACGCCTATGATTAAAAAATGTACTGCAGAGACGGGCGTTTATGTCATTAGAGAAAGTATGGAGCTGATGGGCGGGATGGGCTATATCGAAGATGGCATGATGCCAAAGCTCATGCGCGATATGATGGTACTTCCTATTTGGGAAGGCGCTGGCAATATTATGGTCTTAGATATGCTGAGAGCCAGTAGTAAGTCTGAAGGTTTACAATACCTCTTACAAGACGTGGTAAGCATATTCAACGAAAGTGAGCCCCTAAAACCTTTGATCGCAAAGGTAGAGACACTGCAAAAACACTTAGGAGCGATACATAATGAACCTTGGGAAGTACTCTCTTGTACAGCAAAAGACACCTTTGCCTACCTCACACAACTCGTGCAAATTGCCTTCTTACAACAATATAAGGATGAACAAAGCAACGATTGGCTACAACCCGCCCAAATGCTATTGATACAAGATCTGGACAGAGATTCTTTAGCGATCCAAAAGCCCTTAGAAAAAGTAACCGTGCAGCAAATGCTAGGTTGGATTTTTTAGGGTTGACCTGCCCAGTTTTCTCTATCTAAGCTTCTGTATTGAATGGCTTCTGCCAAGTGCTCTACTTTTATTGTTTCGCTTTCCGCCAAATCTGCAATGGTACGGGCTACTTTTAAGATACGGTCATAGGCTCTGGCAGAAAGTCCTAGCTTTTCCATAGCTGTTTTTAATAGATTTCTGCCCGCTTCGCTAATCTGACATACCTCTTTTACCATTGGCGAGGGCATCATGGCATTAGAATACATACTTTTATGTTCTTTGAAACGCTCCAGTTGTAGCGTACGTGCTTTTTCTACCCTCGCACGGATCGTAGCGCTGTCTTCTACTTTTCTATTGGCGGTCATCTCGTCGAAAGAAACAGGGGTTACCTCTACGTGTAAGTCGATTCTATCTAGCAAAGGGCCACTGATTTTACTTAGATAACGCTGTACTACACCAGGGCTACAGATACACTCTTTTTCAGGGTGATTGTAATAGCCACAGGGGCAAGGGTTCATGCTGGCGATCAACATAAAGCTGGCGGGGAACTCTACTGACACTTTGGCCCTAGAAATCGTTACCCTTCTTTCTTCTAGGGGTTGTCTCATTACCTCTAATACACTTCTCTTAAATTCTGGTAGCTCATCTAGAAAGAGCACGCCATTATGCGCCAGTGAAATCTCTCCAGGTTGTGGTACGTTTCCACCTCCTACGAGGGCTACATCGCTAATGGTATGATGAGGCGCTCTGAACGGACGAGCGGCTACCAGTGAGGTATCGGCGCTCAATTTACCTACTACTGAGTGGATTTTGGTTGTTTCAAGCGCTTCAAAGAGTGTAAGGGGTGGTAAAATAGACGCCAAGCGCTTGGCTAGCATCGTTTTACCAGCACCAGGAGGCCCAATCATAATAACATTATGCCCACCTGCTGCCGCAATCTCTAACGCCCGCTTGATATTCTCTTGCCCTTGTACATCTGCAAAATCTGCTTTGTAGCTATTGAGGTTTTGAGAGAATAGCTCGCGAGTGTCTTTTACGAGCGGTTTTATGGCATGTGTCCCGCCCAAAAACTGTAGTGCTTCTTCTAGGTTTTTGACAGGAATGATATCGAGATTATTGACAATGGCTGCCTCAGAGGCATTTTCGTAAGGTAAAATAAATCCCTTAAAGCCTTCTTTCCTGGCTTCTATAGCAATGGGTAGTACGCCTTTTACAGGACGTAACTCGCCATCGAGGGCGAGTTCTCCCATAATCATATACTTTTCTAATACTTCAGCCTCTATTTGTTCAGAAGCTGCTAAAATCCCTAACGCAATAGGAAGATCATAACCAGCCCCCTCTTTACGAACGTCGGCAGGGGCTAAGTTGACCACTACTTTTCTTCTTGGAAATTTATAGCCTAGTTGTTTAATGGCCGTGTCGATTCGTTGTGTACTTTCCTTGATAGCATTATCAGGTAGCCCTACCATATAAAAACCAGTTCCTTGGTTGACATCTACTTCTATGGTAATTTTAAAGGCATTGACACCGTGTACGGCTCCTCCAAAAGTTTTTGCTAGCATAAAGCAAGATAGTGTTTAATGATGATCACTACATAAGGCTGTAAAATACGCTTCTATCTTTATTACACCAAAGAAAACATAAAAATCTATTCTTTCTCTTCTTAGAATAGTTATCAGAAAAAAGCTGTTTTATATGGTTTTTTCTTACTTTTATGCACAACGAACTCCTTATAACTTTTGCTATTTGCTAAAAATATCGCGACGAGTTCAATGTATAACCAAAATATTCTAAAATACTAAAATCATTTATGAGAATTATTGTACCTATGGCAGGTATGGGCAAGCGTATGCGCCCTCACACCCTTACTATCCCTAAACCGCTGGTTCCTATAGCGGGAAAACCCATTGTGCATCGTTTGGTAGAAGATATTGTAGCTGTTTGCGAGGAGCCTGTAGAAGAAATAGCCTTCATTATCAAAGAAAGCTTTGGGAAGGCGGTAGAAGATAGCCTCACCAGTATTGCAGCCACCTTGGGGGCAAAAGGCACCATTCATTACCAAGAAGAAGCCCTTGGTACTGCCCATGCGATTCTCTGTGCGGCTGATGCGCTGGAAGGTAATGTAGTTGTTGCCTTTGCTGACACACTCTTCAAGGCTGATTTTAAGCTAGATACTTCTCAAGAGGGAATCATTTGGGTACAACGCGTAGAAGACCCTAGTGCTTTTGGCGTAGTAAAGCTCTCTGAAACGGGAGCCATTAACGCTTTTGTGGAAAAACCTGAAAGTTTTGTGTCTGACTTGGCCATTATAGGTATTTACTACTTTAAAGATGGTGCTTATTTGAAGGAAGAGCTACAATACTTAATAGATCACGATATTAAAGACAAAGGAGAGTACCAACTTACCAATGCCCTCGAAAACATGAGAAATAAAGGTACTAAATTTGTGACAGGTCAGGTGGTGGAGTGGTTGGACTGTGGTAATAAAAATGCCACCGTATATACCAACCAACGTTACTTAGAGTTTCTTAGAGAGAAAGACTTAATTGCTTCTTCTGCTAAGATACATAATTCCGTCATTATTCCACCCGTGTACATTGGCGAGCAAGTAGAAATTAATAATAGTATTATTGGTCCGCACGTTTCTGTGGGACACCAAACGAAAGTAGCTGATTCTGTCATTAAAAACTCTATTATCCAAACAAATACGCAGGTAGATTCTGCCCACATCGCAAACTCTATGCTGGGCAATTTTGTTGTAGTTCAAGGTAAGCCTGCCGATCTCAGTTTGGGTGATTACAACGTTCATAAAACATAAAAGCATAGCGTATGCAAGGTTTCTATAGCTTTATTATCTTTCTATGGGCCCTCTCCATAGGTACAACAACTGTCTTACAAGCGCAAAAAAAAGGCAAGAAGGACGCAGTCAATGATCAAGAGGATCGCTTTAAAGCGGAATCTCACCTTACTGAGGGGATGAAGTTTTATATCTTGGACAACTACAGTAATGCCCTAGTTAACTTCAAAAAAGCCTTGGCGCTACAACCTGAAAGCCCTGGTATTCATTACCAAATGGCTGAAACCTACATTAAACTCAAAAATTATGATGATGCCCTTGACCATGCTGAGAAAGCACTTGCGCTAGACGCTGAGAACAAGCATTGTTACGTACTCTTGGCACGTTTGTATGAGAAGCAGGGAAAATTTGACAAAGCTGCTGAGGTGTACGAACGTTTACTCGAAACGACTCTGACGGGTATTAACCCCTATTATTACGAGCTAGCTCTTATTTATCAGTACCAGTTAAAAGATTACAAGCAAGCCCTCAAAACTTTTGAGAAAATAGAGCAAACATTTGGCATGAGCGAGGAGGTCATTCAGCAAAAGCAACAAATTTACATTCAACAAGGGAAGCTAGAGTTGGCCATTCAAGAAGGGACAAGACTTACTGATACTGACCCAAAAAATCCTAAATATGCTTTAGCACTTGCTGAGCTTTTCATCGCCAATAGCCAAACAGATCAGGCTGTGGTCCTATTAGAGAAAATAGCCAGAGATAATCCTGAAGAATATGCTGCCCACGCCCAAGCCAATATGCTCTTGGCCGATATCTATAAGAGTCAAGGGCAAGGCCAAAAGGCGGCTACTCGTATAGATGAGATGGTCAATGATCCCAAGGTAGACGCCGACGCCAAGGTAAAAGTGCTCATAGGACTTATGGCAGAGGCCAATACCGAGGCTCTCAAAGAAGAAGCTTACCAGTTGGCTACACAAATCGTTGATCAGCATCCTAACCATGTACAAGCTACTGCCGCATTGGCTGATATTTTACTGGCACAGCATCAATTAAAAGAAGCGCGTGTGTATTACGAGAAAGCATTGGTATTAGACAATGCCCAGTTTGAATTATGGTACCAAGTGCTACAAATAGATACCCAACTTGGAGAGGCTGATGCCATGATAAAGCACGCTGAAGAAGCGCTGGAGCTGTTCCCCAATCAAGCCATTTTGTGGCTTTATAGTGGTACTGGTTATTTCGAAAAAAGAGATTATAATACAGCTTTTGAAGTTTTTGAGCTAGGGCAGTCTTATGCCATCAGCAACGAGATGCTCTACAATGAATTTTCTGTACGACTAGCCGACTGCTACAATGGACTAGGGCAGTTTGAAAAAGCCGATGCCCTGTATGGTGAAGTACTTGAAAAAGACCCCGAGAACGAACACGCTTTGAATAACTACACTTATTACTTAGCTTTGCGAGGAGAAAAACTCAAACTGGCCGAAAAGCAGGCACAGAAGCTTACTACACTTCATCCTGACAATCCTATCTATTGGGACACCTACGCTTGGGTACTTGATAAGCAAGGAGATTACAGGGAGGCAAAGAAGCTCATAGAGAAAGCACTTAAAAGTCCACATGGTAACCAAGGAAGTATCTTGGAACACTATGGAGACGTACTCTTTAGACTCGGTCAGAAGGAAGAAGCTGTGATTCAGTGGCGTAAAGCGAAGGACGCAGGAGAAGTAAGCGAATTGATTGATAAAAAGATAGCAGAGAAAAAACTCTATGAACAATAAGCACATAAACCATAGAAATTATTTTTAGAAAATGTTGAAATACAGTAGTATATATATTTCAAAAGATGTACGGCTCCTCAGTACATCTTCTTTTTTAATGCTCCTTTTGCTATTTAGTGCTTGTAAAAAAAAGCGTATCACACGTAATATCGACCCCAATATTCCTGATCTAGTTCGTGCCGATACTATCAAAGAGGATATTAAGATAGTAGAAACTGACTTCGAGTATTTTAGCTCTAAGGCAAAAATCTACTTTAGTAACGGACAAGAAGAGGATAAGGCGAAAATTAATATTCGCATTAAAAAAGATAGTATCATCTGGCTCAATATGCACAAGGCAGGGATAGAGGGGATTCGGGCTATGATTACCAAAGATTCTATCTTTATTATCAATCGCGTGAAAAAAGAATACGACACTTATAATTTCAAAGCACTTAGTGAACAGTACAATTTCAATCTCAACTACGATTTACTCCAATCGATTATCATTGGCGATATGCCCATAAAGCATTACCAAAAGAGAAACGTATTAAAAAATGCACAATTTTACGTTATTCGGCAGACAGATGGGATCGTCAGCATTGATAATTACATTAGTCTAAAGAAGTTACGTTTAGAGAAACTACGCGTTACAGAGGTAAACTCTCAAAATACACTTGACCTAAGCTACAGCGATTTTGCCCTTATTCAGGAGATGTTTTTTCCGAAGAAGAACCAAGCTTCGCTTTCCTATAAAAGAGAAAGTAACCTTATTAATGTAAACGTAGAGATACAACACGATAACATAGAGCTCACCGACGAGCCTTTAAGGTTTCCTTTTAGAGTACCTAATAGCTACCAAAAAAATAGTAAAGGATGAGAGAAAAAGGAGCGAACAGTAATTATTGGGGAAGCCTCTTAGAAGGGATCCAAACAACTATAGGAGGGCTAAAATTGACGCTAAAACATCTGTGGGAAGCTAGAAAACAAAAGCCAGCCCATTATGTCAATCAAGAGGACTACTTTGATTTCAATAAAGGGATTGTTACGCTTCAATACCCTTTTGAAACACTCCCTATTCCTGACAATGGTCGCTACCGCCTTTACAATGAAATAGACGATTGTATCGTTTGTGACAAATGTGCTAAGATATGTCCTGTTAATTGCATAGACATTGAGGCGATTAAGGCTACAGAGGAGATTGGTAAAACCTCTGACGGTACACCCAAGCGGCTCTATGCAGCGAAGTTTGACATAGATATGGCCAAATGCTGCTACTGTGGTTTATGTACCACCGTTTGCCCTACGGAGTGTCTTACTATGACAAAGGTATACGATTACAGCGAAGAGCAAGTAGAAGACATGAACTACCATTTCTCTGATCTCTCCCCTGAGGAAGCCTTAGAAAAAATGAACCTTCTGGAGCTCTTTCTGAAAGAAAAAGAAGAGGCGAAAAAAAAAGCTGCTACAGAAAAGAAAGCAGCTACAACCTCTCCTACTACCAAGAAAAAACTCGTTTTTAAACCCAAGGTAAAGAAAAGCGAAGAGCAAGTAGAAAACAAGGAGCAGCAAACAACAGAAGAAACAGCAAACAAGGTAGCGAAAGCTAAGCCGAAGTTTAGGCCTAAAGTAAAAACGAAGAGTACTGAGGAAGAAAAAAAAGCTACTGATGTTTCCTCTGAAGAGCCATCATCGAAAGCCAAGCCGAAGTTTAGACCTAAGATAAAGACGAAGCAGCCGAAAGAAATTGAAGCTCAAAAAGAGGAAGAAAAAGAGCAGCCAGAGAAAGCCACTAAACCAAAATTTAGACCCAAAATAAAAACGAAAACCCCAAAGAAAGACGACGATAAGCAACCTCCTGAAAACCTCTAATACATCTATACAATGGCTATTTGGATTTTCTATGTGTTTGTTTTCATCATCATCGCTGCTTCATTGCTAATCATTTTTACACGTAATGTGATGCACGCAGTGTTTAGTACAATGCTTGTGTTCTTAGGGATAGCAGGCTTGTACGTACTTATGCAAGCAGAATTTATTGCAGCTACACAGATTATGGTATATGTAGGGGGCGTATTGGTATTACTTATTTTTGGAGTAATGCTTACTACACGGACAGGGGTAGAACGTTCTATTTCGGTGAGCTTGAGAAGTGCAGGGTTAGGAGGTTTATTGGTTACGGTACTTTTGGGCTTTTTTTGCTGGGCTATTCTACAAACTGATTTTTCTTCTTTACCCCATCTGGCAGCATCAACCCCCTCCACTGCTACTACTACCCAAGTACTAGGCATTCGCCTAATGACAGATTATTTGCTTCCTTTAGAGATAACCGCTATTTTACTGCTCATAGCGCTGATTGGTGCAGCCGTAATTGCTACCCATAAAAAATAAAACCTTCTTGCTATGAAAGCTACCTTACTGCAACTACTTACCTACGACCATTGGGCCTCTGAGCGCCTCATAAGCACTATGGCAGCAAATCCACCTGTTGGCACTACGCAGAAGCTTATGAGCCACATCATTGCGGCACAGTACGTTTGGTACGCACGTATTCAACAACAACCTTCTTCTTATGCCGCTTGGCATTTATTTACCCAAGAGGAACTCTCTCAACGCGCTAAAGACGCGTATACCTTATGGGCAGATATGATTGATACTCTTGAAGAGATTGCCCTCCAAGAAATCTTCTCTTACACGAATACTAAGGGACAAAGATTCAGAAATACTATAGAGGATACAGCATTGCATTTATGTCATCATGCGGCTTATCACCGTGGACAAATAGCCGCTCAGTTAAGTGCAAAGAGCATTGTACCACCCGTTACAGATTACATCGCTTTTGTACGTTAGCGAAATTTTTTCTTGTAAATAGGCTTTCGATAAAGAAACTGTCCGTACATTAAAGGGTACATTAGCCAATCTAGTAGCGCGAAGGGTGTTTTGTAGGTAATTTCATCAATGATAAAGCTCTGATGATCTGCTGCTACCACACGATGCCGATGTCGCCAATATTTCAGAAAGAAAGGGAGTTGTCTTCCTTCATCTATAAAGTAAATCTCGCCCGTTTGCTCCTCAGCTTCTACAATTTCGCTTTCCCACACCTGTTTGAAAAACAAAAAGTTGAGCTGTATAATGACCCAATCGCCTACTTTCGAGCCATCATACTTTAATAGCTTTACGCGAGGAAAAGGAGGTGCGAGTGCTTTGAAAAGCGCCTGATCAAACTGCGCAAACACCTGTTGATATGGTTGATTGACTTTTGTTTTTATGTTTATTTTCATTTAGATTAATTCTGGTATAGCTGACATCTTTAATAATAAGAAAGATAAGAAAATGTTTTACGAAGAATTTACCTTACACAACGCTGATGGCCGTCCCTTTTCTTGCGATATTCGTTATCCACAAGGGAACGAGATACTCCCTGTTATTATTTTTGTACACGGCTTTAAAGGGTTTAAAGATTGGGGGCACTTCAATCTCCTAGCCAATACCTTTGCCAAATCAGATTTATGTTTTGTAAAGATCAATCTTTCTATGAATGGCACTACACCAACGCATCCTACTGATTTTGTAGATTTAGAAGCTTTTGGAAGGCAGACTTACGCCCAAGATTTAGCTGATATTGGCACCTTGATCGACCACCTTCATCAGGAAGACACACCATATCGTGCACAGCTAAACCTTGATAAGCTTTACCTTTTAGGACATAGCCGAGGAGGTTGCGTGTGTTTACTTAAGGCAGTAGCTGAGCCACGTGTAAAAGCAGTGGCTACCTGGGCGAGTGTCAGCACTGCTGACTTTGCTTGGAACGAAGCACGTATCAAAGAAGTAGAAGAGAAGGGCGTCACTTATATAGCTAACGCACGTACACAGCAGCAAATGCCACTATATGCCTCTGTACACGAGGAAGGGGAAACTATCGACCTGGCAGCGCAAGTAGCAAAGCTCGATGTCCCAGCACTCTTTATTCATGGTATGCAAGATACTTCTCAACCCTACAACAATGCAGAGCAGCTCTTTGGATGGGGAAAAGACACCAATCTCTTCTTAATTCCAGATACTGGACACACTTTTGACGGCAAGCATCCCTACGAAGCAAGTTATTTACCTGAAGCTACTTTACAAGCGATTCGTCAGAGTGTTTACTTTTTTAAAGGTACTGTAGTTTAAACGTCATCGCTTACTTACTTTATTATGAGAGATGCTTCTCTGACGCGTACATTTAAAACGTTCTACCGCTTCACTTCTTTTCTTTAGATGTTTCATAGATTTTTGATGTACTCTTTTCCGCCACATTTTCCAAGAGTTTAGTTTCATTTCTTGTTTCATAATCTTGATGACATCCTTTTCTGGCACACCAAACTGTGCTTCAATAGCTTCAAATGGCGTACGATCTTCCCAAGCCATTTCTACGATACGATCGAGGTCGCTGGGCGATAGTTGGTAATAGTTAGATAGTCTACTCATGGGTAAAGGGTTGTTTATGAATGGTTTAAAATGCAGTGGTGTTTATATAACATTTTGTACAACGTCTTGTTTAACAATCCATGAAGCGATACAAAAAAGCGCACTTACCCACCAAAACCTGTCCCGTCTGTGAACGCCCTTTCCAATGGAGAAAAAAATGGAAAAACTGCTGGGAAGAGGTAAAGTATTGTAGCGAGCGATGTAGGAGAAACCGCAATAATTTACAGTAGTCATTCAGAAATTAATGCCAAATAGCTATATTAAGCCTGAGAAGTATTTTACTTGCTCATTACCATTATACCTAAAGCGCTATGAAGTATACCTTGTTATGTAGCTACCTTATCGTTTTTCTCTTCGCTACTTGTACTACTCCTTCAGAAGAAACTACTCATGAAGTAACGGTTAGAATGACCGCTGACCCTGAATCATTGCACCCTTTTGAGATTGCTAGTGCTCAGTCTATCAGTATTATTAATCTCCTCTATCAGGGGCTATTAAAAATAGACATTAGCGACGGAAAAATTAAACCTTGCCTTGCCAAAGCAATGCCTACCGTGGAACGGAAAGATTCGGTTACATTCCTCCATTATGAAATCCACCCTGCCGCTACTTGGGATAATGGCCAGCCTATCACAGCGGCTGATGTAGCTTTTACCTTGAAGGTTTTCTTCGCGCCCCTCGTAGAGAATAGTAAAGCCAGTGCCGCCTTGAATATAATACGTGATATTGTGCTAGCTACTGAAAATGAGAAGAAGTTTACCCTTGTTTGTGAGGGTTACTCTGCAGACCTCGTTTTGCTATCGGGTGACTTTGCCGTTTTACCTACTTACTTGCTTGACCCTAAAGGAAAACTAGCAAAATATTCCTTTAAGCAGGTAAAAGCAAAAGAGAACTTAAACGAAAAAGACTTTGAAGCATTGGCTGCCATTACCAATACCGAAAAGTTTACCAGCGATACTACCTATCTGAAAGGAAGTGCTGGCTATGTACTTGAAGAATGGCAAAACAACCAAGTAGTACGGTTGCGTAAAAAACCCAACTGGTGGGCAGCTACGCTCAACATCCCTCATCTTCATAACTACCCCGATCGTATTACTTATCAAATTATTCCTGACGATAAAAACGCATTACTTGCACTCAAGAATGACAAAATAGATGTACTCAGTGATATTGCTACCGAGGATTTTGAGCAACTAAAAGCCCAAGCAGCAGAAAACTTCTATCTAGAAAGTCCTATTTCTTATCGCTTTTTATACTTAGGAATGAATGCTCGCTCGCCTAAACTCAACACGATAGCTACACGCCAAGCCTTGGCGCATCTACTTGATTACGACAACCTGATTAAGGTATCAGAAAAAGGCTACGCTGAACGCGGTGTGAGCCTGATTCGTCCTACTGATGCCTTTTACCACGAAGATTTACCCCTCTACCCTTTTGATCCTGCCAAGGCCAAAAGCTTACTGGAAGAAGCCGGCTGGCAGTATCAAGACGGTCGCTGGCAGAAAGGCCCTGAGCAAGCTTTGTCGTTAGAACTACGCTATACGGCTGGCCAAGCAGCACAAGAAGCCATTGCCTTGGCACTACAACAAGAAGCTAAGAAGATAGGTATAGCCCTGACCTTACTCCCTATGGAGCGTTCTTCTATGATGCAAGAAGTAAGCGAATATGAGTACGAACTATTCATTGGAACGCTTTCAGGCAGCGCTTATTCTTTTAACTTTAAGCCTATTCTTCACCGTTCAGCAGGGCGCAACGTGACGTCCTTTGGCACAGAAGAGAGTGATGCCATCGTTGACCAGCTTTACGTGGAAGCCGATGAGCAGCAGCGAAAAAAACTAGTAAAGCGCTTTCAAGAAATTATGAAAGAACAGGCCAATATCGTTTGTATTTACTTTAAACGACATAAGATTGCCGTGAACAAACGTTTTGCTAATGTAGCCATTGCAGGGCATAAACAAGGCTATGAAGTAAGTAGCTTTCAGTTGAAGGAAGCCGTGCAGTAATTAGCCACTTTTAAGCTCCTTCTTTGTTTCTTCTTTCTTATTTTTATCAAGTTCTAGTAAAAAGCCCTTCACATAAATATCTGTGGCCTCTGCATGAACCTTACCTGTGCCCGAAAGACCTTGTTTGGCAATTAAGAGTTTTGTAATGCCTAGTTCTTTTGTGGAGAGCTTCCCTTTCCCTACGCTCGTTTCAATATCATAGCTGAAACCTTCAAACTTGGTATTCGTCAGGGTAAGTGTAGGCGCGAGCCCGGCAAACTTTCCGTCCTCTTTTATTTCATCGAAAGTGATTAACGCTTTGGATTGTAGCGAGAAGGCGCTTCTTGTTAAATCACTTCTGGTGTTTTCTTCTAGTATGCCGCGGCTGGTAGGATCATCTAACTTAGAAGCCGCTTTAGTATCGAGGGTTATCTTTAGTTTTAAATCCTTGATGGTTTCGTCTACAAAAGAAGGCCCTTCACTCTCTTCACTTTCTCCATTTAAGAGGCCATCTATGTATTCTTTTACGAATCCTTCTGCATAACGTGATAGTTGTTCCTTGCTATACTCTTTTAATGGTTTTTCTAGTTTTTCTTCTAGCTTCTCTTCTAGCCATATTTGCCAAGGCATTTTGGGAAGGAAATCACCTACAGTTTCATCTGGCTCGAGCATTTCACCTAAGGCTTCAATACCATCTATCCCATAGCGTACAACGGCTTTTATCATACTATGAATAAAGGTTTCCAATACATTACCATTGGTAGCAAGCTCTTGGATTAAGAAAGCAAAGGTAGGGAAATCTACTTGGTTGCGATTCAGGAGTTTTTGACCATAAATTCCTTCAAAGGAATCAAGAACTTTTGTGCCTATTACAGGCAGTAGATTATCTTTCTGCGTAGTCAGCGTGTGGCGCAGTGCACGTTTTACATGCTTGTTATTGATAATGTCCCATCGTCCTTCTAAGAGATTTTCTATGAGATAATCGACAGCGATGGTTGATAGGCCTTTGATAAAGTGCCCCATATTCATACTAGTGCGTTTTGACCCATCGCTTTCTTCTTTGGTAGCTATGCTCAGTACAATAGATTTTCCAAAGGCATCTACGGTGAGGGTGCTACCACCAAATACATTCAGAAACTGGTAGCGCGCTAAGCCATCTTTAATTCGTTGGTTAGGGTGTGGCTGCGGTGTACTTGCCGCGGCCTCTTTTTCGCCAGTTGGTAAGGCGTCTAAGTCAACCATCAGTTTTGCTCTTTCTATACGAAGCAATTTACCTTCGTTACTTTCGGGATCGGGATCACTTTTGTATTGAGGCTTCATAAGTAGCTTCTGGCCATCATCTTCAATCAATAGATTTCCGTCTATCCCGCCAGAGAGGATGAGTTCTTCAAGGCGCAGTACTTTTTGTTCAATGTCACCAATACTCCCCAGTACCTTAATGTCATTGAGTACAGGATTGCTAATGATAACGGTGCTTTTACCATCTTTTTGATGGATGGTAATTTCTCCAGATTGGAAGAGAGAAGCCTTTTCTCCCTCCTCTGCCGAGCCTAAGAAAGCACTTCCCTTGTCGCCTATTTTTTTATACAGACGGTTGGATCTCCTTTCTGTAATTAATGCTAGTTCTACCCCTTTCAAGCTGACATTGGTTTCACCATCCAGCTTTTTCTGCAAGCTTATCCCACCACTAATCGACAGGTGAGGATGTAGTAGTAACATTTGGAAAAGATGTAACCCTACTTCTTCAATATCTAGTTTTCCTGTCTCTAGGCTAAACTCAGATTCTCCAGTAGCGGTCATAAAAGTACCATTCATCTTCACGTGTTCCACGTACGCTTCCTTATCAGGCGGAATGTACATGTGGAAGTCGCCCATTTTTACCTCTAAGTTACTCCCTGCGATTTTGTCAATCTCGAAGTTGACGAGCTTATAGCCAACGAGTGTTTTCACTTCTTCTCCCTCTACTTTTTTGGTTTGATAGAGGAGTTGTACCCTTGCCCGAGGATTGATAATTTTGAAGGGTTTACGAGCCTCTTTCCCTATATCGCTTCTCTTAATGAAGTGATCTTTATCTTTGTAGTAGAAGATTTGATCTAAGCTTAATACGGCTTCGCTGGCATTTTCTCCAAGGTTGAAGTCAAGGATACCACGGGTTTTGTTATAGGTTAGGCTCACCTTTTTAGTACTTATACCACCACCACTTTCTTGTTGCCCTTTGGCATTATTGAGCTCAAATCTTAGTTTACTTCTAGAGAGGTCCGCTTTGATGATCTCTTCTTTTCTTACAATTTCCTCCCCAAACTCGTCTTTTACTACGTTCCCGAATTCGTCCTTCATTACTTCTGTCTCTTCGTAGTAAGCGCCACTCATATAGGTTTTTCCACCTAGTTTTACCATCCCTTCGCCAAACTTCTGGCTAATTTGTGCGTCTAGCCCAGCCCCAAAATTAATTCTTCTACGGGTTACATTTCCTCTTTTCTCATTGGTGCGTTCTATGTACAAAGAGGTAGCGTTAAACTTGTCTAAGTTGAAGAGGCTTTTCATTACAAGGTTATGTACATTGAAACGTTTGGCCTCAATTTTCCCTTGTTTAAACTGATCGAAGAGCCCTTCTACCCCTTCTGAGAAGTCGAGCTTCAAATCGGTGGCTTCTAATTCTTCAATATGTGTATTTTTCAGTGGAATACGCGTACCCCCTACCACAATACGACCTGATCCGGCACCGATGGCCATTTTCTGGATTTTAAATTTCTTAAGTTCATCTAGGCGGAAGATACCTTCCTTGGGATTGACGTGTAACTTAAGGCCACGTAGCGCAATTTGATCTACTGAAAACTGATGATCACAACTGATTTCAAAGCCTTCTCCTGCTACTTGTAAGGCATCTAGCGTAATTTTCTCTATATCGAGGCTTCTTAGACCTATCTCAAGGTCGTCACCTTTCATAGATACATCGAGCCCTTGTATGCCTTCTGCTCCCATCTCTAAGGCTCCAGCAATATGTTGCCCTTCCCCTTCTGTAATATTACCACCGTAGTACTCGAATAAAATACTCGCAAGTTGTTTGTTTTCTGTGGTATGGAACTTCTCGAAGCTTAAGCCTAGTTTTTCTATCCCTGTACTTGCAGACATGGCCAAGTCTATCTTGAGCTTTTCTATGATTACGGGCTCTTGGAAGTCTACTACCTTGTAGTTTTCATCGGCCTTGTCTGGGCGAGGCATTTTGAGGGTAAATTTCTCAAAGGTAGCTTTTTCAGCTTCTATAAAATGTATTTGAAGCGATTTGAAGAGGCTATGTTCTCCTTCTTTTGTTCTAGTCAAACTACCTTTAGCGTCGTAATCGGCAAAATTCACTGTTACACCCAGTTTCAGCCCCTCAAAAGCGATGTTTTCTCCTATGGCTTGAAGCGCTTCCTTTTTTAAGGGCTGCCCTTGCTCATCTTTAAGCACTTGCTTGTTGTCACCTAAAATATCTTCAAGGAGTTGGTAATTGAGCTTTTTAATGGTAATTGGCTTATTAAAGTGTATTTCTTCTATACGAAGCCCCAAGTTTTTAAGGTCATTACCCGACACCTGTGTAGCAGATGCTTGCTTTTCTTTGTTGACAGTGGCATTGGCTTCTTGTTTTTTCTTTTCTTTCGCTTGCTCTATAAAAGTACCTAAAGTGAGCCCTCCAGGAAGAGAGAAATCATCGATACCTTCAAAGCCTTCTACAGCAATACCCTGTTCTTTGAAACCATTGAGTAGCATTTCTCCTAGCATTTTTTCCAATAGCTCAGCTTCTTTCAATACCACACTTTTGGTATCTAGCCCAAATCTAAAAGCAATGTCTCCGTGTTTTTGCGCAAGTTGATTTTCCTTTAAGGCAATTTTATTTCTTAGTCGACGTATTTTTAAGTCTTGTTCTGCATTTTCTCGTTTGCTATCTGCACGGTCTTCCAGTAATTCAACGAGTTCTGCTCGTAATTCTTCCAGTTCTTTTTTCTCCGCTTCGGTCGCTGCATATACACCTGCTTTGGCGTTGAGATTTTTCATTTGGAGGGCTGTTTTCCCCAATTCGAGCTTACCGATACCTCCCATAGAGCTGCTATAGAAATTTTCTATGGTAATATCTGAGGCTTCTAAGTTAAAATCTTGCATGGCTGTATAGCCGAGGGCAAGTGCTTGCTTCAATCCTTCGCTGGCCGTTGCTACACCTTCTTCTTTTCCTTGTAAGCCTGCAATGACTTTTTGTACAGAGGCAATAGCTACCGCAGCAACACTGGCAAGGATATTACCGATGCCTGATACCCCATCCATAATATCACCTGCCTTGCTCAACATCTGTGTGGCATTCACTTCTATATTTTTCAGTTGTAGCTTACCAATGACGTAGGTTTCTTCCTCGAAAATGACACGTAAATCGTGGAAAACAAGTCGCCGTAACAAAAGCTGAAGCGCCATTGCTTTAGCTTGTTGTTCTTCTTGGCCTTTAGGCGCGGCATCCCAACTAAGGCTGGCAAATAGATTTTGAAATATACCTCCCTCAGCACGTAATGACATATCGGGAGAGAGATTATCCAAGCTTGCAAAAGGAAGCGCATTGGCAAAAATACGGATGGTATTCTCTTGCTCGGAATCATTGTTTTCCTCATCTCTTAAATCTACCCTTACCGATAGTTCTCCAGCGTCTAGTTCAAGCGTCTTTTGTTTGTCTTCGGCATCGCGCTCATCACCAGGCTGAAATACCTTTTTTTCCTCCAGCCAACGTTGGTAGTCTTGTGGAGAAGAGCGTTTATTACGTGTAAAAGCAAAGCCTCCTACTGTACCTGCCCCTGCTGCTTGGTATTCTGTAAGATCAAACTCATGTAAATCTTCTTCCTTATTGATGGCAAAGCTGATAAGTTTCCCTGTCAGTTTAAAAATAGAGGCAATGCCACTGAGAAACCTACCAAAACCCGTCGCCCAGAAGCCTTCTGAGTGCCCTGCTACACCCCTTAATGCTGCAGAAATACCACCTATGTTTTCTGTACCTTCTTTTACACCTCCTTTTAGCCTGTCAGGATTCTTTTTATCCACTAAGGAAAGGTTGAAGACACTTGGAAACTTCTTCTCAAGGTATTGGCGTCGCTTGGGAGGAAAAGGTGTAGCTCTCAAGTCGTTTTCTAGTATTTTATTTTCTAAGCCCGCCTCTACAACAATGTACAGGATACTGGTAAGATTGCTTTGCTTACCTGCCCGCTCTTTTGCCAGAGCGGCTTTAAAATCTTTATAAAGCTCCCTTGCGTTTGTACGTATTTTTTTTCCTTTTTCATCAAATTCGTAGCGTCGGAAACCTCGCTGAAAGGCTACTTTTATTTGTCTTCTGAATTCGATAGGCAAGTTCGTTTCCATGCGCGCCGCAAGAGAAGGGTATTCCGTATAAAACATGCGTACATACAAGCTTCCCGCTTGGTCTAAAAGCTTATAGGCCGCGATGGCTTCCTCTGAATCGACGCTGTTGAACAAACCTTCTTTTAGGTTTCTTTTGATCGCTGGCAAGTTACGTTTAAAAACTTGGTAGCCCCAGTAAGCACGATAAGCGCGCTTTCGTTGTTCAATAAATTGATCGCTGTAAGGTTGTTCGGTAGGTACTTCTTCCTTTCCTGTTTCGGGATTTAATCTTGTATTAAACTGCCCTTTGCGAAAAGCTAATTTTTTACTGGTTCTTATGTCTTCGTAAAACCGCTCTATCATCTCCGCATTTTCCTTGTAGAAAGTGTCCAGTTCGAGTCGTTTTATAATACGGCTGATACGTATATTATCTCTTTTTTCTCTGCCTATTCTGTAGTCTCTTAGCGACCCTTCGGTGGTAGTAACGCCCTCTCTTACTTCATCGGTAGCGGTTTGCTTTTCCTTTCGTTTTTTGGAACGCCCCAACTGATTGTTGTAAAGCTTGGCTTGTGGTAAGGTTCCTTGATCATACGCTTCTTTAGAAGAATGTGTGGGTGAAGACATAAGTAATAAATTTTGAATAACTGTTAGGTGTGCAGCGCTAGGTGTATAAGCCTTGCGCTTGCTAATGTACAAGCGGGTATTATGCAGTATTTCTTAAGAAAACCTTATTAATACACAACTTATAGATAAAGACATAATGGGTACTGTGGTAGACATGAGACAATTTTGATTAGTCAAAGTATTCGAAAGATACATACTTTTGATGAATCTTTCAAATGAAATTTCAACACTGCTTGATGCACTAACGACAAGGAGAATCTTCACTTTCTTAAATTGTAGTGTTGTTACTCCTCTTCTTTTTTCTTCTTCGACTAGTTCATCTCTAGCTTAAAACCCTTGAGGGAGATATTTTTGGCTTTTGCGCTTACGTTACCCAATCCTCTAAAGCACCCTTTCTGGATTACCATCTCTTCGATACTAAATCTTTTTGTGTAGACTTTTCTAGGCGTAGCCGCTGAGCCAAAAAGATAGCTGAAGCCATCGAAGTGGAAATTACTAAGATCAATAGAGTGGGTTCTTCTTCATAAAGGGTGAGTAGTGTTGGCTGTCTCACCCTCTACGCTTCCTCTATGAAAGAAAACTTACAAACTATTGAGCCAAGCCATAGCATCGTTTTGGTTTCCAAAAAGCCGCTGGCTTTCATTGGCTTGTTGGCTATCGTCTCCATAAAGATCTAACGTAAGGTTGGCGAAAAACTCCTCTGGTAATACGATGGCATTGTACCGCATACCCGCCTCTATGAGTTGAGGAAGCAGGGTTTGCTCAAACCAATCGCTAATCATATCAAAGGCCGCCCCTTCTAAAGCTTGTACATTGCATAGTTTTTTAGGGCTATGATGCGCGGCAATCATTTTAGGGTAAAACTTTTCCATAATATACATCAGCTCTTCTTCTGAAACGTAGCCGTAGTAGTTATCGTTAAAAATACCCATAGAGGCCCATTCTGTAGAAAGGAAAGCAATTTTTTGGTTATCTTGGTTGTAAAACTCCACACCTTGGACAACAGGTCTGTCAATAACAGGAACTTGCATAAGTAAACTTTTGGTTTTATTTAATTGAAATGACTTATTATAATAAAATATTAAACTAACTATTTTTTCAACGTTTTGCAATAGTATTGTTTACTGAAAACTAATGAGCTGCCTAAGACAATTACTACGTAGAGCGCCAGTTTAAACTTTAGCTATGAGTACTTACCGTTTTGTGTAGTTGCACAAATGAATGAAAAAACATATATTGCTCGCTATCTTACTACCATCATTAATAAAATCTCAACAAAAAACACCTTTTACATAATTCTTACCGCATAAGTGAACTGACTTATTAGATTTTTCTATATATTTGGTCTTCTACACATTTTTAAAACAAACCTTTAGCAACTAACCCCATAAAATGATGAAACGCTACTATACCCTATTGCTAAGCCTTGTGCTTACTACTGTGTTTTTCAGCGCTTGTGACAATGATGATGACGACGATACCCCTGCCTGTGAACTGGCTCTTTCGGCTACTTCTTTAGAAGCCTATGTGATTGAAGCCACTGCTACTGGCGGCGCCACGCCTTATCGCTATGCCATTAATGGAGGCGATTTTCAAGACAACGGTACTTTTGAAGTAGATGGTACACAAGACTACACCCTTGTGGTACAAGATGCTAATAACTGTGAGGCCACCGTTACAGTAACGGCCCAAAACGCCAGCAGTTTTACTGATCCCCGCGACAACAACGTTTATCGCACCGTAAGGATTGGTAATCAAATCTGGATGGCAGAAAACCTGAACTACATTACCAACGATGGTAGTAAATGCTACGACGACGAGGCTGCCAATTGCACCGCCGATGGACGCCTTTACAATTGGGAAGCCGCCCGAAATGCTGCCCCTACTGGTTGGAGCCTCCCCACCGAAGCAGAATTCCAAACGCTTATCGACCAGTACGCAGATGCTACCGCTGCCGCCAATGCCCTCCGCCCTGGTGGAGAGAGTGGCTTTGAAGCGCAATTTGCAGGAGAATGTGGAATAACAGATATAGACCCCGAAGAGATGTCTGATTGCGGCAGTATAGATATACTTGGGGTTTGTTGGACCTCTGAAGAAGACGATGAGTCACCTAACAGTGCAAGAAATCTACGTTTTACCGGAAGTAGTGTTTCTATAAGTATTTCAAATAAGGTTTTACGATATTCAGTAAGATGTCTTAAAGATTAAGTAGAGTTTCTTTATACTAAAAAGAATTAAAAACTATGAGAAATTTAATGACATTGTTAGTTGCTGTACTACTGTACAGTGGCTACACCTTTGGGCAAGCACCTACCGTGACAAGCACCCAACCAGCAGATAACGCGCAGGATATTGCTCCTCACGTCAATATTCGTATCAACTATAGTACTGAGATAAGGAGAGTGAACGATACTGGATTAAATGACAACAATGTAGATGCCCTTATTACTCTTAAAGAAGACAATGCGAGTGGGCTGGATGTAGCTTTTAATGCCAGCATTAATGGAGAACTAACAACAGTTACCATTGACCCAACTGCTGTGTTGAAAGAAAACCAGTGGTACTTTGTACGTATGGAGCGAGTAGAAAGTGCTACTAATGACACCATCGCTACTGCGCCTACCTTCCGCTTCAGAACGGGCGCTTACCCTACCATTAATAGTGGAGGGCTTTCTTTTTGTGCTACCGAGGCAAATGCAGGGCTAGGCAACATTACCATCAATGAGCAACTTCCCAATAACTTTATTACGCGCAGTGCAGTGGGTGAAAACCAATCTTTTGTCATTCAGCTCCCTATGGGGTACCAGTTTGTAGAAGGACAAGGGAGTGCCCAGCTCAATACACCTGGGAATGCGGCCGATAATGATATTGTACTACAGCCATTAGAGATACGCCCCAATGATAACCCTCGCCTTGCTCGAGTACGTTTTGCCAACCAAAATGGTGGTAACAACCTTACCGGCAATCATATTGACATTATTACTATCTCGGGGTTACAAGTAGCCCTTACCGTACCAGGTGTGAACCCTGGGGGTAATATTGTTTTCACGGACGCCTCCGATGCTTTTTTACCTGGGGTTAACCTAGATGGCTTTGTACTAGGCACGATCACCGCCGATGCGGCCGAAACCATCACTATTACCGACGCAACGGCCTGTGCCGTAGATCCATGTGACCTTGATCCCTGCGATCCCTCTTGTGCCAACCGTTGTAGCGGCCCTACTCCTTGCCCAAACTGTGATCCTTGTGACATAGACCGTTGTGATGCGGGTTGTTCTACGCGCTGTAATGGTCCCAACCCTTGCCCAGGCTGTGCTGATCCTTGCGACACAAATCCTTGTGGGCCAGGCTGTCCACCTGATCCAAGCTGTTTTGACCCCTGCGACCTAGATCCCTGCGATATTGGATGTCCTCCTAACCCACTTTGTAATGATCCTTGTCTACCAGGTGACCCTTGTGAACCTTTCAGTACTGCTACTACCCAGCGGGTATTTACTAATCCCACCCCACGTACCGTAAGTGTATGATCTGCCGGGCAGGTTTGTGTTTATTTCCTCACTACTATTGATATCAACGACCTTAGGGTCGGGATCGTACGGAACGGTACCCCTACGATGCTCACCAATACCGACTACAGCATCACCTTTGCTGGAAACGGTCTTGACAAAACCCTTGAAGTGCGCCCTTTAAATGGTAACCTTTGGCAATTTGGCGATCAGCTCTACATTACCGACGAGCCTAACATAGGCGCTAGTGGCTGCTTTGCTTTTAGTGATACCCCTATTGAAATACAGGCTTGGGACAACAATCCAGACGTAAAAATACAGTTTATAGATGCGCAAACCCTACAACCCACTGCGGCTATTCCTATTACAGAAACAGAGTTGGCCTTCAGTATTGGTAATAACTCCCCTCCAGGAGAGTTTAGAATCTTACAGAACGATGATACCACGCTCGTGACAGGCAGTGATGTATTTCGTATTGTAGGATTTGGGGTAGGACGACGGGTAGGTGAAGAGGGATATCTTGATGCGGGCCTTCCACCACAAGATCAGCTATTACGCAACCCTGAGCCTTATGTCTTCAACCCTGGACTTTTCCCTATCAATCGCCAAGTAGGCACTTACGTGGTACGCTTACAATGGGGCGACGGTACAGGCAACTATACCTGCGGCTTTAAAGAGATTGTCATTAATGTATTTGATAATACACCGCGGCAATTAGTGGGAATACAGAACGCCTCTGTTTGTAGAAGCGAGGAAAGTCCTATTCCTATTGGCTGGATTGGGCAAGGGCAGGTAGGTATTTTAGAAAATATAGAGATCATTAACTGCGATGGTAGCAACTGTAATAGTATCATTTCAGGAATACTCGATGAAGACTATGATTCGAGCGTGGGCGTTTTGAGTGGTTTTAACATAGAGCCTAACGGGATTGCAGATGATGTTACCTCTTTTGAAGTACGAATTGACTACGAAGTGTGTGTAGGAGGAAACTGTGAGATCAGATCTCTCACTGAAACCATCACCGTAGAAGAAGACCCAGAGCCGCTCATTACACTTTTTGGAAATGAGGGTACACTGCGAGAAGAGTACTGCGCCGATGCAGACGATTTAGAATTTCTAGGGGCACTTAACAATGGTAATATTGTAGGCGGTGAGCGTATTTTTGAGGTACGCGATTTAGACAATGACAACGTCTTACAGTTTGATCAAAACAACCGCATTGTCTTTCAAGAAGATTCAAGTGCCATTGCAGCGCCTACTGAAATCACCTTAGGGCCCAATAACAACGGCTATGCCATCGACTTTACCTTCATTAGTGCGGCAGGTTGCGATAGTACTGTTACAGATACTATTTTTGTACGGTCGCTACCAGCAGCGATTAGCAGCCAAACTATTTTCTTTAATTTTTGTGTGGGCGATGTTATTCCACCTTTACGTATTATAGACCAGGTACCAGGACTCGATCCTACTGATCAGTTGGTATGGTCTACCCAAAGTGGTATTCCAATTGCCACAGTCGCTTACGACGAGGGGTTTGTGGCATCTGATATCTCTACACAATTTGCCTCTACTACGCTCTTTAGGGTACAGCGGCTTTCAGCACTAGGCTGCTTAGGCGTCCCTACTCTTGTAGAAGTAAATGTAGGGAATCCCCCTACTACTGATTTTACCTTTGTAGAAGCTTGTGCGTTAGGTACGGTACGCTTCAGAGATGCTTCAAATACGGGCATTGTGAATCCTACCCCAAAAGACCAACTAGCCGAGTGGATCTGGAACTTTGGTAATGATCCTATTAACCCGCGGATCGACACTGTATTTACAGACGATCCACAAACCTACGTATACGACACACCTGGTATTTATGAGGTATCACTTACTGTACGTACCGCTATTGGTTGTGCTGCTACCATCACTAAGCAGGTAGTAGTACACGATGTGGCTGTATTCGACGAGCAAATTTACCGTGAAACCTTTGAGGATAATCAAGGCACTTGGACTTCCTCGAGTCAGTCTGACAACGCCAACGGAGAAGCCCAGTTTTCTTCTTGGGAGTGGGTCACATTGGAGAGTGGTGAAGGGGCTTGGCGTACACGTAATGACATTGACACTTATAATAACTCCGAAAAATCTTGGATCGAGAGTCCTTGTATTTTACTAGATGCTATCGATCAGCCTTATATTACGCTCAAGTTGCGCTACGATACCGATATTGGTGATGGTGCAGTACTTCAAGTAGGCACCTACGTACTCGATATGGATACAGGCGATAGTACCATTCTCTGGCAGCGACTCGGGAATATCGACCAAGGCTTAGACTGGTATAACAGTACTGATATTGCTGGTATTCCGCTTACGCTAGATGAGGCCCGCATGGGTTGGACGGGTAAAACTGACGACTGGGTATTTGCTCGCTATGATTTAGCCGATGTACAAGTAGCCAATATGGGACGGTATGTACGTTTCCGCATCTTCTTTGGTAGTAATGCCGACGACACCGATACCACCCCCGAAGGCTTTGTACTCGACGAGGTAGAGATACGCAATAAAGAACGTGTGGTACTGATAGAACACTTTAGTAATTTGCGGGATGTAAGCTTTCAAGATGGTGTCTTAGAGCAATATTTGAATACCAATCGTAGTTTAGGTTACTTTGCTGATATTCGCTACCATACTGTGTATCCCATTCGTGATGCCGTCGCTAGTATCAACTTTGCAGACAATAGCGCACGTTCCCTTCATTATAAGCTTATTAATCCACCACAAGTAGTGATTGATGGTGCTATGATGAACCTAGAAGGTGAAGGCTTCTCACTGTGGGAAGACGGTGCCGACGATTACTACAACAAGCGGACGCTCTTCTCTACGCCTTTCAATATTAACATTGCGCCTCCTGTAAGTGGTAACGGTCAGGTAGAAATTGAGGCAACCGTTACTAGAAATAACAGCTTAGGGCTCATTGATGATCCTGTATTGGTACAGATGGCCGTGGTAGAAAAAGATGCTGAAGTAGAAGGCAGAATTTTACACAATATTGTACATCGTATGTTGCCTACGGCGGCAGGTACACGCTTCGATAGGGTCTGGGAAGTAGGTGATACAGAGGTAGTGCGTAATACTTGGGAGGTGGGTACAAGTGGTTTAGCAGGTGAATTTAAGGTGATTGTCTTTGTTGCCGATGAGGAGACCAAAGAAATCTACCAAGCCACAGAAATCGACTTACCAGACTTTAGTCAAGCACGTATGGCGGAGTTAGCTGACGATTTTGAAGAAGACTTAAACCTATACCCCAACCCAGCCGACCAAGTGATCTATTTGCAGCTTCAGCAACCTTTTACACAACCTGCTACTTGGGAAGTATACAACGCTATTGGGAAGAAGGTACTAGATGGTACTTGGCAACCAGAGGCCGCCAAGATGGAAGTAAAAGTGGGTGGGCTACCTAACGGGGTTTACATCTTTAACCTTAACGGAACAAGAAAAAAATTCAATATCCTAAATTAATTTTACGCTGTTAATGCTTAAACGCCTGAGGTAATCTTACCTCAGGCGTTTTTAATTTTCCCTAAGAAATACTTTTTACCTCAAACGTAAGTCCCCTATTTCAGGGACATACAGCCTTCTCGCGTCTAATGTCTTGCCTCTGATGTCTAAAAAGAACCTACTTTTTCTTCAAATCAGGTCTTTTGTTGTCATTTCTGCTGCTCCTCTTGAGCTCCACCCCCAACTTGGCCTTCAGTTCAGCGATGGCCTTGCCAATATGATCTGAATAGCTAATCTCTGTCTTCCCTTCCTCGGCTGCCAACTCTACCGCCTTACCCACAATCCACTCAATCTCTAGCTCATTGACCTTGAAATGCTCATTGAGAATAGCCCCCATCCTAGCCGTTCCAAAGCGACAATGATCAGGAAGATAGTAATACCAATACTGACTATTCGCTCCTGTAGGACTGTACTTGAGCGGCAATAGCTTCCGCTTCTTCTTCTGCTCGGCTCTAGCCATCTGCTTTTGCACCTTGGGTCGGTAGAGTGATTCTCGCTGCGAAGCCATCTCCAACTCCTTGAGGGCTGGTTGCAAATGCTTGCTGTAAACAAGCTGCTTGGTTTCTTCCTTTTGAGCCTTGGCTACTGCCATCTCTACGATCTCCTCTATCTCGTAGGTGTTTAACTCATAGAAGTCTGCTAGCTTCTGAGCTGTACTCTCCAATGCAAAAGAGAAATCCTTGGGCAAGGCTTGCTTCCAAGCATTCACTGCTGCCTTCTCTTCCAAAACCTTCAACTTCTTAGGGTCTTGTTTAGTAGGCTTAGCTTTTACCTCTTGTGACTCCTCTTCTTTGG
>CALEMF010000017.1 GCA_937911505.1 uncultured Cytophagales bacterium
AAAACGGATTATTAGCCGCTGGGGTAAAAGAAGCCGTAGTAATATCAAAAGCGGTGGAGAGTTCGTACTGACGGACTTCATCACTAGCATCCACAATAAACATTTTGCGTCCATCACTCGAGAAAGTGATACCACTAGGCGCAGATGCTCCTTGTGTGGCTCCTAAAAACGGGTTGTTCGTCGCTGGCGTAAAAGAAGCGGTGGTAATATCAAAAGCGGTGGAGAGTTCGTACTGATTGACTTCATCGTCAGCCTCTACAATAAACATTTTATGCCCGTCACTCGAAAAAGCAATGTCTGTAGGATAAATACTCTGATTAGCAATCGAAAATGGATTATTAGTCGCCGGCGTAAAAGAGGCAGTAGCAATATCAAAGGGAGTAGACAGCTCATACTGACTGACAGCATCACTTGCATAACCTACAACGAACATTCTGCGCCCATCATTGGAGAAAGCAATACCTTCAGGGTTTGTTTCCTGCGCACCGACTGAAAACGGGTTGCCCGGCACGTAAGTAGCCTGTGTGACATCAAACTGGGCTTGTAATTGGGGTAGGTAGAGTCCGCTTAGACAAAGCCATACCACCAGGCGTAAAAGATACTTTTGTTGTTTTACAAAGTAGGATTTGTATTGCATATGTGATCAATTTTTGGTACTAAAACTAAGTGTCGTAAGGTAGTAAATACCTACATTAGATTGGTTACCTTGTAAGGTATTCACTTGAAAGTAAAAAAGTGGTAAACGCTATCTAGGTTAGTTTCTCCTGCAGTAGTTTCGATTTTAAACGGTTAGTCGGCGCCACTATGATTAATTACTACCTATACACTTGTTTCTCTATCCAGAGAGTGCTTTTCTTATTGAGTACCTTATTTAGAGAACACTTTAATTTACTTTCGCTCAAAAACAGCCATTCAAGATGAGTTCTTCCATAAAAAGTGTATATTATTGCTCAAAACGATAGAATTATGAATAAAAAATTACTTATGTTCTTGGGTTTGCTGCTAAACCTAAGTATCACAATTTATGCACAAGAAGATACTTACGAAGACCCTTCTATTGGATTTGGCTTAAATGCTATGGACAGTGCTAGTGTACTCAAAATCCCCTTTGGTTATACACGCATCGGCGATCAGCAATTCATCGGTTTTAGAGTGCAACCTGAGATTAGCATCTGGAAAATAGGGGTTGGGTTGGATATTCCTTTCCTATTTAACTTAGACAGCTTACAAGACGGGAAGTTCCAGTTGCGTGAAGATGAGTATACTGGAGGAGTAGGCTTACTGCGGATGTTTCGTTACATCCGGTACGGTTTTAAAAAGAGAGATAAAGTATATGCGAAGATAGGAGATATGACAGGTGAGTATATTGGCTTTGGCGGCTTGGTCAATAATTACTCTAATGCACCCAACTTTGAAAAGCGTAAAGTAGGCCTAAGCCTGGATGTTCGACCAGTCCCTTATGCGGGTTTGGAAGGCATATACAGTGATTTTAGTACTACCAGTATGCTAGCATTACGTCCTTATACACGTCCTTTTGCTACTACTGAAATCCCTATTGTAGAGACCATTGAAGCCGGTCTTATTATTGTCACAGATAATGACAGAAGCTCGGATAGCACCGCTTTCGTACGGTCTGGTATGAATGCTTGGGGAGTAGATATAGGCGCTACCATCATTAATACGAGCTTTTTACAACTGGTAGGTTATATGCAGTATAGCCGACTAAGGCAAGTAGATACAGACACCTTACGAAGCGCCTTGGCAGCAGAGGCTTTGCTGAATCCTAATAAGGCAGACTTGATCAGTAACTACAAATCTGCTGGTGGCTTTAGTATAGGCGCTAATGTAAAACTCAATCTGATCGCCAATATCTTTAATTTAGATGCTAGATTAGAAAGGCTATGGTATGGCAATTATTACAGACCTCAATTTTTTAATGCTGTATATGAAATTAATAAGGATAGAGCTATTCTAAATTTGGCCTCTACAGAAAGGATCACAGGTACTTACGGGGTACTTACAGGTACGTTACTTAACAATCTACGTATTTCTGGTGGCTTGCTATTCCCTGATAATATTTCTGCTGAGAAACCAGCACTTATTCATTTAGGTGCAGACGCCTCTGAAATTATTCCCAAGTGGATTTTAACAGCCAATTATATTAAAGGAGACTTAGCCAATCTAGGAGAAGCTTTTATACTCGATGAGCGCTCTCTATTAACTGCACGAATGGCTTATCGAGTCGCTTCCATTTTTGCCGTAGGAGTAGACTACCGTTGGACGTTCGCCCGTATTGCAGAAGAAGATGGAACGGAAAACGTAGAAGCTACTAATTATGTGATGCCCTACTTTGGTTTGTACGTTCCTTTAAATCTAAATATCAATTAGTTGCACTATAAAAAAGCGCAAAAGAGTTCTTTCCCTTTTGCGCTTTCAAGTTGCGTATATAGTATTGACTAGAAGTCTTCGTCTAAGCTAAACTTCTGTTCATCTTTGTTGGCCATTACCCCTGCTTTCTGGTACTCTGCTACTCGCTTCTCAAAGAAGTTGGTTTTCCCTTGTAGCGAGATCATATCCATGAAAGGAAAAGGATTAGTAACGTTGTACTGCTTAGGACATTCCAAGGTATCGAGCAGCCTATCCGCTACAAACTCTATGTATTGGCTCATCAAACGTGCGTTCATACCAATCAGATCTACAGGAAGCGCCTCTGTAATGAATTCTTTCTCTATGACTACCGCATCTGTGATAAGGTCGACAACGGTTTGCTCAGGGAGTTTATTCTTTAGGTACTTTGTGTAAAGTAAACAGGCAAAGTCACAGTGTAAACCTTCATCTCTCGAGATAAGCTCATTAGAGAAAGAAAGCCCTGGCATAACTCCACGCTCTTTCAACCAGAAAATGGCACAGAAGCTACCAGAAAAGAAAATACCCTCTACCGCAGCAAAAGCAATCAGTCTTTCTGCGAAAGAACCATTATTGATCCAGCGAAGCGCCCAGTCGGCTTTTTTCCCTACACAGGGAACTGTACTCATTGCATTGAATAAATGATCTTTTTCCTTAGCATCTTTGATGTAGGTATCGATCAATAAAGAGTAGGTCTCAGCATGGATATTTTCCATCATAATTTGGAAGCCATAAAAGCAACGTGCTTCGGCTAACTGTACTTCATTAATAAAATTGAGTGCCAAGTTCTCATTTACAATACCATCGCTAGCGGCAAAAAAGGCTAATACATGTGAAATAAAATGTCTTTCTCCATCGTTGAGTTTCTCCCAGTCGGCTAAGTCGGGTGATAGGTCAATTTCCTCGGCTGTCCAAAAGCTTGCCTCTGCTTTCTTGTACATCTGCCATATATCATCATATTGAATAGGAAATATAACGAACCTGTTTTCGTTTTCTTTAAGTAAAATTTCTTCTTGTGTTGGGTCTTGGAGGTTGCTCATACGATCTATTTTTTTATGCGTGTAACGTTCAGTGAAGAAGAATGGTTTAAGCTTTTATAAACTAAACCAATACAACTATTATTAAATATTTTTAAAGGGTTTGAGACGAATGGTATAAAGCAGGCAGGTAATTAAGAGAGTGAATGTAAGCTTACATTGATCCTTGTTAAGGTTTTATACCAGCCTCACTATTATACAAATATCTTAAATTCTAAGGTGAATTGAAAAAATGCTTTCTGAAAATATATTAAATTTATAGAAGACTTAGTTATAAGGGATATGAAGAAAAAGAAAGCTGAATGGATGTTGAAATCCAAACAAGAGTCAGGATGGCTGAGCATAGTAGGATTCTTCTGTGCTTTGGGCGTTATGATAGCCGTACCCCCCTTAACGCTCAAAGTGGTAGGGTTAGGAGGTGGCCTCTGGTTTGGCAGGCAGATTGGGCGTAAACTAATGCCTCGTCGGCTTTCTCTTTTTCAAGATCGATTGCTGAGGCCAAGGTTTTTGAGAAAACCACAAACTGTTTACCTGAAAGAAGTAGCAGCCATAAGCGTTTACAATGCTAACAGCAATGTGATTGGACAATTGGAGAAGATGGACTTTGAACAGGTAAGAAGTATTAAAGAAGTAAGTAAAGTTAAAATTAATCTGCCTAAAGAAAAGTCAGTGGAAATTAAGCGGACACAGTATAATGACGATGATGCTTATAATCAATTTATACTCAGGTTACAGCATCACTACAAGGAGCAGCATTTACCAGTAGTAGAGAAGGTGGCGCGCTTAGAAAGGCAGTGTAGTCGTTATTTATACAAAGACCAACAACTTGCGCAGCATTTAGAAGAAAGTATATTAGAAGCTTATAATTCGGTATATCGGCTTCATTTAGCCAAAAAAAAGCCTACACGTCCTGATCTTATCTATCATTTTTACAAAGAAAAAAAGCATATCTATTTTGTTGAGAATGATTATTTAGAGGCGATTCATCCAGAGCATATCGAGCTAGCGCGCACACTGGTCAGCACAGCGCAAAGTAATCTTGAAATTGTAAAAACTAGGATTAGCTACTATACTCACATTTTAGAAGCTATTCGAAATAAGAAAAAATCGTTACAACAATTCACACAATTAAAACAAATTGCTGAACGACTCAAAGCATTACAGGAAGAGAACATCAAGAAACAGCAATACCTAGAGCTAGATAACTCGGAAGTTTTTTTCAATAAAAGTATACTTACCCTTTTGGAAGAGCTTACCAATAAGGTATATCAGCTAGATACCCTTGAGCAATCAGATATCCTAGAGGCTTACATTCAGTTGTTGAAATCAGACTTTATAACAGAGAATGAGTCCCTGAAGTCTTTCTACGATACAAAGGAGTGATTTTGGACTTTATTCTTCTTCGTTGTTTTCTTTCTCAGCCTCCTTCGTTTCTCTGTCTTGCTTCCATTTCTTGTAACGAGAAGAGATCTTTTTACCTATTTTTTCGTAGTTATCCCAATTATCTTCTACGTGGTAAATAGAAGGGAGGTTAGCTGCTAGCGTTTTCTCATAGTCTTTCTTGTATTTCCCACTTTGGTAGTAAAATACACAAAAATCATTTCCTTCTTCATTGAAGAGCTCAGAACCTAGATAACCATCCCATACAGCACTGAGTATGGAGCAGCTAATTTGTCGTCTTCTGAAACGAAGAATCTGCAAGGCTGCCTCTTCTTCAAAAAAGTCACTGTATAAGTCATTTTCACAAATCCAACCTAAAAACATACCAATGTGCACATACGCCTGCTCAATGGGAAGAACACTCGGAAAATTTCCCAAGAAGTGATGTTTAGCACGATCGTATATGAAGTTCTTAGGTTTATTAGTTTGTGTTAGAACAGCCATAAAATTTTGGAAATTAATTTTTTCTCAAATATAAGTATTTTAAATCCTAAATAATAGGTTTTTCAGCTTTTTTCTGGGAAAAACCTAATACGATGGGATGAAACTATGAATTCTTTCCCAAAAATAGCTCCAGATAATAAAAAAATCAGAAAAAAATCTGCAAAAGTGTCATTTTGAAATTATTTGCGAAAATAGAAGTAGGTAAAAATGTAGTTTATAGGAATATTTTTTAATATTGATATTGAAAACCAGAAGAGTAAGTTGAACTACTTCTTATGAGACACACTATTTTCTCTGTTATCTGTATACTCTATGCATTTGGAACGCTCCTCCAAGCCCAACCCAACCCTCCATCAAATGCCAAAAAAATTAAACAGCTTTTAAGTAGTGCCAATGTCGAAGAGCAGCCACAGAAAGCGATCTTACTTGCTACAGAAGCGCTTACACAAGCACAAGAAGCTGCTTGGCCTATAGGAGAACGCGAAGCTTACTACCTCTTAGCAACCCTCTACCAGCAGCAGGATGCTTACACAAGTGCCTATCAACACTATAATAAGGCATTAGCGATTAGTAAGGAAATGAATGACAGGAAGAGCGTTGGAAGGAGTTTACTAGGGATAGGTGAAATCTACGTACACTGGAGTGAATACGATACTGCCCTCCAGCACCTACTACAAGCGAAAGAAATTTTTGAAGAATTAAAAGAGCCACTGCTGCTGGCAACTACACTCAATGCCCTAGGAGCTTTGAATGATCATCTAGAAGCCTATGACAAAGAGCTTACTTATCTGAGGCAAGCCCTTACTATTTACCAAGCCATGGATGATCAAAAGGGTGTTTCAAAAACGTATAATAACCTAGGAACTTGCTACCTAGCTAAAAAATATTATGCACGGGCACTAGATTACTACGAAAAATCGAAGACACTTAGCCAAACTTTAAGAGATACAAATACGCTTGCTGTTGCCTACAATCATATGGGAGACACTTACTTTCAACAGACACAGTACAAGCAAGCAAAGCGCTACTATGAGACATCACTTCAATATTACAAAACTACCACAGATACCAAAGGGTTAGGCACAAGCCTTTATAACTTAGGTAGGGTGTACAAAGCTGCGCAAGACTATGAGAACGCCGTCCTCCTTTTTAGTAAGGCGCTACAAAACTTTAAGCAGTTGCAAGCCAAATACCTAATGGCACAAACCTACTTTGAAATTTATGATACTTATAAAAGGCTGGCCAATCATGAGCAGGCGTTGGAGTACCATGAGCTCTACAAACAACTACAGGATAGTATTTTTAATGAGAAGGTAAGCCATCAAGTGAAAGAGATGGAGGCACGTTTTCAACTTAAAGCACAACAAAAGCAAATAGCCCTTTTACAAAGTGAAAAAGAAAGAGAAAAAAAGTATTTGTATATAGTGGGAGCTTTTGCAGCAATCATTCTTATCCTCTTGATTTTCTTATACAAACGCTTTGTACAGGGAAGAAAACTCAACCAAGCCTTACAACGCAAAAATGAGCAGATTGCTGCACAAAATAGTGAGTTGGTCACTTCTGAGAAACAGCTCAAGGAACTGGTAGAAACGAAGGATAAGTTTTTCTCCATTATATCACACGACCTTAGAGGTCCTCTTAACTCGCTTACAGGTTTCTTACAAGTACTGATTAAACACCCACAAGCCTTCACACAAGAGGAGATTGTTTCCTTTGCTCAAAAAATTGACGCCTCCGTCATCAATCTAAAGAATTTACTTGAAAACCTATTACAATGGGCGCGCTCGCAAACGGGTAATATGGATTTTGAACCAGAAAAAGTAGCCCTACAAGAAATACTAGAAGAAACCTACCAAGTGCTAGGCGATACAGCTAAGAATAAACTCATCGGCCTACATATTATTATAGAAGGTGAGCCTGTGGCTTTTGCAGATAAAAATATGATGCGCTTTGTGATACGCAATATTGTCTCGAATGCTATTAAGTTTACACCAAAGGGAGGCATGATTACCACTACTATTAAAAGAGCAGAACACCAAGTGATTGTTGACATTACAGATAATGGCGTGGGAATGTCAGAAGAAGTCATGGGTAAACTCTTCCGCTTGGATGTGAGCCAATCTCAAAAAGGTACAGACGATGAGTCAGGTACTGGCTTGGGGTTAATCTTATGCCAAGAATTTGTCAAAAAAAATGGGGGAGAAATTACGGTGCATAGCGTATTGAATGAAGGAACGACCTTCTCCTTTACAGTCCCTTCTGAAAAGATCGCTGATACGGCCCTACCCGTAGCCTCAGCCTAAGAAAAGTTACCCGTTTATGCCCAGCACCTACAAACGCATTTTAATCATTCAAACTGCTTTCATTGGAGATGTTATCTTGGCCACTGGCCTACTAGAGAAACTCCATCAATATTTCCCTGATAGCCAACTAAGTATTTTGGTAAGAAAAGGAAACGAAAGCTTATTTGAGGGGCATCCCTACTTACATCAAGTGATTATTTGGGATAAGAAAAAGAAGAAATACAAAAATCTCTATAAAGTAGTAAAAGGGATTCGTAAGGCACGCTACGATCTCATTATCAACTTACAACGCTTTGCTTCTACGGGATTCATTACCGCTTTTTCCAGCGCTAAGTATACCATTGGCTTTCATAAAAATCCGCTTGCCTTTACTTTCAGTAAAAAAATCTTACATAGTTTTCAGGAAGGTTGGCACGAGATTGAGCGAAACCAAGCACTTATTGCGCACCTTACTGATCAAGCTGCCAGTAAGCCTCGCTTGTACCCGACTTTAGCCGACAAAAAGGCTGTAAAGTATTATTTAACAAGCCCTTACATTTGTATAGCACCTACTTCTGTTTGGTTTACAAAACAGTGGCCCGTTGAAAAATGGGTCGCGTTACTCAACCAGCTACCAGTACATTATCAGGTCTACTTGTTGGGTGCCCCAAGCGATAGAGACGCTTGCGATCAGATCATAGAAAAAAGTACACGTGCAAACGTTACAAACCTGGCTGGGCAACTTACCCTACTTCAGTCAGCCGCTCTTATGGCACAGGCCACTATGAACTATGTGAATGACTCTGCTCCCATGCACTTGGCTTCTGCTATGGATGCGCCTACTTGTGCTGTATATTGCTCTACTATCCCTCAATTTGGTTTTTATCCTTTGGCTACCCAAGCGCACGTAGTCGAAACGCCAACTCACTTGGCCTGCCGACCTTGTGGTATTCATGGACATACGGCTTGCCCAGAGGGACATTTCCAATGTGCCCAACAGATACAGCTACAACAACTGTTGGCTGTATTACCTTAAAAGGAGACGCTAACTAGTTAACGTCTCCTTTTAAATATTGTAGTGTCGACTGAAGTGTATTATGGGTTACTCAATACTTTTTTGTAGCGATCAGCATCACTGAGAAGTTCAATAGCCTCTCGAATCTCTTGGTCATCATCAAAATTAGCTTCTACAGCACCTTTCTCATAATAATAACGAATGGCTATTTCTCTTTCTAAGGCTTCTCTAACTTCTTCCTTAAAAGTAGAAAGATCAGCTTCTTTATTATGGTAGATACGCTTTTTCAGGTGATCGATTTCTGTGGAGATCGCGTCGTAGTATTTCTCTTCTTTAGCTACCTCTACGATTTCCTCTAGACTTTTCTCAGAACCTGTTACATAATCATAATCCTTCCCTTCTAGCCAACTGACAAAGGCTTGGTATTCTGCATCTGTGAGTTGGAAAGTCTTTGCATCTGCAATAGAAGGCTTTTTAGAAGCATACAAATTAGCATAGTCAAAGATAAATCCTTTCTTTATGAGACTTTTAGTAATAGGTGCTAGCATGTCTTGCTCTAGAATAATATCAGGCTCTAGCCCTGCTCCATCATACACCTTGCGTCCTAACTTAGTTCTGAATGTTCTACGTAGAGAATCTGGAATACGGGCAGCATTACCCAACTCATCCTTATTGCTATAGTCTAGTGCCTGTATACAACGCCCACTAGGAATGTAATACTTGGCGGTTGTTACTTTAAGCTGTGAATTGTAAGAAAGTGGTCTAGTAGCTTGTACAAGTCCTTTCCCGAAGCTACGCTGTCCAATCAGCACTCCTCGGTCGTAGTCTTGTAAGACACCCGAGACAATCTCGGCAGCGGAAGCACTTCTATTGTTAGTGAGAATAGCCAAGGGAATTTTAGTATCAATAGGCTGATTAAGTGCTCTGTAAGTTCTATTCCATTCCTTTATTTTTCCTTTTGTACTTACTACTTCCAGCTCTTTAGGAATAAAAATATTACAGATATTTACCGCTTCGTTAAGAAGGCCACCAGGGTTACCTCTTAAATCCAGTATAATGCTTTTTGCTCCCTTTCCTTTCAAAGTACTTAGGGCTTGTTTTACTTCTTGAGAAGCGTTGGAAGTAAAATCTGACAACTGAATGTAACCAATGTCTGACGTTACCATACCAAAGTAAGGCACGTTATTTATTTTTACCTTTACTCGTTTAGTTTCTATCTCTTGCGTGGTCGTTTCACCATACTTTTTTACCAAAAGCTTGATATTTGTATTAACCTGTCCTTTTAACAGCTTACTGATCTCTGTATAGCTCTTGCCTTTCAGAGGTACTTCATCAACTGCTACAATCTCATCACCTACGCTTAGACCAGCCTTGATAGCAGGTGCATCCTCGTAAGGCATCGTAACGACCACTTTGTCGTGATGTTTCCTAAAGGTAACACCAATGCCTCCGTACTCACCAGTAGTCATGGTACGGTAATCTTCTATACGATCTTCTGAAATATAGTTGGTGTAGGGATCAAGCGATTTAAGCATGGCATCGATGCCTGTTTGCATCAAGGTGCTAGGGTTTACCTCGTCTACATAGTAAGTGTTGACCTCCTTGTACAAGGTAGCAAAAATGTCTAGATTTTTGGCGATTTCAAAGGCATTATCGTTAGGGTCTGGCTTAAAGGCCCATAGGCTTACTGCAAGACCGCCTGTTAAAAGTAGCAATAGACTTTTGATACGTTTCGACATAGTTATGAAGTTGTTTTACTACGATGATAATGAATTTCGATAGCGGATAGTTTCTAATATACTAAAAAAGTACTTATTTACTTCTTAAAGCGAAGAAAACTTATATCATTTTATGCTTTAAAAAGGAATAAGTATGCTACTCCCTAGAGGTAAAGATAATCGCGAGTGTAGTAGGCAAGAAGCGGTCGTTGTAGTAGGTGGCCTTATTACGGCGGTAAATTTCTTTCAGGCGTCGTCGAAGGAGGTTACGATCTACCGCTTTACGCTGAAATTTTTTAGGAACTGAAAAGAGAACCTGTGGATAGGAAAGAGGAGGGAGCCCCTTACCTCTAAAAATAAGCTTAAAGGGATATAAGTAAAAAGAGGAACTGTCTTTAGAAAACAGTTCCTGAATATCTTTCTTACTATGGAGTATCTCTGATTTGGGTAGTTTCTGGTTGGGTTTCAACAAGGATAAAGGCTATGGCAGGTTTAGGCCTTGTGTCTTCTCTCACTAGAAACTGTCAACTTCTTTCTTCCTTTTGCTCTTCTTCTAGCTAGCAACTTTCTACCATTACTACTGCTCATCTTAGAGCGAAAACCATGCTTGTTTCTACGCTTTCTATTAGAAGGCTGATATGTTCTTTTCATGATACAATTCTGTTATTGTTCTTTTAAAGGATTGCAAATGTATGAGTTTTGAACTTATTATCAAAGCATTCTACCTACAAATTCTCTGTTTGGCGTACTAGATTAAAATAAAGTAAAAAAACGAACCACTTGTTAATAATAATTTAACCTATAAAGGAATACCTGTAATGGCATACCATATAAATTTGCACCGATAAACAAACAAATAAAACATCGAAAAGATGAAACATCTGTATCTTTTATTACTTATTTTCCTGACGGCGGGGCTGTACACAGCTTCTGCTCAAGGAATTACTACCTCTTCTATGACAGGGGTAGTAACCAACGACAAGGGGGAAACCTTGCCCGGTGCAACGGTATCCGCAAAACACCAACCTACAGGCAAGGAATATGGTGTAGTAACCAACGAGAAAGGAATCTTTTACATTCGTAACATGAATGTTGGGGGCCCTTACGTGATTGATGTCAATTTCGTAGGTTATCGCTCCTTCAAGCTTAGTGAAGTTTACTTACAATTAGGACAAGAGTTCAAGGTAACTGCTGAACTTAGCGAAGACGCTGTCCAATTGGAGGGGGTAGACATTATCGCTGATCAAGACGATATTTTTGACGGCAACCGTATGGGTGCTAAAACGGTAATTAGCGGTGAGGTAATCCAAGACATTGCGCCTACCGCCTCTCGTAACTTGACAGACTACTTGCGCTACACACCTCAGGCAGGTTTGGTAGAAACAGGTGACGGTCCTGCGATCTCTTTCTTAGGACAGAACAACCGTTTCAACTCTATTTTTATCGATGGTGCTGTAAACAACGACGTGTTCGGTTTGGCAGGTAGTGGAACCAACGGTGGGCAGTCAGGCATTCAGCCTATAAGCCCTGATGCTTTTGAGCAATTAAGTGTATCGCTCTCTCCTTATGATGTAACTATTGGTGGTTTTACAGGTGGTGGTATCAACGCTGTTACCCGTAGTGGTACCAATAATATTGAGGGGTCAGCCTATTACTTCTTTAGAAACCAAGGATTGGCAGGACGTACCCCTACTGACAACGAGGATTTTGATCGTCAGCGGTTGAGTGACTTTACTGCACAAACGGTAGGTTTCCGTGTGGGTGGTCCTATTATTAAAGACAAGCTCTTCTTCTTCTTAAACGGAGAAATCCAAAGAGACGAAATCGCTCAGCCTTTTGACGAAAGCAGCTACAGAGGAGATGCTACACCTGCTGAATTAGATAACTTACGCCAAACGGTTATTGATCGTTATGACTATGATCCAGGTGGGTTCCGCGATAACACACGTGAGCAAAATGGTAATAAGATATTTGCCAAGCTGAATTGGAACATCAACAATAACCATCAAATCAGCTTACGACATAGTTATTCGTATGCTGAGTAGACGGAAGCCAAACAGAGTTCAGCATTGATAATTAACAACTTTTACTTTGAAGAGTCTTTCCCTAGTTCTACTAACTCTACTGCATTAGAGTGGAACTATAACAGCCAAAATATCTCCAATAAGTTTATTTTAGGCTATACGGCTGTTCGTGATGACAGGAATATTACAGGTGATCCTTTTCCCTTTGTGAGAATTCAAGACGGTGAGAACGAACAAATTAGCTTTGGTTCAGAAAGATTCTCTACTGGAAACGAGTTGAACCAAGATGTGATTACCCTCACCAACAACTTCTCTATCTTTAAAGGGCGTCATACCATTACTTTTGGTACGCATAATGAATTTTACAGTATATATAATTTATTCGTTCGCGAGAACTTCGGTTTTTACGAATATAATAGCATAGATGACTTTTTGAATGATGCAGGGCCAGCCGAATTTAGTAGAACATATGTGATTAATGGTGGCTTTGATGATGCTGTAGGTGATGACGCTACCAACGCAGCGGCTGAGTTCAATGTGTTACAGACAGGTTGGTATGTACAGGACGAATTCCAAGTGAATAGTCGTTTAAAGATAACTGGAGGTTTACGCATTGATATTCCTATTTTCTTAGATGAACCTCAAGTAAACGATGACTTCAATCAAAACACGTTACCACTGCTTAGAGCAGAGTGGGGTGATTTAGACGGAGCAGAAAGTGGTAATATGCCTTCTGGTACAGTCCTTTTCTCCCCTAAAGTAGGCTTTAATTACGACCTCACGGGTGATAGAAGTGTACAGCTTAGAGGAGGAATGGGTATCTTTACGGGACGTATTCCTTTTGTATGGCCAGGTGGTGCTTACACCAACAACGGGGTGTTCTTAGCAAGTATCCAAGTGGAAAATCCAACACTAACTTCTAATGGTGAACCTTTACCTTTTAATCCTAACCCTCAGAACTATAATGGTAACGACATCGTAGGAGCAGGCGCTTCACCAAGTCAAATTGACTTGTTTACTGAAGACTTTAGATTTCCTCAGGTATTCCGTACTAGTTTAGCTGTGGATTGGAAATTACCTCTAGGCTTGGTAGGTACAGTAGAAGGTATTTATACAACCAACATCAATGCGGTATACTATCGTAACTTAAACGTAGAGCGACCTATTAATACTTTACAAACTAACTACGACGACTACCGCCCTATATATGAAGGGAACAAAGTAGATGATAATTATGATCGTGTGATATGGGCCGACAATACCAACGAAGGATATACCTACAACATTACAGGTTCGGTACAGAAGCCTTTCACTAACAACTGGATTGCTGGGGCTTCTTATACCTTTGGAAGAGCGATGTCACTGAACGACGGTACTTCTTCTCAGAACTCTTCTAACTGGCGTCGTGTAGAATCTACTGACAAGAACAACCTAGAACTAGGTTTCTCTGACTTTGACTTAGGTTCTCGTATCAATGTATATGCTGGGTATCGCTTTAAGTACAGCGATAATGCCTCTACTGTACTTTCTGTATTTTACAATGGTCAGTCTGGTGATCGCTTCTCCTATACGTATGCAGGCGCTGTTGCTGGAAACGATCAATCAGGATTTAATGAGCGTACTCAATATCAATTGATTTATGTACCTGAAAATCGTAGCCAAATCAACTTAATACCTATTACAGATGATTTTGGTAGGGTAGTAGCTACGACAGATGAGCAGTGGGAAGCATTAGATCGGTTTATCGAGGATGATCCTTACCTAAGCAAATATCGTGGTCAGGTGGCGCCTCGTAATGCGGGCCGTACGCCTTTTGAGCATATTATTGATGTGAAGCTCTTACAAGAGTTTACAATTAATGCAGGAGGAAAAGAGAATAAGTTACAGATTGGTATTGATATCTTTAACTTTACTAACTTCCTAAATCAGGATTGGGGTAGAAGACGTTTCATCTCCCGTTACCGTTTGATCGACTTTGCAGGGTATCGTTCTGGTACTAATATTCCTCAGTTCCAGTTTGATCCAAGCAACGATGATATAGATGACTTTGCGGCAATCGATGATTCAGGAATCAACAGTAGCCGTTGGCAAGCACAGCTAAGTGTACGTTATATTTTCCGATAGGAAAGTAGAATATTGTATACCAAAAAAAAGCCCACTCTAAAAGAGCGGGCTTTTTTGATAACAATTAAACAACATAAACAAACAAAATTATATCTCTTTATTGGGAATATATATCTATTCTAAACCAAAAAACATTTGAAAAGCCATGTTTCAAGTTTTGTGCCAATATCAGCTAGATAATTTTGTCATGTAATTTTAAAGCTTATTTTCACGTTAAAGTTAAGACACACTATTAATAACTTTTATATTCTATGCACAAAACGATACAAATACTCCTTATTATAACATTATGTTTAACTACTTCCGTTCAGGCGCAGCGTAAGAAAGTAGTAAGCCTTGAAGATATTTGGCAGCGCTACACCTTTTATCCAAAGAGTGTTGAGCTTCCTAATTGGATGTATGACGGACAATACTACACTGCCTTACTCGATAATGAGGTGATACAGTATGAAGTAGTGACCAACCAGCCTGTCAAAACGCTGGTAGCTAAAGAACGAGTAGGAGACCTCAAAATAGCCGCTTATGAGCTGAATCGTACAGAAGACCAATTGATTTTACAAGGTAATGTAACGCCTATTTATCGGCGCTCTTTCAAAGCAGACTATTATGTATTCGATACGAAAAGCGAGCAACTTACGCAGATTTCCAAAAATGGGAAAGTGTCCTATGTTACTTTATCGCCTGATGGTCAGCAAGTAGCCTATGTACGAGATAATAATCTCTTCTTGATGAACCTCAAAGACCAGCAAGAGATTACTATTACCAAAGATGGAAAGCTGAACGAAATTATCAACGGAAGTACCGATTGGGTATACGAAGAAGAGTTTGGCTTTGCAAAAGCGTTTTTCTGGTCGTCTGATAGTAAAAAAGTTGCCTACTATCGCTTTGATGAAAGCGCAGTGAAAGAGTACAATATGCAAGTGTGGGATGCATTGTATCCTACCGATTATCGTTTCAAATATCCCAAAGCAGGAGAGGAGAACGCCTCAGTAGAAATTTGGGTGTATGATATAACAACCAAAAACTCTCAAAAAATGGACATAGGTAGCGAGCAAGATATTTATATTCCTCGTGTGCAGTGGACAAAAGATGCCAATCTACTATCAATCCGTCGGATGAACCGCTTACAAAACCAGCTTGATTTACTCCATGCAGATGTACGTACTGGTAAAGCAACAACTGTATTGACAGAAAATAGTAAAGCTTATGTAGATGTAGAGTTTACCGATGATTTGACCTACCTCGAAAAAGGTAAACAATTTATCCACGCCAGTGAAAAGTCGGGTTATAAACACCTTTATCTTTATAATCTGTCTGGGAAAATGATCCGACCGATTACAACTGGGAATTGGGAAGTAAGCGAAATTGCAGGCATTGACGAAAAGAAGCAACTGATTTACTTTACAGCCACGAAAGAGAGTCCCTTAGAGCGTCATTTATATGTAGTTCCTTTTAAAGGAGGAACAGTTAAGAAGCTTTCTCAAGTAAAGGGCACCCATAGTATTAATATGAGTAAAGACCAGCAATACTATATAGACGCACATAGTACTGCCAACACGCCCCCTGTCACATCGCTACGAAGTGCCAAAGATGGAAAGCTGATAAAAGTACTAGAAGAGAACAAAGCGATTCAGGAAAAAATGGGTAGCTACCAAATCACACCAAAGACCTTCCTTACGATTGATAACAAAGAAGGAACTGCACTTAACGCTTGGATGATAAAACCCGCTGATTTCGACGAAAATAAAAAGTACCCTGTACTCATGTTTGTGTATGGTGGGCCAGGTTCTCAACAAGTACTCGATAGCTGGGATACCTTCAATTACTTTTGGTATCAACACCTAGCAGCACAGGGTTATGTTGTAGCCTGTGTAGATAATAGAGGAACTGGTGGAAGAGGGGCAGCCTTTAGGCAAGCGACTTATAAGCAATTAGGAAAATTAGAAACGGAAGATCAAATAGCAGCGGCTGAGTATCTGGCAGGATTAGATTATGTAGACGAGGAAAGAATGGGTATTTGGGGGTGGAGCTACGGAGGCTATATGGCAGCACTTTGTATTACCAAAGGAGCAGAGGTGTTCAAAACGGCTATTTCTGTAGCACCAGTAGTGAGCTGGCGCTTTTATGATACTATCTATACAGAACGTTATTTACAACGCCCACAAGATAACCCCGAGGGATATGATGACAACTCTCCCTTAAACCACGCTGAAAAGCTGAAGGGGAACTACTTACTGGTACACGGCACAGGTGATGACAATGTACACTTCCAAAACGCGGTGGTGCTACAAGATGCACTTATCAAAGCGAACAAGCAGTTCGAGAGTTTTTATTATCCCAATAAAAATCACGGTATTTATGGGGGGAATACACGCTTACATCTGTATCAACTGATGACTGATTTTTTGAAAAGGAAGCTATAAAAGTATTATTTCACACTATGAACGCGAGATGAGTGCAATGCCAAGAAGCGACTGTTTTAATAGTTACTTCTTGGTGTTTTGTCATAATGGCTATTATCCACCAACCTTACCCATCACTTAAAATTGTGGTAAAATTCTCTTTTGCCGATTAATGGGTACATCTAATAGGTAGTTGATATACACACCAAAGCTGTATTCAAGTAGGTCGTTGTCCAGATCGTAGTAAGGCTCTGCTCTAGCAGTAAGGTAGCATCTCGGTATCAGTTCAAAATCTTTAAGCCATCTAAAAATAAGGAGGTTTCTTTGTGGTTCGATTGTTCCTCCCATCCTTGCTTCCGAACTGTATAAGTCTCCACCAAGTAGATTAATAAAGTCGTTACCACGCCAGTAGCTCGTCATCCAGTCACCCCATTTCGTATGGAGAGTTCCATTAAGATAAAGTCCAGCACCTTGACTGAAGGTCAATGAATCACTATCTACTGTAAAAAGTAGTGCATAGTGTTCCATACTTAGTCCCTTTAAAAATCTTGCATTGGCATTAACGAGACGTGTTTGAAAGCCTAGTGCGTGATTTTGTGTAGTATAAATGGGTAGGTTACTCTGACTGCTTTGCTCACCGCGATGCAAGAGACTACTTTGTAAAATAAGTTTTGACTGAAAACGACTCTTCGGATTCATCAAATAGTGAAAGTACCAAGCTCCTTCAATTTCCTCTTGCTCATTACGGTTTCTTTGAATGGTTCTTCGCCAATTAGTCCAGACATCAGCCTTAAAGCGCTCACTTTTATATAAAAACTGTATACCTTGCTCTATTCTATCATCAATAACTCGCTCAAAGTCATACAGGGGTTCAATTAACCTATGTTGTAAGTTACCCTCCAAAGTACCGAACACTAGCCTGAAGTGCTTCTTTTGATATTTGAGTGTAAAGATTGGCTCCGTTTCTGCGAAAGTACTTTCACCAAAATCTTGCCTCATAAATAGCCCCGCCTCGATGAGTAAGTTAGGTGAAGGTTGGTAAGTAACTTTGGGTTGAAGTTGTTGCCCAAAGAGTGTGTAACCATCTGCAATGCCATCAAAGTACTCGTTATTTTTAAGGTAGCCAAGGTAGCCTAGTTGAAAACGTATCCGTCCCGTTTGACTGGAGTCTACCGAAATGGGCCACTCAAAGGCTTGGTTATTAAGTTGAGAGAAGACTTGTATATGTATAGTAATGAAGGTCAATAAGCAATAGACAGTCTTCATAGAAAAGCAGCTTTTGGTTGAATGGCAAATATATAATACCTAATGGAGAGATTTTATATAAATGTGTGTTTATTCCTCTTGATTACTGTATTTATAGTGAGCCAATGCTTTAATAGGTCATTGTAGTAGCAATTATTATATACCAAGAAGCCACTACATATTGTAGTGGCTTCTGACTTGATTTTTATAATGTAGTAATGCTATACTACTTGACGATGATCTTTCCTTTCATCACTCGTTGACTGGTATGAATATTATAGATGTACGTTCCTTCGGCAACTTTATTCCCTTGGTCGTTAGATAAGTCCCATTCGTTGGTGATGAAGCGTTTGCCTACAGGTTCGTTATTTTCTATTGTAGCTACCTTTCTACCTAAGAGATCAAAGATACTTATAACTTTTACTTGTTCATTTTCGGAAAGCTTATAAGAAATGCTCACTGATTCATCAGCAGGGTTCGGAGCAATGATGGCCTTGGTTGGGTCATTCGTTGTGGTCATTAATCTGTTATTGCCATCACAATCACTATCGTCTCTTATAGTACGACCTGTAGACTTTCTGTTACCAGACGACTTAAAGGGATACACCTTAAGGACAACAATCTCGTTATCGTAGTTGGCAGTAGTGCCGTTAATCGTGAATGTCAGTTGTACGGCAATACCACTAGGTGAGCTTGCTTTGACATCCCTAAAGGCTGTAATAGAATAAAAGTCTGTTGGTTCTTTATTATCAAAAACATAAGCTAACTTTATACTACTAAGTGTCATCCCTGCATAAGGATTAACGGAGTAGCTGATATTGGCAAATTGATAGTGAGAGAAACTACTTCCGTAAGGAGGGGGAGAATAGTCATCATCACACTCACATTCATTCCAGTGTGAATTCCAGAAACACCTTATTTCTTCATCATAATAGGGGTCAACGGTAGGTTTTGTATTGAGCGAAAACACGCCCCATTTGATATTATTTAAAGGCCTGTAGTAATCTGAAGGGCTGGAACCATTGCCAATGTATGTAAGCCCAAAATCTCTCGAAAAGACTGGAAGAGGAGAAGTAGTGATACTTCCTTTGAAGGATATGTTTCCCTCAAAGCTCATCGGCTGTCGTGGTAATGCTTTGTCTTTTCCACCTACAAAGGTTTTTACAAAACCTGCCAAACTGCTTACTGCTGCAAATATTTCAACAACCGCACGCCCATTAGTAAGGCCACCACTCACATAGCTATCTACTCTTGCTTTCCACCAAGGGTTTCTATCCGCTGCGGCTTCTTTAGAGGAAGCTTCTCCCCAAGCTTTGGTGAGCTTAAACAGATCTGAGAAGAATTTTGCTCCCTTACTGGCAGCATCTAAGATATCGACAGACTTTTTACTACCACCAGGATTAGCGTCTGATAACACTTCATCTATGGTAAACTCTGTAGAGCTAAGGTTCACATTACTTATATTGACGCCATAAACATCCAGCCTAAGTTGTGTACTTGAGCTTATATTCGGGTCATACCCAAAAAGTTGAAAATCGCCCCAGATCCAGCCGCCAAATCTATTGGCAGAGGTCAAAAATATTTCACTCTTTCCTTTATCGTAATCGTCTAAAGCTGTGTTCGTGGGATCACTAAAAGTAAGCACACCTCCTGTATAGCTCTGGCTCTTGAAGTAGAGTCTCATTTCAAATTGGTTGTAGCCCACATCTCGACTATTGTGTATCATTACCCTCAATATTCCCAGATACTTATTATAAAGCACAAAGAAGGGGAGTTCTGGTGCAGAAGTCTCTGTACCAAAGTCTTTATAGACAAGTACCCATCCATCTGCTGGTTCCATATCTTTTTCTGATACTGTATTGAGGGGATGTCCTTGTGTAAAAAAAGGAGTGTAGACATCTCGATAACCGATCCCATTATCGGTTTGGTAATGTACTCTTTGACTAGCGCTTGTTCTCCAGTCCCAACTAGGGTTTAGATTAGGGTCACTATCTGGCATGTAGCGCTGACCCAATCCAGCGTTTGTTTGTTCCTGCGCCTGTAAAATACACAGAGGCATTATTAGCAATAAAATAATAAATAATTGTTTCATGATGTTTAAGGTTTGTTGTTTAAATTGTACTAAAATTGAAAATATGTAGAAGTTCCTATATGTTGCTTATATAAAAATAGCATCATTTATTTATACATATAATGATTTTTATTCAGTATAATTGTCGATTATTTCATATGAAAGATAGTGTAATTTTGGAAAAACGATCCTATAGTTGATTTATAGAAAGATAGTTTACATATTTATTACATTCTATGACTTATCGACATATTTGTAAAAAAATTTACGTTTATTGGAATAATGACACTAAAAAGTAGAATATGAAAATAATACCCTCATTAGTATTTCTGTTGAGCCTTACGCTCAGTTATCTAGCCAAAGCGCAGGACAATAAGCAGGACGCAAGTGCCACTAAGGCAGCTTTGCTAGCCCAACAGCAGCTCGATGCTTATAACAATGGAGACATTGACGCTTTTCTAGTACCTTATGCCGAAACGGTGGAAGTCTATACGTTTCCTAACGAATTGAGCTATAAAGGAAAAGAAAAGATGCGACCACGCTATGCAAAATTCTTTGAGCAATATCCTGATCTTCACTGTGAGTTAGTCAATAGAATTGTACAAGGCAATACTGTGATCGACCACGAACGCATTCAAGGAATTCCTGGTAGGTCTCCTTTTGAAGCCATCGCTATCTATAAAATAGAAGATAATAAGATCGCTAAAGTATACTTTGTAAGATAGTGGTATAGGTTCTATCAAGAATAACTATCTAAGAAAAAAATGTTGTGTCATCACTCATTTTTTTAGACATATATTTACAATATAATAAGTTATATTTACGTTTGAGGGCTTTTAGTAAGCTTTAATACATAAAGTATTGTTGTGATTTTAATAGGTGAAATACGGTGTTTTTTAGCTGTTTTTCGTCTATATTTCTGTCAGGCTATATTTAAGGAGTGTTCTGTAATTACGCTACTCCTTGAAGTTACTGACTTATGAACTTACCTTTACAACAAAGAAGCGCTGAAATAAAAATACCTTCATCACAAGATATTTGGCGTTATAAAGAAGAAGGACTTATTGACTTTTCTTTGTATCAAGAAATTGCGCAAGCTTCCCTCTTAGACCTCGCAGGCGATCAAAAAACAGCTAAAAGGCTTTATCGAAGAGCACTTAAAAAAGCCGAAAAAAAGGAAGCATTTCAACTGGTAAGCTTTTTTGCAGATAAGCTAGGGTACTACGCCCTTAAAGAAGGCAACAAGGTGCGTTACACAGCTTATCGTCAACAAAAAATACATTATGATCATTTACAGGATCAGTATGGGAAAGCTTTTGATCTACATAGAGAGGTACAGTTTCTGATAAACGCTGATTACACACCTATTATTGCAGAAAGGCAACACATAGAAAGTGTACTTAAGAGGATAAAGGCACTATTTGGTCAGACTAACATCATAAAGATTCACCATCTTTACAGTAAGGTAGCTAGCCAGTATTGCCTTGCAGTGGGCGACTATAAATACCTTACAACAGTAGCACTGGCTACCAATCGCATGCTATCACTTACAGCAACGCCAAACGATCGTGCCTATTTTTGTCAACATAGCTTTTACTTACAAACAACTGCTTGCCTCTATCAGCGACAAGTGGAGAAAGGTCTCTCACTTTGTAAAAAGTATATGAAGACTTATCGATCTCGTCAAGAAAACCATTTTGCATTGATGCATAACTATTTCTTATTGGCGATGTATGGCAAAAACTACCTACTTGCGAGAACCGTATCCGATAAAGTAGCCCACCAAAAGGCCTTTATATATACCTCCGCACCTTTGAAAGAACGTTGGTGGTTGTGTAATGCATACCTTGCCTTGTATACAAAAACAAGCTTGCGTGCCAGAGAGGTACAGCAACAGGCATCGGTTGCTTCAATAAAAGACGAACAAACCTATCAAGTACATTTGCTTATTGTGACTAGCCTACTTTTTCTTAAAGAACAAAATTGGGAAAAAGCGACCTTTTACATAAATAAACTAGTCAAGTACGCACATAGGAAGCTGAAAGAGGTATATCATCAACGAACGAAGCACTTCATCACTATACTTGATACACTGATAAAAGCCGATTTCAACTATGAACAAGCAGCGCAAAGCAGCCAAGAAAGCATCAAGCAATTAAAGACAGTACCTATGCAGATACTACAAGAAATTGTTCCCTACGATCACTTAGTAGAGAAAGTATTTGAGTGGTACGAAAAAATATGTAGGTATAGCGAGGAAGATTAATTGCTACAGAAAACTAAATAAAGCCACATCTATATTGACAGTATGAAGCTGTTCTTCAGGTATATTTTCCATAAAAAAATGACATATAGTATAAAAAACTATTGTAATGCATTTATGTAATGTGCTATCGTTTAATCAGCAAGTGCATAAACCAAGTGAAATTGAAAGGATACTACCAAGAAATCGTTTCTGTATCGAGTGCTACTCATTATGTTCATACGCGTTAAGTGCTCGTTTTAACTTGTGTTGTAGACGAAGCTTTAAGCGCGATGGCTGCAATACGTGCATACTGTCACCATAACCAAGAATTTCCCTTTCTAACTCAAAATTAATCTTTACACAAATCATAATAATCACACTCCCATCTTCATTTGCTTGTACAATCTGCTGTGAATGGTGTAAGGGCTTCGTCGTTACATAGGGGGCGTTGTATTTATCAACGGCTATTACAACTTTCTCAGTAGGAGTATTGGTGTTAGTCACCCCTACAATGTCTCTATAATAATCGCTTGGGTGGAAATTACCATCTTCGGAGAAGGATTCCTCTGGTAATGCTTTACTAGTATGAATTCTATCGAGTGCTAGGGTCATGATAGTTGTTTCTTGGTTTCTTTTACCCAGCAGAAACCATCGGTTCTTGAATTCTTTCAATAAATAAGGGTGAAATAGAAAAGTAGAAGGAGCTTTGGCACGAAAAGATTGGTAGGTAATCTCTAAGACTGTTCGGTTTAGCACAGCTTGGTAAAGGGCATCTAGGTGGTTCAATCCCTTAAGTAGCTCGTTTTTCTCAAACTCAATGATGGGTCGCTGACTGTGTTGGTGAATATGTACCTTGTGTTGAAGCTTTTGTACTACCTCGCTCATATCTTGAAAATGTCGAAAACCACTGAACTGTTTCAAAATTTGTACTACCTCATCGAGCCGAGCAATATCTTGATTAGAAAGTGGAATATTGGTAATACTGTATTCTGGGTCTTCATAGGTGTAGTATTTCTTATCTACTACTATAATAGGTGCATTATAGCCTAGCTTGTCACTACGCATCATCTGAATATCCATTTGCACTGTACGTATACTTACTCCTTTGTCTATTCCTTCATATTCATAGAGCGCCTCTGAGCAGGCTTCCACCAGATCGGACAGGGTCCAGCGGCGGAAACGATTGCGTAAGCAGGTATCAATGGTCTTGTAGCGAATGAGAGCATTTCGATTAGCAGGCATTTTTATAATTATTTTTATTTATTAATAATCTGATTATGAGAAATTTAGATTACACTTAAAAAATATTTTCAAAAAAATAGTAAAAAAAATAAAACTACGCAAAAAGACTGCGTAGGTGTGCCCCAACTTTGAAACATCAAGACAATCAAAAGAAAGTAACTATGAAATTTAACACAGTAAAATCGAAAGCAAAAAAAATTAAAAACCATGCAGGTGGCGTAGCGTATACGATTTCCCCTGAATTAGAATTGTATACAGCCGTGGTTACTGCAAGCCTCGACAACAACACCTACGAAAATGCGGAAGCTAAAATGCAACGTATTTACGAGTTGTTATGGGAAGTAACGCCTGAATTCATCGCGCAATTGGCTATCTACACGAGAGAGCAAATGCACTTACGTAGTATTCCTATCGTGTTGGTGGTAGAGCTAGCTAAGCTAGCTTCTGGTAGTAACTTGGTAAGCCGTACGGTAAATAGAGTAGTAAAGCGTGCCGACGAGATCACAGAGCTATTGGCTTACTACCAGTGGTCGAACTTGCGCAAAGGAAACAAGAAGTTGAAAAAGCTTTCTAAGCAAATCCAGAAAGGACTAGCGATGGCGTTTAACCACTTCGATGAATACCAGTTTGCAAAATATAACCGCGCAGGGGAAGTACAGCTAAGAGATGCACTCTTCTTGGTACACCCTAAAGCAAAAGATGAGGCACAACAAGCGATCTTCGATAAAATCGCGAAAGAAACGCTGACAACCCCTTACACTTGGGAGGTAGCCCTTTCACAAGTAGGACAGCAAACGTTTGCCAATGCGCAACAAAAGGAGAAGGCGATCAGAGCGCAGTGGGAGGAATTGATCGATAGCGGTAAGTTAGGGTATATGGCCTTACTGCGTAACCTAAGAAATATCTTAGGAGCACACGTATCGCATGCCCACGCGCAAAAAGTAGCTGATACATTGGCAGACCCTGAAAAGGTACGTCGCTCAAAGCAGTTCCCTTTCCGTTTCTTAGCCGCTTATCGAGAAATCGCTAAATTAAAACTAAGCCGCATAGGACTTATTCTGACAGCCCTTGAAAAGGCCGTACAAGCAAGTATCCATAACGTAAAAGGTTTTGGCTTAGAAACACGCGTACTAATTGCTTCGGATGTGTCTGGTTCAATGTGTATGAATGTGTCTCAGAAAAGTGCCATTCAGTATTACGACATCGGTTTGGTGTTGAGTATGTTGATGAACTACCGTTGTAAAAACGTAATCACAGGTATTTTTGGTGATCGTTGGAAGCAAGTAAGCTTGCCACAGGGAAATGTGCTAGAAAATGTACAGAAGTTACGTAAAATGAACGGAAAAGTAGGCTATTCTACCAACGGACACCTTGTGATTACCGACTTGATTCGCTCCAAAACAGTAGTAGATAAAGTGATGTTTTTCACGGATGTACAAATGTGGAATAGCGGTATAGATGAGAAGGCTTTCCAGACAGAGTGGCTTACTTACAAAAGAGAGGTAGCGCCTGAAGCAAAGCTGTACTTATTCGATTTGGCAGGATACGGACAAGTGCCAATTCAACTTCTAAAGAATGAGGTACATTTGATCGCAGGTTGGTCTGATAAAATCTTCGATGTGTTAGCGGCAGTAGAAGAAGGAGAAGATGCGCTAGCGACCATTCATACAGTTGAACTGTAAATTACAATAAATAAAGTGGGCGAAAGCCCACGCAAAAGATAACCTAGCAGAGGATATCATCAAGTTCTTTGATTTTTTAAGTAACTATGAAAACACTAAAGAAGTGTCGTAGTGCAGTGTTACTTCGCTCAAAATGAATCGTCACTGTGCGTTTATTACCTTTTTTAGTTTCATGCTTACAAAAATATTAAAAGGTGTCGTAGGAAAGAGCTACTTCGCCTTGTACGCGGGAGGTGTCGGTTCGAATCCGGCTGCTGTTCGACAAAGGACAGTATAGTGTAAATAGGACAGCGCGCCAAACCGTGCTCTTACCGCTTGTTACCCTTTTAATTTTTAAAATCAATAAAAACACTGAGGGAGTGTCGTAGGGTAGTGTTACTTCGCTGTTAACGAAAAAAACCACACTATTCGCCCATTACCTTTCTCAGTTTTATACAAAGTCTCATTGAGATGAGGCGTTGAAACTTGCTTTTTTCGTATGATAAGCAAACTTATTGGTATAATGGTCTCATAGACCTTATGTAAAAGATTAAAAGTATGAGAGGTGTCGTAGAAAAGCGTTACTTCGATTTGGGTTCGAGAGATGCAGGTTCGAGTCCTGCAAGGCTAGGAATAGCCGATGGTGTAATCGGTAGCACGCTGATAGCATACGCTTTTCGCTTATTACCCTTTCATTTTTTATAAGATAGTTTCAAATGTTAAAGTTACTAAAGGAGTGTCGTAGAATAGTGTTACTTCGCTGTTAACGAAAACCCCACACTATTCGTCCGTTACCTCCTTTGGTTTTTTGAGGAGACGAGCATTAAGAATAAATAGAACACATAAGCTTAATAAGCAGACTAAAAAGAATTTACTAGAAGAAGTGCTTATAAAAAATATAGTTTTACAGTATGTAATCTATTAAAGCGCTACACTTCGTATTGAAATAAAAACTTCCCACTCTTTTATTTACTTTCAAACTATACAAGGCTTGTAGGAAATGGCTAGATGGCTTATCTTGTAAAGTAAGCCTACAAGAAATGCTGAAGATTACGGCCTTTGAGAAGTCATATGGTACCCGAAAGATACTAGAGATTCCGTCTCTTCACTTACCCACCCATATTTATTGGGTAAAAGGAAGTAATGGTGCAGGGAAGAGTACTTTGCTGAAATCGCTAGCAGGTCTTCTCTCTTTCAAAGGGGAGGTGATTTTAGAGGAGCGATACAACTTAAGAAAGAAGCCAAATGCTTACAGAAAGCTTATCAGTTTTTCAGAAGCAGAGCCGCATTACCCTCCTTTCTTGACTGGCCTAGATTTAATCAAGCTCTTTGCCTATACAAAAGGGACTTCTACCGACTCAGCAACCCCTTATTTAACAGACTTAGGAATGACAGATTATCTTCCAGAGGTGATCTCTACCTATTCAAGTGGGATGCTCAAAAAGCTATCTATTGTGTTGGCTTTTTTAGGCTCTCCCAAGATGATTTTACTGGACGAACCCATGAATACGTTGGATGAAGCTTCGAAGCATATTATCTACCAATGGATCGAGGAAAAATACTCTAAGAGCCAAGTAACTTTTTTGATTAGTTCTCATCAACCCTTAGTATTTACAAATCAACCTCCACCAGAAATATTATTGGTGGCACAGCAAACCGCCCAATTAGTTGACTATGCCCTTCACTAAAATTCTTATCAAAATTTTTGTACGAGGCTTTTACAAACGACACCTGGGGCTTCTGGTATTCTCTATTTGTACATTTCTATTGTATGGTTTCTTCATTGCACCTTTGAACCAAACACACTTAACTAAAGATGAAATCACTGCTTATAATCTCATAGTAGTGCTTACCCTACTGGAAAATCCCTTTATGTTGATCGTTTTCTATGTTATATTATTGGTATACGTGGTAAAGAGTGCCCAATATGTACTACAACAGTTAAAAGACAAACAAAATCTATTTTTACGATACAGTACTACTGCCTTGGGATATACTCGACAATGGCTTCATTGGAGTTTTGTGCAGTTACTCCTACTAATCCCTTTTTTAATTTATTGCATTTTCTCCTTTTTAGTAGGACTCACCTATGAATACTATGTAGCCTCTTTTGTGTTGGTAGCTTTTCCCCTACTTGTCATCGCTATTTGCGGCATTATTTATACTTGGCAGATCAATAAGCTTAGTTTAGGTGAAAAACAGGTGTTTTCGTTGGGTGTGTATCGATGGCGAAAACCAATTTATGGTATTTTCTTATACCATATAGGAGATCAATTAAAAATAGCGCTCCTAGTTACCAAGCTTGTGGTAGTGTTGGTATTTGTGGTGACCAACTTATTGGTTAGCTCAGAGGATGTTTTTGTTAGCAGCTATATCAAAGCACTGGGGATAGCTACGGCACACTCTTTTCTTATTTATCACTTACATCAATTTAAAATTAATTACTTAGGTTTGCTCAAGAATTTACCTGTTAGAAGAGTCTATATATTTTTTGTAATAGGTCTTACCTATTTGATTATTACGCTACCTGAACACCTTATATTATTATTGAACTTTGATTCAACTATTGAAGCACTAGGAGTAATACTTTTCGGAATTAGTATAGTGAGCCTGTATCAGGTTACTTTACTGAACAGTGGTATAACCCTGATAAAGTTTATAAAGATTATTTTCTTGCTGTATGTCTTTTACTTTTTTATGGTGTTCTTCCCTTATTGGTGGTTAGCAATACCACTAAACTTTCTAGTAGCTTATAGTCTGTTCTACAGAAAGTACTATCAATAAGCCCTCTTGTAAGATAAAATTTCGTTACGAAAAGAACAGTTTTACCCCTTGCGAGTTATGCATGTCAAGCATTAACCCCATAAGCATACAAAGGAATGCACAACAGACTACTCAACGCTTGGAACAAAATCATAACGAAGCTGAGCGACTGGCTTGACACTTTTTTAGTCAACCTACCAAATCTTATTATAGCTGCCATCGTTTTCGTTATTACGATACTTATTTCTAAATACATTAGTAAACTTGCCATAAAGCTACTAGAGAGAAGCAGCCTCCAGCAATCTATGAAAAACCTGATTGCCCGGCTCATCTCTATCGTCGTTATTCTTATTGGGCTCTTTTTAGTACTGGGCGTCCTCAATCTTAGCAAAGCGCTTAACACTATTTTAGCGGGTGCTGGGGTAGCAGGTTTGGCTGTAGGTTTGGCACTACAAGGGGCACTGGCCAATACCTATTCGGGCATTGTGCTTTCTTACATTGACCATATCAAGTATGGTGATTGGGTACAGAGCAACGACTTTGAAGGAGAAGTAGTGAATATTGATCTGAGAGCTGTTACTATTAAGCAACCTGACAATAACTTGGTGTACATTCCCAATAAATTGGTAGTAGAAAGCCCAATCAAAAACTACTCTACCACAGCACAATCACGAGTGATTTTACAATGTGGGGTCGCGTACGATTCCGATTTACGAGCGGTGAAAGAACTTGTGATTGACGTAATTGCCAAGGCTTTTGAAGCCATACAAGACCGTGAAGATATCCTCTTTTTATGGGAAGAGTTTGGAGATAGCTCCATTAACTTTCAAGTACGGTTCTGGATCAACTCCACTTCGGCCATTGAGGTGATGAAAGCCAAAAGCGAAGCTATTATGCTCGTGAAAGAAGCCTTTGACGAAAAAGACATTACAATTCCTTTCCCTATCAGAACATTGGATTTTCCTGAAGAATTTACATTAGGCAATCAAAATGGAGAGGCACAAAAGCAAAATAACCATGGGACTGACACTAGCGATTGATGTATATGGTACCCTGATCAATACATCGGGTGTTTACGATGAACTAGTAACGCTAGTAGGACAACAAGCCACTACATTTATGGAGACTTGGCGAAATAAGCAGCTAGAGTATAGCTTTCGGCGAGGACTGATGCAACAGTATCAACCCTTCTCAGTATGTACGGCGCAGGCCTTGGATTATTGCTGTAACAAATATGAAGTCATAATGAGTGAAGAGCAGAAAGAAATACTACTCAATACATATACACGTTTACCTGCCTTCAAAGATGTCAATAAAGGGCTTAGCCTCTTGAAAGAAGCTAACTACCAACTCTATGCTTTCTCTAATGGAAGTGAGGCAGCAGTAAAAACGCTCCTAAAAGGCGCGCAAATAGAGCAATACTTTATAGCGATAGTAAGTTTAGAAGCCATAAAAACTTTTAAACCTAATCCAGAAGGTTATCAGTACTTCAACGACAAGACCAGCACACAAAAAGAAAACACTTGGCTTATTTCCAGTAATGCTTTTGATGTGATAGGTGCGCAGGCATACGGAATGCAAAGTGCTTGGGTGCAACGCTCAAAAGAAGCCACTTTAGACCCTTGGGAAATAACACCTACCCTTACCGTTGAGAATCTAGAGGTATTAGCAGCAGCATTAAAGGAAGTAAAGTAGCAGTAGAGAGGTGTATAGCTTACTTTACGGTTTATAATCTGCCTTACTTTTTATATATTTAGAGAGTACCATATATTTTTAACCTATTGCCTATGAAGAAATTGAAACTAAAATTTAAAATAGACTGGAAAGCTAAGATAGCAGATCTTCTCATTGTTATCATAGGTATTACCTTGGCTTTTAGGCTAGATGCTTGGAACGAAGATCGTAAGGCACGTAAACAGCTCAATCACTACTTGAGTAGCTTCCAAGACGAAACACGTGAGAATATTAAAGTACTCAAGAAGGTGATTGCTATAGCCACTGTACGTAAGCAAGAGGTAGATACTTTGAGAGCACTTTTACGAAAACAAAGGTACGGGGATAGGAGGTTAGGGCTTCTATCATCAAAGCTTACCAATACGATCGACTACAGGCCTACGACAATTACGATCGAATATATTCAGGAATCAGACGGTTGGGGACTTATCAGAGACTTTCGGCTCAGGAAAAATATCATTGATGCCTACAATGCCTTAGAAGATTTAGAGAAAATGGAGCAAGGTACACAAGTATACATAAATAGCTTCGTGACGCCGTTTTTCTTCAATAATATCCGCTATAGTAATTTCTATCCTGTAAACGACAGAGAGTTTATAACAGACCATCGCTTTGAAAATGTGATTATCGGGTATCAGTTTAAACTGATATATCAGCTTCAAAACTATGCACTAGTGTTAGAACAATTACAGCGTTTAGAAAAAGATTTAAGAAATAAATAAGCGCTACTAAAAAAACATCTCATGAAAAGAATTTTAGCTTGCCTATTGATTTGTTGTGCTGCTCTAAAAGTAGGAGCGCAGGTGGATACCGTATACACAAAGCGCTACTTGGAGAGAAGTACAAAGTTCGCTTGGCTTACACTAGGTGGAGATATACTAGCCCTGCCCAATGGAGATACAGACTATCTGCAAGGAGAAAATCTTAGAAACACTACTTTTAGTAGCGGCTTTGTACCAAGAGTAACGATTGGAGGTGTACACTTCTGGGGCTATGCTGATTTTTATGTGACTTTCCCGCTAAGCTTTCTTACATTGCAATCAACACCTGATGATTTTCAAGAACTTGATATAAGGCAAGGTGTAGAAACAGGCTTTCGACTCTTTCCCGTAAAGCTACAACCCAAGCGGCTTAGTCCTTTTTTAGGAATAAGCTTTCGGTCGTCCTCTTACAGTCACGAGATAGAAGGCGACAACTACACTGAAGGAGCACCTCGCTACACACGGATGACGGTTCCTGTACAATTTGGCTTAGCCTACACCACAAATAAACTACATATTGCTGCATCGGCCTATTTACAATCTACTCGTAACTTTAAATACTACATCTCGCCAGAGCAAGAGGGAAATACTACGCTTAATCCAGTGACATTCAATGTAAGTGTACTCCGCTACTGGGATACCGATAGAGATTATCGTACTGAGAAGGCTTGGAGAAGTCTGAACAAGCGTCATGAAATACTGAAAAAAGAGAATCGTTTGAGTACTTGGTACATAGGCGTAGGGCCTTCTGCAGGTTTGCAGATGTCTCGTTCTTCTTTTCTCGAGCAGAACTATCCCTTTTTGGCAGATACCTACTCTAGTGGCTTAATGCCAGATATCACTTTCGGGCGTTTCTTTAATCGGCCCGATATGAACGTAGGCGTATCTTATAGAACCTTTGGCGATCGTATTAGAGGCTTTGACACCTCCATAAGAATGCGAAGGCATTCCTTTATGGTAGAAGCCTACAAAAATCTCTTCAACTGGCTGGGTTTTGTACCCTACGTAGGCGTAACAGGTGCTATAGAAAACCTCACCGTAGAGGTGAACGACCAAACGTACCAAGAAACCAAACCAGCACTTGGCTTTATTGCGGGATGGGATATTCGCGTGACAAAGACAGGGACAAGCTTATTACGTACCAATTTACGCTGGACACCCGACTTACACCTTTCAATAGAAGGCGATCGTATGATGTTCGATCATCTTGAATTTAACTTTATACAGTGGGTGCAGTTTTTAGGAAGAGGAAAAGTCTATAAAAAATACAGTAAGTAATGCATCAATACGCATAAAAAAATCCACTTTGTAAAAAGTGGATTTCGTCTATCTGTATCTTACTATCTACTTGGCCTTCTCGTACAACTCAGCTACTTTACTCCAGTTAACAATATTGAAGAAAGCACTGATGTAATCAGGACGGCGGTTTTGGTAGTTTAAGTAATAGGCGTGCTCCCATACATCCAAACCTAAAATAGGGGTGCCTTTTACCTCTGCGATATCCATAAGCGGATTATCTTGGTTAGGAGTAGAGGTCACGTCAACGGCGCCACCATCTGTAACGATGAGCCAAGCCCAGCCTGAACCAAAGCGAGTGGCTGCCGCTTCGCTGAACTTTTCCTTAAAGCCATCATACGAACCAAATTTACTATTGATCGCTTCCAATAAAGCACCTGTAGGCTCACCGCCACCATTAGGAGAGAGTACCTCCCAAAAAAGACTATGATTGTAGTGCCCACCACCATTGTTTCTCACTTTGGTGCTATGGTTGCTTACATTTTTTAAGATATCTTCTATACTAGCATTGGCAAGGTCTGAACCTTCTACGGCATCATTCAATTTCTTCACGTAGCCAGCATGGTGCTTACCGTAATGAATGTTCATCGTTTTCTGATCAATATGAGGTTCTAAAGCGTTTTCCGCATAAGGAAGCGGATTCTGAGAAAATGCCATAATCTGAATGTTGTTTAAAACGTGAAAAAAATGTTTTACCATAATAAACTGTATCCAACGTAAACTGTTCAGGTATTACTTAGTTTCTCAAGGATTTGAAGAACTTTTGAAGAAGCTGCTGGCAAGGCTCCGCCAGAATGCCTTTCACGACTTTTGTTTTCGGATGCAAAATGGGAGCTGCCTTACTCGAAAAACCTCGATCGGGATCGTCTGCTGCATACACAAGTGTCCCTATCTGCGCCCAGTACAGTGCTCCAGCGCACATTGTACAGGGCTCTAAGGTTACGTACATCGTACACTTCTTCAGGTATTTGGCGCCTAGAAAATGAGTGGCGGCGGTAATGGCGAGTATTTCTGCGTGGGCGGTTACATCTTTAAGCTGTTCTGTTTGGTTGTGCGTTTTAGCAATGAGCTGACCATCTGCCACCACAACGGCTCCAACGGGAATCTCCTTATTCTGTCCAGCGATAAGTGCTTGCTGATAAGCAATATTCATAAAATACTCGTGGGTGAGCAAGTGAGACTTCATACTAGGGAACGGGTTGTAAACGAAAGCTAAAATACAAAAGACGTCCCGAACGCCTTACTAATAAGTTGACTTTCTGCCCTACTTTTTTATCGATCATGTTATAAATTTGCCCTATTCTAAGTTTACGCGCCATTGTATTGTTAATGGCTACCAACTCATCTCCTTTTTCCAAACCTACTTGTTGGGCGATGCTATTGGGGTATACTCTCGCGATTTTATACATTTTGTAGCTAGGGGCTATGGCGACTAACTCTATCCCTGACAAGGCATACTGAAAAGGTAGTTTGTATTTTTTATTAGGGCGAAGCCATACCTTTCCATTAAGGTAGTCGAAGGTAAGACGAAAACGACTTAGAATACCTGCCCCAAGAATACCATCTCTATTGAGATCGACACGGTATAGTTTTTCGTCTTTAACGCTATCTGGGAAAGAAGTAATCACTCCCTGCCATCCAAAGGTACCTAGTTCAAAGTAAGGTAAGCGTCCTACTTCTCCTAAAATTTCGCCCGTAAGGGTAGTACCTATTTTTTTACCTTTATATGTACTAGGAATAAAATCCTTCACCTTTTTTCTTTTTTCGATAGATAAGCTGAAGCCAGCGCCTGTATCTACAAGTAAATTTACTGTTCTCTGTAGTGTATCTTGCTCGTTATATTTGTAGAGCGTTGCCTTTACATAAGGCTTGTTTTGCGCCAATGTGATAGGAATGGAAGAGAGTTTTTTTAGTCGCCTTTTACGTTTATAAAACTTTTTTGGTGTATAGCAATAAAGTAGTTTTTGTTCGTAGTCGATGGTGATGACAAGGTTTCTGAAAAATTCATACCCTACGATGCCGTGTACCTTGATACCTGCATAATAGGAAATGTAAGGAAGGTCTTTTTCTAAAAAAATAATAGTTTGTTGCTCAAATGCGAGTTTATCTATGTAAGCATTTAAAAAAGGAATTGCTTGCCCTTTTACAACCAAGTCTTTGATGGCCCCTTGGATATTGACATTACGGTAGTCATCATTCAACGCCAATTGATTTCTCAAGGTAGTGTCTAAAATAATAGTAGGGTTTACGCCTGTATCCACTACAAAATTAAGCGTATCGGTTATGTACGCTCCATTGGTTACAATGGCAGGAACCACAATGAGATTATTATGCATCTCAAAGGGAATTTTGTGGAAATTTATATGACGAGAGGTAAAATGAAAGCCTAAACGTGTCGCATTACTCTGCGCTAACAGACAGGCACAAATACTCAAGTATACGACGAGGGTGGTAAAAATTCTTAATACCATAGCGTATATTTCAGAGAGTGAACAATTGTATTAGGTTCGTTGTAAGCAGCTACAGCCGCATTTATCTGTAGAATATACAAATAAATAAACAGATATAACAATACTAGTGTGAATTAAAGTGCTGTAAACTTTATGTTCTACTTGCTTGTTCTATGTGAGAGATAAATCGTATTGTGCATTTTAAAGTTGAAAAATTATTTTTAATCAAACACTTTCCGAAAAGATGAAAATAGGCATTGTGTGTTACCCTACCTTCGGCGGAAGCGGGGTAGTAGCTACCGAACTCGGTAAGGCATTAGCCAAAAAAGGCCATGAAATACACTTCATCACCTATACACAGCCTGCACGCCTCGATTTTTTCAGTGAAAATCTTTTCTACCACGAGGTGAAAGTCGCTAGCTATCCACTTTTTGATTATCCTCCTTACGAGTTAGCATTGGCTAGTAAAATGGTAGATGTAGCACAAAGCGTAAAACTAGACCTCCTTCATGTACATTATGCCATTCCGCATGCTTCTGCTGCTTTTATGGCCAAGCAGATACTCGCTACCAAGCACATTACGATGCCGATTATTACCACCTTACACGGTACAGATATTACTTTAGTAGGCAAAGACCCTTCTTACGAGCCAGTCGTTACTTTCAGTATCAATCAATCGGATGGTATTACGTCTGTCTCAGAAGATTTACGCAAAGATACCTATAGCCAATTTGAGATCAAGAAGGAGATAGAGGTAATCCCTAACTTTATTGACTTGCAACGCTTCAAAAAGCAGAAAAAAGACCACTTCAAGAAGGTGATCTGTCCCGATAATGAAAAGCTACTGGTGCATACTTCCAATTTTCGTAAGGTAAAACGCATCCAAGATATCGTAGCAGTATTCGCACAAGTAAAAGAAATCATTCCAGCAAAACTACTATTGGTGGGAGATGGCCCAGAGCGTGTAAAGATAGAGCAACTTTGTAAAGACCTCGAGGTAGAAAAGTGTGTACACTTCTTAGGAAAGTTAGACGCTATTGAGGAGGTACTCTCCGTAGCTGATATATTTATGATGCCTTCTGAAAAAGAGAGTTTTGGCTTAGCTGCTTTAGAGGCCATGGCCTGCGAGGTACCCGTAATCTCTTCTAATACTGGTGGACTCCCCGAATTGAACATTCACGGCGTAACAGGCTTTCTAAGCGATGTAGGCGACGTAGAAGATATGGTGAAAAATACCCTTACAATCCTGAAAGACGAAAACCTACCAAAGTTTAGAGCCAATGCCCTCGCCAGAGCGAAGGAGTTTGATATTTCTAACATTCTTCCCCTCTACGAAAACTACTACAAGCGTATTTCTGAGCAGGTAAAAGGTACTTTGAAGGTGTAGGCTTTAGTTGGTTGCTGATACAGTATTATGTTATGATTATTCGTTTAGCTTTTTCCAGTATACAATTTTATCTTCCCCTTTTTGATAGAACTCTCTAATAGTTGCTTCTCTTGTATACCCAAGGTTATCATAGAATCTTCTAGTCAAGGTAAAGCTTGGTAAGCTAGAAGTCTCTACAATTAATATTCTGGCACCTTTTTCCCGTAATAGTGTTTCAAAATATGTCATTATTTCTGCCCCTAAACCTTGCCCTTGAAAGTTTTTATGGACGGCAATTAGATAGAGATTGTACGTACCTTCGGTCATTTTTTCAGGGGCACAATATGCCACAGCAATTGGCTTATTATTCTTTTCTCTTGTTATCCAGATCTCTTCTGAGTGAAGGTTATTAAAGTAATGCTCTGTCATTTCATTGAGGAGCTCAGAAGGAAACAATTCATTGGAGTCAATTACTGCTCTCAAAGCGGGGAAATCATTTTGCGTTATTGGTCTCATGCTTTTTAATTTATTACACAAAGTTATTCAATACGTCGCGGTATTTCTTGTAAGATTCTGCTTTTGTACGTTCTTACAGGGCTAGAGCCGATAAACGATTTATAAGATTTATTGAAATGAGGTTGGTCATAAAAGCCATTAGAAAGGAAAGCATCTAGAAGTTCTTCTTTTCTATTTAGATAATCATCAATGGAATGTTTTAACCTGCACCAAACCAAATACTTTTTTAGTGATAAGCCTGTATTTTGCTTAAATAAATGAGAAAGTCTACTGTCAGAAAGAGGAATGATTTTTTTTATTTCTTCCTTTAGGTCAAAGTAGTTTACTATGATCTTATTAAGGAGGGCGATTGTCTGCTGTATTCTAGGGTCGTTTTGACTTTGAAGCTTGCCTTATGTAATAGCAGAAATGATGTCTTTAAGCATCGACTTACTATAACTATTTTCTGATAGGTATAGACCATCTATTATCTTAAGATTTCTATCCGAAAAATAGTTTCTTAGAAATGTGTCATGATACTCAACGAGAAGAAAAGTAGTTTTGGATGCTGTTAAGGAAACCTTATGTGCTACATTTGAATCAATGATAGCAAATTTCAGCTTTGCAAAACTTTTGCTTTTAATTGATAAGGTAAATGTCCCTGTTTCTGCTAAAATAATTTCCATAGCCGGATGCTCATGAAAATCTGAAGTAAAGCTATCGATTTCTGTTAAGTAAATACCCTTTCTTATGTCAAATTTAAGAATATTCATGTTTCAGCAAAGGATTTCAGGAGTGTACGAAATAGACAGTTAGTATAGGCATAATCTCATTGCTTAGGAAGGATTATTAAATGTTGTAATGTTAGTGACTCATTTATCGTCTTTTCAAGTTGAGAAAGCCTTATGTTTTCGTAAAGCGTTTTTTATTATTTCATTTTTCGATATTTCATTGGTAATATCTTTCGCCCAGGTCTGATAAGTTAATTTAGATGGATGAACGCCATCACTGAAAAAGTCTTCTTTCTCTACATTCAATTGAAACTTATCTACCCATCCTTTCAAGGTTATTTTTTCTCCAAAGTAAAATGTATGCTTGTAGTCGTTAACAGCTTTTTGTAATTCTTTTCCTAAAATTTCAACGAGATTGCCAACTGTAAACTTTATTAAGGGTGTAAACGCAGGAAATTCTTTAATGGGGGGCATATTACAAAAAATAACTATCGCTTTAGGAAATATCGAGTTGATAGATTCTATTAATGAACGAATTTGAGCTTTCCATTTTGAAGGTTGATTTAGTGTAAAGGCATCGTTGCCGCCTAAGCCAATAACGATTAAGTCAACTTGCTTCTCAGTAATTTTTGGAATGAGTTCCTTTTCTACGCTTCGTGCTGTATATCCACTTCGAGCATATACTTTCCAAGTAATATTTATGTTAAGTAACTTTGATAGCTCACTAGCGAATGTCCCCGTAAATCCTTCTTTGTGTGTCTCAACTCCAACTCCTGCAATCGTACTTTCGCCCAGGAAAACAACCTTTATTGTACTTTCTGATTTCTCATTCGATCGACATTTTCCCTGTATTTCTTTAGCCTCTGGTAGTTGAGGTACGCTCGCTCGAATCCTTCTTCCTTGATAGTACATTAAAGGAAGCAGTGGAATAGAAAAAATAACGCCTAATAAATACCTTATATTCATAAGTGCTTTGTTAATCCTCTCTTAAGGCTATTGCCAGGCTAACCTTTGCTAGGTATTGCTTTTCAATTTAACTCCATGGCTAAGCTCTCCCACAATGTACCCTTTAGTTTTCTCGAAAAACAGCCTGTATGTCTAATTTTGAGTAAGTTTATATCTTTTGATTTAATTTTCTCGACTTCAATTTGAATTGACTTGAGAGGAATGTTGATATTGCCACAGTAAATTTTCTTTATTGACTTTCCAAAATCACACTTCATATATGCCTTATTGAACCACCATTTCCTCAACTGCATAGCCACTCTTTTTGGAAGGTTATTTCCCCAATTGATTTTTTTGTATTTACATAACTATAAAATAAAACGTGTAAAGGAATCATAAACCACCAAATGGGTGGTATCGTCCATTTATAACGATTGGAAAAATCCTTCCAGTATCCAGTCGAGGACGCTACCAAGTATAATTTATCGATTAGATAATTATTTTCCAAAGTCAGGGTATTTTTCATTTATCCAGTCGAGGACGCTTACCATATCAATTTGTTCCCAACCTTGTGGCTTAGTCTTAAAACCTCGTAGTTTTCTTGGTTTTGATGCTCCTATTCTGTGATAATCGAAAGTAATAACAGTAAAACCTTGTTTAGATAAGTAGCGAGCAAAATGAAAATAGACTTTCTGTGGAATACCTGTACCACAGTTGATTTGTATGATTTTTCTATTTGAACGACTAGGCTCAAACAAATTGGCAGATAATTCGAAGCCGTCTTTTGTTATAATTTTACTTTTTTTACATTCAGCTATCTTTAGTAGTGCTAGTGTTTGTACACTGGTTTATCCAACATTTTCATAGTTCAAATACCAATGGATTCCGATAAAGTAGCGAGTGTTGAATTCGCTGAAGTTCCTGTAAGGTCCATTGTTACTTGTCCGCCGACTTTAAGCTTTTCAAATACCTCTTTCTGTTTCAATCGGTCGCTGAAGTTTATACTCATCGCAATATTGTCACCTACATTCGTTTTTCGTCCATCAAATCCGTCTGATACGAAGAAATGAATTTGGTCAGCCTCAAACTCTGCGTGGGCAATTTTGTTCTTAAATTCTTTGGAAACATCATATTTCGTTTCATAATACCTTTGTTGGAAAGTGATCTGTCCCTCGAAGCACTCTTTGTAAAATTCTAATGCTTTTTCGCATTGCTCATAGATTATCAAGTATGGAATTAATTTTTTCATTTCTTATTCTTTAATAGTTTTGTATATAGGTTCAGGCGCTTTCCTCTTACTTTATCGGTTTTTAAAGCTACCCTATAACAATTACTAAACTGTAGTTACTTATTCCTTGTGTTCAAAGGCTGCTGTCATTTTCTCCACAAATATGCGCTACCTTTTACCAATCCGTATTTATGTCCATTTTGGTTTCTTCAGTCAGTACTTGCTTCACTAATTCATCTAAATTGTTAGTGATTATTATGTAGGTAGGTTCTTATTCTTCGTAGCAACTTTCGAATAAATTAACTTGGCTTCCTTTGATGCCTAAGAATGAGGTTAAATCATTTAAACGTTTATCATAAAATTGCGACCAGTCTATTTTATGCTCCTCAAATTCTCTTTGAAACTTACTAAAAACAAAGTTAAAATCTCCCATTTCATTTAGCAGCAATTCTCCTGCTTTATATACGACACCTTGGTAGCTATTTACATCTCCGTGTTCATATTCCTCAATTAATACGATTGGTTCTTTTGGATGCTTTTCACTAAGCGAAATCAGTTTACTAACTAGCGCTAAGTTATCTTTTTTAAACTCATCGAAATCTGTCGGGTTTTCATACTTTAAATGAAGATCAAAAACCGCAACGCCTTCATATAGACTAGCCATATTTTCGATTTTGATGCCTGTCCATAAGCCTTCAAGTGATTTTTTTATCTCACTATTTAATGATGGTATAAATATGCCAAGATAACTCGATGCCATAATATTCGTATGATTTTCCTAATAGCTATAAAAGTATTTACCGAAGGTTTTTAGTGTTGCCCTTTATTAGCTTTCATTCTACAAGGCAGTCCTATACTTTCTCAAAATAGATTCCAGTTGAATGACCATTTAGCAGCAAATAAAGCAACTAATACATAAAATTCAGCCCTGAAATTTTTATTACAATGCCTTCTTATTTTATGCCAATCCTCTTTTCAACTTCATCACTTACTGGATAGACTTTTTCGTTGGGGAGTAGCCGCTTGGCTTCTTTATGCTTTCCATCCTTTCTCAATTGGTTGATCTTTTTTGTGAGAGGTGTCATATCAACTATTTCCTCGATCCACTCATTATTATATTCCTCAATTAAAAAGCGGCTTATGCCTACTTGAATGGAACGAACTTCTAGCTTTCCACCCCTTAAGGTTCGCTCAGGATCCCATTGTATATGCACTTTCGCCTCATTGAACTTTTCTTCCCAAACTGACGCACTTGCATAAACATCTTTATCTGGATGAGTGAGTATACCAAGCGACAAGGCCTTTTCCCAACCTTCTCTTTTTATTTTAATTCCTAAAATAAATTCTTGATTTGACTTATTTGCCCAGTTGCTTCTCTCCATCAACCACAAATACGAAGGTTTAATCCACGTCATGCGATTGAAGGAAAAAGGCTTCTCAAACTTATTATTCTTGATGGCTGGTAGTGCAATATTTTTATTGTATGCTTGGTAAACGGTAATCGTTTTATTATCGTACGCTGCTCTTATTTCTTGGTACCTCATTATAATGTGTAATACTAAATATCTTATGGCTTAATTTATTTCAATGTAAAGATAAAGTTAATTAGAATAGGAGTGTTGACTAAAGAGCAACATTACGATAAAAAAGTAGCTATTCTGTACGTATTCCCTAATGTAGAACCAACCTTAGACAAACATCTCCCTACCTCATTTCTCATAGATATTTACAAAAGTTATATAAACGGCTTGCCTATCAAAAATATTAATCGTAATATTACGATGTATGGGATTGACCAAAACAGAAATATTTACCAAAGAGCAAAATCACTTAGCCAATATCGCTAAAGTACTAGGGCATCCTGCTCGAATCGCTATTTTACAGCATTTATTAGCCATTGATCGTTGTGTATGTGGTGACCTAGTAGAGGTAATAGGGCTGGCACAGCCTACTATCTCACAACATTTAAAAGAGCTGAAGCGTATCGGTCTTGTACAAGGAAATATAGAAGGCACAAGCGTGTGTTATTGTATCAATAAAACAGTCTGGCAGCAAGTAGCCCAAACACTAACAGCACTCTTTGCACAGCTTGAAGTATCAGGAAAAGATTGTTGTTAAATTTTTTATAATTATTGATCGTTAAATTGCAATAAAGCGATAAATGTACATTCGCTTGAAAACAAGTATAATATGACCATTAACCAAGTAATCGAAACGTATGAGCCAGTGCTACTGGGCTTTGTGCAAAAGCGTATACAAGACCAAGAGATAGCCAAAGACCTTCATCAAGAAATTTTAATTAAGATTTTTACACATTACGCATCACTCAAAAATGAAGACCAGCTCAAGTCTTGGGTATATCGTATAGCACACAATACAATCATAGACTATTACAGGCAGCAAGATTTTACGTTTTCTACTTTATCAGAGCAGGCTGTAGCCGTCGAGGAAGAAAATCCTTTTGCTGCAGAAGAAACTTTGCTTATTTGTCTCGAACCATTCCTACAGCAACTGAAACCTCATCATCAACAAGCATTGGCATTGGTAGATCTGGGCAATTACTCTCAGAAAGCACTAGCCCAAAAAATGAATATGAGCTACTCGGGTGCGAAATCTACTGTACAACGCGCCAGACAGCAACTGAGGAAAGTTTTTGACCAGTGTTGTAAAATAGAAGCTGATAGGTATGGTAATATCCTTTCTATTACACCTCATACAAGCAAAAAATGTTCTTGAAACGTGCGTCTTTTTTCTGAGGGAGCGTCTTTAAAGTAAACATCAAAATTTATTAATCATGAGTAATCTAAAAGATAAGATCAAAGAAACATATGCTGCCGTTGTTAATGAGGAAAATGATACAACGAATTGTTGTACACCTTCACAAGACTTCGTAACAAGCTGCTGTGGTCCCAATGCAGAAGTCACAGGTTTTAGCGAGGATTATAGCCAATTACCAGGTTATCAAGCAGAAGCTGACTATGGGTTAGGTTGTGGCATACCTGTAGCCATAGCAGGTATAGCACAAGACCATACTGTACTCGATTTAGGTGCAGGAGCAGGGAATGATGTATTTGTAGCGCGCTCGTTGGTAGGAGCAGGCGGTAAAGTAATTGGCGTTGATATGACGCCCGCTATGATCGAGAAGGCCAACGCCAACAAGCAGAAGTTAGGGTACGAGAATGTAGAATTCATCCTAGCTGACATCGAAAATCTTCCGTTAGTAGAGAATAGTATCGATGTAGTGATCAGTAATTGTGTTTTAAACCTTGTTTCAGATAAGCTGGCCACTTACCAAGGTATTCATAAGGTACTAAAGCCTTCGGGGCATTTCTGTATTTCAGATATTGTAGTTTCTGGCCCACTCACTAGTAAGATGAATGAGATTGTTGAGTTGTACGCGGGCTGCATTGCAGGCGCTATGGTAAAAGTAGACTACTTGGCTACTATCGAAAAGGCAGGCTTCAAAGATGCGACCGTAGAGAAAGAAAAAACTGTGTATTTACCAGATGACTTCTTGTTACAGTACCTCAACGCAGCAGAACTTAGGGAGTTTCGTAATTCCAATGTACAAATTCTGAGCGTGACTGTGAAAGGAGTAAAATAGTAGGCTTAAAAGCTAAAGTGACCGTACGTTAGGCATTTGGAGGGTGTAGTCACAAAAAGCTGCACTCTCTTTTTTATTATCAGATATCGGAAGCATTATATCTTGTAAGTATAAATATTAAAATTGATTCGTCTCTTTGTATGTAAAGCGAAACAAATGAAGCCGATACAATTATATACTCAAAAAAACGCCTTACCCAACGACCTCAAAGTTGAGGTAAATGACTTTATCGACTTCTTACTGACCAAGAGAAAAAAAGAACTTGAAAAAAAGAAACCAAAATTTAGATGTGTAAAAGGACAGATTTATATCTCTCCTGATTTCGATGAACCGCTTGATGATTTTTCTGTTTAATGCATTAAATAGTCTAGCGTCTACCTCCTCTTTTCCACTACTGAACCCTAGCATACTTGTTATATTTTGATATATTTGTAGCATTTCGATATTTTATGTAGAGAAATATGCAAATTACAAAAGAGATATTAGAGAACATAGCACACCTAGCACGATTGGAATTTGATGAGGGAGCTGAAAAAGACATGTTGGCCGATCTAAACAAAATTTTAGATTGGATGGAAAAACTCAACGAAGTTAATACTGATGAGGTAACACCCCTCATTCATATCTCTGCAGAGCGAAACGTGCTTCGCGAAGACGAGGTACAACCTTCACTTTCTCACGAAAAAGGACTTTTAAACGCACCTGATAAGGATGCCAACTACTTTAGAGTACCTAAAGTAATAGAATAGACCTTTGCTTCGTTGTACTATTAAGCCTGCTAAAACATAACGATATGCTCCTTTTTTGGAAAAACTGGAATAAACAAGACCCTAAAAAACTATATGCCCTCTTTACAGGGCTTTTTTTTCTAGTAGTACTTACCTTCCTTATCGTCTATGCGTTGGGAGATCGCTGGGCACTCACTTGGGAGAGGGAGCCCATTTTAGAAAATACACTTTTCCCTATAGAAGATATACAGAAAGGAATCTTTAACATTACCCTAAGTCTAGACGTCTATTTCGTACAGGAAAAGTTTATGAACAACGACATCACTATTCAGACAATCCCTGCGCAAATATGGTTGGGACTATTTGTAATGGTATGGAGTTGGCTACTGGCGCAAATCACTTACCTGAAGCGTTGGCTGTACCTAGCGGCTGTCACGATTGTTATGGTTACCGTCGTCACCTTCCGTATAGATATGTTGTTGGTATATGGCGATTATTCAAAGTGGTGGGTAGGAGGAATGATTGCGCTCAATGTATTGATGAGCTACTTTTTCTTTGCCTTTAACAAACAAGTATCCTTATTGATAAGGTGGCTTGCTTTCTTAGTTGCCAACTTGGCACTGGGTGTGTTTTTGATAGAGGGTGCTCAAGTAGCAGCGCCTAGCTTACTACTTGCCAACTATGGCATGGTAGTACCCTTTCTACTTTCTCTCTTTTTTATTATCATTGTCTCTAACGAGATTCCTCACCTATTCCTTTATTTAGTAGCGCGATCCCCCTCTGCTAGTGCAAGAAGCAGCCTGAAGCACTTCACATTGATTACCCTCATTTATTTAGCCAATCTGCTGCTATTATTCCTTAGAAATGCTAAAATACTAGAATTAGACATTCTTTATATCGACGATCTGTGGATTTTACCTATCTCTGCCATTATAGGGCTTTGGGGTGTACAGAAAAATGCGTTTTTTGAGAAACACGTACCTTTTAAACCGATAGGAGCAGGACTTTACATAGGGCTAGCTGTACTTACTTTCTCTTGTATTGGCTATGCCTCAGCCACGATGAATACCCCTATTATACAGGTCTACAAAGACATGGTTGTGTATACCCATTTGGCTTGGGGGCTGGCCTTCTTAATATATGTGCTCACTAATTTTTACAACTATAAAGAGCAACAACCTATTTATGAAGTTACCTTCACCCATCAAGATGACAAACGTATGCCGCTTTACATCTCTAAAGGGATGGGTTATTTAATCTTTACGATTATTCTGATGCAGGTAGATGTATTTCCCTATCGGCAAACAGTGTCAGGTTATTACAATCATGTAGCAGATGTACATTATGTAAATGGAGAAGAGGTACTTGCTGAGTTGTATTATGCCAAAGCAGCGCGTTATGATCTGTACAATAATAGAACGCAGTTTGCTTTAGCAAAACTTGCTAACGAGCGAAAAAAGCCACTTGAAGCAGTAACAGCTTACGAGGCCATCACTTTTAGAGATCAAACACCACAAGCCTACGTTAATTTAAGTAATAAGTTATCAGAAGTAGACATCGTTTTAGAGGCTATTTATGCTTTAAAAAATGGCTTGAGGAAATTTCCTAATAATGAAGCCATTAACAATAACTTAGCACTCTATTACTTCAGTATTAATGTTCCAGACTCTGCTTTCTACCATTTAGCCCGTGTAGATAACGAGCGGCTCGCTCAAATCAATAAAACCTCTTTTTGGGCTAAAACTACTTTACCCGATTCACTACCCTTGCAGTACCAAGCAGCAGAAGAACTGAGCGTACATATTAATCAGTATGCTATTTTCAATACAAATCGGAAGCGTACTCCTAATAAGTTGGCTACAGCCTTGCTTCCTGAGAAAGAGAAGATAGACACAATCAACTGGCAAATAGCCGCTTATTTGTACAACTACACTCTCAATCAAAAAGCAACAGGCGATAGTAGCGCATTGGCTTACATAAATCCTATACTAGAAGAGGAACGCAATGCGCCTTTCTCCGAGTATTTGTTACTCGCAAAGGCTTGTTATTATTACTACAACCAAGAAGTTTCCAAGGCCTTAGACCTACTTATTTCTGTAAGAGGGTTATCACCTGAGTTATTCAATTATGTTTTAGGCGTTTGGCTTATAGAAGCAGGAGACACAGAAAAAGCCATAGAGTTTCTCAAAAGAGCCACTTTTTTGGGAGATACAGCCGCCTACTACGCGCTAGCCATCGCACTTTTAGAAGATGGACAATGGGATGAAGCCCTAGAAAACTGGAATACTATACTGAATGATCCAGAAGCAACCCTACTTATGAAGCGAAAAGCAGTAGAAATACAACGTATTAATGAAGCGACAGAAGAAACCATCACACGACTAAGCGACTTGGAGAAATATGGCTTCATCTATTATGGTCGTCATACCAGTGTTGAGAGCGCCAAGAAAATAATCAACAGCATAGAAGAAGCCCCTTATCAAGTAGCAGCCGTTGCTAGTTTGATGCAGCAAGTACTCGATACCGATGAGTGGGAGCAAGCAGAAGTATTGTATGATGCCTTACCAAAGACAGCAAAAGTCCCTCTGTGGATTCAATCACAAGTGAGTGTGGCGTATCTAGAACTTTTGTTACGAAAAAGAGATTATAATACTATCCTGAGTAATATAGCGCAAGCACCTTTGGTAGGTTTTCAGGAAAATTACCGAAACTTTTACAGAGGAGCAGCATTGGTAGGGTTAGGGAAAATCCAAGAGGCGGAAAACCTACTAAATGTAGCTGTGAAGTCTTTGCCGTTTGAGGAAGAGGTGTATATTCAACAGGCAAAATTATATAATCAGCAAAAGGCGTATCAGAAAGCCTATACTACCTTGGTGACAGGGGTAGGTTTTATACCCGAGGCAGCGGATCTTTGGAAAGCTTATGCATATCAGTGTCTACAAGTAAGACTACTCTCTTATGCCGAAGATGCACAGAATAAACTGAAAACGCTACTGAGTGATGCTGAGTATGGAAAGTTCGAACAAGACTTTGTAGAGGAGAAGCAAAAAGTAGAAGAAGCCATTTATAGTTTTGGGACAAACCAATAACGAACTTTACAATATCTTGATATGAAAAAGGTCATCATAGAAACCAGCCATATTGCTCGTGAATACCGTATGGGGAGCGAGCTTGTAAAGGCACTTAAAGACATTAGTATACAAGTGAGAGAAGGGGAGTACGTAGCCTTTATGGGACCATCTGGCTCTGGTAAATCTACGCTTATGAACATTATAGGGTGCTTAGATACCCCTACTAGAGGAAAGTATGTTCTCAATCAAAATGATGTAAGTGACTTAGAAGAAAATGAACTGGCTGAGATTAGGAACAAAGAGATAGGTTTTATCTTCCAAACATTCAATCTTTTACCTCGTTCTAGTGCGTTGGATAATGTAGCCTTACCCCTTATTTACGCAGGCATATCTAAAACTACACGCACAGAAAGAGCCATGGAGGCCTTACGAAATGTGGGATTGGACAACAGAGCGCATCATAAACCCAATGAACTATCAGGCGGGCAGCGGCAGCGTGTAGCTATTGCTAGGGCATTGGTGAATAATCCAAGTATATTACTTGCTGACGAGCCTACTGGAAACTTAGATACCAAAACTTCTTACGAAATTATGGATCTTTTTGATAAACTTTATCAAAAAGGGAATACCATCATTATGGTAACACACGAAGAAGACATCGCTAAGTATGCACATCGTATTATTCGGCTGCGTGATGGCCTTGTAGAGTCTGATGAAATTAACCCTAACGTTACAAAAGTAGTTACAGTAGCTTAGGTGCTTCACCTAAATGCTATTGAAATAGTATAAATACAACCAAGAATAATACTATATTAGTAATGCTTGGATCGTATTTTTGTCAAATTTTTCTTATATTCGTAAACTGATAATATAGTGAAAATCTATACCAAAACAGGAGATCGAGGAAAAACCTCTCTTATAGGAGGTACAAGGGTAAATAAATCACATGTACGCATTGAAGCCTATGGCACAGTCGATGAACTTAATTCCTACATAGGACTATTGCGCGACCAAGCAGTAAATACACCGCGCAAGTCTCTACTGAAAGAAATACAAGATCGGCTTTTTACAATAGGGGCGTTGTTGGCTTCTGATCCTGATAAAAATACACAAAAAGTACCAGACCTACTGGAGTCAGATGTGAATTTACTGGAGGAAGAAATCGATCAAATGAACGAGGCGCTACCACCACTTAAGTCTTTTATTCTTCCCGGTGGGCATACGGCTGTTTCTTTTGGGCACATTGCCCGTTGTGTATGTAGAAGGGCAGAAAGAATCACTATCCGTTTATCAGAAGAGAGTGAGGTAGAAGAGATAGTCATCAAATACTTAAATCGTTTGTCAGACTACCTATTCACGTTGTGTAGAAAGATGCATCAAGAGCTGGAAGTGGAAGAACTACCTTGGAAACCACGTATCTAGCCCTGCGCTAGACCACCGATCGTTGCTGTAGGTGCACGATTTACTTAGTAGTAAGCATTCAACTTAAAACCTAAGAGGTAAATGACCATAGATACCATACAAATTGATGTACAACCCGTCGAAAAATCGAAATTAGAAGATGCCGATCTAGCAAATCTTCCCTTTGGGAAGGTATTCTCAGATCATATGCTTGTAGCCGAGTACAAGGAGGGGCAGTGGGCCAGTTGTAAAATTGTACCATATACCAATTTAAACTTAAGCCCAGCGCTTTGTACACTACATTATGGGCAAACGATTTTTGAAGGGCTAAAAGCCTATAAAAATGACAAGGGGGAAGCACTTGTATTTCGACCATACGACAATTACCAACGTATGCTGAAATCAGCCGAAAGAATGTGCATGCCTGCTGTCCCTGAAGAGATTTTTATAGGGGGGATTCGTCAATTATTGACATTGGATCATGGTTGGATACCTACCCACCAAGGGGCTTCCTTGTACATTCGTCCTTTTATGTTTGGGGCAGACGAATTCATAGGCATTCGTCCTTCAGATACGTATAAATTTATTATTTTTACCTGTCCAGTAGGGGCTTACTATACTGAGCCTGTCAATGTAAAGATAGAGACAGAATACACAAGAGCTTTCCCTGGCGGAATCGGTTCGGCTAAAACGGCTGGTAACTATGCTGCTTCTCTTTACCCAGCTCGTATCAACCAAGAAAAAGGCTACCATCAACTCATTTGGACAGACGGCATCGAACACAAGTACATAGAGGAAGCAGGTACAATGAACATTATGTTCCGCAAGGGTAATCAAATTTTTACGCCTAATCCTAGCGATACAATCCTCAATGGTATCACCAGAAGAAGCGTAGTACAATTGGCCAAAGATTGGGGTTATGACGTACAAGAGCGACCTGTAGAGGTACAAGAGGTGATAGACCTGTTAAAAAAGAATGAATTGGACGAAGCCTTTGGAGCAGGTACTGCCGCTACTATCGCCCACATTATACGTATTCATCACAAAGGAGTAGACTATGAGTTGCCTCCTGTAAGCCAGCGAACGTTTTCTAACAAAGTACTAAAAACCCTCGATGACATTAAATATGGTAGAATCGCTGATCCTCACGGATGGATCATGCATATCTAAAAAGGTAAATTATACTTAATACCTTTGTAACCTCTTATTAACCTTATGGAGAATATTCGCCTTAGAGAAGGCACCCCAGAAGATATACCTCAGCTACTTTCTCTTATCCGAGAACTGGCGCTGTATGAGAAAGCGCCTGAGGAAGTGATTAACACAGAAGAACAAATGATACAAGACGGCTTTGGAGAGGTACGGTTATTTCAGCTATTAGTAGCTGAGACAGAAGAAAAACTGGTAGGGTTGGCGCTTACTTACTACCGCTACTCTACTTGGAAAGGAAAGTGCCTGTATCTAGAAGACCTCTACATACAACCCGAGTATAGACGCAGCGGACTAGGAGAACGTTTCTTTGAAGCACTTGTACAAAGAGCTAAAAAGGAAAATTGTCAGCGTATTTCTTGGCAAGTACTAGACTGGAATGAGCTTGCTATCAATTTCTACAAGAAAATAGGTGCTAGCTTAGATGCAACCTGGATAAATGGTACTTTAGAGGTACAATAGAAAAGCGTAATTAATGTGAAAAGAATTGCTGTTTTTGCTTCGGGTTCGGGCTCTAATGCCGAAAAAATCATTACTTACTTTCAGGATAAGCCTATAGCTGATGTTAGCCTAGTTGTCTATAATAAACCTGATGCGTTTGTATTAGAAAGGGCTAAAAAGCTGTCAGTACCTACACTACTCATCAATAAAGATGACTTATATGAGTCGGATGAGGTAATTAACCAGTTAAAAGATCAGCAAATTGATCTAATTGTATTAGCAGGTTTCCTATGGTTAATTCCTAAAAAGTTAATTAAAGCTTTCCCCGAAAAAATTATTAATATTCATCCTGCGTTACTACCGCGTTTTGGAGGCAAGGGCATGTACGGCCTGCGTGTACACCAAGCGGTAAAAGAAGCCAACGATACAGAGACAGGCATCACGATTCACTACGTAAACGAAGTATACGACGCAGGTACGATTATACGACAAGAGCGCGTTGCTGTATCAGAAGAAGATACCCCCACGACCATCGCTCAAAAAGTACAACAATTGGAACACCAGTATTATCCAGAAGTGATAGAAAGCATTTTACAGAAGTAACTGAAGCTCCAACGTGAAGATAAGCTTTAGTTACTTCTGTTTCTTTGAAACTATCCTAAAAAGGTAAGTCGTCGTCAGGATTTTCGCCAATAGGCTCAAAAGAGGCTGTTTCTGAGTTAGCTGTCTGATTAGCATTTGAGGTAGTAGCAGCGGTTTTATTACCCGTATCGCTTCCTCCTCTACTTCCTAGAAGCGTCATATTATTCACTCTAATTTTAGTAGTACGACGGCTGACACCATCCTTGTCGGTCCACTCTTCAGTTCTTAACTTTCCCTCTACATATACTTGGCTACCTTTGTCCAGATATTGTTCAGCGATTTTAGCGAGGTTATCCCAAAGCTCTAGCCGATGCCACTCGGTCTGCTCTATGAGTTGTCCTGCTTTGTTCTTGTATTTCTCTGTGGTAGCGATATTGAAGTTAGCTACTACAGAGCCGCTTTCTAGGTGTCTTACTTCTGGCTTAGCACCTAAATTACCAATAAGAATAACTTTGTTTACTCCTGCCATAATTTTCAGGTTTTAGTTTAAAATTCTTTCAATATAAATCAAAGCTGATAATTGTTCAAATATTTTGCAATTAAAATTGGTTTGGGTAAATCTGATACAGCCGTCCAAGAAAAGAAAGTATACTGGGAAGGAACTTCCTGCTCAAAATATTCCCTATCTACAACCTCTACCGCCTGAAACACAACGTATAGCTTTTGATGGGTCAAGATATGGGTGTATTGCTTCGATTCTTTACGGAACAACAAATTATTTTTCTGTTGTTGTAGAAAATCTTCCTGAGCAATCGCTTTTTGTAAATTTTCAGCGCTAGTTGCCTCTACCGCATAGAAATCGTACAAACCACCCCAAATATCATCTTTACTTCTTTTCTTTAACAAGAAGTTTTCTTTATGATTGAAGAGATAATAACGGATATAACGCTTTTTTACTTTTATCTTCTTTTGCTTTACGGGCAATACCGCTTGGCGTCCAGTACGAAAAGCCTCACATCCTTCTGCTAACGGACAGTACATACAGTTAGGTTTCTGAGGTGTACACTGAAGTGCCCCAAATTCCATAATCGCTTGATTATAACTATCTGGAATATCCTGGGGAATTAGTGATTGACTCAGCTCGCCAAATACTTTACTTCCCTTTGGGCTACTGATGTCAGTTTCGATACCAAAATAGCGCGCCAGTACCCGAAATACATTACCATCTAATACCGCTACAGGCTCTTTGAAGGCAAAAGAAGCGATAGCGGCGGCAGTATACTTTCCAACGCCCTTCAATTTCAGCAAGGCTTCATAGGTAGTAGGGAATTGCTCGTTACATTCATAAGTAATGTATTTAGCTGTGGCGTGGAGATTTCTGGCGCGCGAGTAGTATCCCAAGCCTTGCCAAAGACGTAGTACCTCGTCTTCGGGAGCTTGGGCTAGGTCTTTCACGGTAGGGTAGGCGCTTACAAACTTTTCATAATAAGGCTTTCCCTGTATCACACGGGTTTGCTGCAAGATAATCTCTGAAAGCCAAATTTGATAGGGATCGTTGGTGTTACGCCAAGGAAGATCCCTTTTGTGCAGTTGGTACCAACCAACAATTGCCTCTACAAAAATAGGATATGCCATAAGTCGGTAACTTCGTAAAAAGAGTAAAAAGTATCCTTTATACTTCTCTTCCAAATAGAAGGTATATACTAAGGTGATGCTACCTGTATTGTATCACCTTAGGCAAGTGAGTAACTTAATTAAAGTACCTGAAATCTTGTCCTTTCTTAATCGAAAGAAGCGTCTCGTACATAAGCTTAATCACATTTTCTACATCTTCTTTGTGTACCGTCTCTACGGTTGTATGCATGTATTTAAGGGGTAATGAAATAAGTGCCGAAGGAACCCCCCCATTAGAGTAAGCAAAAGAGTCTGTATCTGTTCCTGTAGAGCGAGAAGCAGAGGCACGCTGGTAAGGAATTTTTTTCTTATTGGCCGTCTCCATAATCAACTTAAGTAAGTTGTTTTGTACTGCTGGCCCAAAGGTAAGTACGGGGCCATCGCCTGCGGTAAAATCACCGTCAGTCGTTTTACTGTACATAGGAGACTGCGTATCGTGGCAAACGTCTGTAACAATGGCTACTTGAGGTTTAATGGTATCTGCTACCATTTCAGCCCCTCTTAAGCCTATCTCCTCCTGTACACAGTTGGCAATATATAAACCAAAAGGAAGCTTCTTTTTCTTTTCTTTCAACATACGTGCTACTTGGGCAATGATGTACCCACCGATACGATTGTCTAGGGCTCTCCCCACATAGTAGCGATTGTTGAGCTCTAGAAAATCTGCGTCAAAAGTAACAACTGTTCCTACATCTACCCCCTTATCGAGCACTTCTTGTTTGCTGCTGCACCCCATATCTATGTAAATATTTTTAAGATCAGGCATAGGGTTACGTTCTTTTTCTTTGTTCCTTACGTGTATGGCTGGCCAGCCAAATACGCCTTTTACTATTCCTTCTTCTCCGTGGATATTGACTCGCATAGAAGGGGCAATCAACGCATCAGAGCCTCCATTTCTACGTACATAGATATAACCTTTGTCATCGATGTAGTTTACAAACCAAGAGATTTCATCGGCGTGGGCTTCGATTACTACTTTGTAGTCTGCTTTCGCATTAATCACTCCTACTACACTGCCATAGTTATCTACTGTGTAGTCATCTATATAGGGCTTTATATAGTCCAACCATATTTTTTGACCAGCTTCTTCAAAACCTGTTGGAGAGGCATTATTAAGGTATTTTTCTAAGAATATCTGAGATTCCTGACTCATAAAGTTGACGTTTTAAATAATAATATATGTTTAATTTTTCCACTTAATACTGCAACCCATACTAGGGAGCTGTGGGGATGGAATGGGTTGATCGTTAAGGAATGCGTCTAGCGCACTTCTAAGTGTCTTACCAGTTACTGGCAGGTGCTTACCCGGGCGAGCATCGTCAAATTGCCCATGATATATACAGTAATTTTGAGCATCGAATAGATAGAATTCTGGTGTACATACCGCATGATACGCTTTGGCTACTTCTTGTGTTTCATCATATAAGTAGGGGAATGGATAGGATAGACGGAGTGCTTTTTCTCGCATTTCTTCTGGGCCATCAGCCGGATAGCGTACCACATCATTACTACTAATGGCTACGAACCCTACTTGTTGGGACAAGTAGTCATTGGCTAAGGCGATTATACCTTGCTCAAGGTGTTGCACGTAGGGGCAATGGTTACAAATAAACATAAGCACAGTAGCCTTATTTCCCTTTAGATCGTTTAAGTGTAACTGTTTTCCCGAAACTACATCTGGTAGAGAAAAGCTTGGCGCTCTGAAGTCAGTAGGGAGTAAATTATTTTTAGTCAGTGCCATTGCTTCATTGTTTTCTTCTGATACTCATCCAAACACCTCCAATAAGAAAGACTATTAATAGGATAGAAGCTATTAACGTTATAGTCTCTCCTGTATGATAAGACGTAGGCTCAAATTTGAACTGGATAGTATGTTTTCCTTTAGGAATTACTAACCCTCTTAAAACATAGTTAACCCGAAAATGTTCAATAGGCTTACCATCAATATAAGCGTTCCAACCCAGTTGGTTATTGTAATAAATTTCTGAAAATACAGCTAACTGCGGGGTAGCTACATTTGCTTCATAAGTAAGTTCGTCGGGCGTATGAGATTGAAGTACAATACTATTGCTTGGGGTATATTTCACTTTGAGATCGCCTATCTTTTTTTTGTAGCGTTGGTCTATAATAGCTGTTTGCAAGGCATTAAAGTCTTTTAAGGCTTTTAATTCTTCTTCAGCATTATCGACCATTTTATACTCTTTTACAAACCAAGCATTTCCCAAAGCTTGCTCATTAACCCGCACTGCTGGCTTCCTGTTTTCATCTGCTACAATAATGTACTTGGTATTTAGCATATTGATCACTTGCAGATTGTTTTGTGATATGTGGGCCTCAATGAGTTCTTGGTAGCGCCTTAGCTTTGCTCCGTGGTAGCCACCAATAGAATTATGGTAATAAGAAGTGGTAGCATCATTGAAAGCATCAACGGTGAGATTGAGCACCCTATAGTGTCCTTCATCCCTCAGAATTTCTTGATCGGCAGCAGTAGGCTGTCGAATCGTTTCTCGCTTACTTACAAAGCTATCATCGTTTAAATAGCGTTTATCGATCATCCATAAATCTATCAAGATTAGTAATATTAAACCTATCCCTAAAGCTACAGGAGGAATTTTCCTAAGCAGCGCGAGCCATAATGCACCTGCTCCTAATGAGATAAAGGCTAGGCTTCGCCAAGCATCGGCTTTCATCAAGGCGATCCGATCCTCACGTGCTGCATCAATTAAGGCATTACCAAAGGCATTGCTTTGAGTAGCACTTGCTAAGGCTTGTTGTATTTTAACATCAGAAATATATTCAAAGTCGATCAACGCACCACCTACCAACGCCAACAGAAGCACCAAGCCACCTACCCCTATAGTAGTGTATTTTAATGCATTTAAAAGAGATTGTTTCTTCTCTTGTTGGGCTTTTTCCTCCGATAACTTAAAGTAGTCATATACTTCTTTGAGTCCTAAGCCAATGACAAGAATTATAGGCAACGGTAGAATGGAAAGTACCATAGTCACGGCCCTAAACTTATTAAAGAGCGGAAAGTAGTAGAACATGAAGTCATTGAACCAAGCCAAGTACTTACCCCAAGCAATCATTAAGAATAAAATTACAGAGGCAAGTCCCCACCATTTTAAAGGATGCTTGGAGGCGATCATACTAAAGACAAACAAGAAAATAACCAGTGCTCCCATGTAAGCAGGCCCACCCGTACCCGCGTGTTGATCCCCCCAATATACAGAAGGCATCAACCCATTCTGGTATAAAAGATTGATAAATTGATTAGGAGGCATTTGAAATTGACTACTGTACGTTACAATTGTATTGAAAGTCTCGGAGTCTTGTTCGAAGCCTTGGAAGGAGCTTCCTCCCGAGAAGTTAGGAATGAGTAAGTTGAGCGTCTCTGTTTTGCCATAACTCCATTTGAAAGCATATTCCCTGTCTAGCCCACTCGAAACTAACTTGTTCTCTTCTTTCTCGAGTGTATCTAGCTCAGGATATACTACAAAGATGGCTTCTTTGGAAAGTTCTCCTTGTCCACGGATCGTCTCTTTTGAGTACTCGTAATGGCTCCAGTAGCGTGAGATGTGTGAACTAATACTAATAGCACCTGCTGCTAGTATAATGAGTGTAGCTAGCGCAAACTCTTTCAGTTTATCTTTCTTGATGGCTAAAACGAATTCTATAATACCTAAAATGACTAAAGAAAAGGTAAGATAATAGGTGATTTGTATAAAGTTACTATACTGGTGAATGGCCGCAAATAAGGCAGTAAGTGCACCTCCTAGCCAGATTTTTCCTCGATACGTAATGATGACAGCCGCTATAAAAGGAGGGGCTGTTGCCACTGCTACTACCTTAGAGATATGTCCTGCTCCGATATTGATAATATTATAGGCAGCAAAAGCATAGGCAACAGCTCCCAAGGCAGATATGTATGGATTATATCCTAATAGTGTCATCGCTAAATAAGCACCTAATAAGTATAGAAAAATAAGGTTGATGGGTGTTGGAAATAAATAGACGATAAAACGTCCTATATGGGTAGGGATACTATTGGGGTAGTCCATGTATACCATATAAGCAGGCATACCACTAAACGCAGAGGGTGCCCAGAGTGGTAATATACCCGTTTTGGCTCTGTAGTTTATATTATTTTGTGCTAGGCTTTCACTTTGTTTCACATCATGTTGATGAAGTGTTTTCCCTTGAAGTACAGGGGAAACATATACAATAGAGATCACTAAAAAAGCGACTATAGCTATAAGATGGGGTACAGCTTTGGGGAGTAAATCTTTCATGAACAAGGTTTGATGTATAGCAATTTACAGGAAATGCTCTTTCCTCAACACTTCCAGGTTTCAAAGCTACAAATTTTCGGATTTATACACGTAAACTAGCCTATTAAAACAGAGAAATTATAGAGCAAGCTTCTCAAGCGTTTCTCCTCTCAGTACAGGTATTACATCATACTGATTTTCTGTAAGGGAAAATAAAATATCTTTTTCGATACCTAGCTTGCGTAAGCGTTGTACATGCGCACATTGCTCAATGACACGCATCATATCCATACGTGAGTCATTATAGAGTACTTTACTCATCAAAGCAGCGTCATTACCAATTACGAAATGCTCTTTTAGTGCCTCTACCATAGCACCAGCAAAAAGTGTATCTTCTATATTAACGCGCCCTTTCCAACCAGCACATACAATCATAATAGACTTACGTTGGTTTGCTAAATGATCGGCGAGTATTTGCTTATTTAAAAATGCACCAATAAGTACTTGTTGCGCTTGCCTGGCACGATGAATAGCCCGCGTACCATTAGTGGTAGTCATAGCAATAGTGGCTCCTTTCAAGGAAGGTTGCATATAGCTAAAGGGAGAGTTATCGAGGTCAAATCCTGCTACTTTTTCTCCATCGCGTTCGGCAGCGGCGATCATCCCTTCTTGTTGAAGGGCTTTACAAGCTTCTACTTCTTCTACAGGAATAATTTTTTCTACTCCGTGGGCAAATCCCGTCACCATACACGAAGTAGCCCGTAGTATATCAGTGACTACCGCAAGCGTATCCTTAAGGGAATAAAGATGAATTAGTTCAGGAGAAAGACAAACACTAATGCTAGGAGAGGACATACGCGATAATTGATGTGATAAAATACACAAGCAAGTTAGTTCTTTTTCTATAGATAGTTCTATATTTGCAGTATTTTGACGTAAAATAAGCGCTTAATTCATCCTTATGTATAAAAATAAGAAGGTAGTAGTAGTGTTACCTGCTTATAATGCTGCACTTACACTAGAGAAAACGTATCGTGAAATTCCCTTTGACTTGGTAGATGAGGTAGTACTAGTAGATGATGCCTCTAGAGATAATACAATTGAAGTAGCCAATAAATTAGGTATTCACCATATTATTCGCCACGAGAAGAACAAAGGCTATGGAGGTAACCAGAAAAGTTGCTATCAAAAAGCTTTAGAGTTGGAGGGAGATATTGTAGTAATGCTCCATCCTGACTACCAGTATACGCCTCTATTACTGACAGCCATCATCTCTATTATAGGTAATGAGTTGTACCCAGTGGTACTGGCTTCAAGAATACTGGGCAAAGGAGCCTTAAAAGGAGGAATGCCGCTTTATAAGTACATTGCTAATCGCTTTCTAACACTTACCCAAAATATTCTACTCAATCAGAAGCTTTCAGAGTACCATACAGGGTACAGAGCCTTTTCAGGAGAAGTACTCAGGAGTTTAGATTTTACACATAATTCTGACGATTTTATTTTCGATAACGAAATGATTGCACAGATTTTCTACCAAGGCTATGAAATAGGAGAAGTGACTTGCCCTACTAAGTACTTTGAAGAAGCTTCTTCTATCAACTTCAAAAGAAGTATGAAGTATGGTTTTGGTGTGTTGGGTGTTTCTTTTAAGTATTTCTTTACCAAACTCGGCTTGATGCGCTGGAAAGTACTGGCAAGAAAATCAACAAATTAATTGAAGCCAATTGCTGAGTAGTGGTAAGCCAAATTCCGTCAAAACTGCCTCTGGATGGTATTGTATACCATAAATAGGTAAGGTGGTATGTTTAAAGATCATTAATGTACGATGTTCATCTTTGGTAACCGCTAATGGTGTCAGCGTAGTTGGCAATTGGGTAAGGACTAAAGAGTGATAACGAACCACTTCAAACTGCTTGGGAATTCCTTCCAAAAGGAGCGCTTCTTGTAAACACACTAGGGTGGAAAGTTTCCCATGCATAGGTACAGGTGCTTTTGTAAGCTTGGCGCCAAAAAAAGTGCCTAGCGCTTGATGCCCTAAGCATACGCCTAATATGGGAAGCTTCTGGTGATAATAGTCGACTAAATCTAATAGTATACCTGCTTTTTGAGGCGTCTCTGGGCCCGGCGAGAGTACAATTCCTTGGTAAGAGCGCTGCTTGATTTTACTTAGCGGAACATCATTTCTCACTACTTCACAACGTACACCTAGCTGTCCAAAATAGTCTACTAAGTTGTAAGTAAAGGAATCGAAATTATCTAATAAAAGTAGCAAATGAAAGCCTTTCGAAGTAGTAACTTAATTTTCCTCTTCTGGCGCTAAGCCCTCAGAATTATTTTGATCGTCTTGGATCACTTTCTCAATCTCTTCCATTACGTCTTGTCCTGCTAGTAAAATCTTAGAAGAGTTAGCGATTACATAAGGACCAATAGGTTGTACCCACTCGTAAAAAGCACTCTCTTCAAAGGTTTTTTGCTCAAAGGCTCCTAGTTTGTTGAAAAGCCACAGAAAAAGGCTAATGAAAAAAGCAAACTTAAGTCCTCCGATCACCGCACCTGCAAGGTTATCAACACCTCCCAGTAAGGTAGTGTCTAATACACGTTTTAAATAATCGCCTAGCTTATTAATTCCAAACCAAATAAGCCCAAAAGTGATAAAAAAAGCAAGGTAAGGAAGGAAACTCTCAGAGACGTTGATGGAAGGAGCAATCGCCTCCATAATCACTTGATAAAACTTTAAGCCAAGTACCAAGGCCAAGAAAAAGGAAATAAGCGATATAAAAGTCAATAAAAAACCTCTTCTATAACCTTTGAAAGCACCCCATACAATAGGGACTAGAATAAATAAATCAATTGAGTTCATAAGTAGTGAGCTAACTCCCGTAAAGATAAAGTTTTAAACATATACTTACCCAGTCTCGTGTATTTTAAATTCTATACCGTGCATTTTTAGATTGGCTAAAATGGGTTTATAAAGGCTAGAATGAGTAGGAATATGCACACCTTTTAGTGAAACCTGCCCTTCAAGCAACAGCTTAGTAGCAATACCTAAAGGAAGCCCCACTGTTTTCGCCATTGCAGTATGCTGGGTATCTTCTCCAATGACAACCAAGTCAGCATAAAGCTTTTTTGTCTGGTTTTGCAACGTATAGACAAACTGATGTTGCATCACAATCATATCTTTATCGGCGGGTGCTAGCACCCATTTGGAGGCCAAAATACTTTGTAGCAACTGCGCGGGAGTAGCCTTAGATGGTGGTATTGCTATTTCTTCTTCTTCAAAAAGCCCTAGCCAAGCCATTTGTGTAAAAATAGTATCGTTTGGTTGTAAGTTGAAAAAAGTACAGAACTTCTCTTCAACAGACTTCGTAGGATGATGAGGTAAAAAAGTATTCAAGAAACTTCTTCGCGTAAGGGAAGCAGTACTTATCTTAGTGTGAGGATCAGTCATCCCCAACTGTACAAAACAATCCCAAGCTGCACAGTACCCTGCTTTTCGTAAAGTACCTCGCAGCAGGGTATGTACCTCTTGTAAGTTGTATATATCTTTATATTTAAGAGAGTTGCGGTTAGCATAACCCTCAAATGCCCCATGTTCCTGAATGGTAACAGGCTCGATACGCTTAAATAGCTGCTGGTAAGGAATAAGCTTAGTTTGGTTGTGTGCCAAATAGACTGCCATACCTTGCCCAGCAAGTACCACATTCTGCGGGTTCCAAGTAAATTTATAATGCCAAGGATTGTTGTCATAAGCGGGGGCGATGAGCCCGCCTGTAAACGACTTAAATACCTCAATTTTCCCACCCCGTGCTTGTATATCCTCTATAAATGCCATGGCAGAAAGGTGGTCAATACCAGGGTCAAGCCCTACCTCATTGAGAAATAGTAAGCCTTTGGCTTGGGCCTCCTCGTGCAGTGACTGCATTTCTTCAGACACATAAGAGGCAGTGAGTAAGTGTACACCATGTTGTAAGCACAGCTTGGCCACTGTTACGTGCAAGGCAGGAGGAAGTAAAGAAATCACCACATCTTGCTCTGCCACATACTTGCTTGCGGTGGCTTCATCAGAAAGGTCAAACAGAATAGCTTCTAAATGATCATAAGCGACTACCTTTTCTTCAGCAAGTGTCTGCTGCACATCACCTACTACTACGCGCCAAGAGGCCTCACTTGCCTGCGCTGCTATATAACGGATAAGTGAAGAAGCAGACCGCCCCGCTCCTAGTATAAGTACGTGTTTCATAAAGTGGTCTAGTAACTTACAAAAAGGTAAATTCTCTTTTGCGTTTTCAAATTACTATATTAATGAATATCTTTATTTCTGCTAAAAGACAATCATAAATTTTTATGAAGGATAGATTTCAAAATCCTGCCATCCGTAATAGTATCATTGCTGTTTTCTTACTTTTTTCAGTAGCCCTGTTTATCAATTATTTACTTACAAGTTACTTCTTTAGCGAGATAGAAGAAGGACAGTACCTTGTCAATATAGCAGGTAAAAACAGAACGCTCTCTCAACGCATACTGATTACCTCTCAACGCGTAGCAAAAGGAAACGAAAACCTGAAAGTTACGCTTAATGATCTTATTGTTGAACATAGCATTATCTTAAAAGCACTCAAAACGGGTGGAGATGTAAAGATAGAAGGCCAATCTGTACATATCTCTCATGAGGCAACAGGTACTTTATTAAATGCCATTAAGCAAGCAGAGCGTTATTGGCAAAATGAATATAAAAAACCTGCAGAGACAATCGTAACTGCCCCTCTTTATGTAGTACAACAGGCTGAGGCAACACGTGATACCGTTGAGAGTATTTTTGATACCGATTTAGAGGCGCTCGCCCAGATTAATGTGACAGGAGAGCGGGCCCTTAACCCGGCTATTACAGAGGCCTTAGCACAAATTAGCGACAAGGCAGACGATATGCTTTTACTCAATGAACAACTAGTGGAAGCTTACTTAGAAGAACTTGACCAACGACGTAGAAATGCTGATACCTTAGTACTCCTGCTCACCATTGGCAACATCCTATTTTTAGCGCTTTCTTACTGGGGTATTAGAAAGGTAGTGCTTAACCCGCTGTATGTAATTAGTAAAGCTGCTGAGGATATCTCCGAAGGGAATCTCGACCAGCAAATTGACTATGAACGTAACAATGAAGTAGGCGCTGTAAGTAAAGCGCTTAACAGAATGGTAAGTAGCTTACAGAATGCTACTTCCTTTATTCAAAACATTGGTAGAGGAGAATTAGATACGCACTATAAGGGTATTGTTGATACAGAAGAGGTAGAGAAAAGTACCTTGGCGGGATCTTTACTAGAAATGCGCGAGAGAATGCGCGAAGTAGCAGAGGAAGAAAACCAACGAAAGTGGGCCACCGAAGGGCTGGGGCTCTTTGTCGATATTTTACGAGAAAACAACGATGATATCCAAAAGCTATCCTATGAGGTGATCTCTAGTATCGTAAAATATATCGACGCCTTACAAGGGGGCTTATACATCCTTGAAGAAGATGATGAAGAAAAAACATTTGCAGCCCTAGTGGCTTGTTATGCTTTTGGGAAGCAGAAGTTCTTAAAACAAAAAATATATCCCGGAGAAGGAGTCGTAGGGCAGGTACTTCGTGAGGGTGACCGCGTGTACATCAATGATGTCCCAGAAGACTACAGTGACATTGCTTCAGGATTAGGAGGAGCCAATCCGCGTTGCGTGTTGATTGTTCCGCTTAAGCTAAACGACCAACTACTAGGCTTAGTAGAGCTAGCCTCTTTTCATGAGATCGCCCCTTATCAAATTGAGTTTCTAGAGCGTTTAGCTAATAATGTGGCTTCAACCTTGGCCAATGCAAAGGTAAATGAGGCAACGAAACGATTATTAGAAGAGCAACAGGTCATTACACAAGAAATGCGTATCAAAGAAGAAGAGTTGCTTCAGAATATGGAAGAGCTACAAGCTACCCAAGAAGAGATGCGGCGTAATGAAAAAGCCTTGTATGCACAATCCTATGCTATGAGTACTACCCTCATCAGTGCAGAGTACGACATGGAAGCGCATTTACTTAGTGCTAACGAACAGTTTTTAGCCTATTTCAACTATAATCTTTCTGATATTAAAGGAAAACACCATCGCTTTTTTTTAGATACAGAAAGCGCTTACAGTGATGCTTACGTGAACTTTTGGGAAGACCTACAGGCAGGGAAAATACAAAGTGGAGAATATAAACGTATCACCAAAAATGGCGAAGAGTTATGGTTACGTGCTACCTACGTTCCTATTTTAGACACTGATAACGTCCCTTTCAAAGTCATCTGTTTGGCTTTTGATATTACAGAAGAAAAAATGCAGATGCTCGATTATCAGTCTCAGACAGAAGCTATCCAACGTTCTAACGTAGTATTGACCTTCGACCTACAAGGAGAAATCCAAGAAGCCAATAAGGGCTTTACAGAAGTAAGCCAATATTCAACAGATGAAATAGTAGGGAAACACTACAACTTCTTGCTAGGAAAGAGAGAATCCGAAGACGAAAGCTACAAGGTGCTTTGGCGTAAACTTAAAGGAGGGGCTTACGAGATAGGTGAGTATGAGTTTGTTAATAAAATAGGAGAGCACGTCTGGTTACAGGGCAGCTTTAATCCTATCTTCGATCTCAATGGAAAAACCATTAAGGTGGTGATGTTTGCCTTCGATATTACCAAACGTAAACAAGCAGAGTCACAAAACCTCGCTACCCAACGTATCTATAAGAAACAGCAAGAAAACCTAACGGCACTTATTAACAATACCGATGAACTGATTTTATCAATAGATAGAAACTTTACTGTAAATATTCTTAATGAGAATGCACGGAATATGTTAAAAGTAATGGGGCGAGAAGTAGAAGAAGGTTTGAGTATTGTACACTCCTTTCCTACTAACCAATACGAAAAACTTAAAAAACCTTACGATACTGCCTTAAAGGGTGAAAAAACCCGTATCGAAGAAAAGTATATTGGCAGCAAAGGAGAAGACATCGCGTTGCTCACAAGCTACAGCCCTATCTATGATGATAGTGACCAAATTCAAGGGGTGACTGTTTTTGCGAAAGATATTACAGAAATCAAGAGAAATACGGAGCACCTCGCAAAAATGAAGAAGGAAATAGAAGAGACCGAAGCTGATTTACGTGCTCTCATTAATAATACCGATGACTTCATGTATTCTATCGATAATCATATGCAATTGCTGGCTTATAACGAAGCATTTGCTGAGGAAGTTAATCAACGTATGAATAAAAATATAGAAACAGGCATGAATGTAATCAGAGAGATATACGCTGCTGAACAAAAAGACTTTTGGCAAAAATTATACGAAGAAGCGTTAGAGGGGAGCTCTTTCAAGCTCCCTGCAAAAGATAAGCGTAACATTATCAATAAGGATATTGCTATTAGAAGCATTAAGAACAATGCAGAAAAAGTCATTGGAGCAGCGGTATTCATTAAGCGTAACCTTTAGCCACTTCATACTCTTGAAAACAGAAGAAATTAAAATTACCTTTAATACCTACTCGAGTCTTGATCAACTACAAGATTGGCAGATACAATTGATACAAGCAGCCGAAAAGGTGAGCTATCAAGCGTATGCACCTTACTCAAAGTTTTGTGTAGGAGCTGCTATTCTTTTAGACAATGGAGAGGTAATTACAGGAACCAATCAAGAAAATGCCGCTTATCCTTCTGGTTTATGTGCCGAACGTACTGCCATTTTTTATGCAAAAACACAGTATCCACAACAACGGGTGATTTGTGTAGCGGTTGTGGCTAGAAAAGAAGAGAGTAAAGAGCTCCTGCCTGTTACGCCTTGCGGTGCTTGCCGACAGGCACTACTGGAGTATGAACTACAGCAATTAAGCCCTATTCAGATACTATTACGTGGTAATGAAGGAACTTACTGTGAGATAAAAAGCCTGCAAGACCTCCTTCCTATAAGTTTTAATAAAAAAAGTTTAGGAGAAGAGGCAAAATAGATAGTTATAATGCAAAACTGGAAAAGTACGCTGTGGGCAGTCATCCCCATTTTACTCTTTATAGGAATCTTCCTTATCAATATGCTGGTATATCGTAGTAAGGAGCAAGGTGCTGTATTGTACGAAGTTCATTGTCAGAGTTGTCATTTAGAAGAAGGCGAAGGACTACGAGGAATCATTCCTCCTCTTGCCAAAGCCGACTATCTCCAACAAAACCAATCTCAGTTGGCTTGTCTCATACGGTATGGGCTACAAGACACCATCTTAGTGAATGGGAAGCAGTATACGCAAGCCATGCCTGCTAACGAAGCACTTACCGATACACAGATTAGCAACATCATTAATTATATTAACACCGCTTGGGGCAACGAACTTCCAGAGCGAAACCTACAACAAGTGAGGCTAGACCTCAAAAATTGTTCTACTGAATAGGCTGTTTATGAATCATTACCTTCAACAACTAAATGCCTGTATCCATAAACCTTATCGGCGTATTATAGGGCTGATGGCAGGTACTTCTTTAGATGGTCTCGATATTGCCTTGTGTAAAATTACAGGAGAAGGGCTACGCACCAAGCTTAAAGTGGAGCAGTTTGTTACCGTTCCTTACGAAAAAGCGCTGAGAGAAAAACTGAAGCAAGTCTTTGCCCAAAGACAAGTAGACCTACAACAAGTAACTTTGCTCCATGCCCTTTTGGGACGATGGTACGCAAAAATGATTTTGGAAACACTTAACCGATGGAAGGTAATACCTACAGAGATAGATTGCATTGCTAGCCACGGGCAGACTGTCTACCACGCACCACAACGGCATCATCAGCTCAAAGATGCCCCTAATGCTACGCTTCAATTAGCAGATGCCGATCATATTGCACACCTAACAGGTATCATTACACTCAGTGACTTTAGACAAAAACATATAGCTGCTGGTGGAGAAGGTGCTCCGCTGGCGTTGTATGGAGACTATCTACTTTTCTCAGAAGCGAGTAAAGATCGCATCTTACTCAATATTGGTGGTATTGCTAACTTTACACTGTTACCAGCCACCAAGCAAACTGCCAGGCCTCCTGTAAGTACCGATGTAGGCCCTGGCAATACGCTGATCGATGCGGCTGTACAACACTACTTCCCCGAACAAAACTTTGATACCGAAGGGTACATAGCAAGGAGAGGAACTTGCCATCCGTTCTTGCTAAAAGAGCTACTACAACACCCTTTCTTCAAACAGGATATTCCCAAAACAACCGGACAAGAAATGTTTCCTTGGGCGTATGTAAAGCAAGCACAAGCATTGAGTAAAAGCTTACAAATTACCCCAGAAGACTTATTGTGTACACTCACACACTTTACAGTAGAAGGGATTTATCAGCATTTATTAGCTTATCTTACACCACAAACTGAGATATTGGCAAGTGGAGGAGGGGTACACAATACTTTCTTAATGGAACTCTTACAGCAAAAGATAGCGAGCAGCATTATAAAGCCCCTAGATAGCCTAGGGGTTACTGCCGATGCCAAAGAAGCAGCACTCTTTGCCGTCTTAGCCAACGAGACGATTTGTGGGAGTAGTGTAAATATTACCCCAACAATACCTAGTATTTTTATGGGTAAGATATCTTTACCATAAAACTTTGTAAATTAGTAATAAAATAACTTACCTATGAGAAACCTGATTTATGCATACCTTCTCCTGTGTTTACTAGGAAGCGCCTGCGATACTGCTCGCAATAATTTTGAAAGTATACAAGTGGATGAACGGTACGAGATTGCTCTACCCACTCATATGGAAGCAGTAAATGATCTGAATCAGGAGGCTTCTCTACAATACCAAAATGCCTCTAAGGAGATGTATATCATTATTATAGACGAACCACTTGAGGATTTGATTGATACCTTTACACAACTAGGAAAATATGATAAGGAGTTGTCTGATGTAGAGAACTATAGAAACATACAGTTGGGCTTTCTGAAGGAGGATATGAGTGTGGTAGAAAAAGGGAAAACACGTGCCCTAGAAGTTAATGGACTGCAAGCAGAATTGGTTCATCTAGAAGGAGCTATAAGTGATACCAATGAACAGATCGCTTACCTAGCGGGCTTTCTAACCAGTGATACAAGGGCTTATATGATTATGGCGTGGACTTTAGAGAATAATAAAGAAAAGCACATGGATACTTTCGAACAAATGATACGTTCTTTTAAAGAGATCTAATGTTACACACTCTACGCAGACCCTTATGCAATACCAACAAATACTTCCTCCCCCTTCTCTACAGCATATTGTGGAAAGCTTCTGGGTACTCGAAAGTAGTACTAAAGCCAATAATAAGATTTTCGAACCCGTAACAGATGGTTGTCCAGGGCTCATTTTCCATAACAAGAGTATGTTTTATGCTCCAGAAGAAAAAATGCCGTCTCTATTCGTTTATGGACAAACGCTACAACGGAGAACGATTTATCTTGGAGAAAGTATTTCCTTGCTGGGTGTTTGTCTTCATCCTAGCGCCCTGAAGTATTTATTTGGCTATGATGCTTTTGAACTCTCTGATGATTGCTTTGATATAAAAACACTCATACAAAACTACAATAGTGATTTATTACTACAGTTGCAAGAAAGCAACGCTACAGAAGAGAGGATTGATCACCTATGTCGTTTTTTTATCGATCAGTTAGCGCACGTTCGTACTAAGCCGGATCAGGATCTGGCCTATGCTTTACAGACGATCGTACAACAAGCAGGCAGGGTATCACTCAAGGCATTGCAACAAGAACTCCGCATCTCTGAACGAACCTTCGAGCGTAAATTCAAATCATACGTAGGGGTTTCTCCCAAGCTTTTTACCCGTATTTGTCGCTTTCAATCTTCCTTAAAACAGCTCAGAGCAGGGAAGTATCAGAAGCTATCAGACATCGCCTTTGACAATGGTTACAGTGATCAATCACACTTTATCCGAGATTTTAAACGTTTTTCTGGTCACCTACCTCTACAATACCAACAAGCTAACCCGCTGGTAGAGAACTTCTCCATATAAAAAGTACTGTCGGTTTTATTCTATTTTATCCGTGAGGTAGCTCCTACCTTTATAAAAATAAATTTATACCGACATGAAAGTAATTATTTTTGGCGCTACAGGTACCATTGGGCATCACGTAATCGAGCAAGCACAGGGACAACCTTATGAAATGACTGCCTTTGTGCGAAATCCAGAAAAGCTAGCAAAGTACCAAGCTACCAACTTGAAGATAATTCAAGGAGATGTTTTCGACTATACTGCCGTGGAAGAGGCCATACAAGGAAAAGATGTTGTTATTTGTGTGCTAGGAGGCTCAGGTAAATCAAAGGTAAGGTCAAAAGGGACACAGCACATCATCCAAGCCATGGAGGTTACAGGAGTTAAGCGACTTATTTGTCAAACTACCTTGGGCGCAGGTGAGAGTAGAGAAAACCTCAACTTCTTTTGGCGAGATATTATGTTTGGCTTTTTCTTAAAAAAAGTATACAAAGACCATCAACTACAAGAAAAGCTGGTAAAAGAAAGCAACCTTGATTGGACTATTGTACGCCCCTCGGGTTTCACCAATGGAGCTCTTACCAAAAACTACCAAGAAAACTTTGCTCCTTCGGTAAAAAACCTGAAGTTTCAGATAGCTAGAGTAGATGTGGCTCACTTTCTATTAAGACAGATCAAAGACAATCACTATCTACAGCAAGCAGTGAGTATCTCTCATTAATGCGGCTGTTGAGTAGGCTTACAAAGGCGAACAAATAAGAGTGGGTTGTGTTACATAAGCACACACTTTTCAACAATTATTCAACCCACAAACAATAACTATCATGACGTTACTAAAGAATTATTACACCCTTGGCAAATCAGGTTTGCGTGTTAGTCGGTTAGCGCTTGGCACCATGACTTTTGGTTCTGAATGGGGCTGGGGAGCAGAAAAAGACAGCGCTAAAAAGCTCTTTGACTATTATGTAGAGGAAGGAGGGAATTTTCTTGATACAGCAGACTTATACACCAATGGTACAAGTGAGCAATGGCTAGGCGAGTTTATCAAAGAAAGAAGCCTGAGAGACAAGGTAGTAGTAGCCAGCAAGTTTAGCTACAATGGTGATCCAGGTAATCCCAATGCTGGAGGAAATGGTCGTAAGAATATCATAAGAGCAGTAGAAGCTTCTTTGAAGCGGTTAGGAACAGATTACATTGACTTGTACTTTCTCCATACGTGGGATACGATGACGCGCTCCGAAGAAGTGATGCGTACGTTAGATGATCTTGTAAAAGCTGGAAAAATAAGACACGTTGGTTTATCAGATGTACCTGCTTGGTATGCTTCTAGAGCCCAGACCTTGGCGGAATGGCGTGGTTATGAACCTGTCGCTACCTTACAACTCGAGTACTCTTTGGTTGAAAGAAACATCGAACATGAGTATACTGATCTAGGTCAACAACTCGATATGGGCATTATGGTATGGAGTCCATTAGCCAGTGGCTTACTTTCAGGAAAGTACAAGCCCTCTGAAGAAAAAGTAGAAGGAGAAGGGCGTTTACAGGCACTAGCAGGCTCAGGCAACGCTGCCTTTGATAAGTTTACTGAAAAAAACTGGAAGATTGTAAGCGTGCTAGAAGAAGTAGCCAAAGAACTTAACCAGCCCATGGCCTCTGTAGCGATCAACTGGGTGGCCAATCAGCCGAGTGTTTCCAGCGTTATTCTAGGGGCTACAAAGATGCAACAACTTGAGGAAAACATGAAAGCACTTACTTTTGAGATTCCTGAAGCACATATGCAAAAGCTCAATGAGGTGAGCGATCCTACGTTGATCTTCCCGTACACTTTCTTTGAGCCAGGCATGCAAGCAATGCTTACAGGCGGTGCGGCAGTAGGCGAAAAGCCCGAGTCTTACCATAAGGAAAAGTATATCGACGCACAGCCAGCAGGTGTAGAATAACTAAGCGTAAATCATTGATAAAAAAGCGTTGTAAGAAAATATTTCTGCGACGCTTTCCTATTATATGAAGTCTAATTTAGATAAGACATTGAAATATACTTTTTTGTATGATAGGTGCGCTTATTTGTGTAATTACCTCATAGATTCTATGTAAATTGTTACTATGAAACAAGAGACTGCTAAAGATATATTATTGGGGCTGAGCATAGGAGATGCACTAGGGGTTCCTGTAGAGTTCTTGAGTAGAGATGTGCTAAAGTCATCGCCTGTAACAGAAATGATAGGATATGGTACACACCAGCAACCAGCCGGTACTTGGTCTGACGACAGCTCGCTGGCGTTTTGTCTAGCAGAAAGTCTACTACAAGGTTACAGCGTTGATGACCTCGCTGAAAAGTTTGTAAAGTGGTACCAAGAAGCTTACTGGACAGCCCACGGGAAGGTTTTCGACGTAGGTATTGCAACTGCACAAGCCCTTAGAAAAATCATGAAGGGTGAAAAGCCTCTCAAAGCAGGAGGAGTAGGCGAATACGACAATGGGAATGGTGCTTTGATGCGTATTTTGCCCCTATTGCTTTACATAAAGGATAAAGAGATTCAAGAACGTTTTAGGCTTACCTCAGAAGTAGCAAGCATCACCCACGGGCATGTCCGTTCAATCATCAGTTGTTTTATCTACCTCGAATACGCGCTGGCTTTACTAGAAGGCAAAGAAAAGCAATCGGCTTATGAACATATGCGTAATACCATAAATCACTTTTTCAAAGAGCACCCTTACTGTGACGAAATGGAATATCGTAAGTTTCGTAGAGTGTTAGACGATCATATTATTGACTTTCAAGAAGAGGAGATTTACGCCACAGGATACGTTTTATCTACATTGGAGGCAAGCTTATGGTGTTTTCTCACTACAGATAATTATGTCGATGCCGTATTGAAAGCAGTAAACTTGGGAGAGGACACCGATACAGTGGGGTGTGTGACAGGCGGCTTGGCAGGTTTATATTATGGCCACAAGACCATTCCACAGCAATGGCTTCAGCAACTGGCGCGTAAAGAAGATATTGTTATACTGGCTGAAAAGCTGGAGGAGAAGTATGGTTGAAGATAAGGATGCTTATAATGTAGGATAATATTTAATAAATTAGAGTATGTTCAAAAATTAAATTCTGCACAACTAATATTTTACGAAATTTTCGTTACTTATCCTTCTATTTACCTTTCGTTCATTTTTCCTTGATGAAAAACGAACCAAAAAATCAAGAAACCGACCAACGGGAGCTCAGCGCAGCTAAATCCAAAGCTTCTGCCCACAAACCAGCCCGCCTCCCCGCTGGATTTTCAGGCCAACACACTTATAAAAATCTTAAGAACAGGCGGTTGGAAAAAAAATAAACCTGCTCTTAGCCATGAGTACTACTTATTAAAATCCAACTCCGTATTATCGCCAATATTCAAGCTCTGGCTGAGCCCTTTAATAGAACTATCGTTGCCTACAATGGAGTTTTTCAAGACTACATTCTTTAGCTCACTAAAAGAACCTATAATAGAGTTTTGTACAATAGAATACTGCACAATGGTGTGGTCGCCAATGGCCACATTAGGGCCAATAATACTATCTTTAATCTGACAGTTTTTCCCAATACTAACGGGTGGGATAATAATGGCAGAAGGGTAAGTTTCTTTTGGAAAATCGTGTTTGAACTTATCGTGATTGAGCAGAATAGCATTGGCCTCTAAAAGTGTTTCTTTCTTACCACAGTCATACCAATGGTCTACTAATACTGTATGCATTTCTTCGCCCGCTTGTACCATACGCATCAAGGCATCAGTTAGCTGATACTCGTCCCGCGTTTTATGATCTTCCTTCATAAGTTGCTCAATAGAAGAGAGCAGTAAGGTAACGTTTTTGATCTTATAAATACCTACTAACGCTAGGTTAGACTTAGGAATTTTGGGCTTTTCTACCAATTTAATTACTTTCCCCGCTTGGTCTACTTCTGCAATGCCAAAAAGCGAAGGCTCTCCTACCTTTTTTACGCCTAGTGTAGAAACAGGGGAGTCAATAAAAGTACGTAAAGCTACCCGTGCAATAGTATCGCCTAAAACTACCAGAATTTCCTCCTCCTTGGCAAACGTCTTGCGAGCAATCCATATGGCATGTGCTAGCCCTTCACGAGGTTCTTGAATTACAAAAGTAGCCTTAATACTATCTTGATAATTTCTTCGTATAAAATCTTCTACCTTGTCACCTAGGTAGCCTAGTACAAAAATAAAATCTTGCATTCCTCCCTCAATCAGGTCGTCGATAATATGGGCTAAAATGGCCTTTCCAGCAATAGGAACCAGCGATTTGGGTTGCGTATGGGTATGAGGGCGAAGGCGAGAGCCAATTCCTGCCACAGGAATAACTACTTTCATAGATCAGGTTGGGTTTCAATAAGTAAAGCAACGCAAAAACATCACAATTTAATGAAATACTTTTAATTGCTTGCGTTCTGAATAGGTTTTAAACAGTGAGTCCTTAAAAAGACGATAACGGGTGCTGTATCCCCTTTGATTTTTCTATATGTTTGTATCTATGCGCTCATAAATCATTGAAAATAAAAAATAGATGAAATACTATTTAATAGCAGGTGAGAAGTCGGGCGACTTACACGCTGCTAACCTGATGAAAGCCTTGCTTAGAGAAGATGCCGCTGCTGTCTTTCGCTATTGGGGAGGAGAGGCCATGCAAGCGGTAGGGGGGACACTAGTGAAACATTACCAAGAAATGGCTTTTATGGGAATTTGGGAAGTGGTAAAGAACATCAGAACGATACGAGGGTTCCTAAAAGAGGCTCAACGAGATATCATGGATTATCAGCCAAATGTTGTGATATTGGTAGACTATGGAGGCTTTAATATGCGTATTTCCAAATGGTGTAAGACACATCACATCAAAAACTTTTATTATATCTCTCCGAAAGTTTGGGCTTGGAATACAAAACGCGCCTTAAAAATAAAAGTAAATGTAGACAGAATGTTTGTCATCTTCCCTTTTGAAAAAGCCTTTTACAAACAGTTTGACTACGAGGTGGATTTTGTAGGCAACCCTCTGATGGATGCGATCCAAGCTTACCAGCCCAATGAGCAGTTTTTAGCACAAAATGCGTTAGACACAAAAAAGAAAATCATTGCCTTATTGCCAGGGAGCCGTAAGCAAGAGATTGCAAAAATATTTGCCAATATGCTAGCAGTCATCCATCAGTTTTCGCAATACCAGTTTGTAGTAGCAGGCATAGGTCGCTTACCCAAAAGCTTTTATCAATCTTGTGAAGGGGTAGCAAATGTAAAAGTTGTTTATGACCAAACCTACGATTTACTAGCTCATTCTCACGCGGCTATTGTGACTTCTGGTACGGCTACCTTGGAGACGGCTCTTTTCAATGTACCACAAGTAGTGTGTTACAAGACTAGTACGATTAACTACCTCGTTTTCAAACAACTACTCAAGGTAAAATATATCTCCTTAGTAAACTTGGTAATGGATAAAGAAGTAGTAAAGGAACTCATACAAAAAGAATTTACCCCCGATCGTCTTACACAAGAACTAACCCATCTACTTGGTGAAGCACAGAGAGCACATATGTTGCAGGAGTATACTACATTGCACCATCTGTTGGGGAATGAAGGCGCTTCGGCAAAAACTGCTCAGCTAATGGTAAAGTACTTACAGCCTACACCATAAATCATCCAAAATAAATACAATATTAACGAAGCCAAAATGTGACTTATAGATAAGTTCATAATCTACTGTAATAGTCTTTTCCCCAAAAAATATTTATCGGGCAAGTGTCCTGAAAATATATCAATATACCCAGCAAATGATATGTGCTCCTACCGAATGAGTGCGTAAAGTATACGTAGTTGCCTGATTATCAAGCAGTATTTTGCCAATAGGCTGATCCCACTGATGTACCTCAGAAGGTATTACTTTTAAATTATGTTTAAAAATGATGTCTCCTTTTGCGTGTAGCTTATAAAGGGCTTCTTTAGCACACCAGCAAGTAGTAATAAGGTGTAAGTCGTTATCGACCAATAGTAACTCCTCTTCTGAAAGGAAACGTGGGGCAATTTTATGAAGCTTTTCCTTAGGGTATTCAATATCGATCCCTACTTCCTTGTGTTTATGAATGAGTGCTGTAGCGTAAGGGAAAGAGTGAGAGAGCGATACACTATATCCTAAATAAGGAAGTGTGGGTTTACCAGTAGTAGTTTTCATAATACCGCGGTAATGATGACGCCACTGTGTTAGTAGAAAGCGAACAACTGCTCTACCAGCTATAAACTCAAGTCTTTTTTGAGGATGAGAAATACTATGAAGAAGTGCCAAATCATCAGTAGGGAGCCAACCGTCTGCTTGCCAAGTTTGCTCCGATTCCACAATATGCCAAACAGCTAGCTGTATATCAGTTGAAAAAGACTGATGTAAACATATACCCATAATTAGTAAGTAACAAGAAGGTCTGTACCAGCAGACCTTTATAGTTGAACTTGTAAAATAATAGACTTATTTTTTCTTACTTTTTGGGGTTTTTACTTCAGTAGTTTCCCCTTTCACAGCCTTTGAGGTAGCCTTGGCTTCTTTCGTAGCTTTGGCTGCTTCTTCTGCCGCTTTTTTACTTTTAGAAGCTTTCTTCTTTTTTGGAGTTGCTTCACTAGCCTCGGGGTCACTTTCATTTGCTGTACTTTCCTCCTCCTTTTCTTCTTCCTCAGGCGCTTTCCTTTCAAGTATTTGAGGCGCTTCTTTTAACAAAATAAGATACCAACTTACTAGTTTCTTAATGTCTGAAGAATATACTTTCTCTGCGTCGTAGTTAGGTATTACCTCTTCCAACAAAGAAAATAAGGCGTCGTTATCTGCCTTACTTGTTACAGGGAGTTGGTCTTTATATTTTTCATAGATACTATAAAAAACTTCTTCGAGTGCTACAGAACCCTCTTTGTCAGTAGTATAAATAGAAATTTCTTTCAGAACAGATACCTTGTTGTTAGCACTAATGGCTAGCTTTTTCTTTTGTGCATCCAAGGTTTCTACAATAACACCATTTCTAGAAGGTTTTATAATTTTAAATAAGCCTCCTCTACCTGCAATAGCTGCAATCTCTTTTAACTCCATTCGATCTTTTTTATTACTGTATTTTTATTTTGTATAAATATTTAAGCGTGATAATGTTTATTCAGTGTATCAATAAATGTTATCAATGCTTCTTTTCCTGTGTGTTTCTCTGCTGATGTCAGAAAGTACTTTGGCATTTCTTCCCACTTTTCTAGCATGGTTTGCTCATAATGCTGCAAACTAGGCTTTATTTGCGATTTAGAGATTTTATCTAGTTTGGTAAATACCATCACAAAAGGGACTTGGTTGATGCCTAACCAATACATAAAATCCAAATCAATGGCCTGAGGCTTATGGCGAATATCTATCAGTACAAATACACCATTCAAATTAGCCCTATCAAGGAGGTAAGCACGAATCATTTTGTCCCATTTGGCCCTAGCACTTTTGCTTACTTTTGCATAACCATAACCTGGTAAATCCACCAAATACCAAGTTTCATCAATCAGGAAGTGATTAATTAGCTGCGTTTTACCAGGTGTTTGGGAGGTCTTGGCCAACCCTTTTTGTGCTACCAACATATTAATTAAAGAAGACTTCCCTACATTAGACCGACCAATAAAAGCATATTCAGGTAAGGTCGGTTTAGGACAATCCTGTGTTTGCTTACTACTTTTTACAAAACTTGCTTTCATATCTCAGTCAATGGGTTGGTGCGTAAACAGGTAGCCTGTTTTACAAAAACTCTCTTTTTGCGCAGCAAATTTAATTATTTTTCAAATTATGAGAAGTTTATAAGGATTAGATTTTATATCTTTAGTACACATATTAAATTTGTCTTATCAGTACCATGTCAAAAAACATCCCACTTTTTATACTATTTATTTTATTATATCTATCAGCGGGAGCACAATCGGTAAAAAAACTCCTCAAAGAAGCAGATGGACACTATCAGTATAAGGATTATACTTTGGCTATTCCTATCTATGAGTCAGTACTCCAAAAAGAACCTAATCATCCTGACAAAATTGATATTAACTATAAAATTGGCTACGCCTATTTACAGTCTACCTACAGAAGCAGATCATTATCTTACTTTAAGAAAGTGTACGAAGTTGCCCCACAGTATAATAATCTCATGGACTATTACCTAGGGCAAGCTTACCAGCTTAATCACAACTTCGATAAAGCATTGCTGTACTATGGAAAATACAAAGAACGAGCCGATAAAAAGAAGGAATTGGCAGAGGTAGATAAAAAGATAAGAGAATGCACTTATGGCAAAAGCTATAAGTTAGCACCTGTCGATACAAAAATTAATAATCTAGGAGAGGTAATCAACTCCCAATATCCTGACTATGTGCCTGTCATTTCTGCTGACGAAAAGGTATTGATCTTCACTTCAAGAAGAGAAGGTACAACAGGTAATGAAAGAGATACCTACGATCACCTTTACTATGAGGATGTATACATTGCTGAAAAAAAAGAAGGGCAATGGCAAGCCCCTCAAAATATAGGAGCAGGGATTAATTCTAGAGAACATGATGCTTGTATTGCACTTTCAGCAGATGGTAAATTACTCTTTGTTTACAAACAAGGGAAAGGTGGTATGGGCGATATATTTTTATCAGAACGAAAAGATGGTAATTGGACGACGCCAACTAGCCTAGGAAATCAAATCAATACCAAGCATAGAGAACCTTCTGCTTCCATATCCATAGATAGCAACACATTATACTTTTCCAGTGATCGCCCTGGCGGCTATGGTGGGCTCGATCTTTATGTAAGTACCAAACAAGCCGATGGTAGCTGGGGTGCACCTGTTAATCTAGGCCCCACCATCAACACACCCTATGACGATGATGGCCCTTTTGTACACGATGAAAAAACACTTTACTTTAGTTCACAAGGGCATACCTCTATGGGAGGATTTGATATTTTTGTAATACAAAAGCAAGCCGATGGAAGCTGGTCGACACCGCTTAATTTGGGCTACCCTATCAATACAGCCGATGATGATATTTATTTTGTACTCTCTGCAGATAATAAAACAGGCTACTATGCTTCTAGTAAAGAAGGCGGCTACGGAGAAAAAGACATCTACTCAATTGATATGCCTACCTACAAGGAGATTGAGCTTTACAATACGATCGAACTAGTTACACAAGAGATGAACATCGAAAAACTAGAGGAAAAAGTTGATTTAAACGAGACAATTACTATTTTAAAAGGAACAATTACCGATAAGAAAACAGGGAAAAAGTTGACTGCTAACATTACCCTCGTTGATTTGGCGCGTGATGAAGTGTTGGAAGAGATGGTATCTGAAGCGCCCATAGGGAAATATAAGACGGTGATGAAGTCTGGAAAAAACTATTTAATTACGGTAGCCAAAGAAGGGTATTTATTTCATTCTGAAAACTTTGATATCCCCACCGCTACAGGCTATCAAGAAATCATTTTAGATGTAGCCTTAGAGCCATTAGAAGTAGGGGCAAAAATGAACTTAAAGGTATTCTTCGATTTTGACAAGGCTTTTTTGAGGGCTGAATCAAAAACAGAATTAAATCGTTTAATAGATCTAATGGAGACTTATCCAACCCTTCAGTTAGAGATTAGCGGACATACTGACGCCATCGGTACAAACGAAAAAAACGAAGCCTTGTCAGCTCGTAGGGCACAATCAGTAGTCGATTATTTGGTTAAAAACGGTATTAAGGCTGAGCGGCTACTTGCCAAAGGGTATGGCGAAGCAGCACCTGTCGCTACTAATGACACACCTGAAGGACGTCAGATGAATAGACGTACAGAGTGTAAAATTATCACTAAATAGGATACCTCATACTGAACACCTCTAAAAGCAAAAAAATTGATGACACAATATCCAATTGAAATATATGAAACGCTTTTATGTATGGTTAATTCTAGTGAGTGGTTTTCTGGGAGAAGGCGATTCACTGTACGCACAAACTTTTTTAGAAAATTTAAATAAGACTTATCAGCCTGTAACAGTAAGTGTGCAAGTGGCTGATAACCAAGGAGTACCTTTGGACACAGCCACCGTATGGATAGAGAAGAAAAACGGTAAAAAGATTTTCTTCAAACACATAGAGGGAGGACAATACACGAGAAGCTTCAGCAATAGGCAGGCTATTACCTATCCACTATATGCACAGCTAGGGGAACGTACCGAGAGGCGAATGCTCACTATAGAAGGAACTGCTGAGGAAGCAAAAACACAAGCAGAGGCATTTACATTTGACTTAGGTGATAGAAAGCCTGTACTGCTTAAGATCAATATTTATGATGACCAAGAGCAATTGGTAGATGGTGAAATAACCATCGTAGATCTAAACGATAAGGAAATTGAAGGTGTAGAACGCGTAGAGAAGGGTGTGTATCAGGTAGCTTTCAATGACACAGAAGCACACGAGTATAATATTTCCGTAGCAGAAAATAACTTCTTATATGAGAATATTATGGTATATGTACCTGCTGCTACAGGAGAATCTCAAACACTAGAAGAAGCTTTTAAAGTGAAAGTAACAAGCGAAATAAAAACTACTGCGCTAAACGTACCTGAGGTAGGTAAGCGAGTAGTACTGCGTGGTGTTTATTTTCAGAAAGGTGCTGTACAATTATCAGAAGCTTCTCTTAAAGAACTCGACAAACTAGTAGTACTTTTGGAAGATAATCCTAGTGCTGTCGTAGAAATTGGTGGGCATACCGATAACGTAGGAAGCGCTTACCAAAACAAAGTACTGTCACAAAGACGTGCAGAGGCAGTACTGACTTATATTACCTCTAAAGGAATAGGAAGAGAAAGGCTAAAAGCAGTTGGCTATGGGGAAGAACGCCCTATTGCTAGTAATGACGATGAAAAAGAGGGGAGAGAACTCAATAGACGCACCGATTTTGTAATTTTGGAAATGTAAAGGATCAAATTATCTTTGTGCTAAGATAAATCTCAACAAGGCGACTATATGGAGACAGAAGAGCAAAGAAACGAAGGGGTTTCCACCACACAGGTAGGACTACGGTATGGGCTCATGGTAGGATTAGCTGCTATCATATACGGTATTCTCTTGCAAATTACAGGGTTGGCATCAGTGACCGGCTTACAATGGTTAGGTGGCGTAATAACTATTGTAGGGATGGTGCTAGCCATGAAATATTACAAAGAAAATAATGGAGGGTATATGACCTTCAGCCAAGGTTTAGGTGTAGGAACCATTTTAGCAGCCGTATCAGGCGTCTTGTCAAGTGTATTTACCCTGATATACATACGATTTATAGATGACTCGCAGATACAAATAGCCATAGAAAAGGCAGAAGAAGATTTGGAAGCAAGAGGTTTTAGTGATGAGCAACTGGAAGAAGCCTTGGAAATGACACGGATGATGACTACCCCAGAGGCGATATTTCTATCAGGAATTTTAGGATCAATATTGATTGGCTTTATCCTAGCGCTTATTATTGCTCTCTTCATGAAAAAAGATAATCCAGAGTTTCAGTAAAGTATATGTCGCAACGCACCCTACCCGATATTTCTGTTGTTGTTCCTTTGTACAATGAAGAAGAATCCCTACCTGAACTCTGCGCTTGGATAGCACGGGTAATAGAAGCACAGCAACTTACTTATGAGGTGATTTTAGTAGATGATGGTAGCCAAGATACTTCTTGGGAAGTAGTGCAACGTCTTTCTAATGCAAATACGGCGATCAAAGGGATTCGTTTCAATAGAAACTACGGAAAATCAGCCGCCTTACACACAGGCTTTCAGGAGGCCAAAGGGCAGGTAATCATTACAATGGATGCAGACTTACAAGATGATCCCGATGAGATTCCTGCACTCTACGAGATGATTGCTACAAAGCACTACGATATGGTCTCTGGCTGGAAGTACAAGCGCTTCGATCCAATTTCTAAGACCATTCCTACCAAACTATTCAATGCCGTTACAAGGTGGTTTTCAGGTATTCATCTACACGATTTTAACTGTGGACTCAAAGCTTATAACCGCCGTGTAGTAAAAAGCATAGAAATATACGGAGAAATGCATCGCTACATTCCTGTATTAGCCAAATGGGCAGGTTATACCAAAATTGGAGAGAAAAAAGTAAAACACCATCCTCGCAAGTATGGCAAGACCAAATTTGGACTAGAACGCTTTCTGTACGGTTTTCTTGATCTCTTATCCATTACTTTCGTCACACGTTTCAAGAAGCGTCCTATGCATTTCTTTGGATCGTGGGGCGTATTATCATTTTTCATCGGCTTATCTATTACTTTTTACCTGATCGCTAGGAAACTATGGCAGATTTTTTATCACTCGGCTATCCTAGATAGAGAAGTAACAGAACAACCGCTATTTTATCTGGCCTTAGTAGCTATTATTATCGGTGTACAGCTCTTTTTGGCAGGTTTTTTAGGAGAGATGATCACTACTACCTCTGCTCGAGCCAACGACTATATTGTGATAGAAAGAACCAACGAACCCAATGCTGTATTGTAGCACCTTCCGAAATTTCTATCTGAAAAGTTTGTGTAACCCATATTATCTATTACCTTTGCAATCCTGTTGAGAAGCTATGGAGCCATAGCTCAGCTGGTTTAGAGCACCTGCCTTACAAGCAGGGGGTCGTAGGTTCGAATCCTACTGGCTCCACTTACTTACCTTCTCACTTGACCAACCCAAACAAACGGAGCCATAGCTCAGCTGGTTTAGAGCACCTGCCTTACAAGCAGGGGGTCGTAGGTTCGAATCCTACTGGCTCCACTTACTTATCCTTCATTTATCAAGTACTCTCTTACTTTTATCAAACTTTTACTTTAGTAAAAACTAAACGAGGTTTGTACCAGTTATCCTCCATATACTTGTTACTCCTACACAATTTGAACAAACATTGATCCATGGATCTGAAAAAATTATCAGAAGAATCAATCACCGGCTTACTCCTAGTATTCGCTTCGATCGTAGCACTTGTTTGGGCGAATTCGTCTTGGTCAGAGACTTATCATGCTTTCTGGGAAACGAAACTAACCTTAGAAGTAGGTAACTTTACTTTGGCACAAAGCTTACATAAGTGGATCAACGATGGGTTGATGGCATTGTTCTTTTTCTCTGTAGGGCTAGAAATCAAAGCAGAGTTAGTAGGAGGAGAGTTGAGTTCTCCTAAAAAGGCTATTCTTCCTATAGCTGCCGCCATAGGAGGTATGATAATCCCTGCACTTATCTTTACACTACTTAATCAAGGTGGGAGTACAGCCAAGGGTTGGGGAATCCCTATGGCCACAGACATCGCTTTTGCCATTGTGCTGGTGAGCCTGTTCAAGCGCAATGTACCTACTAGCTTGATTGTCTTTCTTACTGCTTTGGCTGTGGTAGATGATCTAGGAGCCATTCTTATTATCGCTATTTTTTACTCGGACAGCATAGATGTAACAGTACTATTAGTAGCATTGGTTGGCTTTATCATTCTGATTGTAGGAAATAAATTGAGGGTGAGAAATCCTTTTTTTTACCTCACCATAGGTATTATTGGTTTATGGTATTTTTTCTTACGTTCTGGCGTACATGCCACAATAGCGGGGGTACTCATTGCGTTAGCTGTACCAGCCCGTACCAAAATAGATGCACAAACATTTGGGAATCGGGCTAAAAAACTATTGAACGACTTCATGAACGCTTGCCCAAGTGGTACAGTACTTCTTACTAAAGAGCGAATGGATTTGATGACACAAGCACGTAAGGAGATATTCAAAGCAGAAACGCCCCTTCAGCGCTGGGATAGTGTCATACAACCTATTAATAACTTTTTCGTATTGCCGCTTTTTGCCCTCTCTAATGCTGGTGTGGTATTAAATGCAGAAGCCTTTGAGCAACTACTAGCCCCCTTGGGAACGGGTATTGTGCTTGCACTTTGTCTCGGAAAACCCATCGGGATCTTATCTTTTACTTACCTTTCTGTAAAGCTTAAAATAGCTGAACTGCCTGCCCGTGTTAATTGGTATCAATTACTGAGTGTGGCTGCTTTAGCAGGCATTGGCTTTACCGTATCACTTTTTATTACAGAACTAGCTTTCGATAGCGAAAAAGCAGTACAGGGCGCAAAATTAAGCGTACTAATTGCCTCTACATTGGCTGCTACAGGAGGTACACTATTGCTAAGTAAAGCTGCGAAGACCATTCCAGAAAAACAGATGTAATAAATAAAGAAATACTCTACTTTACTTACTGCTATATATTTATTATATTTGTTTAAACAAATAGCTTTAGAAAAGAAAGTTGATAATAGTTGTACCAGTAAGCCTTAATAGTGTATGCATTTTCCCAAAATTACAATCATTACCCTCTCTTATAACCAAGGCGCTTTTATTGAAAAAAACATTCAATCTATCTTATCCCAAGGATACCCTCACTTAGAGTATTTTATCATAGACGCGGGTAGTACAGACCACACTGTAGATATCATCAAAAAATATGAAGATCAACTAAGTTACTGGATAAGTGAACCTGTAAAAACGCCCAGCGAAGCCATCAACAAAGGATTATCCTTGGCTTCTGGAGAAATTATTAACTGGATTAACGCCAGTAATTTTTATGAACCCTATGCCTTGTTCAAAGTTGCGAATGCTTTTAGCAGCCAAAGAATACAAGTGGTAACTGGAAGAGGAAGAGCCTTAAATCCAGTAGGCCACGCTACTACTACCGAAGAAACAGTGATTTACCCCCATAGTTTATCTAAAACAATCGGCTGGGGGCATTTTGCGCAGCCCGAAACCTTCTTCCGCCGCTCTGTAGTAGCAAAAATGGGTTTGTTAGATGCCCATTTATATCATCTTATAGAACAAGATTGGTGGGTACGCTATCTGTTCTTATTCGGTCTGGAAGGTATTATAAAAATACACGACCATCTGGTTAACTTCAGTATTGAACAAAATCGAGTGGTAACTACCGATTTAGCCATCAGAGAAAACGAGCATAGCTTTTACTATGCCTTAGCCAACATGTATCGGTTATATGATTACGTGTATCTCTTCAAAAAGCATTTTCCCATTGATGAGCGATTAAAGTTACAATTCCATGCCAACTATACTAACTCGTTAGTAGAGAAAGCGGTGAATTACTTTACACTGCTACAAGCGCAAAAACTTTTCTCACAAAACAATGACACAAAAGCCCAATTAATATTGGATAAAGTAAATCCTACTATCTTACAGGAAGAAGACAAACAAATATACCGAAGAATGAAGCTGAAGAATAAATATATACCTAAGTTTATGGTGAATTTATTCTAAAGAAGGTGTTATCAATCAGTGTAATTATTCCCAGCTATAATGGTGTACACAAACTCCCTAAAGTACTAGAGAGCTTAGAAAAGCAAACACTCAATAATTTTGAAGTGATTGTAGTAGTAGATGGTTCTACGGATAATACGGTAGAGATGCTCGAACAACAATCCTTTAAGCTAGATTTAAAAGTGATAGTACAAGACAATGGTGGAAGAGCTAAAGCGCGTAACGCAGGGGCAAAAGCTGCTACTGGCTCCTTGCTTCTCTTTTTTGATGATGATATGCGGCTGGAGAAAGGTGTTTTAGAGGCACACATAAATCATCATGTTACTATCCAAAAATGTATATTAGTAGGTGGGACCCCACTAGATATGAATATAGTGAGGTTAAATGACTTGCTTCAGTATAAATCTCTGTTGGAAAAGAAGTGGGTGAAACTTCTTCAAGAAAATGTTGCAGGAAAACCCTTATCGAAGGATCAGATTTTTCTTACCGCTGCTCACTTTTCCATAAGTAAAGAGGTGTTTTGGGAGATAAATGGCTTTGATGAACAACTTACTGATGCAGAAGACTATGACTTAGGTGTAAGAGCTTTTAAGATAGGTATACCTATCTATGTGAATAGCACTATTATCGCTTGGCATGATGACTTTATCACTTGTCGTTCTTATATAAAGCGCCTACGCCAGTACAGAAAAGCCCACTTAAAACTAAAGGCGTTGAAACCTACCCTTTACCGAGATGAATTTACCCATTATGATTATAATAAGGCGGAAGGAATCAAACAGCTAGTATATCGTTTTTTTGCCCACCCTTTTTGGGTCAATACCATCGATCATTTTAATTGGCTCTTAGTATTTCCTAAGTCGATACGTTATAAGCTGTATGATGTTATCACCACTGCTTTGAGCGTACACTTTCCGAAGGTGAAACTGAAATAACTGTTTTCTATTTCCTCCCTACAGTCTTTTGTTCTTTAATCGTGTAGGTATAAGTTTCCATAATAACGTTGGAGAGGAGTTTCTCACAGGCTTTCTCTACCGTCGCTCTTGCTTCTTTTTCATCTTTTGCCTGCATAGTCATAGTAATATGCCTTCCTATACGTACCTCTTGTACGTTTTCAATGCCTAAATGCCCTAGCCCAAGCTTTACGGCTTTTCCTTGAGGGTCAAGAATTTCTTTCAGGGGCATCACGTCTATTTCTACAGTAAATTTCATTTTTTTATAATGTTATGAATAACAGAGATGGCAATGTACAAAACAATCATGAGTGGTAATGCCAAATACTTTAACAATAGCACTAAAAGTAAGCTCAAAATTAAAAATATATACTTAATCTGGTTGTCTTTCCAAGTGAAGTTTTTGAACTTCAAAGAGAAAAGAGGAAGTTCTGCTACCAATAAGAAAGACATAAGAAATATAAGAGGGATGAGCACATAGAGGTTGTACAACCACGTTTGGTAAAAGGGTTGCTGTTGTACAATGATCAAGAGAGAAGTCCATAAAATGGCATTAGCAGGTGTAGGTACGCCAATAAATGTATCACTTTGTCGTGTATCGATATTAAAACGTGCTAGACGTAACACAGAACAGACAGCTATCAAAAAAGCGCTGTAGTGCCACCAAACGACCGCCTGTAAATCACCTTGAAGTAAATCATTAGGTAAATGAGTAGCCCTTATTAAGAAAATGAAAGCAATAAAGGCAGGCAGTACCCCAAAAGTAATGGCGTCTGAGAGCGAATCAAGTTGCTTCCCTAACTCTGAGTGTACACGCAGGGCTCTGGCGACAAAACCATCCGCAAAATCAAATACAAGGGCAATCCCTACAAATAAGGCTGTCAACTGCCAATGGCCTTGTAAAAGCTGTACAATACCTACACAACCACAAAAAGCATTGCCCAAGGTCAATAGATTAGGAATATGTCTAACCATTAAAAGAAGGGATTGTGTTGCTTCTCAAAACCAACCGTTGTTTCAGGGCCGTGTCCTGTTAAAATGCGCATATCGTCAGGAAGTATGAAAAGCTGTGTTTGAATAGAGCGGAGTAACTGTTCGTGATTACCACCCGGTAAGTCTGTCCGTCCTATACTCCCTCTAAAAAGCACATCGCCATTGATACAAAAGCCTTGCTCTTCATGTATGAATACTACATGACCTGGCGAGTGGCCTGGGGTAAAACGTATTTGTAAAGTTGTGTTTCCAAAGGTAATAGTATCTTGCTCAGTAATCATTTGATCTATTTTAATAGCATCAAAGTTCCCAAACCCTTGCGCCTTCACCCAACCCAGTACCATTTCCGAGAAATTTAGGCGCTCTGCCTCGTGAGCTTTAAAGGGTACTTTATACTTCTCTTGTAAGAAACGAACACCTAGTACATGGTCTACGTGGCAATGTGTATTGACTAAGGCGGTAACCTGTAGCGCTTGTTCTTCTATAAATTGTACCAAGGTATTTTGTTCTTGTGGTGTGTAGCAACCCGCATCTATAACGATAGCCTCTTGAGTATCATCATACAGTACAAAAGTATTTTCTGCAAAGGGGTTGAAAGTAAAAGTTTTGATCTGAACCATAAAGATAAAGTGAAGAAATAAAATATGTCTAAATTTTTGTAGCTACTCACCTGTAAACTTAGTGTGTTGGCTCGAAAATCCAGCAAGGTGGTGGGCTGATTTTGTGAGCAGAAGCTAACCGAGCCTGCGAGCTCGACGCAGTCAACCGACGAAGGAGCTCAGCGAAGCTAAAAAATGAACAAAAGATAAGTAGAAGCATAAATACTAAATGTTTTGTGAGGCCTTCATTATACAGAATGTATTTTTTAAAATACGCTTAAATAACTACAGCATCTTTTACCAATGGAGAAGGAAGTTCCTGATCTAGTGGTACGTCCATCGCCTCGTATACATTCTGTTTAATTACATTGGCCAAGTGTCGTAAGGGAAGGTCGTTGGCATCTTTTCCAAAAGGCTGCTCAATCTCTTCAGAAATGACTTCTACCCCAGCCAAGGCATAACTAATCAAAAATACAGCAGGTATGGTGTAGTATTCGAATTTATCTACCAGACCAATTGGGAGAAATAAAGCGTAGAAAAAGATGAAGCTTTTAATAAAAGAAGTATGTGAATAGGGAATAGGAGAGTTTTTGATTCGCTCACAAGCCCCTAAGATATTAATCAACTGCTCTATTTGCCCTTTGATATTAATTTTATCAGCCTCTGATACGAGCCCTGATTTGTAAAGCGCTTCCATTTTAATAAAGATCAAAGAAGCAATTTTGTGTGGTACGTGTTTCGCCTGTTTCAATTCCTCTATGTAGCCCTCTTCTTCAGTAGGGTCGAAGAAACTAAAGTCGATATGGTCTCTCAAATGCCCTTTCAAGGCGTAAGCAAAATTAGCAATTTGTGCAGCAATATAGCGGCGTGTCTGGGTGTCTTCTTTAGGGATAAGACAGTTAAAGTTAGAGGCCATCGTACGGCTGTCATTAATTAAGGCACCCCATTGTTTACGACCTTCCCACCAACGATCGTAAGAAGAGTTGATCCTAAAAACTAGCGTTAAACCCAAAATAACCCCTATTAAAGAGAGGAAAGTAGTGTCTAGGTTAATAGGCATTGCATCAGCGCCAAATACGTGGATACGGAGCAGTGTTACTAAGGTAGAGTACAAGAAAATACTCAATTGTATCTTGAACAATTCACGGGCATTGTAGGAATCTCCAAAACCCAACGCGTTGACGATAACACCCCGCCAGCTCTTCGTATTATAGATGATCATAAGGATTGCTTGTAGGTAAAGTTACAGCTACAAAAATAAAAAAACTGAATCATTCTACCAGTTTTTCTAAAATTAAGTATATTAGACAAAATATAGGAAGACATATCTTCAGAGAAAGTTTGAGAACCATGCAATCATATACACTTTTTTTTCTACTTGTTATACTATGTATTGGGGCGTTACCACTCAACGCACAATTCGTAGAAAAAGACAAACGAGAGAAAAAAGATACTTTAAATCGTGTAGAGACAGAAACGGAAAAAACACCATCACCCACTACGTCCAAATCCAAGAAAAAGGGAGCTGGCTTAGAGCGTTTCACTTTTGGAGGTAACTTCGGTTTATCTTTTGGTAGTATTACTGCCATAGAGCTCTCACCTGCCATTGGCTACAAAGTAACTGAAAACCTTATTCCTGGTGTAGGAGGGACTTACATGTACTTCAGTACACAGGCTACTAATGGCGTACAAACTTTCGATATTGAAACTTCAGTATACGGCTTCCGAGGCTTTTTACAATACATTATTTTTGAAAATTTCTTCCTATGGGGAGAATTTGAAACGCTTAATGTGGAAGTAGCTAACTTCGATACTGATCAATTAGAGCGTGAGTGGGTGAATAGCCCTTTTATCGGTGGAGGCTATCGTGTACCCATGGGCTTTCGAGGCGCCTTTAATTTTACTGTACTGTACAACCTTAATTATCAAGATAATCGTTCTCCTTACCCAAGCCCCTTAGTAATAAGAGCAGGCTTTTTACTTTAGAATCTTTCTTCATAAGACAAACCTTGCATTTTAAGAGAATGTTAAGAGAATGCTTCTTTGTGTATCAAAGTGTTGAATATGAGAAAGCTATTTCCTAATATTCTGGGGGAAAAGTAGCGTTTTGCAAAATTTCTACACTGAAAAAAAGCATTTATCAGAAAAAAATACCTATATTGAACGCGCAAAATGTTTAATACACATGTAATATTTATCTTTAATTCATAGTTTATTCATTAACCTTTACTCATTCTAAATCATGATAAAAAAACTACTGCTCACAGTTTTTATCTTGGCCTGCGGACTCGCACTCCATGCCCAAGATAAAACCGTGACTGGAACCGTGACAGACCAGGATGGACTGCCATTACCAGGCGCAAGTGTCTATGTGAAAGGGAATACCAGTATCGGGGCCATTACAGGCGTCGATGGAACCTTCTCTTTACAAGTACCCAACGATGCCACCATCGTAATATCAGCTGTTGGCTTTGATGCCCAAGAGTTTAGTGCGGCTACGCAAACTACCTTCAATGTAAGTCTCGCTGAGACAGCCCTTACGGAGGTAGTGGTAACAGCCAATGCGATTGAAAAAGAACGCAAAGAGATTGGCTATGCGATTAATACAGTAAGTGCAGATGATTTGACGGAGGTAAGATCGCCTAATGCGCTCAACTCCTTGGCAGGTCGTGTACCAGGTGTACAGATTACTTCTGCTAGTGGCTCCCTAGGAGGCTCTACCAACGTACTGATACGAGGAACAAGTTCAATTGGCGGTAATAACCAACCCCTTTTTGTAGTAGATGGAGTACCTATTGATAATACTAATTTTTCTGGTGCAGTAGATAGATTTTCTGCCCCTGACTTTGGTAACCGGGCAGCTGACCTTAATGCAGATGACATTGAATCCATGACGGTATTGAAAGGCCCTGCGGCAGCTGTGCTTTATGGGTCTCGCGCAGCCAATGGCGCTATTATTATTACTACTAAGAGAGGTAAGCTTAATACAAAGGCTTCTGTATCCATTAGTTCTTCCGTACGGTTCGAAGATCCACTCAGGTTGCCTGATTATCAAAATACCTTTGGGCAAGGAAGTATTGGTAAGCTAGATAGCTCTGCCCGTGCTAGTTGGGGGCCTCTTATGAGTCCAGAGAGAACTTTTACCAATGCTAATGGGCAAACAGAGACCTTTAGTTCCCAACCTGATAATGTAGAAGATTTTTTTGAGACTGGTGTTACATTGATCAATAATGTAGCCCTTTCGGGAGGAACAGAGAATACCTCTTATCGATTAAGCTACACTAACACACAGCAGGAAGGGATTGTACCTAATTCGGAATTGACTAAACAAGTGTTCAATGTTAATGCTTCTAGTAAGCTGTCTGAAAGATTGAGTTCTTCTTTTGGTATTACTTACACTAGGCAAGATAATACGGGTAGACCCATACAGGGTTTTAATGATCCTGATGTAATTGTTGATAATGTATATCTCTTCCCGAGAAATACGAACTTGGATGTTATTAGCGATTTCAAAGATCCAGTTACTGGAGAGCAAATTCCTTTTTTAGGGGCTGAACAAAATCCTTACTGGACAGTAAACGAGAATCTTTACACTATGGAGCTTGATCGATTTACGGGGAATGGACAGTTAGGTTACCAACCTCTTGAGTGGCTTAACGTCTCTTGGAGAGTAGGAATCGATACTTACCGAGAGCAAAGACAACAGATTACTTCACCAGGCTCAGTAGGTGTACCATTAGGAAGATTTTGGCAAGATAGACTCTATAGTCGTCAAGTTAACTCAGATTTAATTGCTACCGTTACTTTACCCATTACCCAAGACATCGGTTTTACAGGTATAGTAGGACACAATGTAAACGATCGCTATTTCGAAAGTTTCTATAATGAGTCGCAGGATTTAGCTGATCCCACATTATTCAATGTAGCCAATGCCAACGTAAATACTCCACAAGAAACTGAGGAGAGAATTCGCCTCTATGGGGTGTATTTCGATCTTGGCTTTAGCTTCCGAGATTATCTATTTGTGAACTTAACGGGTAGAAATGACTGGAACTCTACGTTACCAGAGGAAAATAGAAGTTTCTTCTACCCCTCTGTTAGTTCCAGCTTTATATTCACAGAGGCCTTCGGTCTAGATAACAACATACTCACTTTTGGTAAGTTGAGAGCTAATATCGCACAAGTAGGAAATGGAACAGACCCTTACTTACTCAATTTTAGGTTCTTCCCTCAATCTGATATCTTCCAGTTATTTGGCGTAGATAATGCTTACCCTTGGGGGCCTAACAGTATTGTGGGTTTTGATGCTACTGGTAACATCCCTGCTGATAATACTTTAGTTCCTGAAATAACTACCTCTTGGGAAGTAGGAGCCGACTTACAGTTTTTTGGAGGACGCTTGAATGTAGACGCTACTTACTATAGTGCGCGCATCAATGATCAAATTCTTAACCAAACGATTCCGTTCAGTACAGGGTTTGGTAGTGTGACTATCAATAGTGGTGATGTACGTAATCGAGGTGTAGAACTACTATTGTCAGGACAAATATTGAGAAGCAATGCACCGAGAGGATTTGTATGGGGCGCCTCAGTTAACTTCGCTCAAAACAATAATGAGTTGCTCAACCTCAACGAGGGACAAGAGTTTGCCACTATCCCTGGCACACGTACTGATCCTGGTCTACAGGCCAGAGTAGGGGAGCCGCTAGGTTCTATTGTTGGAGAAGGTTGGCGAAGAAATGAAAATGGAGATATTATTATCAACCCCACTACTGGGCTGCGCGAAGAAGTTGCTGATACCGTGATAGGGAATATTCAGCCCGATTTCCGCTTAGGCTTCCAGAATACTTTTAGCTTTAAAGGCTTCACGCTTACCGCACTGGTTGACTGGAGCGAAGGTGGACAACTCCACTCTCAAACTATACAAGCCTTGAGAGCAGGTGGTTATGCAGAAGAAACCAGTATAAGAGATGTTGCCTATATTGATAACGGCGTAATCGATAATGGGGATGGCACTTTCAGACCTAATGATATCCCCATTACCTACCAACAGTTTTGGGGACAGCAGGATAATACCGATGAAGATGGTATCTTTGATGCCACCTATGTGAAGTTACGAGAGGTAACGCTCTCCTATGCCTTTCCACAGAAGTGGCTGGAGAATACCTTCATTGGTAGTTTGCGCGTTGGTGTTGAGGGTAGAAACCTAGCATTACTCTTCTCTAACATCCCACACATCGATCCTGAAGTTAGCTTTTATGGAGGTGGGTCTAATGCACAAGGTATTGAGGCCTTTAATCTGCCTAGTACCAGAAGCTATGGTTTTAACGTAAGAGCAACCTTCTAAACGATTCAAAACTCATGAAGAAAATACATAAAATTATATTAGGAACTTTATTTGTCTTCTTCGCTACTGCTTGCGAAAGAGACTTCCTAGATGTCAATACAGACCCCAATGCTACAACAGAGGCTATCCCAGGGGCATTGATGACCGAAGCTATGCTTGGTTATTCACAAAATAATCTGAATACACTCAATCCAGATGGACAGGCCTATATACAGTACCATAAGCCAGTAGTAGTACTTACTGGACCAGATACCTACATAGTAGCCCCTATTGGTAATAATAACTTCTGGAATGCAGTTTATTCGGGTATTCTCACAAATGTAAGGCTTCCAGAAATAGAAGCAGCTGAGGCAGGAAATAATAATGTAGTAGCACAACTGAAAATATTCCAAGCAATGGTGTACTTGACTGCTGCTGATAGATGGGGAGAAATACCTTTTACAGAGGCCAATGATGTTGAAAATCTGAACCCTAGCTTTGATGAACCTACCGTTATCTACAACGGAATTATCGCGCTTATTGATGAGGCGTTAGCATTAGTAGATCTTACTAACCAGCAGGAACCTTTCACCATTGTAAATAGTGATCCATTGTTTAATGGAGATATGGAGAGATGGCAGCGCTTTGCCAATTCTTTAAAACTCAGAGTGTTGATGAGGATCTCTAGTGTAGAGGATGTAAGCGCACAAATATCAGCATTATTGACAAGTGGTGTTCCTTTTGTAGAAGATAACTCGCAGAATGTAGAGTTCCGATACTTTGCTGATAGAACCAACCAAAACTTTGACTTTGCTACCTTCGATAACTTTACCAATCTCAATTCTTATCAATTGGATGGCGGTATAAGAAGGCATCAGCGTTGGAGAAGAGGGGCTAACGGATTGGTAGATCTACTGAATACACTTGGTGATCCAAGAAGGTTTTCTTACTTTGATCGAGACCTCTCATTTGAGACGACTCCTCCTCCTGCTGATCCTGAGACTCCAGTTGACTTCTTTGACAGAACAGCACCCTTGGTAGGTTCTCCAAATGGTGCTAGTGCACAGCCTGATCCAGAAGATAGATGTTATACCAGTCTATTTTTTATTCGTCAGGATAAATCAGACGAATGGTTGACGGCAGCCGAGCATAATCTATTAGCAGCAGAGGCTTATGCAAGAGGTTTGGCACCGGGAGGATTGACAGCAGCACAAACCGCGATGGAGGCGGGCATTAGAGCTTCTATGACACAGTTTGACGGTTTCACTTATGAGGGAAAAAATTATGAAATTCCTGATGAAGAGATAGATGACTACATTGATGCCTTACCTGAACTCACTACATTAACAGCTGATGAGGCCTTAGAGGTAATCCAAGAACAGCAATATATTGCCTTGTTCAACAATGGACAAGAGGCCTGGTCTAACTGGAGAAGAACTAAAGTGCCTGATTTACAAGTGCCTATTGGTGCACCTATCATAACCGTCATCAGTCGAATAGAGCTTCCTAATGATGAGTTAAGGGCCAATAGTAATGCACCTAGTGTTACTCCTAGGATTGATGAACCAGTATATTTCGAAAAACCGAGACAATAAATGCAGAACGATCCCATGAAAAAAATAATCAATATATTCTTAGTCCTATTTTGTGTAGTTTTCACTAGCTGTGAAGAAAATGGAGAAGATCCACTAGCGGGCATACCCTCTACTGATTTGTTTGTGGAGTTTGCAGCGGATACACCTGATGCAATAGAGGCTACTGAGATCATAGATGGAGAAGACCTTGATGAAGATACTATAAACATAGTATTAAATTCTCCGATTAGTTACGAGAGCGATATACTCTTTAATCTGTCTTTCTCAGGAAGTGCTGTTTTTAATACTGACTATCGCGTATTTGTAGAAGATGATAATACCATGATAGAGTCTATAGACGCTAACGGAGCAGTCATTAGAGCTGAAGCAGTTCCTACTGCAGGTGACGTACTTGTTACAGAACAAGCTAGGTTTAGTATTACCTTTCCAGAAGACCTTACTGAAGATGGAGAGAAAGAGCTAGAAATCACGCTTACAGGCGCTACGGTAGATCTGACTGGACAGACTTTGGCAGGTGGGAGAGGACCTCTCAGAAGGCAAACCGTTGTTGTTATTGCCGATTCTGATGCTCCAGACCCAGCAGATTAGGATTACTACTTTATCACAAGTTGTATAATCTTTTAGAGCGAATCGTTCCCACGGTTCGCTCTATTTTTGTTTCCCTTTAAAATCGCCCCAATATCCACAAAGGTATCGCCGCTGCTCACCACCGGTAGCTTTCCATCCCACTTTTCAATGGCTTTCAGGCGAAGGAGTTCTTCATTAATGGATTGTTGTAGAAGGTTTTGTGCATCAGCTTGTGCTTGTGCTCTTACACGTTCTTGTTCTGCTTCGGTGCGAATGCGGGCAAGGTCATTTTTGGCGGTAAGTGCTTTCTGCTCTGCAATTTGCTTGAGTTCAATGGCGCTATTAAACTCCTCAGAAAAGTTGAAGTCTACAATCGAGAAATCTGTTACGATGATATTATTACGGCTCAAGCGTTTTTTAATGTATGCATAGACATCTTCTTTTACCTCAGGACGTTTCGTGATGAGCTCTTCTGCTGTATAGCGTGCCGTTGCCGATTTAATAGATTCTTGAATGATGGGTTGAATGATCGTCCTTTGATAGTCGGGTCCTAAATCTTGGAAAATGATATTAGCTTTCTCTTTAGAAAGGTAAAAGTTGAGCGCCACCCGCGAGGTAACAGGTTGTAAGTCCCGAGAAGAGGCGGTAGCATCTGCTTCTATTTTCTGAATGCGTACATCTAGCTGTATTACCTCCGCTTTGAAAGGGTTAATCGCGTGAATGCCCTCGGGAAGTAATTCCTTTTGTACAGCGCCAAAGTGCGTTACTACGCCTATCTTTCCTGAGTCTACAACCACAAAGGTTTTAATAGAGAAAATAGTAATAAGGAAAACGAGTATACTGCCTAGTACGACATACAGAACAGTTTTGGAGGGGATGGAAGATTTCTGAGCCATAGTGTGATATGTAAGGGTTTTAAGTAAATATACTAAATACCCGCTTTTTTCTAATAGGTATCCTTTGGTTTTGTCTTTTTGGAAGTATAATCACCAGGTTGCTATTCGGCTCTTATAAATTCTAATAAAATGCCGTAGTAGCTGTGACCCTTTTCATTGAGCCGTCTTAGGTCTAAAATAAATCGCATTCGGTTTGTAAAAGCTACGATAGCGTGTTCGTGATTATAAATCAGTAATAATGGTTAAGAGTATGTTTAAATTTTATTAACTGTTTGTTTTTAAGATCAATATAAGCGCGTTGGCCTGAAAATCCAGCGGGGAGGTGGGCTGGATTGTGGGCAGAAGCTTTGGATTTGACTTCGTCGAGCTCGCAAGCTCGGTTTCTTGATTTGGCTGCGCCGAACTCCTGTTAGTCGGTTTTTGGTTCGTTTTGGGCTACGCCGAGCTCGCCAGAGGCTCGGTTCATCAAGAACCGGAACAAAGTGGAGTTCAGCGAAGCTAACCGACGCAGGAGCTCGACGCAGTCAACCGACGCAGGAGCTCAGCGAAGCTAAAAAATGAACGAAAGGTAAACCAAAGGAAAAGTGATGAAAATTTCTTAAAACATTAATTATATGGCATTTAATTTCTAAACATTCTCTAAAGCATAACAAAGTAACTCGGTACGCTAACTATACATCGTGGAATAGCTAGTCTATTAAGTCAAGGGCTTTGACTTCTTCAATAGTAAGTCCAGAAACAAGGGCTGTTTCTTCGTAACTCTTTCCTTCTTTAAGGCACTTTAGGACAGTAAGTACCTTCTGCATTCTTTTTTGTTCTCCTTTCTGGTAGACTTCGGATTCTTCAATGTTATAGTCAATAGGCATATTCTCTATCATTTTAAGGGTTATACCTTCAAGCTTTCTGATCCTTGAGAGAACAAGAAGCTGATGTAAGTACTCTTCTAATGCTAACGGATCACAATCTCTTGCCAACGTCTCAAGGATAGAACGTAGCACTTCTTCGCTTTGTTATTTTTGTAGTTGGTGAGTAAAGCCAGTAAAAGCATCTCTGACGTATCGGCTTCTAAAAATGTTTTGGTCTGTAGTGTTTGCAAGCTCAACAGCGTAAACTCGTTAAATACCTCTTCCGTTTTAAGCTTTGTACGCATCTTAGATAGCTTCTGCCCCAAATAGATGACCATTTGCTTTACTGGTTTTTTGAATTTTCCAAAAATCAAGGTGTGGTAAAGCATCATTCGATCAAGCATAGTCGAATCATCTTGGGTCTGGAACTCCACATGTAGAATCAGTTCTTTTCCTTCTTTAGTGGTCACTTCTGCCAAGAAATCAGCTTTCCGTTCAAGCGTTGCAGGAAGCTCCATGGAAAGCTCTTTATAGTGATCGATCTCGATACCCAATCTTTAGGCTACCAAAGGTAAAAAGATCACATTAATGTTCTCTTTGAAAAGGCGATCATAGACATTACCTTCTTGTTTGTTAGATTGTCTGTCATTCTTTCTAGCAATGCCTGCAAGCTAATCATTTTTATTTACAAGAAAGCTTATAGTGCCACTCGGGATAGTATATCCCGATTAGACTAAAAAAGTAAAATACTTTCTATTTTGAAGTTTGATATCAGCATTAGGGAATATATAAAATACATTTCTCTTATATCTTTCATCTTTTGTCTTGTATCTTTTTTCCCTCTTAAAAATCAATCTCCTTTCGGTCGTAAAAAAACTTTCCAGTGGGAACGGTGGCCGTGGTAGCTAACCAAACCGCCGTATCGGCTCCCTGTTCTACTGAGCGTGTGGCATTTGCACCGCCCATATCGGTTCTTACCCAACCTGGCGACATACTATTTACTTTTATACCTTCCTGTTGTAGTTCATTGGCCAATAGCACTGTAATGCTATTAAGGCCCACTTTCGATAAGCGATAGGCCGCGTAATTCCCTTGGAGATCGCGCCAAGCCCCCATACCACTAGACATATTGATAACACGGCCCTCGTCGCTTTTTTTCAGCAAGGGTAAGAAAGCCTTTGTGAGTTGTATGACTCCAAAATAGTTGGTATCCATCACTTTTTTAATTTCTTCTAGTGGTGTATCAGTCAGACCTGTACTATTACTAAAGATACCTGCATTGTTAATGAGTACATCTAGCTTGCCTTGTTCACTAGCAATTTTTGAAGTAAGCTGTGTTATATTATCTATATTTGTTACGTCCAGTGTAGCCGCTAAAGCTTGGTGGCCTATCTCTTTGGCAGTTTTTGCTGCCTCTTCTTCTTTACGTGCACCCACATATACAGTATGTCCTTGTGTGGCCAACTGTCGGGCAATTTCTTTTCCGATGCCTCGGTTAGCACCCGTGACTAAAATAACTTTTCCCATGTTTGTTTCGTTTTTGCTAAAAATACAAGTTTTATTGAGAAGTAAGTGAGTAATTTAGTGAATGGATAGAAGGGAAGTAAAAATAACTGCCTTATTTCAGGAACATACAAAAATCTTGAGTTTTACTTCTAAAATCTTATTTTTAAAACCTTTAAACCTAATTCCCCATCAACGTGAACGAAAAAGTTTACCCTACACTACAAGCCTTTTTTCAATCTATAGGGCTGCCACTTGAACAAGATACAGAGCTTACTATTCATCCCTTAAAGGGACTACATGGTGACAAACCAATCAAATCGCCCCTATTTCGTACCAATTACTTTACCATCGTATTAGTGACAGGCGGGAAGAGCACCTATATCGTAGATAATCATACTTTTCCTATTGCCAGAGGCGCTTTCTACTTTTCTAATCCTGGACACCTCAAAGCTTTTGAAATAGAAACGAGCTTAACAGGTTACTTGACTACCTTCTCCGAAAAGTTCGTAAAACAACATTTTGAAAAAAACTTCTTCACCCAATTCCCTTTCTTAGTAGAGGCTACTACGCCTGTAATAGACCTAGAAGAAACGACCTTAGAAAGCCTTGTAGCGATCAGTGAGCAGATGTTACAAGCCTACAATACTCCCTCTCCACAAAAGCAAGCGATGCTTAGTCATTATCTGTCCATTATACTTCTAAAGACCAAAGAGATACTCCTCGATGAAAGAAGGGTAATTCACCCTACACGCCGCGATGATGAAATATTTATACAGTTTAAACAACTGCTTACGCAAAACTTTGTAGCCATTGCCGCAGGAGAGCTACATAAGGTGTATTCTGTAAGAGAATTTGCCGAACAGCTTCATCTACATCCTAATTACCTTAATCAGATTATTAAGAAAACTACTGGGCAACCCCCTATAAAGCATATTCAAGCACGCACCCTTACTGAAGCCGAAGGGCTTCTGACCAATTCTAATAAAACAGTTTCGGAAATTGCCCACTTATTAGGCTTTACCGATACCACTCACTTCAGTAAATTCTTTAAAAAACATACTAATCAGACGCCGTTACAGTACAGAACCGATCAACAACTTTAAAATATACCTAACCTCCTTTTTTACTTACCTATTCGCGTGGGTGTGTTTAGTGTAGTTTTGTAACATATCATTCAATAATCACTTAATAAAACACACACAACAATGGATACACAAAATAAAATAGCTTTAGTAACAGGTGGTAGCAGAGGTTTAGGAAAAAATACAGCCATGCGCTTAGCAGAAGAGGGCGTAGACGTAATCCTTACCTACAGAAGTAAAAAAGAAGAAGCCGAAAAAGTAGTAGCCGACATACAAGAACTGGGGCAATCAGCCGTAGCGCTCCCCCTAGATGTAGCCAAGCTCGATACTTTCGATACTTTTTTTGAAGCAGTAAAACAGGCCCTAGCTACTCATTGGCAAAGAGAAAGCTTCGACTTCCTCATCAATAATGCAGGGATTGATAGTTATTCACCAATTCAAGAAACTACAGAAGACCAATTCGATGCCTTGATGAATGTACATTTCAAAGGGGTATACTTCCTTACGCAAAAGGCATTACCACTTATCGCAGATCACGGACGTATTGTCAACATCTCTACAGGACTGACGCGCTTTAGTATTCCTGGGTACAGTGCCTATGCGGCGATGAAAGGGGGAATAGAGGTGTTTACTCAGTATTTGGCCAAAGAGTTAGGTGAACGTAAAATTACTGCAAATGTGGTAGCACCTGGTGCCATTGAAACAGATTTTACCGCACCTGCCTTTACTCACAATTCGCAAATCAAAGATTATCTTGCTTCCCAAACTACTTTGGGTAGAGTAGGCTTACCTGATGACATCGGTGGGGTAATTGCCTTCCTCTGTGACGAAAAAGCCTTCTGGATCAATGCCCAACGTATCGAAATTTCTGGTGGTATGTTTTTGTAGGAATTAGTAAACAACAACTATAAAACCCTTGAAGGTTATCAAGCCTTCAAGGGTTCTTTTCTAATATCGAGTATGTATAAAGCTGATTTTTTAGTTAACTAGTAGAAGGAAGTAAATCCTTGACATTCTGTTCTAACCAAGTAATCAATAGCTATTCAAGAGGAAAGGTGTAATAAGGAGCAGTCTGCGTAAAAAACAAAAAAAGTATAGGCGGTCGCCGAACTACTCTTCACTCTTTATTAAGATCAATGCTGTCAATCAGATATCTACCTTGGTATTGTTTTATTTTCATAAACACACGGTAAGCACCATTTTTTGAGCTATACTTTACAATAGTATAGTTGAGTGATTTCCCAGAGTTGCCTCTATGGTAATTCTCAAAACCAGCGGGATTAGGCGCATTTTTAGTAAAAAAATCGCGCATGACAAATGCTGCTTGTGTTTTACTATAATTACTTTTCTTGCCGTCAAAGCTAATCTCTACCGTTTCACTGAATAGCTTTGCTAAATCTTTGGCGCTACCAATTTTAATAGCAGCCTCTGCCTGCGTAATAACACTACTTTGTGCATAGCTCGTCAGTGTGCTGGCAAGGACAAAGAAGAAGAAAGTATATAGTGTAAAAAATTGCCTCATAAATCAATGGTCATTTATTTCATATAAACAAACGTATACTAAAAGCGTGCCTAAAAACTTTTTAGGAATAGTGGGGTTGTGCCTGAAAATTACATATAAAAAAGATTTTAATTGCCTATTTTTCAATATAACTTTACTACTGTAGAATAAATTATTGAGTAGAACGATATTCGAATTCATGCGTAGAAAAGTTGTTTTAATCATATTGGATGGGTGGGGAATAGCTACTATACCAGAAGTCTCGGCAATCGCTCAGGCAGCTACTCCTTTCATTGATAACCTGTATAGTAAATACCCTCATAGTACTTTACAAGCTTCTGGGATAGCGGTAGGGCTACCTGAAGGACAAATGGGAAACTCCGAAGTAGGGCATATGAATATAGGAGCAGGAAGGGTTGTCTACCAAGACTTAGTAAAAATTAATAAAAGCATAGAAGAAGGAGAACTGGTACAACATAAGGTACTATTGGAAGCGTTACAATATGCTAAAGATAATAACAAGAAAGTACATCTAATTGGGCTGCTATCCGATGGAGGTGTCCATGCACATAGCGATCACCTTATAGCACTCTGTGAGCTTGCCGCGCAGCGGGGGGTAGGCCATCAAACCTTTGTACATGCCTTTACCGATGGCAGAGATACAGCTCCTAAGAGTAGCATTACTTATCTACAAGCCTTACGACCTGTGTTAGCAGAAACACAAGTACGTCTAGCCTCTGTAATAGGGCGTTATTATGCAATGGACAGAGACCAGCGCTGGGAGCGCATTAAAAAAGCTTACGATTTACTAGTGCACGGAAAAGGAGAAGCTACACACGACATCTTGGCAGCGATAGAAGCCTCATACGCTGCTGAAGTAACAGATGAATTTATAGCTCCTATCGTTTGTGTAAATAAAGACGACCAACCTTACGCTACCATCGCTGCCGATGACGTGGTCATCAGTTTTAATTTCCGTACCGATAGGGGTAGGCAACTAACGGAAGCACTGACTCAAAGAGACTTTCCTGATTATGAAATGGAGGCACTGCCCCTACATTACCTTACTTTTACCAACTACGACGACAGTTTTGAAAATATAAAGGTGATTTTCGAGAAAGATCATCTCGTGAACACCTTAGGGGAAGTGATTGCCAAAGAGGGACTGAAACAGGTGCGTATTGCCGAGACAGAAAAATACCCGCACGTTACTTTTTTCTTTTCAGGTGGAGAAGAGGAAGCTTTTAAAGGCGAGCAACGCATACTCTGTCCCTCTCCACAAGTAGCTACCTACGATTTACAACCTGAAATGAGTGCCCACGATATTACACAGGCAGCTATAAAAGAACTACAAAAGCAAGAAAGTCACTTCATCTGCTTAAACTTTGCCAATCCAGATATGGTAGGGCATACAGGTGTATTTGAGGCGGCTGTAGAGGCCTGTACTGTAGTGGATCGCTGCACCAAAGAGGTAGTAGAAACCGCCATTGAAAATGACTACACCGTACTAATCATTGCCGATCATGGGAATGCAGATTATATGATTAACGATGATGGCTCTCCACACACAGCGCATACGACTAACCTTGTTCCTTGCATTTTGATAAACGACAATCAAGGCAGACAACTCAAAGAAGGGATATTGGGCAATGTGGCCCCTACTATCCTAGCCTTAATGGACATTACACCACCGAAAGAAATGACAGAAAGCACTTTACTTCAAAGCTCGTGAATAACATACTAAAAATATTATTTTTATTAAGTTTAACAGGCTGCAACCTACAGATGAATCCACAAGGAGAGCGCCCTACGTATTACTTCGACTTGAAAGGCTTTATTGCCACTCAAGTAACCTATTTGAACGAAGCGAATCCTACTGTAAGCAAGAGAGTGGTGATAAATAAGAAAGTACAACGTAAAGAAATCAGCCAAGTGAATTGGCAAAAGGAGTTGGACTTATTCAACCAAGCTGATATCAACAAATCATCGCTTAAAGATATGTACGAAGAGAGCGAACGACAGATAAAAGGACAACGCGTTGTTACCTACAAAGCAAAGCGTAAGAGCCTGTATACACAAGTACTAAAAGTCGTGTTTGAATCTTCGAGCAATACCATCATTCGCATAGAAGCCAAGATGAATGCTCAAAACTATTTGTATTGTACCTACAGACACATTACGCTATACTGTACCCCCAGTAAAGAAGGAAAAGTACGCCTGAAAGCTTATGGGTTTGAGGGAAAACAACAAATGATATTAGCAGGAAGAGAAGATTTTGAAGTATACGGCAAAATTTTATAAGTAGATAATACACTTATGTGAAGAAAAATTAGTATAAAATTTGTTTTATACTTACATGAAAAAATAGATATAGCTTTCTTCTATAAAAGAATAACTATCTTCTGTTTTTAACTGACTGAAAACCCTTACGCAAACTATGTATAAACGCATACTGATTTATACAGTCCCACTGATTGTACTTTTTAACCTAAAGCCATTAGATGATCGCCGTATTGAAAATACTATCAACTATCCCTTTGAATACATCAAACAAGAAAAATGGGTAGACAGCGTCTTTCGAACCTTAACACTCGACGAAAAAATTGGACAGTTATTTATGGTGGCAGCCTACTCCAACAAAAAGGAAGCGCACTATAAGGAGATAGAAAAACTCGTAAAAAATCAGAAAGTAGGTGGACTCATTTTCTTTCAAGGAAGTCCGTACCAACAAGCGCTCCTGACTAATCGTTATCAAGCACAAGCAGAAGTACCCTTAATGATCGCTATGGATGCAGAGTGGGGGCTAGGAATGCGCTTAGACAGCACGCTTTCTTACCCTAGACAAATGACACTTGGTGCTCTACGAAATGATACATTGATTTATCAAATGGGGCGACAAATCGCCGAGCAGGCTAAACGCCTAGGTGTGCATATCAACTTTGCCCCCGTGGTAGATATTAATAGTAATCCACTTAATCCAGTGATTGGCAACCGCTCCTTTGGCGAAAACAAAGAGAAAGTAGCCCAAAAAAGTATCCTGTATATGCGAGGTATGCAGGAAGCAGGGTTAATGGCTAATGCCAAGCACTTTCCTGGTCATGGTGATACAGAAAGTGATTCTCATTTTACTTTGCCAGTTATCCAACACGATAGGCAACGACTGGATAGCTTAGAACTTTACCCTTTCAAAGCACTCATCAAAGAAGGAGTAGGGAGTATGATGGTCGCACACCTCTACCTGACGCAGTTGGATGAGAGAAGTGAACGGAAAAAAAGAAAGGAAATGAATATTCCAGCAACCCTTTCTAAAAATATTGTGAGCGGACTACTTAAGAATGATTTGGGCTTTCAAGGGTTAGTATTTACAGATGCACTCAATATGAAAGGAGTAAGTGCCTTTTATGAACCTGGAGAAATGGATATAATGGCGCTAAAAGCGGGTAATGATGTATTGTTGTTTCCTGTAGATGTAAAAATAGCGATAAAAGCCATTAAGCGTGCCGTTAAGAAAAGAGAAATGGAAGAAGAGGAGATAGATAAGAAGGTGAAGAAAATACTACGTGCCAAGTATAAAATGCAATTACATCGTTATCGACCTATCCAAACGGTTGGATTGACAGACAGCCTTAATCAATTTTCCTACAAAAGGTTTATTGACTTACTTCATCAAAAAGCGAATACTCTTGTAGCAAATAAAGACAGTTTATTGCCTTTTCGTCATTTAGATCTTGAAAACTTTGCCTCCTTGACATTGGGCGATAAAGCATTAGCAAGAGGTTTTCAACACTATCTAGATAACTATGTAGCTTTTGAGCACCATCATATCCCTACTGATTCCTTCGGAAAGGCAAGTGTTTACCAATCCCTAGTGAGTAAACTAGCCGATAAGTCGATAGTAGTGGTAGCGGTAGGAAACATCAATAAAAAAAAGAAGAAAAACTATGGTATAGACCCTTGGCTCGTTCCCTTTCTAGAGAAACTACAAGAAAAGACAAAGGTAGTAGTATGTGTATTTGGTATTCCTTATAGTTTAGAACAGTTCAAGAATATACATCATGTGATATGTGCCTACGAAGAGAAAGAAGTGGCTATTGCACGACTTCCACAACAACTTTTTGGAGCGCTACCCTTTGAGGGCGTGCTACCGGTAAGTGTAGGGGAAGTTTGGAAAGAAGGAATCGGGCTAACTACTCAGCCCAATGGTAGATTTGAATATACCTACCCCGAGGATGCACAGATGAACGGAAAGAAGCTTCAAAAAATAGATAAAATTGTAGAAGAGGCGATTAAAAGGCGTATGACACCGAGTGCCCAAGTAGTAGTAGCGCGCAAGGGGAAAGTAGTTTGGCACAAGGCCTATGGATACCACGGCTACGGTAAAAACTTTGAAGTAAGTACCGAAAGCCTTTACGACCTAGCCTCAATAACCAAAGTGGCCGCCACTACTCAAGCGCTCATGTTTCTTTATGAACAAGGTAAACTGAACCTAGCCGAAAAAGCTTCTACCTACTTACCTGAGCTAAAGAAAACAAATAAGAAAAATATTACTATCAAACAGTTGCTTCTACACCAAGCAGGTTTACAATCTTTTATTCCTTATTGGGTGAAAACACTGGATAAAAACCGACATCTAAGTAGTGAATACTACAGCCCTTACCCTACAGAGGCCTATTCGCTACAAGTGGCCAACCACTTATATGCGATTACCAATATGGAAGAAGTAATATGGGAATGGACGTTACAATCCAAAGTAAAAAAGGCTAATAGAAAAGGGGAGTACCGCTATCTCTACAGCGATTTAAGTTTTTATTTATTGAAAAGAGTAGCAGAAAGCCTCCTGAAGCAGCCTATAGAGGAATTTCTACAACAAAACTACTACACGCCGTTAGGAGCAAGTAGTTTAATGTACAACCCATTACAGATATATCCTACACGGCAAATTGTACCTACCGAACTTGAAGAGAACTTTCGTAGCAGAAAGATACAAGGAACTGTACACGATCCAGGAGCAGCACTATTGGGTGGTGTAGGTGGTCATGCTGGGCTTTTTGGAAATGCTAACGACCTCGCTAAGCTAGGCCAGATGACGCTACAACAAGGATTTTATGGAGGCGTACGCTTCTTTCAACCCGCTACCGTCGAACTTTTCACGAGTAGGATCAGTAATCATTCCCGTAGAGGGTTAGGTTGGGACAAAGCGCCTGATCAAGGGAATTATTCTTACATTCCCACTTTTGCCTCAGCAAGCTCTTACGGTCACTCTGGCTTTACAGGTACAGTATTATGGGTAGACCCCAAATACGATTTAGTAGTGGTTATTTTAGCCAATAGAGTTTACCCCAAATCACGTAACAGTAAATACGTGAAAGAACACGTCAGACGTAGAATACAAGATGCTATATACTTAGCAATGGAAGATGTGCAGTTTGATGTCTTAGCCGAAAGGTAAGCTTTATTTAGGCGCTAAAGTGAGCCTTGAAATAATCTTTGGATTTCTCTCGTCGGCTTTCTCAAAGAATAATAGTTCTGCCAACTCACCTATACGCCAGCGCTCTACCATGTTATCGTAGTAAAAACTGCCCGGATTACCCGACTGCCCGCCTGGATAAATGCCATATCCTTGTACTGTTTCGCCCATGGCGACAATCATACGCCAAGAGGGACCATTATTTCCATTGTTCGCATTTACTTCTATAGGACCGCCACCTGTCTCCAACCCCTCAACACTAAAGCTAGGAATAGCACGCGTTAAGTGGATAATAGAAGAAGGGTTGTATTTCCCCCACTGCCAAGCTTCCCCAAAATTGCCTAACTCTTTGGTAAGTTGATCGATGCTTTTTTGGTAAGACTGGTTGACAATGTCTTTTATTGTCTCCTCATTAATAGTCTTTTTATCATCAAACCATCTTGATGCCGTATCCTTCATAAGAAGTTGCACTGTTTTATTAGCCTCTGGAAACATCGCCCCTGTAGGAACATCGTCTTTCCATATAGCAACTACCAAATTATCCCACCAAACATCAAATACAGTAGGACTTATCATATTGGCATTGTTTAAGTAGCGCCACTTTAAAAATGTATTATAGGCTTGCTTATAGTTCCCTCTGAGCTGCGATGCGTTGAGGTATTGAAGTAAAATAGGAAGTACTGTTCTAGCCCGTACGTTGGTATTATCGTTTTGTAAATCCTGTAAGTCATCTACGGTGATTTTACCCATTTCTGTTAGCCTTTCATTGATGCGAATACCTCGCTCTGGTGAAGAATAGTCCCAGCCAATATAATAAGGGTAAAGCGTAGTATCAGTAGAGGGTTGGTTAGCAGAACTGATAAAACCCCTTCTTGGGTTTTTTACGTGGGGTAGCTGTTGGTGGGGAATCCACCCTTGCCAATCGTGGGCAGCATCTGTACCGTCAAGAATATACTTCCCTTGTTCTTTCCACCTCTTAGGCATTTTTCCATTGACCCAAAGCGCAATATTTTCATTATCTGCATAAGCAAAATTTTGAGCAGGACAGGCATATTGGGAAAGGGCCTCCACAAACTCCTCATAGTTGCGGGCACGGTTGAGCTTGTGGAAAGTCTTTAACTCATTAGAGGGTTCTAGTGCAAGCCAGCGCATCGCATGCTTTGGAGGGACATCTAAGCCAAAAGTGGGTTGAGAATTTTCCAACACTATGGGACCGTGATGGGTGAAAGTGATTTCCTCAATGACCTCTTTACCACCCCTAATACGAATGGTATCTTTACGGCGTGTGGTCTCTTTCCATTGACCATCATGGTAGTAGGCCGTCATTGCTTCATCTTTGAACTTCATTTGATAGAAGTCGAGTACGTCATTATAAGCGTTTGTAACTCCCCAACTGATATCTTTATTAAAGCCAATGATGATGGCAGGCGCGCCTGGTAGCGAAACACCATAGCTTTGATAACCTGGACAAGAAAGCTGAATCTCATACCAAATCGAGGGAAAACTAAGGCTAAGGTGTGGATCGTTGGCCAAGATGGGATAGCCTGTAGCACTTTTACGACCACTAACTGCCCAATTGTTGCTACCCTTGGCCTTTTCAGCCCTTGCAGCAGTTTGCTGTTTTTCAAGAGACTGAGCCATCTGTTGCGTGATGGAATCATATGCCTCGGGCAAAGGAGCCACATCTTCTGCCCTAAAATCAAAGTTGGTTCCGCTAGGAATTACAGGACTGATCCGATCAAAGTAACGAGGTAATAGACTATCTGTAATAGCCTTACCGTATCGTGCTAATAACATAGTAGATTTTACATCATTACTACCTTGTGCTGACAGATCAAAAGCCATATACTTAAGGAGAAGTGCTGTTTTGAGGGGTGTCCAGGCTTCTGGGGCATAATCTAGAATTTTGTACTCGATAGGATAATCCGCAAAACTTAATTGATCGATGTAAGCATTAATACCGGCCGTATACGCCAATACGACTGCCCTCGTTGTGGAGTCTTCCATCATCGCTTTTACACTTTGTTCTGCTCCATATACCATGCCTATTCTACGTTGAAAGACATCATAAGGAAGTGCTCGATCGCCTATAATCTCGCATAGCCTTCCTCCAGCAGCGTGGGTTTGAAACTCCATTTGCCACAAGCGATACTTAGCAGTAATATACCCCTGTGTAAAAAACATATCTTGCTGGTTCTGCGCAAAAATATGGGGTACAAGACGATCATCAAATATGATTTCTACTTCCTCTTGTAAATCAGGTAAGGTAAGGCTTAGTTGTTGGGCAGGTTCTTTAGGTTCTGCGTTGGCCCAAAAACCTTGAAAGGGATCTATGAATTTACCTACCGGAGGAAGAGAAGCTACTTCGGCAGGGAGCTGTTTACTAATAAAAGTAATATCAGAAAGCTTATGATTGAATAGATAAACGAGCGTTAAAACGATCAGATTGAGTAGTAAGGCACGTATCACTTTTAACCACTTCATATAGTGGTCAGGTTAAATTATTAGTGTTGATTGATTTGATTGTACGCAAAATATGAAATTTAACGCAGAAGTAACACAAAATACATAAAGAGTCTTTACAATCTTGCTTTCTCAACATAGAAACGTTTTTTCTATTTTCTCTCATAGAGAATACAAAAAAATAAGAGAAAGTATTGGATAAAGAAAAGAAGCATTATATATTTGCATTCCCAAAGAAAAGCCTCCATAGCTCAGTTGGCAGAGCAACTGACTTGTAATCAGTAGGTCGTTGGTTCGAGTCCGACTGGAGGCTCACAAAGAGTTACAGTATCATAACTGTAGCTCTTTTTTTATGTAACAATTTGCATAACTTCTTTCTTGATATTAGGTAGTCAATATATATGTTTATCATTGACGCTGGTATACAGGCAATCACGTGTAATAGAAAAAATTATGAGCTTTTTGAGAGCAGAATGGAGAAAGTTGGCTATTGCTAACTATATAATTGATAGTAATGTATTAAAGCCCTACACACCTGCTGGCACCGAGTTAGACTTATGGAATGGGAACTGCTATGTCAGCTTGATTGGGTTTATGTTTCTAAATACCAAGCTACTTGGTGTTAAAATCCCCTTTCATACCAACTTCGAAGAAGTGAATCTAAGATTTTATGTGAAACGATACGAAGAGGGACAATGGAAAAGAGGAGTCGTTTTCATAAAAGAAATTGTTCCAAAACCAGCCCTTACTTTTGTAGCCAATACAATTTATAATGAAAACTATGAAACGTTACCGATGAAACATTCTTGGGATACCAAAGATGATCAAAGAACTATCCAATACAAGTGGAAGAAGCATCGTAAGTGGTACTCCATAAAAATAGAAGCAAGCCTTGAAAAGTATAAAATTCAGCCTAATAGTGAGACAGAGTTCATTACTGAGCACTATTGGGGATATGCAGAAGTGAATGATCATACTACAAACGAATACGAAGTAACACACCCTAGATGGGAAGTCTATAAGGTAAACAACTATGAAATCGAGGCAGATTTCGGTGCACTGTATGGAAAAGAGTTTGAATTACTTAACACGGTAGATCCTACTTCGGTGATGCTTGCCGAAGGCTCTGAAATAACAGTTGAAAATAAAAAAGTAATAAAAAGTCACTCTACAGTAGTAAAGTAGCATTTACTGGCGGAGCTAAGCGCTTTCGCAGAGGATCAAATGAAGTCAGGTAGATATTGATTAATGAAAATTACACTAGACTTTTGAGCGCTTCAGCCAGATAGTAATTTTGACGATAATGGCTGTAATAAAAATACAGACCTGCACCAAGCAAAGTAGATAAAAGGTAAAGCCAACTGAGTGATTAGTCCCCTGTAGCTTTCATTAAAGGATAACTACAAAAAGATAAAACGCTCAGTTGGCTTATTGAAAAAACTAAAAGAGGTTAAGGTTATTGCTTGCTAAATCTTACCTCATCACGGTCATCAGCATCTTCATCGTCTTCACGTAATTGAAGTGTAGTATCAGTGCTTTCAACTACTACCCAATCGTCATCATCTAGATCTTCTAATTCGTCTCGATCAGACAAATCAGCTATATTAGCAGCGCTAATGTCTATATTCATGCGATCACCTGCTGAGTTAATCGACCACTGTGCCGTAGTACTTTGTTGACCATCACTGATCAGTAAGTCACCATCTTCTTCAAAGGTGAAGGTCAAACCGTCGAAGTCATCTGTATCATCTTCACCGTCGTCCCGAAAAAGAGAAACTTCCCAAGCGCCTACTACGTCATCACTTGCCACTGGTTGAGGAGTGTTGTCAGGTGTGGGGTCGTCGTCATCATCGTCACAAGCAATCAGTAAAACACTGATAATTAACAAAAAGCTGTATTTCTTAATATGATTCATAGTTAATGAAAAATTTAGTAGTGATACTACTATATACGATTGTAATGCTATTATGTTCGGAAAAAGTAAATGTTTTTTTGACAGGAACAATATTTTTTTAGTTGAGGGTAAACTTACTTTTAGGCAGCCAGTGAAGGAAGATGAAGTTGGGTTTTGGAAGTCATTTTTGACAAAAATTAGTAGAAAAAGAAGATAAAATACGCCTCGAATAGCTCTAAAAGAGTCTCAAATATTGTATTATCAAGAAATTACTACGTAGGTCATACCATACCTGCCGAAAAATAACTATATTTAAACCATCTTTACATCTATTAAATACCACCAGCATGCTAGATAACGTCAGATTGGAAGTGATGCAGTTTTTAGAAAAAAAAGTAGACGGCTTTATTGAGAAGTTTATTATACCTACTGAGAAGGTATGGCAACCCACCGACCTACTACCTAACCCACATGAGGAAGAAGTATTTTTTGAGGAAGTGAAAGAACTTCGCGCGTTAGCCAAAGAGCTGCCCTATGACTTCTGGGTAGTATTAGTAGGCGATACAATTACCGAAGAGGCCTTACCCACCTATGAGTCGTGGTTGATGGACGTAGAGGGTATCAGTCAACAAAATGGCGGTAATGGTTGGTCGAAGTGGGTGCGCTTTTGGACAGGTGAAGAAAACAGACATGGAGATGTGCTAAACAAGTACCTCTACTTATCAGGTAGAATTAATATGAAAGAGGTAGAGCGCACTACCCAATACCTCATCAATGATGGCTTCGATATTGGTACTGATCAAGACCCGTATAAGAATTTCGTTTATACGAGCTTTCAAGAGCTGGCTACCAATATATCACATAGCCGTGTAGCCAGATTGGCCAAAGACTACTCTAATAAGCTCTTAGCTAAAATGTGTAGAATAATTGCTAGCGATGAAATGCGCCACTATAACGCTTATAGTGAATTTGTAAAGCAGATTTTTGAGGTAGATCCTAGCCAAATGATGATCGCTTTTGGCGATATGATGAAGAAAAAAATTGTGATGCCTGCCCACTTTTTAAGAGAATCGCAGGGAGTCATTGGTGATGCTTTCGAGGAGTTTTCTAATGCTGCCCAGCGCTTGGGCGTTTATACCTCACAAGACTACATTGATATTATGAAGCGCCTGATCGATAAGTGGCAAATAGATAGTTATAATCAACTAACAGACGAAGCAGCCCGCGCCCGCGATTTCATTATGAACCTACCTGCTCGCCTACAGCGTATTAGTGAGCGTTTGACTATTCCAGAAAAAATATTTGAGTTTAAGTGGGTGCAGCCAGCCTTGGTAAGGTAATACACAAGAGAGAACCTTTTTAACAAGCCTATAAACAAGCAAGCATGAATGTACGACTAACCGAAGCGGAAAAAGTAAAAATCCTCAACTCGGAAGATGTGTACACCATTATGCAGCAGGTATTACTGCGCGAGAATAAGATTAGTAGAAGCCAAGAGCATTTTTGGGTAATGGGGCTGGATGTTAATAACAAAATTCTCTTTCTAGAACTGATCAGCTTGGGTAGTCTTACCAAAACAATTGTAGAACCCCCTGAGGTATTTCGAATGGCCATCTATAAGTTGGCTATCAACATTATTCTTATCCATAACCATCCCTCGGGGGCGCTTCAACCTTCTGACGCCGACTTAGACGTTACCGACCGCTTGTACCAAGTAGGAAAAATACTACGTATCGAAGTGCTCGACCACCTCATTATTAATGAAGAACACTACCTCAGCTTTCTAAACGAAGATATTCTAGAAAAGCTCGCTCAGAGTACCAAATACCAACCTCCCCAATCGCTGATAGCACGTATTAAGGAGGAGGCTACCAAGCTTAATCAGTTAGAAACAGCTAAACGCATGAAAAACAAAGGCCTCGCCCCATCGCTCATCGCCGAAATGACAGGACTAAGCGAGGAAGAGGTGGCGGGATTATAAAGCTGTTCATGTTCCTACAGTCTGCTTAAGTGTATATTCTTTACTAAAAAACTTTAATGATATTCTACAACTGCTTCATCCAGTAGCATACGAGATTTGTATAATACTTTCTGAGAAACTTATAACTGATAAAGTACTCATTTAAGGATATTTGTAATGTCAAATAGGTATACAAATGAAGCCAATCCTTGTCAAGAAAGACCACTACAATCTTATAAAAGACGTCTGCCAAGTGGATAATCCCAACGCTGAACGATCTGTATATCCAATCGAGGCAGGCGATGCAAAGGTTTGTAGTGAACTGACTGGGCTTCCTGTTATCCTTAAAAACTATATGTGATACAGTCGAAAGTCTCACTAAACTAAAGTTCATTAAATGAAAGTACTCAATTTTAAACCTAATATGGATTGGGCAAGTCTTCTGCTTAGAGTCTCACTTGGAGGAATGGATTTCCTGCGCGGCATTGGCAGACCCCTTGTCGTTGGAATGGAAGATGTTATATCAGGATTTGTAGCAAAAGGCTTTCCCATATGGACAGCCTACGCCTCTACCATTATCGAGATTATAGGAGGCATTATGCTTTTACTAGGAACCTACACCCGCTTTGCCTGCTTACTATTACTACCCGTTAGCGTAGGGATACTGGTTTATCACTTACCCCACGGCTGGGTATTTCATAATGCAGGTGGAGGCTGGGAGTATCCTCAACTTATCGTGGTAGGACTTCTAGCCACCTTTATGATGGGAGGTGGTCGTTTTGCAGTCATTTCCCGTAAGTAATTATAGTGGGTTGGTAGTCTACCTTTACAAGCTGAGCGTTTTCCCAATGCGCACAATTTTTTGATATTCTCAAAAACCCCTTGTATTTTGCGTAGTAATTTACAGCATAAACGGAATTTACATGGCAAAGCACAACTGGACCAGAGAAGAAGCAGAAGCAATTTACAACCTTCCTATACTTGATCTTATGTACAAAGCCGCCACGGTGCATCGTACGCATCACGAGGCAGGGGAAGTACAAGTCTGTACCTTACTTTCTGTAAAGACGGGTGGCTGCCCAGAAGATTGTGCCTATTGTCCGCAAGCGGCGCGTTACCACACCAATGTGAAAGTTCATAAACTATTAGGAGTAGAAGAGGTATTACAAAAAGCGCTAGAAGCCAAAGAAGCGGGCAGTACACGTTTCTGCATGGGAGCGGCTTGGCGCGAAGTACGCGATAATCGCGATTTTGATAACGTACTCGAAATGGTAAAAGGCGTGAGCCAAATGGGAATGGAAGTGTGCTGTACACTGGGAATGCTCACCGAAGCGCAAGCCCAAAAGTTGAAAGAAGCAGGCTAGTACGCCTACAACCATAACTTAGATACCAGCGAAGAATATTACGACGACATTATTACCACGCGTGAATATGAGGATCGCCTCAATACCATAGAGAATGTAGATAAAGCAGGTTTATCGGTTTGCTCAGGTGGTATTATTGGGATGGGTGAATCAGAAGGAGATCGCATTGGTATGCTGCTTACACTCGCTAACTTACCAAAGCATCCAGAGTCTGTGCCGGTCAATGCACTAGTACCTGTAGAGGGAACGCCACTAGAAGAGCAACCAAAAGTATCGGTTTGGGAAATGGTACGGATGATCGCCACGGCGCGCATTATGATGCCCAAAGCCATGGTACGCCTCTCTGCAGGGCGCGTTAGAATGAACCTAGAAGAGCAAGCCCTTTGCTTTATGGCTGGAGCCAACTCTATTTTTGCAGGCGATAAACTCCTTACTACGCCCAATCCTGAGTATGTGGCAGACGAAGAGATGTTCCAGATATTGAATTTAAAACCCCGTCCAGCTCATAAAGGAGAGGTGAAGTTTGAGCAAATTCCCTCATAAGTGATGAGCCATTGAAAAGAAAATATACACCACTATGTACGTTGATTATACCCAATACCAGCCATTGTTTACAAAATACGGTATAGAAGATCATCAAATAATTATAGACGCTTGGAACGAACCCCATCGTTTTTACCACACTGAAAAGCACCTAAAACACCTATTAGATCATATCGAGCAAGGAGGTTTTACAGACGTGGAAAAAGAGGTCTTAACTATGGTGGCCTTTATGCACGATGTAGTCTATCAACCGAATCGTGACGATAATGAAGCACAATCTGTTGCTTTCTTTGAAAAACATACCCAATCCACGCCACATACCGCTCAAATCAGTCAGATTATACACGATACAAAAGACCATCAAGGAAGTAGTGAGCTTTCCAAAGCCTTTTGCGAGATGGATATGGACATCGTACATAGCACTTCTTTCAAAGAGTTGTGGGAGTGGGAGAAAGGTATCTTTAAAGAATTTCAGTGTTATGACTACAGCCTATATAAACAAGGGAGAATTGCCGTACTTAGCCGATTCAAAGAGAAGTACCCACAAAATGCCTCCAATCTACAAGCCCTGATCGACTATCTCAAGCCTTATAAGCCTAAAATTGGCGTTTATCCGGGCTCTTTTAATCCTTTTCATAATGGTCACCTCAATATTTTAGAGAAAGCCGAACAGGTATTTGACAAAGTGATTATTGCACGAGGGATCAATCCCGAAAAAGAAACGATTGAGAAAAGTGAGGCACTTAGCCCTGTATTGTATTATAGGCAAGTAGAGGGTTTTCAAGGGCTACTCACAGACTACATTACCTCAAAGGAAGCCCATGCCGATGTAACCCTGATTAGAGGTTTACGCAATGGTGATGACCTCGCCTACGAGATGAACCAACTTAGCTTTATGCGCGATATGAAAGCCGATCTCAAGACTGTTTTCTTCCACTGCGACCGCGAATTTGAACACATTAGCTCCTCTGCCATCCGTAACTTAGAGAAGATAGGAAAGGGATATGGGGAGAAGTATTTACCGGAGTGATTACAATAAATTTAATGTAAGAATAACCTTTCTTAATACTTTAAGGCTCACTCTTAAATTGTTTTCCATACTTTTTGGTGCAATGCATTAGAATACTACCAAGGAAATGACTGTTTATAAGTAGACATTCAACATTTACTTCTGAAGTACCAACATACTTTTTAATCACGAGATAGGATTCAGAGTTCTTAGTGGTATTCTTTAAGTAAAAAGTGAGAACATGCGTCCAGGGGATGAATTCTTGCTTCAACTGTATACCTTCCTGTATGATGGTAAACCTCTTTGTAGGAATATACGCAATCGACACGAGAACTAGCACCATACCGATAGGTACAAAAGCATATAGGAGCTGATCCCAAGCTTGCTGAATAATTGTTTGAATAATGATAAAGATTGAGATCAAAAACAAGAGAATTATTGAACAACCTAGTGTACTAAGTTTTTTTATTGGGTCATCCTTAAATGTAATGGGTAGGGCAATCTCCTCTTTTATCGTTATCTGTTTCAGAGGATAATACTGATCAATATCTGCTTCTTTATCGTAGCGATGACTCTGTACAAGTTGCTGTTGCTCCTTAATCTTTTGGGCTACTTCATCAAGTTGATATTCATAGCTCGAAGGGTCAAACTCAAAAATAGGACACTCTTCCTCGAAATCAGCTACTCGATTCGTTACCCCACAAATATATCCTTTATGTAAGTCACGTACTCTATTCTTGCAGACACTACAAAAACTAATACGTTCGATGGGCTTCATTAGTCTGTTTTATGGTTAGTAAGCTCTTGGATAAAAAGTCTTGATCGAAGATAAATAAAACTTTACTATTGGATCTACACTTTATAGACTTGAATTTTTTCAAAGCCCAATTCTTTCTAACTCGGTGTGGCGAACTTAATTTTATAGCGTTTTATTCCGTTAAACTCTGATTTCATTTTGATCATTTCAGAAGTGGCTTTGCTAAACCAAAAAGAAGCGCTTCCCTCAGAGCCATACTGGATGTCTAGTCGCCAACAGGCTATTGCCTCACCCATACCAGTAGCAATTTTCTCTTCAGCAGCAACCTTGTACTCGTAATATTGAGGAGGGGTTTTTCCTCCTGGATGGTAAAAGTTAATGACGAAAGTAGTACCTTTCTTAAAAGGTAAAGTCTGAAAGGTTTCCATGTCCAGCTCCCAATTGAGAAGTGGTTGTTTGTGTGCTACTTCAAAGCCTTTTTTAGTGTTGTTCGCTACAGAATCTGCTCCTATCACCTTCCCCTCAGTAAAATTATAGGCTTCGATTGTACCTTGACCATTTCTAGTGCGGTGATAAATAGGAGAGAAGTCTTTACGCCTACTGATCGAATACAAATAACGCCTCCTGATCGTATCTTGATTTTTCCAGTTTTGTTCGATGATTACTACGTCCTCATTTTTATGTTTCCCAAAAGAAACAGTTCTTTCCCAAATAGAGGCGTGTGCTACAGAGCCATCAGCGCGTTCTATAAATTCTAGATAGGTGCGCGTGCCTTCCTTGAGTTGGTTTATTTGGAGATCTTGTTGTGCTAGATCAATCGTATCAATTTGTTGCGCAAAGGTGCTGAAACTGAGCAAACAGCCGAAAAATAGAGAGAGTAAATACTTCATAAGTCTGAGGTTTTGAATAAGTATATATACCTACAACGCTGGGCTGCAAAGGCTAGTATATTTACAGATTCGAAACTAATGTGGAGATCTATCCAAATAAAATAATCTAATAAATACTAAGTGAAGAAGACGTGGCTCAATATTGATCTACAGTTAGGGTGTCTTAATAATCCTAAACGTTTGGAGGGTATTCCCTGTAGTGACTTTCAAAAAATAGAGCCCTGTGTAGGGTAAATGGCTGAGATCAACAGCCTGCTGAGTAGCTACTCGTGGGTAAGTAGCGATTACCCTGCCGTAGAGGTCAAGTATTTCTAAGGTAACTACTTTAAATGGATGCTTCACTTGAATATTTCCCTCAAAAGGATTCGGAAATATTCGTACGCTTGACCCTACTGGATCATTGGGGAGTGCCGTCGGTATAGGAAGTGTACCGTCTGCTTGAAATGTATAAACAACGCCATTGGTTGCAGCAAGATACAAGGTGTTTTCCACTACCTCCCAACCCTGAATACCAAACACAGTTGTTTCCTGATTGAAGGGAATTTCGAGAATATCCCAGTTTTCTCCTTGATCTATAGAAACAAAGCAAATACTTCTACCTTGTTGGATCGCCCCTTCTCCTGCACTGAACACCTGCGCTACAGCAAAAAGATGTCCGTTTTCAGTTTGGATAAAGCCATTGACACCGTAATCGCCTAAGTTACCAATTGCTTCGCTCAGTTGGGTAATTTGCCAATTTTGCCCACCGTCGGTAGTTTTCCAAATCTCATCTTTTAGGACATCGGGGACAGAATTTACGAGAAAACCCACTTCTGAACTGATAAAGTAGAACTTATGATTAATTACATTGAAAGAGCGTGTGTTGAGAGGTGCCCAGGTGTTTCCTGCATCGTTGCTGCGATAAATGGAATTTCTAGAAGCAGCGAAAAACGTATTTTGATCGAGTAGCTGTAATTGACCTGTTGGCCCAAAAAGATTATTGTCAGGATCGATGGTAGCGCTGATCCAGTTCTCATTGAGATTTGTCTGTTGTAGGAGTAATACACGATTGGTGGCGCGTTGTGTAGCAAGTACATATAACGTCTGATCAACAAATCCTACATCTATAGCGAGTGTATCGTTATTGTTAAGTGTATTGATCCATTGGTCGCCTTGGTTGTTTGTTCTGTAAACATCTTGTGAAAAACCTACTAAAGCACCTTGATTGATATTTGAGAAAGCAAGTTTTCGATAGCCATCTATAAATCCTTGTGCGTTCGTGGGTGGGTGTAACATAGACCAAGTGCCAGCTTCTTTCTTTAGTAAGAGCCCATCATCACCTGCCGCATAACCTTGCTCATTGCTCAGCATAGTAATAGCGTTAAGGTTGGGAGAGGGCGCTCGTGCTGCTGTCCAACTTACGCCCCTATCATTAGAGTAGTAAAGAGCACCGCCAGCACCAGTAATTATCCCTCTATCACCTTGAAAAGTCATCGAAAGACTATTCACGTGCCCGAAAGAAGAGATACCGATATGAGGCCAGTCAGGAAGTACTATTTCGTCCCAGTTATTTCCGCCATTAGTAGTTCTGAAAATACTATTGGGTCTTCCTAAAAATGCTGATGAGGCTAATAATATCCCTTCGGTATCATCGAACCAATGCATTCCCCTTATTACGAGATTCATACCTGCACCAGCCACGTTGGAGCGTGTAATCTCAGACCAACTTTCCCCATCATCCTGAGATACCAAGAGCTTATCAAAAGGGAAAACATAATTTCTATTAACGAGCGCCAAGTATAAGGTGTTGTTATCAACCACATTAAACAACGCGAAATGATGATCACTTTCGCCAGGGAAAGGAAGCAAGCGTGTCTCGCTCCACGTTTGCCCACCATCGGTAGTTTTCTGTATATAGTGACTGAAGGCACCTAAGTTCACAGTAATTCCCTCGCTTTGGTACCCTATTACAAAGCCTTCATTTTCATTTCTAAAAACTACTTTACTTAACCTTCTCCAAGGAGCATTTTCACTACTCCATTGCAGTTCTTGCCAAGTATCACCACCATCAGTGGTTTTAAAGATTTTTTCATAAGTACCTACCGCATAGCCAACTTGCGAAGAGGGGAAGTAGATATCCGTAAAGTAAGGGTTGACTAAGAAGTTGTTTCTGCGTTGTAAAGAGAGTACAACCTCCCACTGAGCACCCGCATCAGTAGTTTTTAAAATCCTGTTTTTATCAGCAATAAAACCTGTACTGGCAGAAGTGAAAAATACACTTTGGTGATCACCCGGTTTTTCGAGAGTAACGGGTATTTGCCTTTCTCGGAACTCAATACCTGTTTGGTAATCTTCCTGTAGCTGCCATTGGTTAGTAGCAAGATCAAAAAGAAGCATATCACTACCAAAGCCATACACTAAGTCAGTACCTACAGGGTTGGTCGTAAAATAGTGCCCATTTCGGGTAGTATCAGCGTTTTCAATTTGCCATTGTGCTTGTATGGGTATAATGGCTATAATGGTGATAATGAAGGAGGTGAGACTTCGTTTCATAGAAAAAATAGTTTATAAGCGTGATGTTCAAACGGTAACAGACAAGAGAATATATCGGCGTAAATATTCTAATGAGTTAAAAAAAGTATTTACGTATTAATTGTGAGGCGGCCTTGATTGGTAACCACATAGTTTATTTGTTTTTTCAAGAAAATGCTGCTTTTTTACTGGTGTTAAACCTCGTCATCCTCCTGTGATAGATAAACCCACAAAAACTAAGTTCTTATGCAAAGAAAGCATTTATTTTACTTCTCATTTATCTTAATGTTATCGTTTTCTGGTAAGCTTAAAGCTCAAAATACTATGGAAAAACTCCCTTATCGCCAAATACCTGCAACCCCTGATACCTATACACCTGGAAATGTAGCGGCTAGAATGATAGATGCTTTGGGGTTTCGGTATTATTGGGCTACAGAAGGCTTACGCGCTGAAGACTTTGACTATAAACCAAGTACAAATGCCAGAACCACTAGAGAAACGTTAGATCATATTGATGGACTAGTGATCTACATTAATAATGCAGTTAAAAAACAGACAAACTTTAGAAAGACAAAGGAGAAAACTCTTTTTTCAGTGCAGCGCAAGCAAACACTCTTACTGCTAAAGGAAGCGAGTGACTTACTGAGGCAGAGCTCTGCCGAAGAGATAGAGAATTTTACAATGATCTTTGATGGTCGCGAGAAAGCCTATCCTTTTTGGAACATACTTAATGGCCCTGTTGCTGATGCGCTATGGCACGTAGGGCAGGTGGTCACTTTCAGACGGGCGTCTGGCAACCCTATTGATAGTCAAGTAAACATGCTCCTTGGTAAACGTAAGGAGTAAGGTTGTTAGTTGAATCGCTGTTTTTTAGCCTTCAATATTCTATTTTTGGCAATCATCTTTCTGCGTAGCCAAAGGTATACAGCCGCTACCCCCAAAAACATGATCCAAAGGCTTGCAGTACCAATATACCAATAAGCAATAGCCGTAGCCAAGAGAATAAGGATAAGTATGGCTTGCATAATACCTATATCATTGGCCTTATGCTTTCTACTCTCTTGAAAAGCCTTCGCTATTCTATGGTCATAGTTTTTATCGTAGGTAACTTTCTTGTTATTTTCTGATAGAATCCTTTTAAAGCGCTCTTCTTTTGCTTCTTTCTCAGGATTATAATAGATAGGCTGATAATCGAAAGACCTGTTTCTAGGCAGTCTAATAATAGAAGGTAATTTCATAGTTCGCTTATTATATATTATTCAAAAACAATCAGTACTTGGCCTTTCTCTACGCTGTCCCCTTTTACTATTTTTAACTCTTTAATGACAGCTTCTACAGGAGATTTAATAACATTCTCCATCTTCATAGCCTCTAATATTAAGAGCGGGTCACCTTTCTGTACGCTAGTCTGCTCTGCTACTTTTACCTCCAAAATGAGACCAGGCATGGGCGCTTTGACTTGATTGATCTTTACAGCATTGATATCGCTCATTCCCATTTTGGCAAGTAGAATATCAAAACGGTCACGTACCCGTAAAGTGGTTACTTTATTATTTATGCTAATAACAAACACTTTCTCAGCATAGTTTACCTCGATCACTTCTACTGTAAAAGCCTTATGCTGATGGATGATGTGAAATAAGCCTGGACGAATAACTTGTATATCGCCTTCAAACAGATATCCATTTAATTGAAAACCATTCTGATCATTTTGTATTTCTATCTTTTGAGAGATGCTCTCTATATCAACTTGGTACATAATTGATTATTAAACTGATAAAAAAATAGTAACTTGAGTCAAAGTTAGAAGTTTTTACCAACTCCATGCGTTTTAACCCACAAAATATACAACTCCCTCGCTTTCTAAGAAACTTTTATTTCTTGTTTACCTTCTTGTTTGTTGTATGGATGCTTTTTTTTGATACGAATGATTTTATCACACAATACAAGCGTAGACAAAAGATAGAGAAACTTGAGCAAGAAAAACAATACTACATAGAGGCAATAGAACGTGTAAAACAAGAGCGAGAAGAGCTGCTCACCAATCCGAAACTGCTAGAAAAGTTTGCACGAGAGAAATACTATATGCACAGACCTCAAGAAGATCTCTATGTTATTATAGAAGAAGAATAACCCTCGCATAAATTTCTCAAAAACTTTTTAAAACAAACTGATGTAATTTTTCTACTTGTTTTGGGTTGTTACTACCCTGTCGGCTTCCTACCTTTGTATAAGTGATAGGGAGATAAAGTGTAGAAAAGAACAAAGTAAGAAAAGTCTTACAATGCTTAAGTAAAAAAATAAGGAAAGTAAAGATGAGGTTGGAACTAAATTTGCTATATGAATAGTTTGAAGATTTAAAGAGTGAAGAGATAAATTGTACTTTTGAAAGATCTTTAAAACCTTCATAGCGACTGCAACGTAAAAATAATATTAATAAATAAAAGTATTGGACACATTGCCATAAATGAGATTTAATAGGGGATAAAATAGATTACTTTGAAAAGCGACTATCAACAGTGTTACTACTTAGTTTTAGTAGACACAATGAAATTTAAGATGAACATAGGTGTTTAGATAAAGTTTGAGATTTAAGCTTTTTAAGAAAACCTACAGACACTGTCTGTAGGTTTTTTCTTTTGGATATTACTCAATACGATCCCAAAAAGTGGTAGTGGGCGCTTTTGCATCAAAATCTTTAAATTGTGTAGGGCTAGCATTGCCAAAACTAGGGCTAAAAAGTAATGTATTGTAGTTGCTACGTGGGTAGAAAGTAAAACGAAAAGTTAAGTTATTGAAACTGATACGCTCATTTCTAAGCCGTATACCTACGGAGTAAGCCTGAAAAAGACCATTTTGAAAAAGACTTTGTCCTTCTCTGGACCAGAAAGCGCCTAAAGCATTAAAAAAGAAAGCTGTTCTAAAGCCTATGATATTCCAAGGTTTAAAAAAAACCTCTTCTAACTCTAAACTGATTTGTTGTGTTCCAAAACCCCTTCTTGGTGTCAAGTAGGTTAAGTTATCAAAATCGTAGGAGAGTGTTTCGTTATCGAAGCGGTTGACACCCTTACGAAAATCTATATTTGCAAATTGGCGAAATCCTATACGTTCACCTATCACCAAATCACTAAAATAGCTACTCTGCCATCGTAGCTCTACTTGTTCCCAATTACTTTGGTTTCTAAATCCACCTACAGAAATAAGATTAGACCAATAACCAAACCGTTTGAATGTCTTTCCATAGGCAGCCTCGAAAGCATAAAAATTACGTTGTCCAAACTCGTAGTTATCTATCCCGTAAGTAAGCACTACGTTGCCTCCTTGTGGTACATCCTCTGTTCTACCAAATGCATAGATGAGGGCTTCTCTGTAGTAGATTCTAGAAGAAAAAGTAAGGTTGAATAAAAACAGTTGTCTATCGTGAAAAAACTGGTTTTGACGTTCACTTACTTCGGGTTTCTCTAAAAAATCTCTATTGAGGTATCTAGCACCAAAGGTGAGGTTGGTTCTGTCATTAATAATACGAAAGGCTCGTCCTAGCCACACATCTTCTTCCTGAAAAACATTAGAAATAAAGCGTAGTGTATCGCCTAGATAAGAATATAAGCCAGGGCGTTGCTCTGCATAGGTATAAGCGATGCGACCTGCATATTTTACACTTGGAGCAAAAAAAGTACGTTCTAGGGAAGCAAGATAAGTGTTACCCTCTACGGAACGTTGAAAAGTAAAATCAAAGTTGAGAAAGATTTTATAAATATTATTGATACGATAACGCCCTGTATACGCTACAAAGTCTTCTGCACTATTATAACTAACCGCATTGGTAATTTCGTGGTGAATACCCAAAAAATTTCTCTCACTCAATGATAAACCATTAGGAATAATTTCTGCCTGTAAAGACCAGTTGTCTTGTACAACTACTAGCATGTCAACTAAACTTGTATCCTCTTTTACAGGAAGGAGTAAAAAACGTGCATCTAAGATTTGAGGCGTTTGCCTGAAAAGGCGCTCATTATCCCTGATAAGCTCTACATTTACCTGATCACCTTCTTTTACTAGTAGTAAACTTTCGAGCTTCCAAAGTCTTGTATTGATGTGTAGAAAATCACCTACCTTTTCTGCCTTGTCTAGTTTTCGGCCAGCAGTATCTTGGAGACTTGCCCCAAAAACACTTAATTGTTTAAAGCGAATGGTACGAATTTTTTTACCATTGTAAAACGATACAGAATCTGCGGAAGTCAGGTAACGAGGTTGATCGAGAAATAAACTATCAGACCTATCTTCATCGTTTACAAATAACCATTCGTATAAGGGTGCGAGGATTTTTTTTCCTTCGAAAAAATCTTCTACCTCACTATAAAACTTTTGGGTCTTTTGGTTATCACCACCTTTTATATTGGAAGGCACACGCGGTTGGATACGTGTAGAATCGACTTGTGCTGATGCTACAAAACAACTTCCTAAAAAGTATACTACAAATACACATCGCTTCAATATCATCCAACAATAGGCGAAAAAGACTAAAAAATAGAATTAGACTAGCTTAAAGTAAAAAGCTATCTTACAAAATTGTTTATAAATTCTGTCATAATTCTATTGTGTAATCTTAATCAAATAAGTATGCTGGAGTGTAGAGGGCCTCGTTGCTCGATTGAGAAAGTTGATGTTTAGGGTAGTAACAGGAAAGTCATCAAATTTTTTCACGATCGTTGTATTAGGGTAAACCGTCTGGAAAATAGCTAAATATTTTTGATCTGCATAGACCCAATATTCTCCTGCACCCTTACTTTTAAGCTGATGTACGTCTGATATAATAGGAACAATCCCTTTCATATAAAAATCGAGCGAGTGAAAGTGAGAAGCGCCTGCACGATACACGCGATTAAGCGGAATATCCCCTCTTGTTTGCACATACTGGGCTACGGCTATTTCAGACTGGTATTGCAGAAGCCGCGGATAAAAATGACCATTGAGAACGATGTTCACCCCAACAATGGTGAGGAAAGAAGGCATAACCAAGCGATCAATGCGATAAGAAAGCTTCCAAAAAGAAATAATAACAGCACCTAGAAAAGGTACTACCACCAGCCAAATCCATATAGAAGGAGACGGAAAAACATACAAGAGTAACACTCCTGCTAAAAGCCAAAGCAGGCTTATCGTAAAAATCTGTATACCCAGCGCCCACCGAAATCCTTTCTGTATTTTTGGATGGTAGATCAGATAATAGATAAATTTAGCACCCAAGATGGCTGCTAGTGGAAACACTGGGTAGGTATAATGAGGGAGTTGAAACTTAGATAAGGACATCGCTATTAATACCAAAGTAAGCCATCCCCAAACCAAGGCTTCATCATTATTGGGTAGTTTAAAGCGGCTCTTCCAGAGACGTAAGCTTTCACGAATATAACCTGCAAAAGCGAGCAAGGACCAAGGAAGAAATCCCCACAGAAAACTATGTACTTGAAAGAGTGGGTCTGGATTATTACTCCAAGTATTTTCGCCAGTAATACGACCGAAACTTTGTGTCCAATAAAAAAAACGTATACCAGAAACACCTTTTTCAGGATGTGCGTCAAATTGTTGGTATAAACCTATACTCATTGGGAGAAGAAGTAAAGCAACAATGCCTATGCCCACTAGCCACTCCCAGCGAAGAAATCGCTTCCATTGACGCCTAACGATGAAGTCGACAGAAAAGGCAAAAACAGGAGCCATGAGGCCAATGGGTCCTTTGGCCAACATCGCTAGCCCAATAGCTACAAATCCTCCGATAAGGTATTTCCACTTTTTATGAATATTGTAAGCGGCGATCTGCCAAATGGCTACAATGATAAAAGAAGTGAGTAAGTTATCGGTTCGGAGATCGTGATTCATTAAGATATATGCCTGCGACGAAGCGATGAGGAGCGCAGAGAGATAGCTAATGACCTCGTTATAGTATAAGCGAGCCAGCCGATAAGTAGCGTAAAATCCTAAAAAAGAGATTAAAACTGGAAAAAAGCGAAAAGCAAAATGATTGATGCCAAAAAGTTGAAAACTCAAGGCTGATAACCAGAACAGGAGCGGTGGCTTATCCAGATAATCTTCTCCACGAAGTTTGGTCTGTAGAAAATCGCCCGACTCCAGCATTTCCATAGAGATCGCCGCGTATTGTGCAGCATCTATGTCCATAATACCTATGAAATGCCCCAGTAAAAATAAGAGATAAAGCAATAAAAAAGGGAGGAGTTGATAATATCTATTTCTAAGCAACCACATAGCTTATTTTTTAGAAAAAAGATTGTATTTAAAAATACAATAAATCGCTCTAAAGCCGTCTTTCCAATTGATTTTCTTCCCTTCTGCATAAGTTCTACCATAGTAAGAAATACCTACCTCGTAAATGCGTATTTGGGGAATACGAGCCATTTTGGCAGTTACTTCTGGTTCAAAGCCGAAGCGCCTCTCTTTAAGGTTGATTTGTTGAATCATCTTGGTATTGAATAGCTTATAGCAGGTCTCCATGTCTGTTAGGTTTAAGTTGGTGAACATATTGGAGAGAAAAGTAAGAAATTTATTACCGATGGTGTGCCAGAAAAAAAGAATACGATGAGGGTTGCCTCCCATAAAGCGGGAGCCATAAACTACATCTGCAAAGCCGTCTATAACAGGCTTGAGTAGAATATTGTATTCTTGTGGGTCGTACTCTAAGTCAGCATCTTGAATAATCAGGTATTCACCTGTCGCTTTCTCAATACCCGTATGTAAAGCAGCGCCCTTCCCTTTATTTATTTCATGCTTATAATACTGAATATTCATCTCAGGGTGTTCTGATTGATAATGAAGAATCGCTTCTTCTGTATTATCCTTTGAGCAATCATTTACTACAATCACTTCTTTTTGTACATTTCCTAAGAGGTGTGCCTGTTTTATTTTGTTCAAGATTAAATGGATTGTTTTTCCTTCATTATAAGCAGGTACAATAATAGACAAGGTTTGAATAACCATTTGGGTTTAATTTTTGAAGCCATAAATTTAGCGAAATATTCCTATTTATGAACTTATTGGCACACATTTACCTTTCTGGAGCATCAGAGAAAATAGCAATAGGCAATTTTATAGCGGATTCGGTAAAGGGTAAAAAATACTTGAAGTATGAAGAGAAGATTGCCAAAGGTATTTTACTTCATCGAGCGATTGACACTTTTACAGATAAACACCCTGTAGTAATGCGTAGTACCAAGCGACTGTATGCTACGCAGAAACGATATGCACCAGTAGTGGTAGATATCTTCTACGATCATTTTTTGGCAAAAGATTGGTATAAATTTCACGCAACCCCTTTACAAGAATTTACAAGTGATTTCTACGAAGTACTTCAACAATACTATACAATACTCCCTAAACGGGTACAAGATTTTTTACCTTATATGATTCGTGAAGATTGGCTCTACAACTACAGTAATCTTGAAGGCATCGCACGAGTACTCGATGGAATGGCCAACAGAGTAAAGTTCAAATCTAATATGGATAAAGCGATCATAGACTTAAAGAGAAACTACCAGTTGTTTCAAGAGGATTTTGATGTGTTTTTTCCAGAAATTATAGACAAAGTGAGAAACCAGTTTTCCAACGATCTCTGATTTTATTCATTAACCTGTATTTCAAAGCTTTCCACATATAAGTTCCTATCTTCTTTGTCATCAGCATCGTCGTTATCAAATCCTATAGCAAAGGTAACTACTCTATCTTCTTTTAATGTAAAGTTGAGACTATATGAAGTTATATTTTCTTTTGTGAAGAAGTCACCTATCACCTTTTCATCGACATATAGTAATGCATGAGGGTAAGTTCCATTGAGCGCACTTCCTCTCGCCTTTAAACTTATCGTATATTCACCTTTCTTCAAGGGAATATCGGCGACTTCTAGCTTCTGATTAAAATAGAGAGCAAGGCTAGAAGGATGTCTATATATTGTAAACGGATACTTAACTGCCTTTTTATATGGACTTCCTTCTAGCAAAATAAGAGTGGGGTTTCTGTGAGGTCTCATTCTGGTAGTTGCATTCGTATCGCAGAACATATAATTACCATCATAACGATATAGTTGCTCATAATCTTTTGTCAGGTCATTGAGGGAATCATCGTATGAATGATACTTTGGATCAAAACTTTTGTATTCACCCACTATGAGAATCGTGTTCTTCTTAAAAGCACTTGCAATATCTTGATGGTCGAAAATACGGTAGGGTGCATTCAACCTTTTCAAATCTGCTTCTGAAAACATGAGCTCGGAGACAACACCAATTACTTCGTTTTCTTTAAAAGAGCTGTTGATATAATCAATTATTTTAGACCTAGAGTCAGGTGTGTTGTATGCTCGCCAAGCAGTTGTAATAATGCTTTCATATTTATTTATTTTAAATACCATGAAAATGAAAACAAACAGAAATAAACTAATTAAACTATATCTATACTTATTCCTTGGCTTAATTATCGAGGCTGTAATATCTTTTATATATTCAATAAATAATCCAAACCATAAAGCTAAAAAAGGATAGACTACTATAAAGTTTCTGTGATAGGCAATTAGCTTGTTAGTAAAATATAAAGTATAGAAAACAGGGAAACCTACCAGTAAGATAGTATATAGGATTTGATCTTTATAATTTACATTCTTGCGAGAAACAAAAAATAAAACTCCCCCCAATAAAGAACAGATAAGCAGAAAAATACTGAGATCATCTGAGAAGCTATCAACCTGAAAAGAGAGATTTTCCCAGCCTGGTGTTTTTTTTAATTGCCCAGTATTGGGATTATCATAATCCTTTATTTGCCACATATTCCAGCTATACCAGGCATCTGCATCAATGAAAATACTTGGAGTGAAAAATAAGAAGCTTACGAAAGGTGTGATAAATAGCAGTAATAGTATTAGTAAAGTTTGGCTTACTTTTTTTTCCCTGAAAATGGAAAGATTATAGAGGAAAACAATAAAAGGAAAAAACCAAATTAAAACACCACTTAGTTTGGTAGCAGCACCTATGCCCCCTGCTATTAATGATATGAATAAATGTTTTAACTGCTTAGACTGATGGAATTTTAAGGCGAAAAGTAATGAAAACATCGTCCAGAATGCTAAAGGAATGTTAGGTAATGTATATATTGATTGATAATAATGATTGATAGATATACTTAGTAAACATACAGTAGCAACACCTCCCACATAGCCCTCAGGCTTATATCTGAGAAAAGTCAAGAAGGTCAACCAAATACAAGCCATACTAATCAATACTACAAAAATCCTATTCCAAAAATAAAAGGAGGGGTGCGATAGTGTTCTAAATTCTCCATTCAAATTAGTTTTGAGCTCTGTTAATGTACTTATTTGTCCAGTGATTTTCAGATAATTATAGTGAATAATATCAATGATAAGATCGCTATATCTAAGAAATCCACCATAGACATTCTCAACATACTTAGGACGAATATCACCCGTTTTAAGCATGTTAAGCGCTGATGTAGAGGTGATTACTTCATCCCAATGGTATAAGTAGGGTAGGCCGTTATGCGCTCCCAACCATCGGCTTACGAACACAAATAGCAGAACTACTATGACAATTACATTAGCTATTTTATTCATTTTTTAAAAGAATACTACTCGATCTACATATTGCTTATAATGAAGAGTAGGTACAAACTGATTTTGAGAACGATAAGTAAGAATTAGAAAGAGAAGTGAAAATGAAAGAAAGAAAACCTGTGTGATAAGTACTAAAGCACCTGAAACGACTGTAGTTGCCCATCCAGGAGTGGCTAGCTCAGTAAAAAATCTAATATATAATACAATTAATACAACTATGGATGCTGTAACGATCATCAGAAATGAAGCGGAAAGAAGACGTAGTGCTACAATATCGGCATGAACAGCAATAGAACTTAATCCATGTAAAACAAGGCTAGGAAAGTTCATCTTAGATTTGCCTGTAAGTCTTTTACCTCGCTCAACACTTACCAAATAGTAAGGCAGTTTAGACTTGATAATACCACCAGAATAATGTGAGGCGATCTCAGATAGGAAAGAAATTTTACGTGATAGGCTTTTAGGAATTAAGCTAAAGTTACCAAAAGTAATCTTTTTACCAGTAAGGACTTCAAAGAGTAGCTTATAGATAAAGTACCCCAGTTTAAACTTAAAACCTTCTTGGCGTTTACGACGGTGAGCAAAAATTACTTTATCAGGGTTTTCATCAGCTACTTCTAAAAGTTTTAAGATGTCTTCAGGTAAGTCTTCGCCATCAGCATCCATTACAATAAGATTCTCCCAGTCTTCTAGGTTATCTGATACATATGCTATTCCCAAAGCTATCGCCCGTTGGTGACCCACATTGCGTTGTAAATGAATTAATAGCCCATCGAAGAGATGGCTATGCGTTTTATTTTTAGGTAGTTTCGTGGAGCCGTCATCTACAACTACAATCTTTGCATTGAATATATTACCAGAAAGTATTTTCTCGATTTTACTGATAAGTAACTGTAACGACTGCCAGTCATTATAAACTGGTAGTAGAATTATAATCTTTTTCATCTTACTATACTTATGAACATTTTTACCTTTGCTCAGAAGTGATGAGTAAAAAAGTGAAAAAAATAACACTTATCAAAATAGAAAAAGTTACCGTTAAGTAGAATCAATTGAATTTTACTATATTCGCACAAATAATCATCCAGATTCCATGCGACCAAACCTATTTTCTCTTGAAAAACTGACTGGTTTCCTTTTCTTGACGCTATTCCTTTATAATTGTGATTCAAAGCCTACTGATGAGGATCGCGTCACAACCGTTGATACCACTAACTTAGCACAAGACACCATTGATCTGGCAACAGATATTAAAAAAGTAGCAGGCAATTTCCCTTCTCCTGTAGACTTCGTATCACACATTAGTCAGGCAGATATTGCTTATCAAAAAACACTACTCAATTCAGCAACGCGTGCAGATGACTACCTTACTAATACTACACAAACTGCCCTGAACTTGGGGGTGTACTTGGCTGATTTAGGATATAGTAGTTTGTACTTTAAGGCACAAGCCGCATTGGCTTACCTAAAAGCGATAGAAAAACTTTCAGATCAGCTAGAAATTCTCAATGAGCAGTCAATAGAATTAGCAAAACGTTTTGAAGAAAATTTAGAAGAAAGAGACTCTTTATTGATGATTACACGAGAAGCTTATTTCTCTATGGATGAGTATTTGAAGGAGAGTGATCGTAAGGAAGTCTCTGCTTTAATCCTAGCAGGAAGTTGGACAGAGGGTTTGTACTTAAGTTGTATGGCTATTCAATCCAATGAAAATATTGCCTCTGATCCATCACTCCAGCCTATCTTATGGCGTGTAGGTGGACAAAAACGTTCCTTAGATAATCTGATAAGTATCTTGACTAAACAGAAAGAAGATGAAATGGTAAAAGACTTACTTGTACAACTTAAGGCGTTACAGAAAGTCTATGAGAAAGTACGTATCGTAGAAGAAAGCAATATAGACCAACAAGAAGTAATAGATATTGCGGAGGTAAAAGATATTAATGACCTTACTGATCAGACTGTCATTAGAAGCATTGCGAAAGTAGAGATTGAGCCAGCTACTTTTGAAGAAATTACTAAGAAAATAAAAACGATTAGAGCAACAGTAATTGCACAACCGTAGTATCTTTACACTATACGAAACATTTAAAAAGCTACTTCTTAGTGGTTTTGGAGAAAATAATGACCCCTATTGCCCTCTTTGACTCTGGAATCGGTGGGTTATCAGTCTTACACCAAGCACAAAAAATACTACCTCATGAGTCGTTTGTATACTTTGCCGATACTGCCTGCGTACCTTATGGTACGAAAAGCAAAGAGACGGTAAGTCTTTGTGTGGAAAAGGCAGTCGAACAACTCGCTACACTTCCCATTAAAGCCTTAGTAGTGGCTTGTAATACTGCTACTAGTATCACCATAAAGCCCTTAAGACTTAAATATGATTTTCCCATCATAGGGATGGAGCCAGCCGTAAAGCCTGCCATCGAGCGAAATCGACTGTTGAATAAGCGTGTGCTTGTCTTGGCAACGCCTCTTACTTTACAACAAGATAAATATAATAGCTTGGTGACGGAGCTAGATCGAGAAGATGTGGTAGATGCATTCCCCTTACCAGAGTTAGTACAATACTGTGAACAGTTGACGTTTGATGAAGATAAAATCAGCACATACCTCAGAGAGAAATTACAAAACCTAGATCTTTCTACATACAGTACAGTAGTACTAGGCTGTACTCACTACCCTTATTACAAAAAAATATTCAAAGCCTTAATGGGCTCTTCTGTAGAAATTATTGATGGGAATATAGGTACAGTAAAACACTTGAAGAGCATACTGGCTTCTGCGCAATTACTGGCGACTTCTAAGCCATCAACCACCTCAGAAGTAACATTTCTAAGCTCCTACGATAAGGTTGAAACTGCTCGTAGATGCCGTAAAGCTTTACATTATTTATCTGCACAACAGATTTAAAAAAAATCTTTAACTTTGTATCAATATGGCGGGTAGACTGATAGGTATAGATTACGGAACAAAAAGAGTGGGACTAGCAGTGACAGACCCTTTACAAATGATCGCTACTGCGTTAGATACCATTCACGCCAAGGAGGTAATTGACTTTTTGAAAGCATATGTAGTTAAAGAGCCTGTAGAGGCTTTTGTAGTAGGGATGCCAAAGCAGTTAAACGGTGAAGATACCAATAACACCATTCCTGTAAAGCAGTTTGTAGCGAAGTTAAAGCAAGCATTACCTGACTATCCTATTTTTTATGTAGATGAGCGATTTACTTCTAAAATGGCTTTGCAAACCATGATTGCTATGGGTACGAAGAAAAAGGACCGCCGTAAGAAGGAAAATATAGACAAAATAAGCGCTACAATTATTTTACAGACTTTTTTAGAAACCAAACATACATAATACAACCTTTTGACATGATATACGCAATTGTAGCTTATGGAGACCCTGTATTGAAGAAGAAAGCACAAGAAGTAGCACAGGGAACAGACATAAAGACACTCGTAGAAGATATGTTCGAAACCATGTATAATGCACACGGCGTAGGATTGGCAGCCCCTCAAATAGGTAAAAGTCTTCGCGTCTTTGTGGTAGATGGTGAAAAATATGATGAAGAAGATGAAAGTTTAAAAGGATTTAAGAAAGCTTTCATCAATCCAACCATAATAGAAGAAATAGACGACAAGTGGAGTGTAGAGGAGGGATGTCTGAGCATTCCAGGTATTAGAGAGCAGATTACACGTCACCAAACCTTAACTATTCACTATTTTGATGAGGAGTGGGAAGAACATACGGAAACCTTTTCTGGCATGGCTGCCCGTATTATCCAACACGAATACGACCACATAGAAGGCACCTTATTTACTGATTACCTTTCCCCCTTAAAAAAGCGTCTCTTAAAGAAGCGCTTGCAGGGCATTAGCAAAGGGGACGTAGACATAGACTACAAAATGAAGTTTCCGTTAGTGAAAACACGTTAGGAAGAAGCTGTTAAAATAACAAAAGGAGCCTAGAGCTCCTTTCGTTAACCATCTAAACAAATACAATTATTATATAGCAAAGCTTTCTCCACAGCCACATGTGCGTGAAGCATTAGGATTGACAAAGTGAAAGCCCTTTCCGTTAAGGCCATCCGTAAAATCCAAGGTAGTACCTAAAAGGTAGAGTAAACTCTTCTTATCAACTAATATCTTTACTCCTTTATCTTCAAATATTTCGTCTGTATCTTTGACGGAAGCATCAAACTCTAGGTCGTACATTAGACCAGAACAACCGCCGCCCTTAACCGCTACACGGATATTGTGTACCTCAGAGTATCCTTCTGTCGATTTTATCTCAGTGATTTTATCTTTCGCTTTTTCTGTAACCTGAATCATAATTATTGCATATCTTAACTAGACTTATATAACTTTTACAGCTAGAAAATAGTTTCTTCTCGACGGTCATTTTAGCTTGTGCTAGGATTAGTTTCGTATTGGACGTCACTATCTTCTCGATTATCCTTTACTTCTTCCTCTTCAACTCTACGTGTCTCTCTTTCAGAAAGGAATTTATTGAGCTTAATGCGAAGTTCTTGGGCGGCAAGGTCCGCGTAAGCAATACCATTTCGTGTAAGTGAGATCTGTCCAGTCTCTTCTGATACCACCAACACAATAGCATCTGTAATCTCTGTAAGGCCAATGGCCGCCCTATGGCGTAAGCCCATCGAAGCAGGAATATCCTCATTCTCAGAGACTGGTAAGATACAGCGTGCTGCTTTGATGCGCCCTCCTTTATCAATGATCACCGCTCCATCGTGTAGTGGGCTGTACTTGTTAAAAATAGAAATCAACATTCTCTTGGAAAGTATTGCGTCTAGCAGGTCGCCTGACTCCGCGTAGAAACGCAATGCAGAACTTTTGGTAAACACAATCAAAGCGCCGGTTTGGGTTGTACTCAAAGCGCGTGCGGCATCAATAACTGCACTTACATCTACACCCGTACCTGACGATTTACGCCAGTTGAAAGGGTTGAGCCGCCCTTCGTTGTTAAAAACAGGTGACCGACCAATGAGCATCAAAAACTTACGAATCTCTTGCTGGAATAAAATAATAGTGGCAATGACTCCTACACCCAAGAATTGTCCAAGAATGCTGCTGAGCAGTTTTAGGTCAAAGGTATTGACCAGAATATAAATTACATACAAAAATAAGATGCCTAACAGTATCTTAACAGCTACACTGCCCTTCAGAAGTTTATAAAGCCTAAACATGAGATAGCTTACCAGTACGATATCCAAAATATCTACCATCGTAATTTCCAGAAAGCCTATCGAAAACAGTAAAGGCATAAATAAACGTGTTTTATCAAACGCTACACCTAGTCTGAAGATGTACTCAATTGTTCAAAAATAGTTACCACTTCTTTAGCTTCCTTTACGTCGTGTACACGTAAGAGGTTAGCTCCTTTGCAAAGTGCTAACGTATTGACGGCTGTCGTGCCGTTAAGTGCTAATGAAGGCGTAATGCCTAATAGCTTATAGATCATAGACTTGCGAGAAGCACCCACTAGTAAAGGTTTGTTGAGCCGCTTAAAGTACTCTAAATGATTGAGTAAGAAATAATTCTGCGTAAGCGTTTTAGCAAACCCTAACCCTACATCAATAATAATGTCTTTAACCCCTAAACCTTCTAATTTAAGAATTTTTTTCCTAAAGTAGGATAAAATGTCTACTAAGATATTTTCATACGTTGTTTGAGATTGCATTGTTTGTGGATTCCCCCGCATATGCATGAGGATATAAGGTACTTGGAGAGCCGCTACTGTCTCAAACATCTTATCATCCAAAGTTCCACCAGAAATATCATTAATCATGTGAGCACCTGCCTGTACCGCCTTGTTAGCTACCTCAGCACGAAAAGTATCAACAGAAATCTTACTAGTAGGAAAAGTACTTTGAATAGCTTTGATCGTAGGAATTACCCTATGGAGTTCTTCCTCAACTGTAATGGGTGTGGCGTTAGGCCTAGATGAGTACCCGCCTACATCTAGCCAGTCTGCTCCTGCTTCAAGCATAGCTGCTGCACGCGCAATGATAGCTTCCATTTGCTCGTACTGTCCACCATCAAAAAAGGAGTCGGGAGTCACGTTGAGTATACCTACAATTTGTGGTGAAGTAAGCTTCAAAATTTTTCCATTTACGTTTAGCGTGCTTTTCATGTGAAAAATTGTATCTTTGGATGTTTCTCAGGATTTTGAAGCATATTAGTGATATTGATGAAAACTGAAGACGAATATAAAGAGATTCTAAAGCGTTGCAAAGCGCTTTTCTCAAAAAAACATCAAGATTACGGGTCGGCTTGGCGCATCTTACGCTTGGCTTCCATTACCGATCAAATCTATATTAAAGCGCAAAGAATTCGCTCTATACAAGAGGCAGGCACACAAAAAATAGAAGAAAGTGTGACGGCTGAATTTGTAGGTATTATTAATTATTGCCTTATCGCACTCATGCAAATGCAGTTTTCTACACGTACAGAAACGGAGCTATCACTAGAAGCAGTAAGTGAACAGTATGACCAAGAAGCAGAGGAGACCTTACGCTTACTGCTAGCGAAAAATCACGACTACGGAGAAGCTTGGCGACAGATGCGAGTGAGCTCTATGACGGATCTAATTTTAATGAAAATACATAGAGTTAAACAAATAGAAGACAATCAAGGAAAAACCATTGCATCAGAAGGCATTGATGCCAATTATCGCGATATCCTGAATTACGCTGTTTTTTGTTTAATAAGAATGGAGTTTTTGGCAAATGAATATACTCAATAAAGTTATCATTTTTTTAGTAGGTGGTCTCTTTATTTTCTCGGGACTTATCAAGCTGAACGATCCAGTAGGCACACAGATTAAACTAGAGGAGTACTTTGAAGTATTTTCCGAAGACCTTAAAGAGAAACCCGCACAGGTTTCAATTAATGGAGAAACGGAGCCTATTCCTGCTGACCAAATTAAGGAAACAACACTCAGCAAGTTTTTTATAGCCTTAAAGCCTTATGCATTGAGTATAGCCTTGCTTATGAGTGCGCTAGAGGTTATTCTAGGCGTCAACCTACTTACTGGATATCGCTTACGTTTTACGCTTTGGCTGCTTTTATTAATGATCCTTTTCTTTACTTTTCTTACCTATTATTCTTGGGCTTACGATAAAGTGCAAGACTGTGGTTGTTTTGGAGATGCTATTAAGCTTACGCCTAAGCAGTCTTTTATGAAAGATGTAGTGCTTACAGCGCTTATTGGTGTACTCTTTTTTCAACGAAAAAGGCTCGTGCCAAATGCTGGTCCTAAAGTAGGACTTGCTTTTAATCTAGTAGCCACCGCGCTCTCTTTTGGTTTAGGCTTGTATGCTACTTACTACTTGCCACCCATCGACTTCAGGGCATATAAAGTAGGAGTGAGTATCCCTGACCAAATGGAATACTCAGGAGAACCTCAGTATGGGCAAGAAAAATATATTTATACAAACTTAGACACCCAAGAAGAAGAGGTGTACAATCAGTGGGAAGAAAAACTAGGAGATACGCTTAAGTATGAATTTAAAGCTTACGAAAAACCCTTGCTAAATCCAGAAGTACTTCCTAAAATTACAGATTTTAATGTATGGAATGCAGAAGGAGATTATACAGATAGCGTTTTTACAGGAAATAAACTGCTTATTATTGTAGAAGACGTTCAGAAAACAGACCTCCCTACTTTTGAAGAGGTACCCGCACTTGTAAAAAATCTTGATCAGATGAATGTAGAAGTTTGGCTATTAAGTGCTTCGAGCAATGATTTGGTAGAAGCCTTGAGGCATCAATACCAGCTTGCCATTCCAGCCTTCTCAGTAGATGGTAAAGTCTTAAAAACAATGGCGCGCGCCAATCCCAGCTTTATACTACTTCAAGAAGGGGTAGTCAAAGCCAAATGGCCCCATAGAAAAATGCCTAACGCTACATCCATTAAGCAATTATTGTAATATGTATCATTTTGTGAACTCTTCAATTAGAAAGTAAAACTATGCTCTCATTTATTGCCAAAAGATTCTTTAGTGGCTTTATGATTATAGTGGGTGTAGTCATTGTAGTTTTTTTCTTATTCTTTGCGTTACCCGGTGATCCCGTTTCTATGATGGTAGGCCAAAGAACTGACGACATTACACGAGAAGCCATCCGTAAAGAATTGGGGCTAGATCAGTCACTACCTGCACAGCTCTACCTCTACTTTAGAGATCTTTCTCCTGTTTCTATACATAAAGATACACCCCAAGAGCAGCAAAAATACGACTATACCTCTTTGTTGTGCTTCGGAGAGAGCGTTCTAGTACTAAAAGTACCTTATTTGAGGCGTTCTTTTCAAACAAACCGTAAGGTAAGCGAGATCATAGGAGAAAAACTAATCCTGACTGTCATCTTGGCGCTGGCTGCCATGTTCTTTGCCACTATTGTGGGTATTTCTTTAGGGGTAATGGCTGCTTTGAGACAGAATACGTTTTGGGATCATTTTATAGTGACTAACTCTGTAGTAGGTATTTCTACGCCTTCATTTGTAGCAGCTAGCTTGGTATCGCTCTTTTTTGGCTATATGCTAGGGCCTTACCTAGGCTTAAATGGTATCGGTTCGCTTTTTGTCACGGGTATTGATGGAAGAGAGCTTCATCTGGAGAACCTTATTTTACCAGCTTTTACGTTAGGTATCCGTCCACTGGCTATTATTGTACAGCTTACCAGAAGCTCTATGTTGGAGGTGCTTTCGCAAGACTACATACGAACAGCCAAAGCTAAGGGACTTTCCTACTATAAGGTGATTTTTAAACATGCCTTAAAAAATGCCCTTAATCCTGTCATTACAGCTATTTCAGGTTGGTTGGCATCGCTTTTAGCAGGAGCCTTCTTCGTAGAGCGTATCTTCGATTATAAAGGGCTAGGGTACGAAACGATCCAAGCGGTATACAACTTAGACTTACCTATTGTAATAGGTGCTACCCTGATTGTAGCCTCTTTCTTCGTTGTAGTAAATATTATTGTAGACTTGTTGTATGCGTTGGTAGATCCACGTGTACGTTTACGTTAGTGTATTGATATGTTACTTTATCTCATTGGTTTGCCGGGTGCAGGAAAAACAGCTACTGGACGTAAGTTAGCCAAAGAAAAACACTATCCATTCATTGACCTAGATGCTTATATAGAAGAAAAAGAAAAAAAGACCATCAAGAACATTTTTGGTAGCGAGGGAGAAGACAGCTTTAGGAGATTGGAAAATAAATATTTGAAAGAAGTAGCTACCTTACCCGAAGCAGTCATTGCTACGGGAGGAGGTACCCCTTGCTTCTACGACAACATACATGTTATAAAGCAAACAGGCAAAAGTGTTTTTTTGAACCCGTCCTTAGCACACATCGCACAACGTATTGCTCAACAAGAAGCTATACGGCCTATGTTTCAAACAAGAGATGAGAAAGTAATTTTAGCTAAGTTAGAGCAACTCTACTTGGCAAGGGAGCCTTTCTACCTAAAAGCTGATCTGATCACTATCACAACAGACTTACACAAGCTTGTCAAGCAGATTCTATCGTATTTTTAAACAGAATCGTTAGAATACTACGTAAAATGTTTACACGCTCAACTTTTTGTTTATCAAAAAATGTTATACATTTGAATAAACTATGAATCAGTCAATTAAATTTACACTTAAATAAGGAAGTATACTCATTTCCTTTCATACATCCGATTGGCTTGCACAACTTCTTAATTCATCAACGAATTAAAAGCCATGAATAATAGCTTTTTTGATACGAAAGTCGAGTTTATAAAAGGGGTAGGCGAACAAAGAGCCAAGCAGCTCAATACCGAACTACGTATCTTCAACTATGGAGACCTCATCCAACACTATCCTTACCGGCACGAAGACCGTACAAAATTTCATAAAGTTGCTGAAATCAACGAAGAACTTCCCTATATCCAGCTCAAAGGGAAAATGAAGTATATGGAAACGGTGGGAGAGGGATACAAGCAGCGCTTGGTAGTACATTTTCGAGACGGCTCAGGAGAGGTAGAGCTCGTGTGGTTCAAAGGCATCAATTGGGTGAAAAAGAGCATCCAACTAAACCAAGAATACATTGTATTTGGCAAGCCCACCGCCTTTAACGGCCGCTACAGCTTGGCACACCCTGAAATAGAGCTTTACAATCCTACTGCTGCGCAGACGGGTTTCTTACAGCCTGTTTACCACGTAACTGAGAAGTTAAAAAAAAGAAATTTAGATAGTAAAGCATTAAGTAAAATTACCAAGCGATTGCTAGAAATAGCACTGCCAAACATCCGAGAGACACTCTCTGAAGAGATTATTGATGCGCATAAGCTGATGCCTAAAAGGGCAGCCATGCAACATATTCATTTTCCTAAAGACATTGCACATCTGCAAAAAGCCACTTATAGACTTAAGTTCGAGGAGCTGTTCTTTACGCAAATTCGGCTCATTCAGCAAAATCTTTTTCGAAAGACAGTATATCCAGGACAGATCTTCAAGAGTACTGAACTGCTGACTACCTTTTACAATGATATATTAGAGTTTGATTTGACAGGCGCGCAGAAACGCGTTGTTAAAGAAATCTATAAAGATATGGCTGCTGGCCAACAAATGAACCGACTGCTGCAAGGAGATGTAGGAAGTGGAAAAACCATTGTAGCATTTATCTCTATGTTACTGGCCATCGACAATGGCGCACAAACCTGCCTAATGGCTCCCACTGAGATTTTAGCGGAGCAGCACTACCGAAGCCTAAAGCCTTATGCCGATAAGCTGGGTATTACGATTGATCTTCTAACCGGCTCCAGCAACCAAAGTAGTCGTAAAGTTACGCACGAATTTCTACAAAGTGGTGATTTAAAGATTCTCATTGGTACGCATGCGCTTATAGAAGATGCCGTACAGTTCAAAAATTTAGGTTTGGTCATTATTGATGAGCAACACCGTTTTGGGGTAGAACAGCGTTCTAAGTTATGGAAAAAAGGGCAAGAAGTATACCCACACGTATTGGTAATGACGGCTACACCTATTCCACGAACGCTTGCGATGACGCTATATGGAGACTTAGACGTTTCAATCATCGATGAGCTACCCCCAGGAAGAAAACCCATTAAAACAGTGCATCGCTACGATTCTCACCGTCTCAATGTTTTTGGTTTTATTCGAGAAGAGATTGAAAAAGGCCGGCAGGTGTACATTGTATACCCTTTGATAGAACAATCGGAAAAGCTAGAAAGACTGAAAGACTTGGAGGATGGCTATGAGAGTGTGAAGCGGGCTTTCCCAACCTATCATGTAAGTATTGTACACGGACAGATGAAGCCTAAGGATAAAGAGTTTGAGATGCAACGTTTTGTACGTAATGAAACACAGATCATGGTCGCTACTACTGTAATAGAAGTAGGCGTAAACGTACCCAATGCTTCTATTATGATTATCGAAAATGCAGAACGTTTTGGGCTATCACAATTACATCAGCTACGGGGGCGTGTAGGAAGAGGTGCTGAACAATCTTATTGTATTCTAATGACTGACTATAAACTCTCTAAAGAAGCGAGAGAGCGGGTAAAGGTAATGGTAGCCACCAATGATGGTTTTGAAATTGCCAATACAGATTTAAAACTACGTGGACCTGGCGATATGATGGGTACACAACAAAGCGGTATCCTTGACTTGGTGATCGCTGATTTGGCCAGAGATGGACAAATTTTAGAAAAAGCCAGAGCAGCAGCACAACAACTTCTTAAAGAAGACCCTGACTTAAAGCTTTATAAAAATATTTTTATTAAAAAGCAGTTGGCTTCTATTCAGCAGCACACCACCAATTGGGCGAGAATTAGCTAAGGGAAGTACCTTATTTTGAAAGGGTTATTTGGGTATTAGCAATTATATTCGTACCTTTGCCTTCTATTTTTAGAGAATAAAACTTAAACCATTTAATAATGTACGCAATAGTAGAGATCGCGGGTCAGCAATTTAAAGTACAAAAAGACCAATATCTTTATGCTCATCGTATTGAGGGTGAAGAGGGCGCTGACGTGACTTTTGAAAAAGTGATGCTTATCGATGAAGAAGGCAGCGTCACGCTAGGTACGCCTCTTATAGACGGGGCACAAGTAAAAGGAAAGATTTTGTCACACGTAAAAGGAGATAAAATCATTGTGTTCAAGAAGAAAAGAAGAAAAGGATACAAGAAGAAAAATGGACACAGACAACATTTTACTAAAATTCAAATTTCCGATATTATAAAATAATTGTTAAATTACCGCTGATATTTGTCAGTGTTGAAAATTTTAGATATTATGGCACACAAGAAAGGAGTTGGTAGTTCCAAAAACGGAAGAGAGTCGGAAAGTAAACGACTTGGTGTGAAGATTTTTGGCGGACAAAAATGTATTGCTGGGAACATCATCGTAAGACAACGTGGAACCAAGCATCATCCTGGTAAAAATGTGGGTATTGGTAAAGACCATACACTTTTTGCCCTAACAGATGGTATTGTTCGCTTCAAGAAAGGTAGAAATGATCGTTCTTTTGTTTATGTAGAGGCGCTCTCTGCATAACTTTTAGTTAGAAAAGTTTTCATAGTTATAATAGGAAAAATGCCTCATCCAATTGGATGGGGCTTTTTTACCTGTCATCTTTTGTTTCCTCCATCCAAATTTCAGCTTCTTCTAAACTATAAAAGACCTGAATATATTCAGTAGAGGTGTTTCGTTGTCTCATAAGTTTACTCTGTAAGTTTTCCATAGAAAGCCGCGTAAGCAAATGTGGAGAGGTAACAAAAGCCACCTTACGTAAGCCTGCCTTTACTGCCAAAGGCTGCCAGTAATTCACGATCCAGGCATTAGAAGCGGCCCAAGAGTTATCTACTTGACTACTATCGCTAATCAGCTTTTCACTTTTGGTAAAACGAATGACTTTTAAGGCTTCCTGAAGTCCTGCTTTCGCAGTCTCGAGTAAAATAGGACCTGACCAGGTGATGTAGAGTACCTCTGTTTGACTGTCTCCTGTAATGACAGCAAAATCGCTTTCATAAAAGGTCTGTGTAACTTTTACCATACTGTATACATTTATAGCGTGCTTCTGTATTTTAAAGCATAAATAAAGACAAAAACTTTGATGAACTGCGTCATCTCAATTAGCGTGTACGCTCTGGAACGACTTCATTTAGTGGAACATAAGTACGTTGCTGTTTCTTTTGTAGAGGAATCGTCACAAAAAACTTAAATGCCATCAAACGGTCATTCCCAGTATCGTTACCCCACGTGGAGATATTGTCGATATAATCTGTTAGTGGTCGATAAAAACTCAATTGCGTACCCACTCCATACCCATTTTTCAAGAAATACGTTAGCCCAAAGCTAGTAGGGAGTATGATTGTTACATTGCCATAAGTTTCATCAGATGCTCTCGTTTCTAGTAAGTCCTCTAGGTTCTCTCCCCGTTCGTTTCTAGGAGAAAAGCGAAACAGTCCAAATCCTTGGCTAATATAAAGGTGCCAACGGATTGTTTTAATAAGATGATATTGTAAATCGTAGTGAAGCGCTACGAAATTAGTATTGAAATTATCATTTGGCGTTGCCTCTTCACTAAAGAAGTAGTTGAAGTATTGTCCCCTTACATTGCCTATAGCTAAGCTGAAATGACTATTGAAGCGTTTTTTCTTATTGAACTTAAGTCCGAGTTGAAAAGCAGAAGACCAGAGCGTATAAGTATCAGAAAGATCGCCTTTATAAGCATTGGCACTAATGCCTACCTCCAATATACGCATAGGTACCAACTGTGTAGTATCTTGTGCTGCGCTTCTTGTACTTACAAGAAAAAGAGCGTATAATATGACAACTCGGTAGAAAAACATATAAAGGTAACTCGAATATGACGAAAAGTATACCAGAAACAACCTGTTTTGTCTATTAGTTACTATGTAGTTGTCAGAAATTTAAATATTTTTCTATCAGTAAAAAATTAAATTACCCATAAAAAATTAATAGTACTTGCGTAAGAAGTACAGCCTCCCAAAGAACTACCTTTAGTTGGTATTGTCAGCCTCGCCAGTACCTGTAATATTCGCTACTAAAGCAGATAAGAAAATAGTTGGGAAATGGCCAAGTGAAGATGTAGGGAAAAGTAGTAAGATGCGCTCAAGTTTTATTATCCTACAAACGCTCAAAAGGTGTTTGAACTTTATTTCTCAGGTTTCTTAGGGTTATTTTCGCTTATGTTTCTGTATTTTATCAGACAATAGTTGTATCGCACTAGCTGGCTCAAACGCTTGTGGCGCTTGTTCTCTTCCAAAAGTACTTTGCCTAAACAAAATCCAAGTAACCCTTTAGTTGTTTATCAGCAGGGCACTACGTTCCTTTTGAAGGGAGTGTTAACTATAAATTATTATTTGGGGTGATAGACAACCAAAAGCCCTAGTAAGTAGGGAATCACCTCCATATGACAAAAAAAGTTTGGTAAATGGTAGTTTTTTATGTAAAAATTTCCAATATTTATACGTTTCAAACACCCAAAAAGATTCAGTTAGGCACGTTGAACACTGATGGGTAGCGGTTACTATTTATACCAAAGTAACCGCTTTTTTATAATCTTTATTAAATTGAATCTAGGCTACTTTTAAGTTGGCTAACTTAGACTTCTCAAATTTTTCCTCTGCATAAGCAGCATCAATATCAAGTTTTTTAACGCCTTGGCTAGAAGGAAGCTCAAACATAGCATCTGTGATAATGGCTTCACAAATAGAGCGTAGCCCTCTTGCTCCTAACCCTAGCTCTATGGCTTTGTCTACAATATACGATAAGCCACTCTCATCAAAGGTAAGTACTACATCTTCCATACGGAAAAGCTTTTGATATTGCTTCACCAAAGCATTCTTAGGCTCTTTGAGAATTTTAATGAGGGTCTCACGAGAAAGGGGCTCTAAGTAGGTGAGAATAGGCAAACGGCCAATTAGCTCTGGAATTAATCCGAAGTTTTTGAGGTCTTGTGCTGTTACAAACTGTAAAAGCTCTTGGGTATCTTTTACCAAGTTGTGATTGTCACCATTGAAACCAATAGGATTAGTATTGAGCCGGTTAGCAATGATACGCTCTATCCCTTCAAAAGCACCGCCACAAATAAATAAAATGTTTTCGGTATTGACAGCAATCATTTTTTGATCAGGATGCTTTCGCCCTCCTTGAGGAGGAACATTCACGATAGAGCCTTCTAGGAGTTTAAGGAGTCCTTGTTGAACACCTTCTCCACTTACATCTCTGGTAATAGAAGGGTTATCACTTTTACGGGCAATTTTATCGATTTCGTCGATATAGACAATTCCTTTCTCAGCAGCCTTTACGTCATAGTCAGCGGATTGAAGTAAACGAGTAAGAATAGTTTCTACATCTTCACCTACATAGCCTGCTTCTGTAAGTACTGTAGCATCAGCAATACAGAAAGGGACTTGTAGTAAATTGGCGAGCGTACGTGCCAGAAAGGTTTTTCCAGTTCCTGTATTCCCTACCATCACGATGTTCGACTTCTCAATATTGACTTCGTCTTGGGCCTCTTTCTGTACCAATCGCTTGTAGTGATTATATACGGCTACTGAAAGTACTTTCTTGGCATCATCTTGCCCTACCACAAACTGATCTAAATACTCCTTGATTTCGATAGGCTTCATCAAGTTGAACTTCAGTGGTGTATCTTTGCGCAGGGCTTTCATTTCTTCTAAGACAATCTGATGCGCTTGCATAATACAACTGTCACAAATGTTTGCTTTTACTCCAGTAATAATGAAGGCACCGTCCTTCTTGGTTCTACCACAGAATGAACAGCTTAGATGATTTTGCGCCATGTTGTCTTTTAAATTTTTATAAGTGCCGAATAAAGCCGATTTGTCTTGGAAAAAACAGTGTACAAATATACACTAAATATTGTACATTTACACACTGCTGTAAGATTTATAAAATTACTTTCTAGTTAATACTTCATCTATCAAGCCATAGTCTAAGGCTTCTTTAGAAGTCATCCAGAAGTCACGGTCGCCGTCTTTTTCGATCTGCTCTTTTTCTTTGCCTGTATGGTGTACTAAAATGTCGTACAACTCATCGCGAAGCTCTAAGATATGATTGGCTGTAATTTCTATGTCGGAGGCCTTTCCGCCAGCACCTCCCAAAGGTTGGTGGATCATCACTCGGGCGTGTTTCAGTGCAGCGCGTTTTCCTTTAGTACCACCTGCCAAGAGTACTGCACCCATGGAAGCTGCTAGTCCTGTACAAATAGTAGCTACATCAGGTGTTACGAACTGCATCGTATCATAGATACCTAAACCAGCATACACGGAGCCTCCAGGGCTATTTACATAAATCATAATATCTTTCTTGGCATCTACTGACTGTAAGAAAAGAAGTTGTGCAGTGATGATATTAGCTACATCATCGTACACAGGTACCCCCAAGAAAATAATACGATCCATCATGAGGCGTGAGAATACGTCCATCGCTACAGCATTCATACGGCGTTCTTCAATAATATTAGGCGTAATGTAGCCTTGAGGGGTTGCCATACTAGTGATTGTGTTGACGTATTGATCATATACCAAACTGTTTACTCCCTGATCTTTGGTGGCAAACTTTCTAAATTCATCTTGTTCAAACATGTGCTTATCTAAATTTTGTGGAATATAAGAGAGACGAGTAGTCATCTCTACTTTTAATAATATCAACTTAGTCAAAAAATATTCCTTTCGGAAGACTCTGCCAAAATAGCGATTGTCTATGACAAAACTAGCAAAAAAGAAGGCGCTACTGTCAACTTATTCCTCCTGAAACAAGTTGAAAATACAAAAGGTTTACAAGAAAAAGTTTTAAAAAATCTCATAATATTCATATTTTTGTATTTACTACATTTTAATAAATGGAAGAAATGTTAACAGAAACTGTCGATCAACAATCCTTTCTTGAAGAGATTGCTAAAAGTGTTAAAGACTTTACAAAAGTACATATAAAGCCACAAATGATGGAATGGGATGAGCATCAGACATTCCCCGTTGAGGTGTTTAAGCGCTTGGGTGAACTGGGCCTTATGGGTATGCTCGTGCCTGAAATATATGGTGGCGCTGGACTGGCTTACAAAGAATATGTGACAGCCATCGTAGAATTGGCTAAAGTAGATGGTTCTATTGGGCTCTCTATGGCGGCACATAATTCCCTTTGTACCAATCATATTTTACTATTTGCTGACGAGGAACAAAAGCAGCGCTATCTGCCTAAGCTGGCTACGGCCGAGTGGATAGGCGCTTGGGGGCTTACAGAACCCAACACAGGCTCGGACGCAAGTAATATGAAAACTACTGCGGTACAGGATGGTGATTACTGGATCATTAACGGAGCCAAGAATTTTATTACCCACGGAAAGTCAGGAGACGTAGCCGTTGTGATTGCTCGTACAGGTGAGCCGCGTACTTCTAACAATGCGACCGCTTTTATTATAGAAAAGGGTACAGCAGGTTTCTCGGCGGGGAAGAAAGAAAATAAATTAGGTATGCGTGCGTCTGAAACGGCTGAGTTGATCTTTGACAATGTGAAAATACACAAGAGTCAGCAGCTTGGTAAAGTAGGAGAGGGCTTTCATCAAGCCATGAAGATATTAGATGGAGGACGTATTTCTATCGCAGCACTTTCATTAGGGATTGCTATCGGTGCTTACGAAGCAGCACTACAATACTCTCAAGAGCGAGAGCAGTTTGGTAAATCCATTGCAAAATTCCAAGCTATTGGTTTTAAGCTAGCGGAAATGGCCACTGAAATAGAGGCTTCTAAGCTACTTACTTTCCAAGCGGCGGAGTACAAAGATAAAGGTATTCCTGTCACGAAAGCCTCAGCCATGGCCAAGTATTATGCTTCAGAAGCGGCTGTAAAGATAGCTAACGAGGCGGTGCAAATATTTGGTGGATATGGTTATGTAAAAGATTTTCCAGTAGAGAAGTTTTACAGAGATGCCAAACTTTGTACAATTGGTGAGGGAACAACGGAAATTCAAAAGTTGGTAATCTCAAGACACATCTTGAATTAACCTTACAAAACAACTCAATAAAAAAAGGCTGATGTACGCATCAGCCTTTCTTATTGTAATCTGTATGAGGAGGTTATCTATTTTTCCTTTTTTCCTGTCGGTTATCCCTTGACTCTGAAAGTATTTCGTTGAACTTCTCTTTTTGTGTATCGTCGAGCTCCGCGCGAATTTCATTGACACGCTCTTTTTGGATCTCTCTCCTTTTTTGACGATAAACTTGTGCATTGAAGTTGCCTGCCTCTTTTTGGGTTTTGGCATCCGCACGAATAATATCCATTTCCTTCACGGTATTGAGGTTTATTGCCTCTATTTTTACCTCCTGATCTGCAGATAAATCTAGCTTTTCATCCAAACGAGTAGTCTGTGTTTTTGCTCTCTCTTCTGGCGTTTTACTTTCATCTTCTTCAAATACATCTTGCGCTTGAACATTAGCAGCTAAAAAAGCCACCACGAGTAATAAAAACAATTTTTTCATGAGGTTACTGTGTTTTGATTGATAAATAGATAAAGTTCTAATTGGATGAGTCTGTTCTGTTATTTCTTCTATTCTTTATTTTTTCTCTTCTATTTTGTTTCTGCTTTTCGATCATTTCGTCATAGGTCACTTGCTGATCTTCTGTCAGTGTTGCTCTGATGTCGCTTTCACGCTGTTGTTGGATTTCTCTTGATTGTTTTAAAAGCGCTTTTCGATCATTCTGCTCACTTCCTTGTGCTTCTTCTCTGAGGGCTTGTAGGTCTGTATTGGCTTGTAAATTAATAGCTTTAATGCTAGTCTCTTGTTCGTCAGAAAGATCAAGTTTTTCATCTAGTTTACTCGTTTGCATTTCGGCTCTCTCTTCTGGAGACATGTCCTTTCCTTTTTGCTGTGCTTGTAGCTGGAATGCACTAAAGGCAATCAACATTAAAATAAAAATCTTTCTCATAGTTAATAATAGAGTTTGGTTAAACAGTCTAAAAGGTTAGATAGCGGATAGGTAGAAAGGTTTAATAGATGAGAAAAAAATTATTTATAGATAAGAAAATAACCAAGACAGTCATCTCAATACTATCTTGGTTAAGATTGTGTTTATTACTTCTATAGCAAAAAACTATACAGACACCTGCTCGCTAATCAAGTCATTCTCTACCAAATACTTCGCTATTTGTATAGCATTAGTGGCGGCTCCTTTTCGTAAGTTATCAGCTACTACCCACATGTTTAAAGTATTGGGCTGTGATTCATCTCTACGAATTCTTCCTACAAAGACTTCATCTTTCCCTTCAGCTTCAAGAGGTGTGGGGTACAAATTATTTTGAAGGTCGTCTTGAAGAATAATACCGGGCGTTTGTGTTAGCAGATCCTTTACGGCTTGTACTTCAAACGCTTTATAGAACTCTACATTCAGTGCTTCGGAGTGCCCACCCATTACAGGTACACGTACAGCAGTGGCGGTAATGCCTATGCTTTTATCGCCTAATATTTTATGCGTTTCGTTTACCATCTTCATTTCTTCTTTGGTATAGTCGTTCTCTAAGAAGATATCAATATGGGGAAGTAAATTCATATAAATAGGATGTGGATAAACCGCCTCAAAAGAGGTATTATTTTTTTCTCCTAAAAGCTGATCTACGGCTTTTTTTCCTGTACCCGTTACCGACTGATAAGTAGCGATGACCAAGCGTTTTAGTCCATACGTTTTGTGTAAAGGTGCTAGTGCCATTACCATTTGAATGGTAGAACAGTTAGGATTAGCAATAATCTTATCTTCATTGGTAAGTAGATGGGCATTGATTTCAGGAACGATTAGTTTCTTGGTTTCATCCATACGCCAAGCAGAAGAGTTATCAATTACTGTGGTACCTACTGCTGCAAACTGCGGTGCTAACGCGAGCGACGTTTTCCCACCTGCAGAAAAAATAGCAATGTGTGGCTTTTGTGTAATGGCTTCCTGGGCCGTTACCACTGTATAGTGTTTATCCTTAAAAACTACCTGTTTACCAGCAGATTTCTCAGAAGCTACTGGAATGAGTTCATCAATAGGAAAATCTTGCTCTGCAAGAATTTTTAGAATGGTGCTGCCAACAAGTCCTGTCGCACCTACTACTGCCATTTTCATATACTAGGGTAGTTTTAAGAATAAATTAAATACATATGATTTCAAAATTAATACTTCGTTAATACAAAGTCTATAAATCTTTTCTATTTTTATCCCTTATGAATAAGATAATCCTAACTATTTGTTTGTTATATGTAACTAGTATAACAATGGCACAACTAACAGACGACTTCTCAGATGGAAACTTTACTAGCAACCCTACGTGGAGTGGCGATGCCACCCTATTCACGATTGAATCCAATCAGTTGCGCTCAAGTAGCCCAACGGGTGCTACTTACCATCTAAGCACACCCTCCACCAAAGCTACGAATGCGCAGTGGGAGTTTTTTATCAACCTTCAACTGGGTACTTCAGGGGTTAATTTTGTAGAGGTATGGTTGACCTCGGATGTCGCTGATTTGAACAATGCCAACAATGGTTACTTTGTACGTATTGGCGATACAGATGATCTTGTAGCCCTTTACAGAATGGTGGGTGGTACAGAAACACTATTGACGAGTAGCCCTTCGGGTGTTGTCAATAGCACTAGTAATAATCCCTTTAGGGTCAGGGTAACTAGAAATGCGAGTAATGTATGGACACTCGCTTATGACGATGGTGATACAGGTAGCTTTGTTACTGCTACCACAACACCTACAGATAATAGCGTTACTACTAGCAGCTTTTTTGGGGTTAGCATTGCACAATCTTCCGCTGCCTCTGCGGTTAATAGCCACTTTTTCGACGACTTTGTAGTAGGAGACATTGTAGCAGATGGCACTCCTCCTAGTATTGCGTCGATCAATATCATTAGTGCTACCCAGATAGAAGTACTTTTTAGTGAGGCCGTTGCTACGGCTACTGCGCAAAACACGAGTAATTACTCAGTAAATAATGGGATAGGAAATCCTAGTAATGCCACCCGTGATGGGAGCGATCAGCGTTTGGTACGCCTTACGTTTGGTAATAGTTTTAGTAACGGCCAGAGTAACGTACTGACGGTTAATAATGTGGCTGACCTAGCAGGAAATGCTATTGGTACTACACAGGAAAGTTTTACTTTTACGTCCATCGGTACAGCGGCTAACCGAGATGTCATTATCAATGAAATCATGGCAGATCCCACGCCAGAAGTAGGTTTGCCTAACTCAGAGTTTGTAGAGCTGTACAATCGAAGCACTAATAGCATAGACCTTCAAAACTATACCCTCAATGGTAGAACCATTACCACAGGTAATTATCTCTTAGCACCTGATGCCTATGTTTTGCTCTGCCCGGCTGCTAATGCAGGTGAATTTACAGGTAACGTTATTGGGATGCCTAGCTTTGACGGGCTTTCCAATGCAGGAGAAACAGTTACATTAAGAGATGAAGATAATGCACGCGATATAGATGTAGTAAGCTATACAGATGATTGGTACAAGGACAATACAAAAGATGATGGTGGTTTTACACTAGCGTTGATAAACCCTACATTGGTTTGTAGTGGTGAGAATAACTGGCGTGCTTCTGATGACGCCAGCGGTGGTACACCTGCTCAACAGAATAGCGTTCTCAACAACTTGCCAGACACCCAAAACCCCATCATTCAAAGTGCCATAGTAACGACTGATAATCAACTGACCGTTACTTTTAATGAAGTCTTTCAAGAAGCCGATCTACAAGGGGCAAGCTACAGCACCAATAATGGCTTATTAGTGACCTCGGTAGCGCCTCAAAATAACAATCAAGAAGTTTTGATTACCTTTAATAGTAACCTTACCGTGGGTGTTATTTATACACTTACCATTAGTGGGCTAGCAGACTGCGCTGGTAATCCACTGACTGAAAATCAAGTAGCCTTTGGTTCAGGGGCTTCTCCTACTTTTCAGCAGGTAATTATTACAGAAATTATGGCAGACCCTGACCCTGTAGTAGGGTTGCCAGAGCTAGAGTATATAGAAATTTACAACACCACTGATCAAGTACTACAATTGGCTGGCTGCCAGTTAACAGACGGAAGTGGTTCGGCTACTTTTCCTAATTTTAACCTTTTACCAAATACTTACTTGATTGTCTGTACAACAGGTAACGTCGATGAACTACAATCTTTTGGTGATGCTTTGGGTGTGAGTAATTTTCCTTCACTTACTAACTCAGGAAAGCAATTAACGTTATTTACTACTGGTGGCAGAACAATGTTTACAGTCACTTATTCAGATAACTGGTACAGGGATGATGTCAAACAGGAGGGAGGTTATTCCTTAGAGATGATTGATGTACAAGCTCCCTGTGTAGGGAGTCTCAACTGGATAGGCTCTGAGAGTCCTACAGGCGGTACACCTGGACAACCCAACTCTATACAGGAAAGCCGTGCCGATAATATGCCTCCTCAACTACTACGTGCGGATGCCATAGATGAGGGAACCATCATTCTACAATTTGATGAGCAGATGGATAGTTTGAGTCTTGTACAAGCTACTTACAGCTTTGATCCTGCTGTTTCGCTGCAAGTGGTAGCACCTGAATCACCTGATTTTACACAGGTTACCTTAAAAACTACTGAACTGCTGGCGATACAAACTACTTACCAGGTAACGGTAGAGGATGTAAGTGACTGTAGTGGTAATGGTATCACGACAGACAACACCGCTATTTTTGGGGTACCCGAGCAAGCTGTTCAAGGGGATATTATTTTGAATGAAATTTTATTCAATCCTAGGACGGGTGGAAGCGATTTTGTAGAGCTGTATAATAATTCTGATAAGTTTATTGATTTGCAAAATTGGCAACTGGCCAATACAGAAAATGATGAAATAGACGATAGGCGGCTGATTACCGAAGAAAACTATATTCTCCCTCCTGGAAGCTATGTAGCTATTACGGAAGATGTAGAAGATGTACGTAGTAATTATCCTAACTCGGTAGATAAGCCTTTTCTAGAGACGAGCAGTTTACCCAGCTATAACGATGATGAGGGCAGCGTAGTACTAATTGATAACTTAAATGAAGAAGTACAACGCTTCGACTATGAGGAAGATTTCCACTTTGATCTCATAGATGATGAAGAAGGGGTATCACTAGAGAGAATTAGCTTCATGGCGCCCGTAAATGATCCTAATTCTTGGTTTTCGGCAGCTAGCACTGCAGGTTTCGCTACACCTGGTGCTGAAAATTCCCAGCAAAGGAGGGAAGGACAAGCCGTAGGAGGGATCAACGTATCACCTAAAGCCTTTGTACCAGATAATGACGGCTTTAGTGATTTTACCACCATAGATTATAGCTTTACGCAGGGTGGCTACGTGGCTAATGTAAGTATCTATGATAATCAAGGAAGGGAAATAAAAAGACTAGCACAGAACCAGCTACTAGCTACTTCTGGCTTCTTTACTTGGGATGGTACCAATGAGGAGAGGGCAAGGGTACGTACAGGCTATTACTTACTTTTCTTTCAGATTTTTGACTTGTCAGGTAATGAAGAGGTGTTTAAAGAGACTATTGCGGTTACGGAGCGATTTTAGGGTTATGGGTTTAGTAAGGAGGCTACTTTCTATAGTTCCAAGTTCTATATTTAAGCTTACTCATCACTTTTCAACTCATACTCTTTGAAGTTGACCTTTTCTTTTTCAAAAGCTGGGTTTTCATTAAGAATAGAGTCAATCTCTCTTATTAGTTTTTGGTTGTCTTCTGACATTATAAAAGCAAAGCCCCAGTTGTCCATTGATATTTGAAATATCCCCAAATTACTATTCACTTCATAAAGTATTTCATCATTCATCCACAAATCTTTCGAATTAGTAATTACAGCCTTTATGGGAGAAAGAGCTGCTTCAAGTACTGAGAGAAAGTTATGCTTTTCGGGTCCTGAAGTAAACTCAATTAAGAGTTCTTTACTCCTATAAGCTGGTCTAAGTTTGAATTTATTCATTTTCAATGTCTGTTAATAAAGAGGGTGGTCAGTACTGAATGATGCAACTATCGAAGGATTTATCCGTTAGAGAAACCCTTCTTTACCCTTGTAAAATAGCTAATAAAAGATACTCCGTCAAGAGGATAGGATGCTACGGATTCTGCAGAGCTATCAGCGAGTGTAGCATCTTGCAGGGTACTGTGATTTATATATCTTATTACCCAATATATTCTTATTTTTTGATTTTCTCGCTGTCAATATATCCAAGATCAATAAGTTTGTTATTCAAATGATGGGCGTGTTTTCGTCAGACGAAGGATTGAATTTTTGATCCATAAATTTAGTAAGTTCGAACCTCGTAGACAGTTATTTACTTGTTTCGATAATACCTCTGTAGAAACTATCTAAGAATAAGGAATTATGGGTTTCATTTGGATAAAATGTTTTCGTTAAAGTGATATGCGGCTTGCTTTCTAGTATAGTGATAAATTCTTCAATTTTATTTTTATGGAAGGTAGGTTTTGGCTGGTAGGTGAGGTGGACTTTAATTTCTTTTTTACTATGTTTATTTTTCAACCTATTGGTAACCTCCCCATTACTAAACCAAATAGAGGGGTCGTAAATATGAAGTACTTCAAAAGGATGATCTAATGATAAAATATATCCGCCAAAGTAACCACCATAAGAGTGCCCAATTAGGGTTTCGTGATGGTTGGTAGCATAATTTTTATTCACGTCTGGTATCAGCTCTTTAGTCAGGTGGTGATAGAATTTCATTCCTCCCCCAGCATTTGAAGCATTATACCAAGTGGAATCAACTGCTTCACCATCATACTCAATCCTTGATTGACTGAAAGTAAGGTCTTGTCCTCTTTTATTTTCCCAATCAATATGAGGAATACCCACAACGATCGCCTTTTCGATTTTTTGGTTTGCGCCCAAGTCAAAAACCATATTTTTAATTAGGTTGAACCGCCATTCGGCGTCGAATACATAGATAACTGGGTAACTTGACGTATCAGAATATTGATGTGGTAAAGCAATCCAATAGCTTCTGTTTTCTTTGAGAAAGGTTGAATAAATAGTGTGCTCAATGATTTGATCTTTGCAGAGCGTATCTTGTGCGATCGAAATATTTGATATTGAAATAATAAGTAGGAGGAATAATATATTTTTCATGTGGTTTATACGGTGTTATTTACTTTTCTATTGGGTATTTCTTTAATCGCTAGTTTACTTGCTAAGTCAATTATTTTTTTGGGAGTATCAAGCGTTTTCATTAAGTCGTCAATTGTTAAATTATTAGACTTGATTTTAAAAATGAAAGTACTGAAGCTCAATTTAGCAACTTCTTGGTTAAAACTATTACCATGTTTTACTACGAGCTCTCAGGTTAGCTTTTCAAGGCTTGATTGAATAACTTTTATCAAATCGTGAAGCGCACGAAGCTATTGACTGAGTTGATCTAAGAATGCTTGAATCTCTTTTTCCTCTTTGTATCGCAGCTTATCCATTTGTTTTTGAATCTGCCTGATCTTCATGTTTTCCCAGTCTTTGGCGGCTAGCACTGGTATCTGCCACTTGGATTGTTCCGCTGCCCAGTGGTCTTTATCAACTTCTACTTGATGAATCAGCAGACCAGGTAGTTCAATGGCTGTTAGTCTCCCTCCGTGGCAAGCACCTGTATCAATACCGTAGGTGTTGTTGTAGATTTTGGGTTCTTCTCCTACAACGTGATGTCCGTAAATAATGGGTTTGGCACCAGCATAAAAGTCAGTCCAGTACTTTCCTTCTCCATACTTTTCTTCCAAATACCTACTTCCTGACGTTGTTCCAGCTAATACTTCCTCTTTTTGTTCTGCTAAGACTTTGTCCTGTTCAAAAAACGCGTGAACAATAATCGCTTCCTCCGTTTCGTAATAGTAGGGAAGTGAATCAATCCACGCCACAAAGTCATCGTACTCCTCCTTGAGTTGCACTTTGACAATTTCTTGAGAATAGCTCAATACCCCTTTTAGGTGTTTCCTTTCGTGATTTCCCATAAGAACAACCGCATTTTTCCTCTCTTTGAAAAAACGATACAGTTCTAGTGACTTATTGCCCCTGTCAACAATATCACCGAGTGATATGATTAAATCATTGTCTGAAGCGTTCACTTGTTCTAACAACTTGATGAATGCATCATAACATCCATGAATATCTCCTATGACAAACGTTCTTTTCATTGGTGGTAAGGAGGACTTGTGTAGCCGTTTCTTTATTACACTTCTTTTTTTGGTTTTCTTTTGTACATCACGTCCGTCCTTAAAACGTATTTAACTCCTTCTATTACCTCACTTCCTGAGTGGACTAGGGCGTGGTTAAAAATGAGTGCTTTCCCTGTAGCTGGCTTAATTACATTGTGGTTGAATCTTGTTTCTCCCCCAACCATATCCTCATTCAAATATATCATGAACGTAAACGAGCTCCATTCGTGCATATTTCGGTAGTAAGTACCATCTTGGTGTGCTTTAAATGCTTGTCCTGGATAGTATTTATAAAATCTAAAGCGCTCATTAAGACCAATGGCATTGCCAAAGGGTGTCTCTTTGGGGACGTATTCCTTGACTCTTTCCCATAGTTCTTCCGCCAAAGTATTACTGTCGTAAATCAATCTTTCGTTATTCCGTACGCCTTTCATCATCACTTGTTTTTTACCAAGGTTGACTTTTGCTTCTTCGTATCCGATGGCTTCACTTTTTTGAATCCAATCGTTGCATTCTTTCTCAGAGAAGAAATGATCGACTGTAAAAATGCCATTTCCAAAATCAGTGAATTTCATTGTTGAGTTTTTTATTTTTTAAGTGGCGAATGGCTAAACTGTATCGTTGAACCTTTATTAGACACAGTATTTTACGCTATCTCTCCTTGAAACCAAAGGACGCCTGTGATTTTCATTCCTTTTTCTAAGCTATTGATCCTCATATTCTCTTTGTTTATGAACATATCAACTGTAAAGAAGTCAGGGTCTGATTCGTCATTAATCAGCTTTACCTTTACAATAAATCCAACGTTATTAGTTGTAATTTTTATAGGTTGAAAATCAATAAGTACTCCTATGAAATCATAATAAGTGGGCCGAGGAATATCTTGACTTGGCATGTAGGAGGCAAATTCCTTACTTACTTTTTGTCCGCCAATTTCTGTTATGTCACTTTTGTCCAGCACCAATGCTATGGCTGAAACTTTGACCTTTAAGTTTTTAGATGATTTATATTGATCCCTGTTTACGGCATAGTCGGTGGCAAAGAAACCAAAACCGAAGGTATCCCTACCTCCTCCTTTAATTTCTGCCTCTAGCTTTCCTACGTGAGACCACTCGAATATTTGTTTTGTTGTGAAGGGAATAGTATAGTCAGTTGGAAGGTACGGATATGCTGAAAGGATATTCGTACCTGATTTCAATATCCTGATTCCTACTTGCTTGTTTGTACCCTCTTCTTTTTGAAATGTGGCTTGGTGAATACTTAGCTCTCCATCTAATAAAACTGGTTTTTGTGTTGAACAAAAAGCCATATACTCATTTAGTAACGCCTCTCCATTTTTAGAATTTAGAAAACTAAAGCCAATCAGACCTCCAAAATTATCTCCGTGTGAGCCCTGATCTACTGATAGCATCTCTATCGATTCATCCATTTTGTTTGGGGTTTTGTCTGTCTCATTTTTAACAGTTGATTTCTTTTTCTTCTTGAAAAAGTTGAATAAGCGCATGGCTTTATTTTTTAGTTATCGTATTTGCCTTTGTATTAGACGGATTTTAACTCAAGGCCATTGCGTACACTCTCTGAAGCTATTGACAGGCTTCGTTACGCACTAGCGTAAAATACTTATTTTAGCCTTTTTATGAGCTCTTCAATGTTTTCTTTCCATTTAGGATATAATGCTTCATTTTCAGACCATAATTCATTTAGCTCAGATGCTTCACTAATCACTTTCTTTAGTGCTTGAATGGCCATTTCTTTTAAGTCATCAAGTTTCAATCCTCTTTGTAATTCTCTAAAATTATTGACGTTGCGCTCGTCCTTTTCATCTTTACTATCAGTCCTATAATTTGTTCCATTCAGGTGATTGTCTAAGTATGCAGCAGAAACAGTCACCATATGGCATTCGTCATACGCTACATATTTTGTGTGAATGGCATTTTCAAATGATGATATAAAGAATGCTCTTGCGTCTGATTTTATCTCATCAGTAAAATCGTATGCTGTGTCGTCATCAAATATTCCATAACCCCAAGCTCCCATGTTTTGTATTATTGTGTTTATCAGATTCAAACGCTGCTTCCTCTTCAGTGAAATTCCCCATATTAGATAAACACCAGGCATACAGTAATTTTTCTGCTTTTAGGGTTTGTAAATACTCGGTTTCCTTCATGATCGCTTCATTCTTTTAACAATACCCTTTAAAATCTGATAATCTGTTTATTTAATTTTGAATGTACAACTATTTTGAAAAAAGCTAGCCTCTTCAATTGTCCATAACCGATAGGGTGCTAGGCGCTATATGGCGTACTATTTAACCAAAGCGGTTATCCGTTAAAAACCTATCTCTATCCTTGAAACTATTAAATAAAAGGGCGTTTGTCAAGAGGTAGAGTGCTATGTAGTACTTAATTGTATGCTAGGGGTATTTCGGTTCGATGCTCGTGGGATATCACCGAAATGTTGAGAGGCGTTTCAATGCATTTTTACACAGTGTTGTGTGTTCGTTTTTATTCTTAAGTCCAATCGTATGTAAACAAAACTATTCGACTTTCTGGCTCATAAAACATCAAAATAGAATCAGCACCTTCACCACAATAGCTATAACCCGAGACTTCAGCTACATACATAAATTCTTTTCCTTTGTATGAGATTAAAATTCCATCATTAGGTAATTCTTTGTCGGATACTTCCGCCACAGTCATTTCAAATCCAGATGGAATAGGTGATGTATTAGTCCAATTGCCATGCCACATTTCTCCCCCTAATCTATCAAGAAAATTTTGAGGATTGTCTTCCTGCCAAGGTAATAGTTGACCTTTTGATTTGAAATCAGTTTTAACTTTCTTATAATTTTGATGTATTTTCTTGATGTGCTGGATAAATTCTTCATCGGTTTTATTCTTGTGAATTGGGGCTGACAAAAAATAGTTTTCTTCACCTAAGAAACGATATTTATTATCCTTTGTAAGTTCCAATGCAATCCAATTTTCCCCACAAAATTCATTATGAAAATCAATAGTTTCTTCACCAATTAGCCCTTCATAAGGTTCAGTGGGATTAAGAATATGTAAAACCGTGCCTTTTAAATCCTTACGTAACAATCCCAAGTCAATAGATATAAGTGGCAGTAGATAATTACTCAACCAAGGTTGACTAGATAAAAACACATCTTCTGGAAAAGGCATCAAGCCTTCTTCTAATTCACCTATTTCTTCTTTATGATATTTTTCTCCGTTACTCATTTTTTTTCAGTTAAAGTCAATTTTACGTCTTGAAATAGCGCACTACCTGACCAGATTGGTTATCGATAAGGAACCTATCTCCGCCTTTGAAACTATTAAATAAAAGGGCGTCTGTCAAGGGGTAATGTGTTATATAGCACTTAATTGTATGTTAAGGGTATTTCGGTTCGACACTCGTGGGGTATGCCCACCAGAACTGTTGGGAGGCGAAACGCCTGCCAACTCATCTGTTGAGGCGCATTGCACCTCAACGGGATCGTATATGAGTAGTAGCGGGTTTCTACTCACAGACCTTTCAGTACTCTACTGACCCCTTGCTTTATTTTTGTACTTTGCTTTTTATCACTTAAACGGTTATTAATTATACACCGTATTGTGCATAGCTCAACTTCCGTCAACTATTATTACCAGCGTTTTATTTACATTCCTACCTTCAATAATCCAATCAAAAATTGTGTGCAAGTCTTCTTCTTCAAGGCTCACTGCCCAATCATCCTGATCAAGTAACGCTTCCCAAGAATAGTTTTTCATTTTCTCATTGATAGAAGCTATTTCTTCTATCAGTAACTCACTTTTTGCTGGATCAATCATCGCTATATAAGGCTGCCTCCATTCACTGGAATATGAATAAGGAAATGAATAGCTCCCAGTGTGTACTCCACATAACGTACCTAAAAGCTTCTTTACCTCTGTATAATTTGACTCCTCCAGTTCTTCTACTATTTCATCTAAAATCAAAAATGGATATGGAATACCAGAAACTTTAGGCCTAGAAGTGGCAATTCCATGTACTAAAATCCAAAAGCCATAGAAATTTTTAAAACCCTTCTCTTGATAGCTACCATTAAGTAATGATTTTACTTGTTCTTTAAGGGGTAATTCTACAGTAAATCCTTCTTTGATATCAATACATAGCTCCTCAGACTTAGTTAATAAATAATCCAATTTGTGTTTGTCATTAGATGATATAGTATTAAATAGATCATCCTGCTTAATAAAGTATGCTTCGGCTCTAAATTCACTCATGCTTTGCTAGTTATGCATTACCCGACCAAAGTGATTATCCGTCAGGAACCTCTCTTTTCCCCTGAAACTATTAAATATAAAACGTGCCTGTCAAAGGGGAATGTGCTGTATGGTACTTACGCTGTGTTAGGCGTATTTCGGCTCGACGCTCGTGGGGTAGGCTTACCGAAACCGTTGGGTTGGCATCAGTAGCCTGTTACTACTCTAATAAATATCTCAAAGCATCTGGAAATGTTTTTCTTGAGTTAGACCAATCATGCCATCCATTAAACTCTGTAAATGTGAACTCATAATTTCTATCTTTGAGTACCTGAACTAATCTTCGGCCAGACGCTTTACACCAATTTTCTTGCAATCCCCAATCAAGGTATAACTTTAAATCGCGTTTTTCTTGTATTTGGAACTGTTTCGTCAAATAATCGCCTCTTATCCAATCTTCTCCCCCGTCTGTGAGCGTTGTATCTCTCCAGAAACTGCCTGATTGAGAAAGAACTTTACCAAAGACATCAGGATGCTCAAAGGCAATATAAGTTGCTGCTAATCCACCGTAGCTGATTCCACCAATAATAGTTTCATCTACTAAATCCGTAATGTGGTATCTATCCTTGATGAAGGGTAGTAGTTCAGTGACAAAAAAATCCTTGAATTGAGCGTTTAGCGGAAGTTCTTTGCTTCTTGCCGATTGAGATGGATTGTCGATAAATACGGCAATCATCGGATCGATTTCTTGTTGATAAATGAGGTTGTCAAGCACATTAGGCACTTCGACTAGATTCAAATAGATGTATGGATCAAAGAGATATATTACTGGATACTTTTCCTTGCTAGTGTTATATTCGGGCGGTAGGTAAACGTAGATGTTGCGTGAGTTGGAAAGTAATTTACTTTCCAATTTTAGTGTATCGATCGTTCCAGATTGATGATGGTTACCCTCAACATACCATGAATCCTCATTTGTTCTTAAATCCAAAGCGGACCAACTCATATCTTTTCTTTCGCCAGATGGAATGAGATTCGGATTTAGCGGATCAGACATCTTCGACTTTTTTCCAGTTACTCTATTAGCGTAGTATAGTCGATAAGAAAAACATAAATCATCTGGGACTATGTAGGTTCTGTAATACAGGTCTGTAGACGCTAGGCGATAAAGCTTTTTGTCTCCAAACCTATATTCGTCATAAATTCCGAATACATTAAATGTAATGTCGTTTTGGTGAGTTGAGTCAATATGTACAAAGGTGACATAAACATATCCGTCTAACAACGAATCTTGCTCTATTAGCGGAAAGCCTTTTTCTTGATGACGATCAAGAAGGTTATTTACTGCTTTGACTCTATCAGCTTTAGTTAGCTTTTTGAACTCGGCAATAGTAGGACTGGAAGCATTAAAAATATTGTTAACCTGACGAAAAGTTAAAGAGTCGTCATCGCTTTTGCGATTAGATTGAGTGTTATTATCAGGTGTACAAGAAGATAATATAAATAATATAGTAAGCTGTGAGAGGACTTTTTTCATTCTTAGGAATGTGATATTTATTGGTGCCAACGTATGGTGTACTACCTGACTAAAGTGGTTATCCGTAAGGAATCTCTGCCCTTGAAGCTATTAAATAAAAGCGTGCCTGTCAAGGGGTAGAGTGCTTTATGGCACTTAATTGTATGTTGGATGTATTTCGATTCGACGCTCGTAAGATAGGCCTGCTAACGGTCTTGTGTGTGGTGCTTATCCTAAAGGGTATACACTATACATGGTGTTGTAGCCAGTTCTTATTCTTTTTTATATTCTCCAATTACTTTAATCTTTCCGATTATATTGGCGTTGAATTCCTCTAATTCTTCTGCTGGAACCCAAAGCTCATTATGGATTTTTCCACCAACGTTTTCAATTTTGAATTTCTTTAAATACTCAGTATCAACTTCAAATTTTGTTACGTACCCAACTCCGTAAGCTGGGACATTCCAGTCCTTTGTTATTTGCGTTGCGTATTCTTCATTCATTACGGGGTAGAAGATTGGTTGTTGGGGTAATCTAGGCGGAAAACCTTTGAATTCCAACGCTTCAATCAGCTCTAACTCTTTGTCGTTTACTGGCCTGTATAATGTTGTTGTCTTTTTACTCATTTTATTGTAAATCTTTTTTCTTTTCGTCTGTTAAGAGAATGTTTAAGAATTAAATTCTGTATAGTTAACATTTTGCGAAGTTTTCACCATTCATCCTTCTATTTACCTTTCGTTCATTTTTTAGCTTCGCTGAACTCCACTTTGTTCCGGTTCTTGATGAACCGAGCCTCTGGCGAGCTCGGCGTAGCCAAAAACGAACCAAAAACCGACCAACGGGAGCTCGGCGCAGCCAAATCAAGAAACCGACCAACGGGAGCTCAGCGCAGCTAAATCCAAAGCTTCAGCCCACAAACCAGCCCGCCTCCCCGCTGGATTTTCAGGCCAACGCGATTCTACTGATCTTAAAAACAGATAGTTAAGTAAAACTTAAATAGGCTCTAAGCCTATTCTTCCACTTGCCACTAAAGTGTCAAAACTTTGACGGCTTCCTATAAATCGTTAAGTAAGTATTGCGTCCTTCCTCTGTTCAATATTTCTTGAGTAAACCAATGATAGCCCTTGTCACCCTTTATTATTTTTTCGTAAGTTGATAATCATTGACAAGGACAGAGGCGGAGATTTGAAGAACTTGCTCTAAGTCTCTTATCATATTCAGCGTGCGTACCGATGAACTTGATAAATGCCCATTGTTTTTCGTAATTGAACTTTACCACGAGTCGGTAAGCGTTTCCTTTGATGTTGAAAACCAATCGACTGTGTATTTTTATGCCTTGTTAACTACTTTTTATTTTCATTAGTCTATTTTCAACATCCTCAAAATCTTCATCATGATCTATGCAAAAGAATTTGAAATCATTGGTTTTAGAAATTTTATCGAAAGTTTTTGTCTCGCTAAACTCAAATAGTGTAAGAGTAAATAATTGCATTAGTTGTTCTGTAAAGCTATGCCACGATTTATGATCATCATCTGGAAGCTTTTGGAATATTTCAGTCAACTCATTTTCGCTAAATACATTCATAGAAGCAAAACACTGATATTCCCAATCGCCTGTATTGTACTTTAAATCAAGAATATCTTCTTTGATTTGATAGTACTGAGAATATTCTCCGTTTTGATAATGGTTCAACGTCTTCTTAAATTCCTCTTCGGTACTAAAACAAAGGTTTACTTCGGCATATTCCGCATTGCAATCATATGCGAATGCGTAATATGTTTTATTTGAATTATGAAGTAAAAACTTTTCTACTTCTAATTCAGTAAACCTTAGCAATTCCGTTTTTATGTTATCAAATTTTTCCTTCATCCTGAGCTTATCAAATTACAGTTGACACTTTAATATACACATTGTGTATATTTTTCCATCAATAACTTGGTTACATTCAGCGCTAGGCTAGTTTCGATTGAATCTTGTAAATCGAGAAGCCATTGTTATACACAAATGTGAAACTACTATATGATGAATAGTGTGAGTGGCAAGTTTTACGACCACTAAATGGGTAAAGCTTGGTATTAGAGAGCTTTTAAAATTCCAAGTTTGGTATGGTAGAAGATACATCTAACTAAAGTTCCGTTAGAGCCTTATAATTAGGAACCACCTTTGCCTATAATAAAGTATCTTTCGATTTTTACCTGTGAATGTTCTCGGTTATAAGTAGTTGCGTAGGTTAGCACTTAACTTATTCAATACATACCAAAAAATCCTTACGGATTTTCAGAAGTCAAGGAGAACAAGCTATTACTTGTAGCCGTTGTTAGCGCCTGCTTTTGTTTTCTTCAATAATGTCTATCAAATCAAGTACGGCCGTTTTATGACTCTGTAATATGTTATTTTTTGCAAAAACCTTTAATTGAATATCAGGTGTGACACCAGAAACCTCGAAAAAATCACCGTTGGCGTTCACTAATCTTTGATTGGAATAGGTCGTATAAAAATTACCGATTGATTTACCTAACATACCCGATAGCGTTCCCAACGTATTCGTTCCTACAAGTTTCACATTTGGTAAAGCACTCATCATCATAGCAAAACCCTCTGCAGCACTTCTACTAATATCTGTCATTAGCACATAAACTGGTTTTGTAAATACTTTCGAATTAGCTGGATATATAATTACATCATCTTCATCATAAAATTTACCATTGTTGTAGACCTGGCTTGTATGAGAAAAGACTGGCGTATCTGTAAAATAGCTAGCAATCGTGAGTGCGGTTGCATCATATCCTCCAAAATTAAAACTGACATCAATTATGATGGCTTCTTTATCTTTGAACGTTTTTATTATGTGCTTCATATAGGCGTTAAGGCTATCTATTTGTTGCTTTCTTGAAAATTCCTTGGACAGAAAACCAGCAAAAGAGTAAATATGCATATAGCCAATGTTTTTAGTTAAATGACCCCATTCTATTTTATCATTGGCTATTTTTTGTCCATTTCCTTGTAATAGGCTATCCGATATATTTTTATAATTAGTTTTAAAAAACAAGTCGAAATACTCGTTAAGGTCTTTTATTTCAGATTGTTCTTTAAACGCATCCTTTACAATTTCTGCTGCCGGTGTTACACGATATTGTAGTGTTTTTCCAGTCTCTGAAATGACCTTTGTATGTTGGTCTTTTGTCAGTGTTGCAATTTTTCCCATAGTATTGAAAAGCGCTTCTTTCCCTGCTGAAACACTATCCTTATACCTAGCCTGTAATTCGTCCCAGTTTAAGTTTCTTCCTTTACTAAATGCATAATTCTCTTGCATTGTCTCCAAATACAATTTAAAGGACTTTTCAGGGTTCAATTCCACTAATTCTGAAAATCCGATTGTATTCGTAGGAAGCTCATCAACGCTGATAAAGTCTTTTTTTGTCTGCAGTATATTGGTTTGATCACCAAAATCAGTTAGATAAACTCCCAAAGTATCTTCACGAAGTGTGAATTGACTTTGTGAATTTAAAAGCCCTTCCAAATAATCATTTTTTTCTTTGTAGCAGAAGCTCTTGGTATAGCTGTAAAGTAAAATACTATCCTTTCGAACTTCTAGGTAATAGCCATTTCCAATAGATTTCCAGACACCCTGAATTAAAGGGTGTGTTGTATTGAGGTCTTTCAAAAAAGTCTTTTTTAGTTCTAAATGGCTATTACTGCTACTCATTTTCTTGTTTGAACAACTGAAAAAAGAGCAAACTATTAATAGATATAAACTAAATCTCATCATCATATTCTTTAACTGACTTATGTTCTAGTTCCTGCTAGCGCCTTAATATACACATTGTGTATATTTTTTCATTTGAATCTTGTAAAGTGAGAAGCTATTATTTATACACAAGTGTTAAAACTACTGTATGATGAATGGTAAGTTTTACAACTGTTTTATCAAAAATGTAAAGTTTGGTATTGGCCCGCTTTTAAAATTCAAGGTTGGGTATAGAGGAAAAATACATCTACTAAAGTTCCGTAAAAATCTTTGCAGATTTTTAGAAGCAGGGGAGAACGAGCGATTACCTTTCCACCAAAACTAAAGTTTGATAAGTGAAACCACCTTTTTGAAAGCTTGATCTGCCTTATGTTTTCTTAGTTATTGTGAGACGCAGTATTTATAAATCTTTTGCCCTGTTCACGAGGCTTTTAAACTCTTCTTTGAAATTATGCTCATCACTAAGGTTTACACTATCTAACCAATTTATGATGTCATCATAGTTGCTCGTTTCTTTGTATTGGGAGTTTGTGATAATCATTGAAAAAGAGGCAACACTTGCTGTGAATTTCATAAAATCAGTTGATTCAGCAAAGGATTTTCCTTCATCAAAAACTTCCAAATTTAAAGGAATGCTTGTCTCAGCATCTGGATTTTTATATCTAAAGTCGATTGAAAATGTAGGGACTGCTTCGTAATTAGAATTGTTCTCAGGAACGATTTCATACAAAGCAGTAACGTTTTGATTGGCACCTATTTCTCCTGCATCTTCATTATCATCTTCAAAGTCTTGTTGATTTAACAACCTGTTTTCATAGCCAATAAGGCGATATGCCTTGACATTTTCAATATTAAACTCAACTTGCACTTTTACATCTTTTGCGACGGTAAAGAATTTACTGAAGTCATAAATGAACACCTTTCGTAATTGTTCAATGTTGTCAATGTATTCATAGGTGCCGTTACCATTATTTGCTATCTGCTCTAAGGCAGCGTCATTTAGGTTTCCTCTGCCCACACCAAGCACAGTTAAGAAGATGCCATTGTCTCTTTTTTCCTCTATTAACGCAACTAATTCTTCTTGACTAGATGGTCCTACATTAAAATCACCATCCGTTCCGATAATGACTCTATTATTGCCTCCTGCAATAAAATTTTGTTGAGCAATTTCATAAGCGGTAATGATACCTTCTGCACCTGCGGTACTTCCTCCAGAACCTAACGCATCAATGGCATCTTTGATAGCGGTTTTATTTTCTCCAGACGTTGATTCTAAAACTACTCCTGCTGAACCCGCATAGGTAACTATAGCTATTTTGTCTGTTGGTTGCAATCTGTCAACAAAAAGCTTAAAGCCGTTTTTTAATAATTCTAACTTATCTTCACTCCCCATTGATCCAGAGACATCAATCAAAAATACGAAATTTGATGGCGGTAGTTCATTTTGCGGAATTGGTTTTCCTTTAATTCCAATTCTTATTAGCTTATTATCTAAATTCCAAGGACATTGACTTACCTCACCATTTAAAGCAATTGGGTGCGCTGGATCAGAGTACTCATAATCAAGATTGAAATAGTTAATCAATTCTTCTGTTCTAATCGCTCCTTTTGGTGGTAATTGGTTGCCTTGTTGAATAAATCTTCTGACATTCGCATATGATGCTCCATCAGCATCAATTGAAAAGGTTGAAATGGGTTGTTCTGAGACTTGCACAAAAGGATTTTCTTCAATTTCACTGTAAGTATCTCCAGATAAAACAGGATCTGAGAAATTTGAAAATTCCAGATCTTCTTCAGTACAACTGTGTAATAATCCAATTACAAATAGTCCTAAAATTATCTTTTTCGTTTTCATTATTCTGTTTTTTTATTGCGCCTCATGGATAAGTGGTGTTAGGTGCTGTATGGCGCACTACCCAGCCAGGGCGTATCGGTAAGGAACCTATCCTTACCCCTGAAACTATAAAATAAAAGCGTGTCTGTCAAGGGGTAATGTGCCTTATGGTACTTACCCGAATGTTAGGCATATTTCGGCTCGGCGCAATTGGGGTAGGCTTACCGAAACGGTTGGGAGGCGAAACGCCTGCCAACCCATCTGTTGAGACAAAATGCTTCTCAACGGTAAATATAACAAACGTGATTGTCCCGAAGGACAGCTATTTTTTGCTATATGTTGTTATCTGTATTTTTATGCTACTTTGAATTCAGATTCGTTTATTTCCACACTGAATTTTACATTAGCTTTTAATGCTCGGAACACCTTTAAAATTGTTTCTATAGTTACATTCTTGGTATTCCGTTCTAACTTAGAAATCTGTGATTTTTGTACCCCAATGAGTTCACCAAGTTGCTCTTGAGTGAGTTTTCGTTCCTTTCGGACGGATTTTATCATTTCGCCCAGTAATTCCATTCGCAGGTCAAATTCATATTTGTCCCGTTCTGGTGTCCCAATTTTTCCGATATCTCTATCTTTTAGTTGGTCAAGGGTCATCATTTCAGTGTTTCTAATTAAGCTCGTTGTATTTCGGTCGCTTTCTCTTTCCTGTTGCAATAGCATTTATCAAAGAGTAAACATTTTTATTTATTTCATCATTCGGTTCCATTTCCATTGCCTTTTGAATATAGGCTTTAGCTTCATCATCATTCCCTAAAACCATTAAATTGACAGCGTGGTTGCAATAAAGTCCAGCGTCATTCGATTCACGTTTAATTGCTTCTTGAGAGTATTCCACTGCAAGTTTTACATTTCCAGAGTTCATTGCAGAAATTGAAGCTTCTCGTGGTAAATTAGAATTCGTTTTTTCTATTTTAACTGCTTTTTCGAAATGCTCCAAAGCTTTTTCATTTTCAGACATTGCTTGATAAACTTTGGCGATTAACCAATGTGTTTGCCAATGATTTGGTAGCATAGACAAACATTCAGAGTAATGTTTGATTGCTTGCTTCGCTTTTCTTTTATTCCAAAACCCAAGCTTTGAATTTCCTTGCCCTTTGATTATTGTCAAACCACTAGCTAATTCATTTCCTTTCTCAAAGTTTAAGTTGAAAATCGGGATTTTATCTTCTGGTAATTCGTACTCCATTCGGTTTTCTACATTAAACACAATGGTCTTGCATAAGCGCAATAGCGATTTCCACGCACTAACTTTTATGCTTATATCTGACCTTAAATTTATACATTTTGTTTTGTTTCATCACTTCCACCACTATTGCGTTTATACTGTGTTAGGCACAGTACTTCTCGTTCTAATTGGTAATAATTTTTTGTAAGTCAAACAACGCCAAACCCATTCTAACGGTCCAAATCTGAAATAGTGTAGCCAAATTCTGCTAAATATTATTTGAAAAATAAAAACCAAAATCGCTATCAAAAATGTTTTTGACGGACTTAAAGTTTCATATAACTTAAAGCCGACTGATGAAAATAGAACTAATCCGATAAGGCTTTGCATTATATAATTTGTTAATGCCATACGCCCAACATATTTTAGGGGTAATAAGATTTTAGACCATTTGGTGTTGTAGTAAACCCAACCAATTGCCCAAAGGTAAAATAAACCCATTGCAACATCCGAAAGCACCATTATTTTTATCAAAACTTCTCGATAGCTTTCTACTTTGAAAATCTCGTGTTTGACCAATACAAACAGAAATAGCATTCTGTAGAGATTGGTTATTATTGTAATTATTAATACTGGTTTTTTTATTTGGGCTATAAATATATTTAATGACTTGTAGATTTTGTTCTTACCAAGGTACAGCCCTAATAAAAACATTGAAATTGCGATAGGTGCTAAAAATCCGAAAAGCATAGGAATGTTAGATAGATACTCTAGCAGTCTTAATTTTACGCCTTGCAAATAACTTCCATTCCTTATGATTTGGTTAACTGTTTTCCCTGTATAATCATTGAGGTACATTTCTGGTTGAAAGTTTAATAGTCCAAACAGATATTCTAAAACTTGGTCATAGAAAGGAAAGAAAAGAAAGATTGCAGAAAGGACGATGATTGATTTATTCGACTTTTTAATCATCAGCGTGGTAAATAACCCAATAATCGCATATACATTTAAAACATCGCCAGACCATAGAAACACAATGTGTAAAACTCCAAACACAAACAAAATCAGCATTCGTCTTGCAAAAAATGTGAATGATAGTTTATTTTCATCGACCATTTTTAAGGCTTGCATCGAAATTCCCAAACCAAACAATAAAGAGAATATTGGAAAGAATTTGGTGTAAAAAAATAGCTGAAGTACTTTCTCTGTAATTTGGTCAATATTGGAGGTCCATTGCTTGGCAAATTCATCCTGATTAAGGAAGGTTGAATTCATTATAACAATATTTACTACAAATATTCCGAGAATGGCAAATCCTCGATAAATGTCTAATAAATCAATCCTTTTTTTCGCTTTGGTCGGTTGCTCAATCAATTCTGAATTTTTCTTGTATTGTGCCTAACGGATGGGGTGATAAGCGCCGTATGGCGCACTACCCAGCCGAGCGGTTATCCGTAAGGAACCTATCCCTGCCCCTGAAACTATAAAATAAAAGAATGCTTGTCAAGGGGTGATGTACCAGCACTTACCCATATTTCGGCTCTGCACAATTGAGGTAGGCTTACCGAAACTGTTGGGAGGCGTTTGGCTTTTTGAAACAATTATCTATCAAACTACTATAAACTTTCTTAAATGTAAACTTGATCAAAATTAGCACCATCCGCCAAATGACCTATATTTGTTGTTGTGTGGCGTTATTATCTTTCTTCAATTTTAAATACTTTCTGAAATTAGGCATGGTAAGACTGAACACTGTTCTTGTAAATATATCTCTAGACATTGCATCAAAGAATGATTTCAGAACAACTCCAGGAGTTTCTGGATAATAATCGTTCTTAATAATTGTTATTACTTCCTTTTGTCTATGCTCAATGTCAATCGAAGTTCCTTTATTTGATAAAAGGATAAAATTGATTTCGTCACCTGGATTTAAATATGAAATATTTATTTGTCCATTATTGAAATCAAATGATATATTGTACTCTTCTTCTGATATTTTAAAGTTTGAACGCGCCTTTTCAATATTCACCAACTCGGCATTCTCTCCTTGTAATTTAAAATCAATATGTATCGTGTCTATTAAAAGGTTACCTGTGTTAATTGCTAATATTTCATTTTTATACAACTCGTTAATTGGTTTATCATTCATCTTGATTACAATTTTCTTCTTAACTAAGTCAGAAACTTCAATTAGCCTTGTAGAATAAGTTGAAAAAATTGATAACCTCTTTTCCTTTTTGTCTTTCTTTGAGTTCCACCTACTTAGTAGTGCAGTTAGTATTGCTCCTATTATTGCACCAGAAATTGCAAAAATTCCATTTAGTAATTCAGGTTTCATATTTTATCTTTTTTAATGCCACATAACACTATAATATACACATTTTATATCTCTCTCCTTGAGAACTTGGGCACATCTAGTGCTAGGCTAGTTTCGATTGAATATTGTAAATCGAGAAGCCATTATTATACACAAGTGGTAAAAACTACTGCTTGATGAACAGTATGATTGGTAAGCTTTACAACTACTTTATCAAAGGGGTAAAGTTTGGTATTGGATTGGTAAGCTTTTAAAATTCAAAGTTGGGTATGGGAGAGGATACATCTACTAACGTTCCGTTAGGGTCTTGTAGTAGGAGGCGCCTTTGTCCATAAAAGGTGTCTTTTGGCTCACTTACTACCTGAAAGGCTGCGGTGTTAGCGAGCGTAAATACTTCATCTACATTAGCTACCACAAAGGTGATGTACAATCCTTGTGGGTGCTGCTGAAAATCCTCGGGGACAATTTCGTGGGTACGATTGATAATGCCTAGCTCAAGTTGTTTATCTTTCGAAATGAGGTGAATGAACCAATCACTCTCAAAATCGACACGGAAGTCAAATAGCTTCGTGTAGAAATCTCTGCTTTCTGGTAGCTTATCAGAGCAGATATTGGTCATAAGTCGGTTAATCTGCATCATGTCATTACTTTTTTAGTAGGTTTTCTAAGGCCGGCTTAAGCTCAGGAAATTGATAGGTAAAACCTGTCTGTACAATCTTTTCGTTAGAGACTTTATTACCGCCTAGTACGATACTAGCCATCTCGCCCATTGTCATTTTGAGGGTAAAAGCAGGTACTTTAGGTAAAATGAGTGGTTTTCTTAGTACGCTGGCGGTGGCTTTGGTCAATTGCTCGTTGGTAACAGGGGCAGGGCCTACGGCATTGTACACGCCTTCCATTTGTTCATTTTCTAAGCCAGCCATAAACATACGACAGAGGTCGTCGATGTGAATCCAAGACAAGTATTGCTTACCACTTCCGATGGGTGCACCTACACCAAAGCGAATCGGTTGTGCAATCTTAGGCAGCGCACCGCCTTGGTCAGAAAGGACAATACCAATTCTTAGTTTTACAGTACGAATGCCCAAAGAAGCAATGCCCTGAACAGCTTCTTCCCATTTCTTAGTCACTTCTGCTAAGAAATCATCTCCCTTGGGGCTTTCTTCTGTTAATAAGGTATCGCCTGTATCTGTACCGTAAATTCCTATGGCAGAAGCACTGACAAAAGACTTGGGTTGGTAGCCTTTTTCGGCAAGTGCGTTAAAAAGAAGCTGTGTAGAGCGAGTACGGCTCTTCAGGATTTCGTTCTTCCGTTCTTCCGTCCACTTTTTATCTGCTACACCTGCTCCTGCCAAGTGAATAATATGATCGGCTTTTTTTAAGGCTTCCGGTTCCATTTCTTGCTGCTTAATATCCCATTTGTAAACGGGTATTTTAGGGATGATGGATTTGGTACGACTCAAATAAGCTACTTGGTAGTCTTCGTCTCGTAATATTTGAGAGAGGCGTTGTCCAATGAGCCCTGTGGCGCCTGTAATCAGTACCTTTGCTTTCATAGAGTGGGGTGTGGTTTAATTGCTTAATTATGGTAATAGGTAAATCTCTTATTATGAATAGCTTACTAAGGAGTATATTTCATCAAAATAATCATTAGAACAATCCTGTACAAATAAATTTCTCTGTAGCCTCAATACGTTTTATCTTTGATCTGTGGAAAATATATGGCTTCTTTTCGTATGTTTATTAGCGGGCAGCGTCCTCAGGAAAATACCCCAAATGCCTCCTCAATCATACCTCCCCATCAATGTGTTTATTATCTATATATCTCTTCCTGCGGTAGCTTTGTTATACATTCCGCATATTATCTTTACAACACAGGTATTAATTCCACTTTCAGTAGGGGGGCTGGTATTTTTAGGAGCAGCAGTACTCTTTGGCGTACTTTGGAAGATGCAATACATTGATAGAAGCACTTTTGTCTGTTTACTGCTTACTTGTGGGCTGGGAAATACCTCCTTTTTAGGCTTTCCGCTCACCCTTTCTTATTATGGAGAGGCAGGACTCAGTATTGCTATCATAGCCGATCAAGGTACTTTTTTAGTGTTGGCTACTTTTGGAGTAGCGATTGCTATCTTTTTCGCAGAAGGACAATGGCAGTTTCAGAAGCTCTCCAAGCGGATACTTACTTTTCCACCGTTTATTGCCTTTATCCTCGCGCTTATTTTACCCAAAAACTTTTTTACGATCTCTGTGACTAAAGTATTGGAGGGGTTAAGTGCTCCTCTCATTCCATTAGCGTTGTTTTCTGTAGGATTACAATTACAGATTCGGTTAGAGAAAACTCAACTGAAGGTACTTTCACTAGGCTTGCTGTATAAGTTGCTCCTAGCGCCTCTCTTCATATGGTTTTTATGGTTTTACTTGCTTGGTGATAGAAGCCTCTATACGCAAGTAACTATTTTTGAAGCAGCTATGCCACCTATGATAACAGCCGCTATTCTGGCTTCTCAGTATAATCATCGCCCTAAGCTAGCGCAGCTATTGGTAAGCGTAGGGCTCCTATTTTCTTTTCTTACTGCTTGGTTTTGGTGGTGGCTCACGCAATAGACAACTGACTTTAGAGCAGGTTTAAAAAACTAAATTCTACATAATTAATATTTTACGAAATTTTCATCAATTATGCTTTAATTTACCTTTCGTTCATTTTTTGACTGCGTCGAGCTCGCAGGCTCGGTTAGCTTCGCTGAACTCCACTTCGTTCCGGTTCTTGATGAACCGAGCCTCTGGCGAGCTCGGCGTAGCCAAAAACGAACCAAAAACCGACCAACGGGAGCTCGGCGCAACCAAATCAAGAAACCGAGCTTGCGAGCTCAGCGCAGCTAAATCCAAAGCTTCCGCCCACAAACCAACCCGCCTCCCCGCTGGATTTTCAGGCCAACGCACTTATATCAATCTTAAAAACAAACGGTTAAGAAAACTTAAACATATTCTTATGCATAAACATCAATATTACGCTCTTTACAAGCCTTATGGAATTTTGTCACAGTTTAGCGACGAGGGAGCACGGCAAGGGTTGAAAAACCTCTACGATTTTCCCAAAGAGGTATACCCAGTGGGTCGGCTCGATGCAGATAGTGAGGGTTTACTACTCTTGACGAACGACAATCAATTAAAGCATCGTTTGCTCACGCCCAAGTTCAAACATCAAAAAACCTATATCGTACAAGTAGAAGGGGCCGTCACACCAACCGCCCTAGAGAGGCTCAGAACAGGTGTTGAAATCAAGGTAAAAAAGCAGTCGTATACTACACTGCCCGCAGTAGTAGCAATTCTCAACGAAGACCCCTCTTTTCTACCTGCGCGTATACCGCCTATCCGCTTCCGTGCGAATATTCCTACAGGCTGGCTACAGATTACTATTACAGAAGGAAAAAACAGACAGATACGCAAGATGACCGCCAAGGTAGGTTTTCCTACTTTACGTTTGGTAAGAACGCATATTGGAAATTTGTTTGTAGGCGAAAGGAAATCTGGAGAGGTTTGGACCTACGACCAAGCAACGATTTATCAAATGATAGGGGTAAAAAAATAAACCTTAAAAGTCTCGAAAGACGCTTAAGGTTTAATATGCATAAGAAAAATCTATCTATGCTTTTTGGTCTTGTTTGCTCATCACCTCTGTTTGAGTACGGATAGACTCTACGTGAATAAGCTTGTATATCTCGGCGATCAAGTCTTGGCTAAGTCCCATTTTATCGGCCCAATTAGGACGTGTACGGAATACCTCGTTCCAACGATCTATTTGGAAAATAGTAATGTTGTTCTCTTTCTTGTACTCACCGATCTTCTCTACCAATGCCATACGAGAAGCTAGTATTTCTATCAATTCTCTATCAACACCATCTATTTGCTTACGAAGCTCATCGAGCTGATTCATAAACTCAGCGTTGTCGCTAGAAGCTACTCTCAATTTCAAATTGGCTAAGATATTCCCGAGCATACTAGGTGTCACTTGTTGTTTGGCATCACTCCAAGCATTGTCAGGATCGATGTGCGTTTCTATCATCAAGCCATCGTAGTTAAGGTCTAAGGCCTTCTGAGAGACCATTGCGATCATATCGCGTTTTCCTGTAATATGGCTAGGATCGCAGATAAGCGGCATATTAGGGAACAGCCTTTTAAGCTCAATGGGAATTTGCCAAGTAGGTGCATTGCGGTATTTACTCTCTTGTAAAGAAGAAAAACCTCTATGAATAGCGGCTAGCTTAGTTACACCTGCATTATAGATTCTTTCAATAGCGCCTAGCCAAAGTGCCAAATCAGGATTTACAGGGTTCTTTACCATTACGGGCACATCGACTCCTTTCAGGGCGTCAGCAAGTGCTTGTACATTAAAAGGGTTTACGGTAGTACGTGCACCAATCCATAGAATATCTACACCATACTTAAGCGCTAGTTCAACGTGCTCGGGAGTGGCTACTTCTATCGTGAAAGGTAATTTTACTTCTTTTTTAACAGCAGCAACCCAAGGGAGCGCCACTTTCCCATGTCCTTCAAAGTTGTTAGGGCGTGTGCGTGGTTTCCAGATGCCTGCTCTTAGTGCATCTACTTTCAATTCTTTGAGTTGTAGACAAGTCTGTAATAGTTGTTCTTCGCTTTCTGCACTACAAGGACCTGCGATGATGGCAGGTGTCTTGTGTGGAAGCCAAGCGTTCATTGGAAGAAGATCTAATTGTAAATCCATGGCTTTAACAATTAATGAGTTGTGGGTATATATGAGTAATTAAAAGTAAACTTTTTTATAGAAAAAAACAGCTTGTTCGTTGATTTTCTCAGCGAAGGTAATGTGGATTAAATATTATCAAGAAAGATTTGTATTTTTCAAATTAAGACGTCGTTACTTTTTTCTTTGGTTTTTTGGTGCTACCTCCGCTATTGTGCGTAATAAGCCCCTTAGTATAGTGAAGCATTTGTAAGATGAGATCAACGGTATCAGCACTATCTAGCGTGTTGATCATCAGCTCAAAAGAACCTACACTTTCAGGGTGATATTTCCCTACACGACACTTCGCTTGACTGCGATGTAATATGTATTCAAAATAGCCTAAATGCTGTGGATTAATACAATATAGATAGTCAAATCTTTTCTCCATGAACTCATTGGCTTGTAAGCATTGCACTCTTCCGTGACTATCTATATCTTGTTTCGTAAAGAAATCAAACCTGAAGTCGAAGGGGTTTGTGTGTTTTTCTTCAAAATAAGCCAATACATGAATCTTCTTACCATCTTTCTGGAGAAGTTTGACAAAGTAATTGATAGCTTTGTGGTTTTCTTCGTGGCTACTGCTAAAGAGAATGCCGATATTGTGAGCATCTTTGTAGTTAACGGTTTGTCTTTCGATATCGACTGTTTCTTCTTCCTGCTCTTTAGTACCTGCAATTTTTTTCAAAAGTGATTTCAATCCCATAACCAAGCTGCTAGTAAACTTTACACAAAGTTACGATTTATTTTTTATAAAAGTTGCCCTTACTTTAGGAACTTATAGAAAACCAACTGATTATAAGGCTATAAAGTTGGCTTTTAAGCGATCATCCTTATAAAATCATCTTCAGAAATAACCGTCACCTTTAATTTTTTCGCTTTTTCGAGTTTAGCAGGCCCCATCTTATCGCCAGCTAGTACGTAATCTAACTTGGCAGAAATAGAGGAAACAACCTTACCACCGTGTGCTTCGATTTCTGCTTTGATGGCATTACGGTCGTACTGTTGAAATACACCCGATACAACAAAGGTCTTATCCTCTAGCTGACTTCCCTTAAGCGTAATTACTTTCTTTTCTTGTTTAAATTGTAGTCCTGCTTGTTGTAAGCGTGCAAGCAAGGCCAAATGGTCGGTGTCCTCAAACCATTCGATGACGCTTTGTGCGATCCTCTCTCCAATTTCTGGTACGGCAACGAGTTCTTCTAGGCTGGCTTTTTGTAAAGCTTCCACCGTTTCAAAGCGCTCAGCCAGTTTTTTAGCAACGCTCGCTCCCACAAATCGGATGCCTAGCCCAAATAGTACTCTGTCGAAGCTTACCTGCTTAGACTCTTCTACACCCTGGCGTATTTTATTGGCTAGTTTGTCACCAAATCTATCTAGCGAGGTCAGTTGGTCGTGGGTGAGGTCGTATAGGTCTGCTACATTTTTTACGAAGCCTGCTTGGTATAATTGATCAATAATCTTTTCACCCAAACTGTCAATATCTGTGGCTTTACGTTGTATGAAGTGTTCTACCTTTCCTTTGATTTGTGGAGGGCATCCCTTTTCGTTAGGACAGTAATGGAGTGCCTCTCCCTCTTTACGCTTTAAGGTAGTGCCACATTCGGGGCATAGTGTAGGAAAAACCAATGGAATGCTAGTGACAGGTCTTTTATTGAGGTCTACCCCCGTGATTTTGGGAATGATCTCTCCCCCCTTCTCTACAAATACGGTATCGCCAATTTGTAAACCTATTCGCTCAATCTCATTGGCATTATGTAAAGAGGCTCTTTTTACCGTTGTACCAGCCAGTAATACAGGTTCTAGTTCGGCTACTGGTGTTACGGCGCCGGTTCTACCCACTTGGTAGGTAACCGCTTTGAGTACAGTGGCAGTACTTTCTGCCTTGTACTTATAGGCAATGGCCCATCGGGGACTTTTAGAAGTAAGCCCTAGCTCTTGCTGCTTGGCAAATTCATTTACTTTAATCACTACCCCATCGGTATCAAGCGGTAGTTGGTGTCGTTCTGTTTCCCACTTTTGTATGTAAGCCAATACCTCCTCAATGTTTTTACAAGTTTGGTAGGTAGGCGATACGTGAAACCCCCATTCAACGAGCTGCTCCACAGAGGCCGTATGGGTTTTATGAGAAAGGTTTTCTCCTAAAAGAAAATAAAGATAGCAATCTAACCCTCTTCGCGCCGTCTCAGAAGAGTCTTGCAGTTTAAGCGTACCAGAGGCCGTATTGCGTGGATTCGCATAGAGTGACTCGCCTGCTGCTTCGCGCTCTTTATTAAGTTTAGCAAAGTTCTTATGCGATAAGAACACCTCTCCACGTACTTCAAAGGATTTTGGGTAGTCTTTTCCTCTAATCTTTAGTGGAAGTGTTCTAATGGTTTTTATGTTGGCGGTTACGTCGTCGCCCTGAACACCATCGCCTCGCGTAAGGGCTTGCACAAGTTTCCCGTCTTCATAGGTAATGCTAATAGATACCCCATCAAATTTTAGCTCGCATACGTAGTTGACCTCGTCCGTTTCGGCAAGTCCCAAAAAATTCTTTACCCGTTTATCAAAATCTTCCAGCTCTTCTTTAGAGTAAGTATTACCCAAAGAGAGCATAGGGTACTTATGTGGAATGGTCTCGAAGTCCTTTGTGATTGTACCGCCTACCCGTTGGGTGGGAGAGTCTATCTTTTTGAATTGAGGAAATTCTTCTTCTAGCTTAATGAGCTTTTCTAAAAGCATATCAAATTCATAATCAGATACTTCTGATATGTGCTTTTGATAGTACATGTAATTGTAGTGACTGATTTTTTCACTGAGTGTTGCGATTTGTTTTTCAGCTTCTTGGGGCGTCATAGGTACAAGTTTTAATGGGACATTGAGACAAATAACAGTCTTCAATACGTAATATAAATGAGCAGCAAAAAAGCGCTTTAATAGGGTTCAATTAGCATCGTCATATGACCTAGGAAACAAACATTAGATATGATCTTTCTTGTCTTTCACGAAGTCATATAGGAGCTCTCTAGCGCGGTGTAGCTGTGCTTTTACAGTACCTAATGGTAAGTCTAGTTCGTCGGCAATCTCTTGGTAGGCTAACTCTTCAAAGTAGCGCATAGTCACCAGTTTACGATATTTAGGAGGTAATTTTGCTACAAACTCTTTCATCAGCTCGGCCTTTTGTGCTTTAATGGCCTCTTCTTGCGGGTTGAGCTGGTAATCTTGTACATCGAGACTTATGTCTTCTCCGCTTTCATCGGTATAAAAGCTATCCAAACTGTAAGTTTGCAGCTTTTTCTTACGGATGAAATCTATACAGTTATTTGTAGCAATTCTGAAGAGCCAAGTACTGAAGGTATAGTCTTTTTTAAATTTTTTAAGATTTTTGAAAGCCTTTGCAAAAGCTTCCATAGTAAGGTCTTCTGCATCATCTACGTTCCGTACCATTTTCAAAATAGTATGGTAGAGCGAACGATTATAACGCTGCATTAACTCTGCATAAGCACTTTGGTTACCCTTTAGTGCTTCTTCAATGAGTTTGAAATCGTATAAAGCCTTTTCCGAAAAATCTTTGTCTAGCTCCATTTTGCTGTTTTAGTGAACAACGCCCTTACACCTATTAGTAATATATAAAAACAATATAGACAATCAAATAAGAAAAGTTCGTACCATTTATTGGGCATGTGCATTTTCAGCGCAATTCTACTCAAAATAATGTTTTTTAAGAGAAATCTACCACTAAAAGCACCTACGATCAACCACATCCAAGGAGAGACTACCCAAGTTAAACTTACAAGACTCGCTACGCCTGTTAGCCAAAAGCCAATGTGGGTGAGGTTATATAAGCCTAAAATAAGCTTATGCTTCCACTTGTAGTACTTGCCTACACTTAAATGTCGTATTTTCTGTGTTTGCCACTCTGACCAAGTTGTTTTGGGAATACTCATCATCTGTCCTTCAGCTTTAATACAAATGGCTGTGTTACCTTTGCGCGCTACTTGATTCACAAACAGGTCGTCATCGCCTCCTACAATTTCCTGATGGCTTGCAAAGCCTTTTTCTTTCAGGAAAAGTGATTTTTTATAAGCTAGGTTACGCCCCACACCCATATAGGGGAGTCCTACTAACTTAAAAGATAAATACTGAAGGGCTGTATAAAAAGTTTCATTACGAATGATATAGTTGAGAAAGGAAGGCTTTCGCTCGTAAGGAGAAACACCCAATACGATATTGGTAGTTGGTTTGAAAGCCTGCATCATGTTTTGAATCCAATGTGGTGAGCGAGGCAAGCAGTCTGCATCTGTAAAAAGCAGGTGCTCATGTTGTGCTGCTCGTACCCCCAAGGTAAGCGCATACTTTTTATGGCTGATATGTTGAGGGGTTTGCTCTACTCTTACTAATTTGATACGCCCCAGTTCGTGTTGCTGCTTATAGAAAAAAGTATGCTCATTGAAGTCAGAGCGGTCATCAACCACGATAATCTCAAAATCTTCATACTGTTGTTCATAAAGCGCTTCTAGCAAGCGCTTCATGTACGCAGGCTCGTTATGTACAGCAACAATTACTGATACAGGTGGCAAGGAAGTACCCTCAGAGCGACTTCTATAGAATAAAAGCTGACTATCTACCAACAACACAAATAGAAGTTGTAGGAGGGTTATTGATAAGAAAATGTAGAACAGTGTTAACTCCAAAAGATCGACAAAATATCCATGTATTGCAGCGCGTAAGATATATAAAGATCAATCCAAAGGCAAGTGAAGAAGTAGATTGTATTGAAGTTATTCTTTCGGCATAAAGGAAATTCAAATACTTACTTATATTTGCATGCCTAAAGCGTATCTATGAAATTTGATCTTCTCTGTACAGATACTGAAACGCAAGCACGCGCTGGTACAATCGTTACAGACCATGGTAAGATAGACACCCCTATCTTTATGCCTGTAGGTACAGCGGGTACTGTAAAAGGTATACATCAACGAGAGCTGGAAGAAGATGTACAAGCGGCCATCATCTTGGGTAATACTTATCACTTACTGTTGCGGCCAGGGCTAGAGATAATAGAAGGTGCAGGTGGATTACATCAGTTCAATGGCTGGCGCAAACCAATTTTAACAGATAGTGGTGGTTATCAGGTATACTCACTTGCTGAGAAAAGAAAAATTACTGAAGAAGGGGTACGTTTTCAGTCACACATTGATGGCGCCTATCATTTTTTCTCACCAGAGTACGTCATGGATATCCAAAAAAGTATTGGTGCAGACATCATCATGGCCTTTGATGAATGTACGCCTTATCCTTGTGATTACACTTACGCCAAAGCGTCTATGCACTTGACGCATCGCTGGCTAAAACGCTGTTGTGAGCGCTTTGATGCCACAGAGAGCCGTTATGATTACCAACAAACACTTTTTCCTATTGTACAAGGCAGCACCTACAAAGACTTGAGAAAGGCCTCTGCAGAACAAATTGCAGCACAAGACAGAGAAGGAAACGCTATCGGTGGGCTTTCAGTAGGAGAACCCGCAGAAATGATGTACGAAATGACAGCACTGGTCTGTGATATTCTTCCTAAAGACAAGCCACGCTATTTAATGGGTGTGGGTACACCTGCGAACATATTAGAAAATATTGACTTAGGCGTGGATATGTTTGATTGCGTAATGCCTACACGGAACGCCCGTAACGGGATGCTATTTACGACTCAAGGCATTATTAATATTCGTAATGAAAGATGGAAGAATGACTTCTCAGCGATTGACGAAACACTGGGAGGGTATGTAAGCACTGCCTACTCCAGAGCTTATTTGCGTCATCTTATCGTTAATAAAGAGATGCTAGGAGCTATGATTGCTAGCATCCATAACCTTACTTTTTATTTGTGGCTAGTAAGGCAGGCCAGACAACAAATCATTGAGGGCAGTTTTAAAAAATGGAAAACCCGAATGGTAGCGCAAGTAATGCAGCGCTTATAATAAGCTTTTAATATAGTATGTTATGAACATCTACCAACAACTGAAAGAGAAAGAAGCCACTTTAGCAGTCATCGGTTTGGGATATGTAGGACTGCCTATCGCACTTGCTTTCGCTAGAAAGGTTAAAGTAATTGGCTTTGATGTCAACGAGCAACGCCTAGCGCTTATGCAGCAAGGCATAGACCCAAGTGGCGAACTCAGCAAACAAGACTTTGAAGGCTGCGATATTACCTTTACGGCACAACTAGAAATATTGAAAACAGCTAACTTTTTTGTAGTCGCCGTGCCTACGCCTATAGATGAACACAATACACCACAACTTACCTCACTCTTGAAAGCCACTGAAACGGTAGGAAAGGTATTGAAGAAAGGAGACTATGTTGTATTTGAATCTACTGTGTATCCTGGCTGTACAGAAGAAGACTGTCTCCCTCTTCTAGAAAGTACCTCAGGATTAGTTGGTGGAGAAGACTTTAAGATAGGGTATTCTCCAGAGCGTATCAATCCGGGCGATAAGCAACATACGCTAGCTACGATTGTAAAAGTAGTCGCTGGCTGTGATGAAGAAGCCTTGGTACAAATTGCACAAGTCTACGAAATGGTGGTAGAAGCAGGGGTACACAAGGCTTCTTCCATCAAAGTAGCTGAGGCAGCCAAGGTGATAGAGAATACGCAGCGAGATGTAAACATAGCCTTGATGAATGAGCTTTCTATTATCTTCGATAAAATGGATATTAATACCTACGAGGTGCTAGAAGCCGCAGGAACCAAATGGAATTTTCTGAAGTTTGTGCCAGGCTTGGTAGGTGGGCATTGTATAGGTGTCGACCCCTATTACCTTACCTACAAATCGCAAGAGCTAGGGTATATCCCTAAAGTGATTTTAAGTGGGCGGGCCATTAATGACGGTATGGGGGCGCATATTGCCAAGCGGCTAGTACAAATGATGCTGAAACAGGGGAGAAACATTGCCCAGACGAGCGCGCTGGTAATGGGGGTAACCTTCAAAGAAAATGTAGAAGACATCCGTAACTCAAAAGTAGTAGATCTCATCAATGAACTACGCTCTTTCAGTATAGCCGTAGACTGTGTAGATCCTAATGCTAACAAAGAAGAGTTCGAAGCAATTTATGGGTTGACATTACAAGCACAACCCAAGGGGCATTATGATGTAATCATTTTGGCAGTCAATCATCACGAATACTTACAAATGAACGAGCAAGATATCAGCCAATGGGCAAAAGAAGACACGCTGTTTGTAGATATTAAGGGAAGTTTTCGGGATAAGATAAAAGGAATAGACTACTGGAGCTTATAGGAAAATAAAAAGAGTTTTCTATTAGATAGAAAACTCTTTTCAATGTGAAAATATAATGTTTACAGTAATTCTAATAGAAGAAGTACTAATCCAACCACCAAAATAAGTACACCCAGTGCACTTGGGTCAACGAGTATCGCTAGAATCAATCCAATGATAATTAGGATCAGTCCAATTTTCATGTAATCGGTTCGTTTTGTGTCTTTTCTTTCTTTTACCTCTTGTGCTGCTTCTTTTACTTTATTCACTTCCTTTACTTCTTTCTTCAAGGACACAGGAGTAGGCTGCTCTTCTGTTGCGCGTGCCATGATAGGTGCTTTTTCTTGGGTCAATCGTGGCTTTACTTCTACAGGCGTAGCAACAGTAGCGGGTGCTTCCATCATTTCGTCCTCAGACGTAATTTCTGACTCTACATAGATTTGTGCTGCTCCTTCTGAAGAAAGCTCTTGTGCTTGTGCAAAGCCTGCTAGCAAAGAAAAAATAAAAATCCCTAAAAAAGTTGAGTTGAATAGTGTATTCATTGAATGTGTAATTTTGGTGAATTTTATTTGTGAAGTTAAATATAAAAAAAGAATCGAAAAAGTTTTTTACTTTTACGCAAACTTAGCTATAAAGTTGATTTTATGAAGATTTTGGTAACTGGTGGTGCAGGATTTATCGGGTCGCATACGGTAGTGGCTTTACAACAAAATGGTTTTGAAACAGTCATCGTAGACAATCTATCTAATGCGCAAGACACCGTTATACAAGCGCTTGAAAAAATCGTAAAGAAAAAACTTACTTTTCATCAAGGAGATTGTAACGATGCCGCTTTTTTGAGTGAAGTATTTAAGCAACATACTATAGAAGGGGTGATTCACTTTGCTGCATATAAGGCCGTAGGCGAGTCTGTGAAGTCACCTTTGAAGTACTACCAAAACAACTTGAATTCCCTGATGACTTTATTGCAACAAATGGAGGCATCTCAGACAAGAAATCTCGTTTTTTCTTCTTCTTGCACGGTGTATGGTCAGCCTGACCAACTTCCTGTAACTGAAGACTCTCCCATTAAATTGGCCACCTCTCCCTACGGAAATACAAAGCAGGTATGTGAGGAGATCATCAGCGACTGTATAGCTGCTCATATGCCTATTAAGGCACTAGTGCTTAGGTATTTTAATCCCATTGGGGCGCACGCTAGCGCGTTGATAGGCGAGCTACCAATAGGTGTGCCTAACAACCTAATACCCTATGTGACACAAACGGCAGCGGGTATCAGAAAGGAACTGAGCATCTTTGGAGACGATTACGAAACGCCCGATGGCACCTGTATCAGAGATTATATCCACGTAATGGATTTAGCACAAGCTCATGTAAAAGCGCTACAGTTCTTGCAAGCCCGATCCGTAGCAAGCTTTTACGATACCGTCAACATTGGTACTGGCGAAGGAAAATCGGTAATGGAAGTAGTGAAGGCTTTCATAAAAACTACCCAAGTAGCCTTACATTATACAATAGCCGAGCGACGAGCAGGTGACATAGAGCAGATCTATGCCAATGCCGACAAGGCCAAACGTTTGTTAGGTTGGGAAGCAAAGCATAGCCTAGAAGAAGCACTGGGAGATGCTTGGCGCTGGCAACAGCAACTAGAGAAGAAAAAAAGTTAAAAATATCCTCGCAATGGAGAAAATACTGATTACTGGTGGTGCAGGATTTATTGGCTCTCACGTAGCGAAGCGTTTTGTCAATACTTATCCACAATACCATATTTACAATCTGGATGCCCTTACTTATGCAGGTAATTTGGAAAACTTGAGAGAGATAGAACGGGCTCCTAATTATACTTTCATCAAAGGCGATATTACACAGGCCGATCAGGTAAGTCAGTTATTCACGCAACACGATTTTAAGGGCGTGATTCACTTGGCCGCAGAGTCGCACGTAGATCGCTCCATTACGAATCCTTCTGCCTTTGTGATGACCAACGTGATAGGAACGGTGAACTTACTCAATGCGGCCAAAGCAGCTTGGCAAGATGACCTAGCCGCTCACTTGTTTTATCATATCTCTACAGACGAGGTATACGGCTCTCTTCACCAACCAGAAGACTTCTTTGTAGAAACAACACCTTACGATCCACAGTCGCCTTATTCCGCCTCTAAGGCAAGCTCTGATCACTTTGTAAGGGCTTATCACAATACGTACGGGTTGCCCATCGTCATTTCTAACTGTTCTAATAATTACGGGCCCTATCAATTTCCTGAGAAGCTTATCCCACTTTTCATTAATAATATTCGCCACCAAAAGCCCCTACCTGTATATGGAAAAGGAGAAAATGTACGTGATTGGCTCTACGTAGTAGACCATGCCCAAGCCATTGATACTGTTTTTCATAAAGGAAAGGTAGGTGAAACGTATAACATTGGTGGCTTTAATGAATGGAAGAACATAGACCTTGTAAAATTACTTTGTAAAGTAACGGATCAGCAGTTAGGGCAGCCTGTAGGAACGGCTGAACAACTCATTACCTTCGTAAAAGATCGGGCTGGACACGACCTACGGTACGCCATTGATGCCAAGAAGATTATGAACGAGCTAGGTTGGCAACCTAGCCTTCAATTTGAGGAAGGGCTACAAAAAACGGTCGAATGGTATCTAGCGAATGGCGATTGGTTGGATCATATCACCACAGGGGCCTATCAAAAATATTATGAACAGCAATACGAGCGTCGTTGATGTTGCGAATAGAAGCTTTTAAGAAATTGTATGGTGATTATCTGGCTCTAGAAATTCCACATTTAGCAATAGAGGAAGGTATTTATTGGATCAAAGGAGATAATGGCGCAGGGAAATCTACTTTCTTTAAGGCCTTGGCTGGGCTACTTCCCTTTGAAGGAGAGGTAGAGGTAAATGGTATTTCCATCAAAAAGCAACCGATTGCTTATCGTTTAAAAGTAAACTACAGTGAAGCTGAACCACAGTTTCCTTCTTTTCTTACCGCCAAAGACTTACTTACCTTCTTTGCTAAGACAAAACAGGCTCCTTCAGAACAAATAGAGGAATTGATCACTGTCTTTGGCATGAAAGACTATTGGACACAACCTTGTAGTACTTATTCGAGTGGTATGTTGAAGAAACTCTCGTTAACGCTAGGTTTTATAGGAAATCCAACCTTGATTATCTTAGATGAACCACTTATTACCATCGATGAGCAAGCAAAAGAAACGCTTTATCACTTGATTGAACAATATAGAGCAAAAATGGGAACCTCCTTTCTTCTTTCTTCACATCATCAATTTCAGTTAGAAGCACTGGCAGTAAACGGACGCTTCTTAGTACAGTCACAAACGATTCAGCCTCTATGAGTGCAGTAATCAATAAGGTGCTGTGGAGAACACTGGTCATTACTTTTTATCGAGCTAATGTAGGCTTTTTCTCTTTAGTAATCTTCTTGTTATTTGGTTTTATTAGAGGGACAGAACACGTTTACTTGGCCAGCTTTCTCGTAAGTAAGATTACAACTACCCTTTTCGTATACATCGTTTGGGTTGTATATACCCTAAAAACAATACTTTTTGTATTAAAGCAATTACAAACCCCTGTTTACCATTTTATTTTTCAAATTAGACTCTTATCCATAAAACAACGTCTTTTACTGTGGGCAAGCATACAACTGGGTCTATTGTTACCTATACTTCTGTATGGAGTATTCTTGGGTACAGTAGCGATGAGTATGGTGCAAATGGGCATCATCCCTGTACTTTTATTCTACCTACTTACATTATTAGTAGTTGCTATAGGATGCTACGAATATAGAATCAGGCAAGCCCCTTTTGTCTCTTATCAACTCATCAATATTGATGGTTTCCACCAAAAATGGGTAAAACCTTACTGGAGTTATTTCATTCTCTATCTACTAGGTAGTGATTTAAAGCTACTATTACTCAGCAAGCTCACTACTTGCGGCGTAATTAGTGTATTTCTTCATTTTTACGATTCTACTGTACTAGATGAAAGGTATTTGGCTATGGCTGTACTATTTACCTCTACTGGTAATGTGGTGCTGATGCATCAACTATTTCTTTTCAAGCAAATACAGCTTGTATGTTTTAAAAATTTACCTCTTCCTATAAGACGTGATATTTCCCACTGCCTGCTCACCATACTATTACTTTGCTTGCCTGAACTGATGATCTTAGCCTATCAATTATGGCTTACCACCTTCTATGTTTTTACTATGTTATTGGGTGTTGCTTGGGCGTGGTTCTTATATACATTAAGCTATTTGCAATTAACACAAGAACAACTTATTGTGCGTATTTTCTTCCTCTTGACAGTGAGTGTATTTCTCATTTTAGGTAATTTACCTGTATGGTTAATGGCACTCATCTTTACTGTAGTAGGTATTTATCTTTACAGTAAAAACTATTACAAATCCGAAAATATCCTTTAATTTAGCTCTTCAGAAACGATTAGAAAGATGTTCGATAACCCTTTTCATCAACAGGAGTTACGTCCCCATCATTTCTTGATAACTGGCGGGGCTGGCTTTGTAGGTGCTAACTTAGTAGCCTATTTAGTAAAGTATGGCGCGGGGAAAGTACGTATCTTGGATAATTTGAGCACTGGTTTTATACACAATATACAGCCCTTTTTGGAGACAGACAGGGTAGAGTTTATAGAAGGGGACATCAGAGACTTACCTACTTGCCAAGCGGCTTGCCAAGATATTCACTTCGTACTTCATCAAGCAGCCCTCGGCTCGGTACCACGTAGCATTGATAATCCTATTGCTACTAACGAAGCCAACATTACAGGCTTTCTAAATATGTTGGTTGCGGCCAAAGATAACCAAGTAAAGCGCTTTGTTTATGCGGCTTCGTCTTCTACTTATGGCGATAGCCAGCGACTTCCTAAGGTAGAAGAAGAAATTGGCAAGCCGCTATCACCCTATGCACTCACGAAGTACGTCAATGAGTTATACGCAGATGTATTTCATCGTACCTACGGGCTAGATTGTATTGGCTTGCGCTATTTTAACATTTACGGTCCCAAACAAAGCCCCGCAGGTGCCTATGCAGCAGTGATTCCGCTTTTTATCAAAGCAATTTTAGAAGGAGAAGCTCCTTATATTAATGGTGATGGAGAGCAAACGCGTGACTTTACTTTTGTTGAGAATGCCGTGCAGGCCAACATCAAAGCCGCATTAGCCCCGCAGAAAGCTGCCAATCAAATATACAATGTAGCCTGTGGAGAGCGTATCTCTATTAATCAACTTTTTCAGTACCTCAAGAATTTTGCGGGTACTAGCTTAGAGGCTATTCATCGAACTCCTAGGAAAGGCGATGTGAGAAATAGTTTAGCAGACATTACCAAGGCACAAAAATTACTCAACTACCAACCTAACATAAAAATAGAACAAGGATTAGAAATGACGTTTCAATGGTTTAAAAAAACCTACGAACAAATTGATCAAACCAACTAACGCACTTAACTAAATATAGCAAATGAAGGGAATTATATTGGCTGGTGGCTCTGGTACACGCCTGCATCCACTTACTTTAGCAGTAAGCAAGCAAATGATGCCTGTTTATGATAAGCCCATGATTTACTACCCGCTTTCTATCCTTTTAATGGCGCACATCCGAGAAATTCTTATTATTTCTACACCACACGATTTACCGCTTTTCAAAAGACTGCTAGGAGATGGCAGCCAGATAGGGTGTCGGTTCGAGTATGCTGTACAAGAAGTTCCTAATGGATTAGCCCAAGCCTTTGTTATTGGAGAAAAGTTTATTGGTAATGATAACGTAGCGTTGATTTTAGGAGATAATATTTTCTACGGATCAGGGCTCTCCAAGCTTTTACAAGCGAACACCGACCCCGCAGGAGGAATCATTTATGCCTACCATGTGCACGATCCTGAGCGCTACGGTGTGGTAGAGTTCAACGAACAAGGAAAAGTGATTTCTATAGAAGAGAAACCAACAACGCCTAGGTCTAATTACGCTGTACCAGGCTTGTACTTTTACAATAATGAAGTAATAGAGATTGCTAAAAACTTACAACCTTCTGCGCGCGGAGAATATGAAATTACAGACGTAAATAAAGCCTACTTACAGCAAGGTAAGCTGGAAGTAAGTATTCTCAATAGAGGAACAGCATGGCTCGATACAGGTACGTTTGCCTCCTTGATGCAGGCGAGTCAGTTTGTACAAGTGATTGAGGAACGCCAAGGACTTAAGATAGGTTGTATTGAAGAGATTGCCTACAGAAGTGGGTTTATTGATGCCGAGCAACTCACCCATATTGCTACGCCCCTCTTAAAGAGCGGATACGGACAATATTTACTCAATGTGATCAAACAAAAAAACTATTAGATTTTTTATGAGAATTTTACCCAGCTTTCTATCTGTCTGGTGTATTGTTGTACTCTTAACCAGTTGTAACCAAATGAAAGAATACCAAGAAGTAAGCGAAGAAACCAGCGACATACACTCCCTTGCACAACCGAAACGTGCAAAAATGACCCATCTGGCCTTAGACTTAAAGGTAGACTTTGACCGTAAACAACTAGTAGGTACGGCTACCATTTATTTCGATAACGAAACGGGTGCCAATCAGCTTATCCTAGACACCAAAGACCTCGACATTCAGCAGGTACTGCTGGATGACAGTACCAAAGCCAACTATAGCTTAGGGGAAGAAGTAGCCCTACTCGGTAGACCACTACGTATTCAGGTTGCACCCAATACCAAGAAAGTTACCATTGCCTACACCTCTAGTCCAAAGTCGGCTGCGTTACAATGGCTTACACCTGCACAAACGGCTGGCGGAGAGCAGCCTTTTCTCTTTAGTCAGTCACAGTGTATTCTAGCACGTACGTGGATTCCTTGTCAAGATGGGCCAGGCATGCGCTTCACTTACCAAGCACGCGTTGAAGTACCGCCACATCTAATGGCGTTGATGAGTGCAGAAAACCCTACAGAAAAGAATGAAACAGGCATCTACGAATTTGAAATGAAGCAACCTATTCCTGCCTATCTTTTAGCATTGGCGGTGGGTGATTTAGCTTTTCAAAAAATAGACGAACGTACAGGTGTATACGCTGAACCTGCTACGTTAGAGGCGGCTGTGCAAGAATATGAAGAGGTAGTGAAGATGGTAGAGGTAGCAGAAAACCTCTATGGAAAGCACGCTTGGGAACGCTACGATATCTTGGTATTACCTCCTAGCTTTCCTTTTGGAGGGATGGAGAATCCTCGTCTTACTTTCGCGACTCCTACCATTATCGCTGGTGACAAATCATTGATGAGCCTAGTAGCCCACGAATTAGCCCACTCTTGGTCTGGCAACCTAGTTACAAACCAAACTTGGAATGACTTCTGGCTCAATGAAGGCTTTACCGTATACTTCGAAAGACGCATCGTGGAAGCGCTTTACGGAAGAGATTTTGCTGAGATGGAAGCTTTACTGGGCTACCAAGATTTACTAGAAACCATAGAGCAGAAAGGGAAGAATAATAAAGATACCAAGCTGCTTTTAGACTTACGTAAACGCGATCCAGATGAGGCAGTAAGCGATATTGCTTACGAAAAAGGCTACTTTTTCCTACGACTAATTGAGGAAAGCATAGGAAGAGAAAAATTTGATCGTTTTCTAAGGAAGTACTTTGAGACGTTTGCTTTCGAATCTATGAACACACAAAGATTTATCAATTACTTAGAAAAGGAGATTATTAAAGACGATGAAGTACTTGCTAAAAAGATTAACTATAAGGATTGGATATACGGGACAGGCCTACCGCAGAACTGCCCAAAAGTGACCTCCAAAAGATTTACGCAAGTAGATGCACAACTACAGTTGTGGAAAGAGACACAAAGTACCGACTCGCTCAATACCGCTGACTGGAGTACGCAAGAATGGCTGCATTTTATACGTCAACTACCTGTACAGATGGACATTGAACAAATGAAGCAGCTCGACGAAGCCTATGAATTTACAGCCTCGGGCAATACAGAAATTCAAGCCGCTTGGTACGTGCACGCGATAGAGCATCAATATGAGGCCGCTTATGAAGCCATAGAGAATTTCTTGATTAATATAGGAAGGAGAAAATTTCTGACACCACTGTATAGCGCACTGGTAAAAACAGAAGAGGGGCGTACACTTGCCAAGGATATTTATGCTAAGGCGCGTCCCAATTACCATTATGTTGCCGTCAACACCCTTGATGAAATTGTTGGTTATCAATCAGCTAAGTAGCCTTTTGCCTCTACTTCTAAAATGTACGCCAATCGCCAAAAAAGACGAGAAAGTAAGCTTTCTGGAACTTTCGTTCCATATAATTAATTTTATTTAAAGAAATAAATGATTAAACCTATGGGACGAACGAAGGCATTTGTAGAGGAAGAAGTATTAGACAAAGCCATTGATCTTTTTTGGTGTAAGGGTTACAATGCTGCTTCTATGCAGGAAATAGTAGATCATTTAGGGATTAGCCGCTCTAGCCTATACGATACTTTTGGGGATAAAAAAGCCTTGTTTATGGCAGCCTTACAGCAGTATAGACGTAAGGCAGGCAATAACCTAAAAAAAATAGTAAACCAAGCCGATCCTGTACTACCCGCTTTGCGAGATTTTTTTGAGACAATGGTAGAAGAGAGTGTAACAGATACTGCTTCCAAAGGATGCTTCGTCGTGAATACGGCTGCTGAACTAGCCTCGCAAGATGCCTCCATTGCTTCGCTGGTAGAAGAGAACAGACAAAAAGTAGAACAGGTTTTTTTCGAACTTATAGAGAAAGGAAAGGCCAGCGGAGAGATCACAAACACGCAATCCTCACAAGCTTTGGCTCATTTTCTCTACAATACGATGACAGGAATTAAAGTAGCTGCTAAAGCCTGTATGCGTGAAAGTGTATACCAAGATATTCTGGAAGTAACCTTCTCGGTATTTCAAGTGCGTAATTGACTTATGAATGCTAAGTAAGCTTCAAGCACTTTTTCTGGGCTTTCTATCTGTGGATAGTGACCTACCTCGCTGAGCTCGACTATATCTGTATGTGGAACCAAAGCTTGGTAGCGCTGTACCATATGCGCTCCTGAAATAGGGTCTTCTGTACCGTTAATAAGTCGTATAGGGATTTTTGTATGTATCAATGGCTGTACCCAGCGGTCTCTATACGTTACGCGTTCTTTCATATAGCGAATAAGCTTTTGGAGTGCTTGCTTTCCTCCTTGGCGTGTCATCAGCGCCCAGTAAGTGTCGTAGGTAGCCTCCGTTAATACAGCCGTATTACTAAAAATTTCACGAAAAGTCTTTTTAAAGCTTCGCTTGCTGTATAGTTGTACGATCCAAGGCCCTAAGCGTGTGAGTAATAATTTTTGAATAAGCTTCGGACGATGAGTTTCAGGAAAAAGCCCTCCGTTAAGAAAGCAGATTGATGACAGTTGCCAACTTTGTGTAGTATTAGCAATCTTGCTTTCTTCTTGACGAGCAAGTAGTTCTTGCGCTACTGTATCACCATAGTTATGCGCAAGCAGGTGTAAATGTGTTATCCCTAACTTTGCAAGAAGTTGCTCGACTAAATCGGCTTGGTCTTGTATTGTATAGTCGTAGGAGGATGGTTTGGCTGAAAAGCCAAAGCCCAGCATATCTAGCGTAATGACACGAAAATGCTGTACTAGCGTCTTCCATATTTTGTGCCAGTCATACGATGCAGTAGGGTAGCCGTGCAAGCAAAGTAGGGTGGGATGCTGGGGATTGCCTTCCACAACATAGAAAATTTGGTATCCTTTATAGTCGAAAAATTGCCCCTTGGCTTGCCAATTATTGATGTCCATACAATTTACTCAGAAGGTAAATGAAAAAATAAGGATATTCCACGAAAATGCCCTTATACAACCTTGTGTTTTTATGATTGGTCATTGTGACGTAAGCGCGCTAAATATTTCAGGATGAATACTTTTAGAGAAGTTTTCATTCATAAGTAGAAAGACATTCCTTAAATTAAGAGGTGAAAGCATTTGCCTTTATGAAACGAGCCATCCAACAATATCAAGAAAAAATACAAGCTGATAGCACCAATGGAGAAGAGTATTACGATGTCTTCTACGAACTATTAATACACTATGCAGTACGTCAAGGCGCTTTTATCCAGAAAAATACCGATCAAAAAAATAGCGAGATGAGTGGTGTCTTACGCCATGCCTTTCACTTAGTATATGGTTATTGGAAGAGCTGCGCTACACCCCTCGATGAGGCAATGGTAGAAGAGTACAAGTCCTACGAGAATATTCTTTTAGAAGATGGCTACAATGTGTGGTTGATACAAACGCCCGAAACACTTATCAAAACCAACATAGAAGAAACAACTGTACTACATCGAGTAATACAAGCTTTTTTTCTTTATGAACCTACGCTAGCAAAGCAGCTCAAAGAAGCCATAGAAAAGGCTGAGACAGCCCAATTAGAGGTTAAAAAAGTCTTCTTCAAACGCCTAGAGGACGAGTGCCTAGCGAGTAAATCTTGTAAAGGTGCTTTTAATGATTTCTGGAAGATGAGCCGAACGGCACTTTATGAGACGATTTCTAAAGAGACCGTGAAGGAAATAATAGGCTTACACTGGATAGGCACGGGCTTTCTACAGGCTACTATGCCTAACTTTCAAAAGCTTTCTACTAATCTTGTAGCGCAAGAAGCTGAAAAATTGCTTGCTCAACTTTTTACACCCAAAGAACGCACAAAACTATTACAGCCGTTGCTTCCTTACTATGAAGTCATTAATGAAATTACCAACGGCTTAGATACTTTTTCTGATCAACGCCGTTGCCTAGCTACTGCCTGTCAGGCGCTTTATAACCTATACGTTACAGGAAAAGTAAATCCGTATCCATCGGCCATAAGTGATCAGTGGGTTATAAGTACCCTACAAGTGGCAGATCATCTACTAGAGAAACATTTCAAATCTTCTTCAAAAAAAGCTACGACGCAATGGCTCAACCCTTTTATGGAGACGGGTCAATGGCTGTATACGTTAACGGAGCAAAACGACCAGACGGCTACCCAAAGAAAAGTATATGGACACGAGGGGAATCTTCTGTATTATTATTTTACCACCTTACAAATTGATCTGCTTCTAGCCTCCCAACCCAACCCACCTGCTTATTCGCTCTATTGGATGAATGCGCTTACCCATCTTCAATTTGAGCCAACTAACCAGCAGACTACCTTGTTTGGAGGAACCTCTACCTATCAAGAGGCGCTGCAACAGTTAAATCAAACTGACTGCACTGTCATAGTAAGTAGCTATACTTCAGAGGCGCTTTCTATGGCTTACCACGAAAAGGAAAAGTATAAGATGTACGAGCGCCTGAACCGTCGTGTACAACAGACCTACCTGAGTGAACAGACTAGTAGAAAGAAGCGTGTACAACATCTACTGCGTTTCTACCAATGGTTGACAGATCGGTTGCAAGCAGAAGGAATCATAAGTTGTATTACCTATCGAGAGGCCATTGATCAACACGACTACCAGGGTTTTAGAAGAGAAGTGGTACAAACGTTTGCACATTGCTATGTGATCGATTTAAAGGAAACTTGGGCAGTTTGGTTTTTCATAAAGGATAAAAAATCGTCCTCAAAAAAGGGTACAGTGCATTATCTAAGCCTTGATGAAACAGCCTACAGCAACAAAACGCTTGTTGATCTCCCTTTCCAGTCACTTCAGCCCGATACACATTATAATTGGATCAACTTACCTGAAGAGGATTTCCATCAGTATCTACCCCTGGCTACCATCACACAAAAAGCCGCCCTCTTTTCTGAAATTACCAAAGGAATAAAATCGCCCAGAGATGAGTGGTTTTATAGTTTTGAGGAGACTTATCTAGCAAAGAAGGTGAAATTCATCCTACGTGCCTACGAGAAAGCCAGAAAATCACCCGCTGCTCAGCCAACTACTGAAATAAAATGGGATAATACTATTCTAAAGTACCTACAGCAAAACGTCGCTAAAAAATTCCAGCAAAAGCAGATCGTACCAGTGGCCTACCGACCTTTTGTAAAAAAGTACCTCTACTGGGATCAGCATTTTTGTAGTAATACGCAGGCTTGGAAGATGCATCACAGCGAGCAATACAAAACCATCGTGATAAGTGCTACAGAAGAAACCAATATTTTTGCTTGTTTGGCCACAAAGCAACCTGTAGATGACCATTTCCTTGGAGCAGTACATTGTTTAACACTTTACCAAGAAGAGGACGGAAGCCTTGTGGAGAACATAACTGATGAGGCACGGCAATCATTTAGGCAGTATTATCAGCAGGTGGAGCGTTATTTTTCTACAGAGACTTTTGAGAAGCAGCTCAAAAACTTGTTGAAGGCAAGTACTTTTTTGCCTACCCTCCACAAGTTAGCGCAAGAAGTTGTCAGTTGCTGGCAAGCCTTGCTTCCGCTTTCCTATCAACGTGCTGACGTACAATCTCTTTTAGAAAGCTTCCTGCAATTACAAAAACGTACAAAGGTACTGGGTCAAGATGCCAAAGAGAAAAAAAGGCAATTTACCCAACTCACGAAGCAACTCAAAGAGGTACAACAGGCGATAGACACCCTACAACAAGCCTTTAAGCGCGCTCAAGAAGGGAGTAACATTACAAAAGAAGCCATCTTTCATTATACTTATGCAGTGCTGCACTATCCAGCCTACAGGCAGAAATATGAGCGGAACTTACAACAACAGCTTCCTCACATCCCTTTTTACCTCAATTTTCAACAATGGGTACAATGGGGTACACAGCTAGCAGACTTACATATAAACTATGAGGAAGCTGCCCCTTATGAGCTAACCTTGACCACCAATCCATCTGAAACACCCGCTAAAGTGAAGCTGAAAGCGTATAAACAAGAAGGTATCATTCAGTTAGATGAGTACACCCAGCTTACGAATATTCCTGCTGAAGTGTGGCGGTATCGTTTGGGGCGTAAGAGTGCGCTAGAGTGGGTATTGAGCCAATATAAACCACGTAAAACCAAGTATCATCTATCAAAGTTTGCACAAGACCCTTTTGAAGAGAATAAGGAGGAAGTAATTGATTTACTTAAAAAAGTCTGTACAGTCAGTGTACAAACGATGCAAATTATTGAACAACTATTCGAAGAAACTTTAAATGAGACATAATCGATTGCTTAAAGACTTTATTTATAATAGTAAGTCATGATTCTTGAAAAAATATATAGAAGCTGCTGGGTGATCATCAATATTTGTCTACTGATGGCTTGCCAACATAAGAGCAGCTCAACCAACTTCCGAAATATGAAATTGATTGAGGGAACAATGGTTGTTGATAGCATACCGAATGGCTTTACGCCTGTAAAACAGTGGAAGAAAGTGACGCTAAAGGCTTTTCAAGAGGAGATGACATTAAAAATTCCCCAAAAAGCACAAGCCCATACCTCAGAGATAAGCTATATCGACGATGATGAAGCCCACATAACAGAAGAGATTATTATCATTACTTTTAACAATAAATACCACATTTATATCAAACAGGGTGATTTTGATGTAGAAGCGAACTATGAAGCCAGTAAAAAATACGATGCACAATATAAAATACGTACGAACTACCAACTCCTTGAAATGACAGACCTTTACAGTGTCCATAAAGCCCTAGAAGAGGAGACTTGGTTTTACAGTGTGAGTGCCAAGAAAACGCTTGAATCTCATACTTTTTACACACACGAAAACGAACTTATCTATTATGATTATGGCAGGGAACCACCCGTAAGGTTAAGTAAAGCCGACTGTTACGCCATTATCCAACTCATGACTTCGCTTGAGTTTACTCCTGAGTAGAAGTATCTTTTTAAATAATACCATTCTTAAAAGCATACGCTACCAAGGCAGCCGAGCTCTGGCTATTAGTTTTCTTCAAAAGGTTTTGCCGGTGGTTTTCCACTGTATTTTTGGAGATACCTAAAATATAGGCAATTTGTTTACTCGCATAGCCTGTTGCGAGTAAACGGATAATCTCTAATTCCCTTTCAGTAATGACTAAAGGGGGGCATTGGATACTATCTGTACAAAACTGTTGGATGGTTTCTAAAGAGGTATCCAAAAAGGTAGCGACAATTTTATGGTTGTCGCCTAAGTAAGAGACATCGGTAAACACTACAAGGGCAAAGCGCATCTCATTATTTTCGTCAAAATACCAATCTTGTAGCTTGCTAGAGATGGTTTTGTAGACTTCACCTACCTTTAATCGGAAAAGTAAGCTAAAGTGGGCGTCTTTTCGTTTGTGAGGGATTACCTGTTGAAGGTATTGGGGTACGAGTGAAAGGTGTGACATGACATACGCGACATCGTCAGGGTGAATCATCTCGTAGATATCAGGATGTAACAAAGATTTATCGAGCCAATAGCTGATCTCTTGGCCAATCACCTTGCTATCACCACCTGCCCGTACAACGCGTAAAGTAGTGAAGTCGACCACATACCAGAAGTAAGGCCCTAGGGCAAACGAGGGGATGGCTTTAATGGTGTCTATAAAAAGATCATCGGCCGTTATAACTGTAGGAGCGTGATTGACAGCCTGCCAATAAGACAAGAACGCTTCCTTGGTAACAGGAGATAGTTGATGAGGTTGCATAAGTATTTGATTTTTAAAAGGTTGTTGTAAGTTGTAGTGTTGTTATAGTTGAAATTTTAGGGGAGAAGATAGCGATTAATCACTATTGAAAATCGGCTAACTTACCATTACTTTTATGATGTTAGTAGCTACTATTCAAGAATTCATTATCAACCTTTAAACGTTCATAATTTAATGAAAAATCATCATTCATGGCAACTTATTCTTTTAATATGTTTATTAAGTTTTGCCACCGCTTGCAACAATAATAGTAATGAAGAAGTAGTAACCCCTCAGGTAGCCGTAGAAGCTGCTACTGATGGTGAAGATGCCAATAAACGCTTCATCAATTGTATAGAAAAACCCATATTTATAGGTACTTTCCTGTACAATCACAGACCTAATCCTTTCAGACAGAATGACTGTACGTTTTCTCCTAGGGATTTCTGCTTCAATGGCTACATTGATGTAATCTACTTTTGCTTTCCAATAGAATGGGAGTGGATATTTCCTATCTGTCCGGGGCCTAAATGTCCCATCGAAATTCCTAGATTCGACATTGATGACTACAGAGACTTCGGACCGCTTGTCTCTTACTTCAGTTTCGAAAAAGACAGACTAGGCTTACAGTTCTACGAACAAGGAGAATTTATTATTGAAAAAGGCTTCACTTTAAAAGATGACCTGATCTTGGATGTAGAAATAGCCCAAGAACTAGGACTACAAGGAAATGTAGTAGAAGCGGGTGTGTATCCTTTGGAATTCAATAAGGAAGGAGAAGTTTTTAATGCTTCTCTACCTGTATTAGAAGGTTTTAAACAGTTTTAAATCACTATACATTCCTTAATAATATAGTAGGGTACTCTGTAAAAAGAGTATCCTACTGTATTTGTATTAAGTTGATAATGAAAAAATGTGGTAAAGCGTAGCGACTAATTACTATTGGAAGCCAACTTATATCGCCTTACTTTTAGATTTGATAAGTAGCTATTACAATTCAATTATCATATCAGTCTTAAACCTTCAAAATTTAATGATAAAATAAATTTGTATCCATTCTCTCAACAACCTCATTTTGAGTGAACGCATCTTAGACCTACAAGGGAATAGGGTAGCGGCCAGTGAATATACCATTTTATTTGAATGTGGAACTAATACTTATAATGCAGCATTACCTATAGTATAAACAAGACAATAATTTTAGTTAGTCGCTTTTTTGTCGTAAAGAGCGTCGTAGTTTTGCACTACGGCGCTTCTTTTTTTAGTACAACTTTCTTATTGAAATACCTACACCCGATAGGCATATGCATCAGCAACTTTCCTTTTACAGACAGATAAATTATAGCAGGTTTAATGTTAAGAATTATGATAATCAGGCTTTTAAGTAGCGATTAATCACTATTGTAAACCGACTTACATTGCTTTACCTTTATAACAGTGAGTAGCTACTACAATTCAACTATTAATCTTAAAACATTAAACTTAACCGTACAATGAACAAGTATCGAGTATTTCAATGGCTACTCGTAGTAGCCTTTATCGTGACGGCTACCGCTTGTAGCCAAAATGCCTCAGAAGAAGCAGAGGCAGTCGTTCCCCAGACTAGTACCGCAGTGACTTCTGACGCAGAAACAGAAGGAAAAGCGAATGCAAGGGATTTTGGATCATTTGAAGTAACGGCTATTATAGCAAATCACGTGTGGGGTAGCCAATGGAATGGCGCGGGGTGTGATCTTGTACCCCATGCTTCTGTGTGTCTTGGAAATCTTATAGAAGCAATAGAAATTGAAGTCATTGAATTGGACCCTAGGTGTCCTTTTTGCCCGCCGCCTGTGTGTCTTAGTTGCCCACCCCCTATAGTGGCTACATTAGACCCAGAAATTATTAATCCTCTTCTTGAGCGTTACGAGACAATCGTTACCCAGTATTCCATTAATGAAGAAGTAATGGGTCTACAATTTTATCAAGAAGGTGCGTTTTTAAGTACAGAGGTGTTTCTAATAGAGGAGAACCTTTTCTTGAACGAAGAAGTCGTCAATACCTTAGGCCTAAGTGGTAATATGGTACAGGCAGGTGAATACCCTGTTTTATTTGATGAGGAAAGAGGTACTTTTGATGTCAATTTACCTGTAATAGAAGGAGAAAGACCCTTTTAAATAGCCGCTTTCTTGTTACAAAGAGCGTCGTAGTGTTTACACTATGGCGCTTCTTTTGTTTCGTGTGACTGACCAATTGTGATAAGTAGCTTGAGCGAATAGTCTTTTGCTTTCCCTCGATTATGTCCAAGTTTTACAAGTGAATATTTACTATGTATGAAAGTTTATAAATATTAATAATCAGGACTTTTTTATAGTGATTAATCACTATTGCACGCTAGTTTACCTAGCCTTACCTTTACGACAGTTACAATTCAATAATTAATCAAAACCTTTAAAACTTATCAATACGATGAAAACGTATCAAGTATTTCAATGGCTACTTGTAGTAGCCTTCGTTGTGACGGCTACCGCTTGTAGCCAAAATGCCTCAGAAGAAGCAGAGGCAGTTGTTCCCCAAAATAGCACCGCAGTAACTTCTGATGCAGAAACAGAAGGGAAAGCAAATGCGAGGAATTATGTACAGACAGTTGCTATCGCAGCAGAGTTTTACCAAGGTGAAATACGTGTAGATGGAAGGGGCTGTGTACCTGCACCTGAAGGGATTTGCGTTGATTCCAGAACACCTGTAGACCTTGTACTGATTGAAAGAGATGACATCCCTTGCCCTTGCCCACTCATTGCTATCGGATTTGACCCGCGTACTGATCCTCGTTTTGGGCTTGACATTGGACTTCTGTTTCCGCAGAATGAAGGACTAATGGGGTTACAGTTTTACCAACAGCAGGAGTTTCTTAATACAGAAGTGCTTCTTCTGAAGAAAAACCTTGTTTTGAATAGTGAGATTGTACGCACCCTAGGCTTTAGCGGGAATACGGTACCAGCGGGCGAGTATCCTGTCTTTTTCGACGAAGAAACAGGTACTTATAATGTCAATGTACCAGTAAAACAATTAAGACAATAATTCCAATTAGTCGCTTTTGTTACAAAGAGCGTCGTAGTATTTATACTACGGCGCTTCTTTTATTGTGGCGCTGCCTTGCGGGCGATTTTCGCTAAAAGACCTGGGAAGAAGCGCTTTAGTAGTAGAGCAAGCTTTTCTTTACCCAAAGGCTTCCCTACATAAACTTCATTCTTCTTCCTTTTGATAGCCCGCATCATCTGCAAGGCACAGCGATCAGCCGGGTAGCCACCGCCCGTATCTTTTCCCATCTGATTGTAGGCTTCACCTGTAGCGGTAAGTGCATTTACGGCAATTTGCGTACGTACATAGCCAGGACAAATCATCGTTACCGTAATGTTTTTTTGCCAGTATTCTGCTCGTAAGCCGTCAAAAAAGCCGTGCAGAGCGTGTTTGGCGCTGGCATAAGCGGCGCGCATAGGCGTAGTCAATTTACCCAACACACTGCTCACCACCACGAAATGTCCTGCCTGCCTTTTCACAAAGTGAGGGAGAATAGCCTTAGTAAGCCCTACGTAGCCAAAGTAATCCACTTCCATAATACGCCGATAGACGGCCATTTCCGTATCTCGAATGTAAGAGCGTTGGCTAATGCCACCGTTGTGTACTAGAATGTCTACCTGACCAAAGGCACGAATAGCCTCCTGTGTTTTTACCTCAAAAGTATCAGGCTCCGTAAGGTCTAGTGGGAGAATATATATATTTTTGCTTTCAGATTGTTGCTTTACTTGTTCTAAAGCGGGTACGTTGCGAGCAGAAAGAATCAAGCGCGCCCCTGCTTTGGCTAGGGCGTAGGTAAGTGCCTCTCCAATACCCGATGAAGCCCCCGTAATCCATACAACTTTATTGTTGAAGCAACTCATGGCATACTACTTTTACAGATTAAATAACAAAAAATCTCAGTAGTGTGCAATAAAAACTTCAATGGTAGCAGCCCAAAGATTTAATAGCTCAGCATAAACCTTACGGATGTTTGGCATTCTTTTGTAAAATCTATTACCTATTTAATAAAGTCCCTCTCTCTATTTTCAACACTAAATTTGTAATTTACTTCATAAAGCCTGTAATTTCACTGTATGAAACGTTTTCTACTGCTCCCACTACACCTGTTATTCTTTCTACTTATTACCTGTAGTTCTGGTAACCAAGAACCACTACAAAAGCTGACTTATCAAACCGAAGCCCTTAAAAAAGCACTCAAAACGCTAGAAGAAGATCCCGTACTCGCTTTTGGTTTCATATCTTTCTCTTTACGTAGTACTAAAACGGGCGAAGAAGTGCTCCATTATCAAGGGCAAAAATCGTTGAACGTAGCTTCTAATATGAAATTAGTGACAACGGCTTCGGCGCTGAACATCTTGGGTGAGAATTATCAATTTAAGACTTATTTACAACACGATGGAAGGATTGAAGCAGGTGTATTGAAAGGAAATCTGTACATCAAAGGTACAGGCGACCCCACCTTGGGTTCTTACCGTATGAAAACCACACCTTCTTTTGACCAACTTCTTGCCCAATGGACAGCACAGCTACGCCAAAAAGGAATCAATGCCATTGAAGGCAATATCATTGCCGATACAGAGGCTTGGAACAATAACGCACTTCCGTCGGGATGGGTATGGGGTGATATAGGTAACTACTACGGTGCTGCTGCCCAAGCGCTTAACATCGCAGACAACACCTACCAGTTGTATTTACAACCCGCCGCGCGGATAGGGGGTGAGGTGAAGGTGCTTAAAACAGTGCCTACCATTCCTAGTATACAATTCGTGAATCGCCTCACTACGGCAGCAGCAGGTACGGGTGATCGCGCATACATAGATGGTGCGCCTTACAGTAATCTCCGCTTTCTACACGGTACGATTCCACAGGGAGGTAACTTTGTCATTAAAGGGGCGATCCCTGATCCAGCATATTTAATTGTACAAAAACTCAGCAAACAACTACAACAGCAAGGCATCAGTGTGAAAGGAAAAGCCCTTACCTCTCTACAACTTTTACAAACAAAACAAAAGCTCTCAAAAGAGCGAACAACCCTTTACACGCATCAGTCTCCTTCTTTAAGTACTATCATCCAATGGATCAATCAGTATAGCGTTAATTTGTACGCGGAAGCGCTCTACAAAGCCATTGGGCAAGCACTAACCACTGAGCAGCCAACTGAAGCGATCAAGAAACATTGGCAATTGAAAGGACTTCGCTGGAAAGGGCTTCAAATGCGCGATGGGAGTGGCCTGTCGCCTAGTAATGGGGTACCTATCAACCAAATGACACAAATGCTTCATCTCATGACGAGAGAAAAGCACTTCTCTACTTTTTACAATAGCTTACCAGTTGCTGGTAGGTCGGGCACAATGGCAAGTGTAGGAGGAGGAACGCTCTTGATGAATAATCTACGTGCCAAAACGGGTTGGATGACAGGCGTGGTAGCTTTTTCAGGATATTTTAAAACGACAGCAGGCGAACAGATGTGTTTCTCTATCAGTGCAAATCGCTTTGATGCTAACTACAGCACGATGAAAAAGAAAATGGAAAAACTATTTTTGGCGATGATAAAGGTATAACTTTACCATTGAAGTTTTCTAGACTTTTTGTTTTTAAAACGAATCTTATTTATGGCTAGTGCCGATTGGTCTACACAAATACACGAAGTACTCGCAAGCTATTGGGGCTATCGCAAATTTCGTCCGTTGCAGGAGGAAATTATTCTTTCTGTATTAGAGGGAAATGATACCTTAGCGCTGCTTCCTACGGGAGGTGGAAAGTCTATTTGTTTTCAAGTGCCCGCCTTACTACGAGAAGGATTATGTATTGTAGTAACCCCTTTGATCGCCCTGATGAAAGACCAAGTAGAACAACTACAAAAGCGTCGTATTCCAGCCGCAGCCATTTACTCAGGGATGAGTAAACGAGAAATAGACATTTTACTAGATAACTGCATTTATGGGAAAGTAAAGTTTCTCTACCTTTCTCCAGAGCGACTCAAAACCCCTCTTTTTCAAGAAAGAGCGAAAAAGATGTCCATAGGTTTACTAGCTATCGACGAGGCACATTGTATTTCTCAGTGGGGGTACGATTTTCGCCCAGCGTATCTAGAAATCGCACATTTTAGAGAAAGTAAGCCTGAAGTTCCCCTTATCGCCGTAACAGCCACTGCTACAGAAATTGTAAAAGGGGACATACAAGATAAGCTTCAGTTTAAGAAGGAAAAGAACGTCTTTCAGAAAAGCTTTTCACGGGCTAATCTCTCTTATTCCACCTTTCTGACAGAACAGAAAGAAAAGAAACTCTTAGAAATTCTTACTAAAGTAAAGGGAACCGCCATAGTGTACGTAAGAAGTCGTAAAGGAACCAAAGGGATCGCTCAGTTCTTACAAAAAAATGGGATCAAGGCAGACTACTACCATGGCGGTCTTAACAACGAAAGGCGTACACACAAACAAGCCGACTGGATTCAGAATAAAACACGTGTCATCGTAGCGACCAACGCTTTCGGTATGGGTATTGACAAACCTGACGTACGGGTAGTCATACATTTAGAACTGCCTGATACTTTGGAGGCGTATTACCAAGAAGCTGGAAGAGCAGGCAGAGATGAGCAGAAAGCTTATGCAGTTGTACTGTTTAATAAGGAAGATACCCAGCAGCTAGAGATTAGAATTAGAAAATCCTACCCTGAGTTGGCTACTATTCAGAAAGTTTACCAAGCTTTGGCCAATTATTTACAACTGGCAGTCGGAAGCGGCGAGATGCAGAGCTTTGACTTCGATTGGGTTGATTTTATTCAACACTTTAACCTAGAGAGTGTAGCAGTATACCATACGCTTAGAATCTTAGAAGGGGAGGGCGTGATTCAGCTTAGCGAGGGGTACCATTCGCCTTCTAAGGTACTTTTTAATGTGGATAATAAAGAGTTGTATGCTTTTCAAGTAGCTAATCCAAAGTATGAACCTATGATACAACTACTACTCAGAATGTACGGAGGGGAGTTGTTCAATAGCTTTAAGAAAATATCAGAAAAGATGCTAGCACAGAAGGGGCAAACAGATGTAAAAACCATCGTAAACTATCTTGTACAGTTAGATCAGCGTAAGGTACTACACTATGAAAAGCAAAAAGAAAAACCACAGATTACTTTCTTATTACCCCGCTCACAGGTAAGTGAGCTACCCATTGATTTACAGAAGATCAATGCCCGTAAAGAGCGCGATTTGCGCAAGGCGAAAGCGGTAGTTCATTATGCACAGCACGAAAATCGTTGTAGAACCCAACTGCTGCTAGAATATTTTGGAGAGGTCTCTTACGAACCTTGTGGGGTGTGTGATATTTGCTTGAGAAAAAAGAAAGAGAAGCGCTTGAGCGAAAACCACTACGAACGGTACAGAGAACGTATTTTGAAGGCGTTGGCTTACAAAAGCTTGTCTATCGAGGCATTGGTTAAACTTATTAACCCACAGACCAAGGAAGCACTGCTAGAAGCCCTACAAAAAATTATTGATGTAGGAGAGGTGGAATACAACGACGAAGGAAAGCTTAAAAAAGTATAAAACACACTGATGAGGTTGCTCACAAGTGTGTTTTATAGTAGATAAATCGCTAGGCTAAAAAAGTTTGAAGCCGAGCGTTAGTTGAATCGCACTATTTCTGGTATCATCATTTTCATCGTCCTCAGCGAGGCGGGTTAAGCCAAGCTGGTAACGTAAGTCAATACTTAGCTTAGAAATATCTAACCCAGCACCTAGTCCTAGTGCCCATAAGTTCTCCTTAAGTTGGTCTTGTATGTCTTCCTCGTCTCCACCATCTATAGTTTGGTCAGCAGAAAGTACTCTACTGTAAGTAGGACCTACATTCACACGAATTCCTAACGGTCCAACACCGAAGCGCTGTCCAAGCAGTAAGTTAAAGTCTAGGTTATTGATGCGCGTCTCTACTTCATCTCTTCCGCCAGCTCCAAGCCCATCTGGTATAGTAAAATTTCCACCCATTTGCGAGAATTGTACTTCAGGCTGTACAAATAACCCAACGATAGGTATTTTAAAACGTGCATACGCACCACCTACAAAGCCTAGTTTCAGTCCATCATTTTCTACACCATCAGTTAAGTTTGTAAAGTTGGCAGCATTGGCACCTGCTTTGAGTCCTACATCAATAAAAGGAACGTCTTGGGCGTAGCCCGTAAAGCCTATAAAGGCTAGCAATAATAGAGAGAGAAAAAATTTTTTCATGGTTATAAAATTTAGATGTGAAACTTTCATAATGCCTACTCTGATAGCTTTTCGGCTTCCGCTTATCGTGCTAAAATTAAGAAAATACAAGCAACATCCAAGCTGCTCAGTACAACATTTTACTGAAAGGGCGAGTCAGGTTCTTTGGCTAAACTATTATAAACCAGCTTATCCATCCACTTTTTCGGAAGCCACTTGTTGAGAAAGACGGTCAGCTTTCCTTGCCGTGTAAGTACCAAGCTAGGGTGTCGCTGGGTCACTGCTATATAGATATGTTCAGCTACCTCTTCGGCAGTCATCATTTTTTGCTCATCTCTAGGCGACTCACCCTGTACGTTGCCATCTTTGGCCAAAGCTACATTTCTGATATTAGAAGCGGTAAAGCCAGGGCAGGCAATCAACACGTGGACATTTTTTTTCAGTAGTTCGGTGCGTAGAGCTTCTAGAAAGCCTTGCATCGCAAATTTAGAAGCAGAGTAACCTGTACGTGCTGGCAGTCCTCTGTAGCCTGCAATAGAAGAGACTCCTACAATAGTACCCTGTGTTTTGATTAAATGTGGTAAAGCCAGCTTGGTGGCATATACCGTCCCAAAAAAATTAATCTGCATTACTTTTTCTATCACGGCTACGTCTACCTCTTCAAACAAAGCACGCATGGAAATTCCTGCATTATTGATCAATACATCTATGCGCCCATAGGTGGCTAAGACGGTATTTACCATTTGCTCGTTATCAGCCAAAACACTTACATCTGCTACTACGGGCAAGTGATCAATCTTTTGGTCAGTGAGTAGATCGCTCGTTGCCTGTAGCTTTTCTTTATTTCTACCTGTAATAACCACTTTGGCTCCTGCCCGGCCGAATACCTCGGCGCACGCTTTGCCTATGCCTGATGAAGCACCCGTAATAACGACTACTTTGTCTTTCATGAATATGTTAGTTTGTGTTTACGCTGTCATCGCTTTTGCCGATTGACAAAAATACTCACCAAAGTTGCCAATAAAACCACTAACATGAAAATATTAATGTACAGCTTGGTGTAGTGAGGGGTGTGTAGTGAAGTAAGCGTATTGTTCTCTTTTTCTAACTTACCGTAGAAATCTCCAAAGAGGTTGCTATTCTCTTTATTAAGCTTGGCTCCTTTTACCTCAATAATAGTTTTGGGGTAAAGGGTGTCATAATCTTGTTTGGATAAACTAAAATAGATGAAGCGAAAATAGTGACGCATCGCGACTGTTCCTGGTGACTGAGCAACTACATAATGGCCAAACACTTTGGCACCCGTTACTCTATTATTGATTCGTTTTACTACTTGTCTTGTGGTAGGCGGATAGAAGTCGAGTGTGTCGTTTTCAACGATTTGAGGGGTAGGGATGTTCACAATATTACCATCTCCTACAATGGCAAAGTTGTAGGTAAAGCTCTCACCTGTTTGTGTTTTTAGGGTAGAAGCTTTCTCATCTAAATAAAAGTCACCTACCATTACGCGATCTCTCATAGGGTGAGGAGGTAACGGTTTTACAAGAATAGTTTTAGGATTACTTATGAGGTTGACGTAGTGATTTTCTTCCTCTTCAGGATAGTTGTTGTCTATCATGTTGAGTTGTACCGCAGGGATATTAATCGTATCAGTATTAAAGGGAAAGTAAGAGGCTTGGTAAAGTTTATACTGGTCATATACTTTCTCATCAATGCGTACTTCTACAGGGTATAAACGATCAATGTTGAAGTCCTCTTCCCAACAACTGGCAGGCTTTATCCGCTTTAAGAGGTCGTTTAGCTGCTGGCTAATTCTTACAAATTCTAGATTCTTTGGGGTGTTATTCGCTACATAGAGGGCTAGCGTAAAGTTGAAGCCTTCTCCCACAAAAACTTCTTCTTTGTTAGCAGTAACTGCCAAGAAAACATCCCTACCAGCATCTTCTACTTCTACGGCCTCTTCTCCACTAAGAAAAGGATCTTCTGGATCGATGAGTAGGTTTTGTGTGGGTGGGCCGCTTTGATTAGGCGGGTTGACGGTAATGGTAAAGGCGGGTTGTTGAAGCACCTCATCATTGATGTTCATAGCAAAGGAGGGAATCTCATAAACACCAGGTTGTTGTGCGTAATAGGGCTGTACAATACGCTCAATTTCAACAGATTCCCCATCGGCACTATTGTCGGTGTAAGTTTCCGTATATCTACCATATTTTGTAAAGCCTATAAGGTCAGGAAAAGAACTCAGTTGTTCGTATTTAGCATTTTTAAGTGCAATGCTTATGGTGAAAGCTTCATTTTGGGTAATCACCATTTTTCCTAACTCTATACTTGCTTTTTGGGCGAAGCTATGAACACTACATAATATGATAATATAAACTAAACAATATTTTATTATACTTTTTTGATAAATCATGGTTGCTATTTTCAAAAAAATGTTTAATTTAGCAGTCCATTTAATTAAACAAGCTGATTCAAACAAGTGCCTATGTAGCAATAATACACAAAACAATTTATTTGATTGTTTTTGAATGATTACAAATTTAAAAACTAGTTTTAACTTTAAACGAAGTATTGCTATGTTGGAATATGTTAAAGTAATTTTGCAGAAGGTAAGTTTCGACCGCTTTTTATTTGAAAAGGAGTTGAAAAAGGGACTGAGATTACTTCAACCTAAAGAAGTTGACTCCCTAAGGGAATGGTGCTATCAGCACTTTGTAAAGCAGTATCGTACAGTTTTGAATAGCTGCTTTGAGCTTTCAGTATCGTAACTGAATAGATGATTACTCCGGTTGAGGGCCACGAACGAAACGAATGTTTCTTTGTAGCCCTTTTAATTTTGTTCTTTTTACCGCTGATTTCCTAAAAAGTTCTTTAAAGACTTCCTCCGTTATTTCTTCCCAATCATTCTTGGTCATTTTTTCAAGGGAAGGATGTGGGGCAAAAGCCTCTTCTTGATGAGGCTCACTGAAACGATTCCAAGGGCACACATCTTGGCAAATATCGCAACCAAATATCCAGTCGTCAAAAGTACCCTTCACTTCCTCTGGAATAGCCTCCTTTAGCTCAATTGTAAAGTAAGAGATACACTTACTGCCATCTACCACATAAGGTGCTACAATGGCATCTGTAGGGCAGGCTTCTATGCAGCGTGTGCACGTACCGCAGTAGTCTTTGATGGGTGCATCATAAGTGAGTGGTAAATCTATGATCAACTCGCCAATAAAAAAGAAGCTTCCTTTCTCTCGGCTAATGAGATTGCTGTGCTTTCCTATCCAGCCTGCTCCACTTCTTTTTGCCCAAGCTTTATCCATTACAGGGGCAGAGTCTACAAAAGCCCTTCCGTTTACCTCGCCAATTTCTTTGTGGATGTAGGCCATCAAAGCCTTCAACTTATCTTTTATGACAAAGTGATAGTCTTGCCCGTAAGCGTATTTGGATATTTTATAATGCTCTTCGTTAGCTAAGTCTTTCTCAGGATAATAATTGAGTAATACAGTAACAACAGACTGTGCGCCTTCTACTAGTTTTCGTGGATCGAGGCGCTTATCGAAGTGATTGGCCATATAGGCCATTTCACCGTGCATATTTTGATGGAGCCACTGCTCTAAAAGAGGCGCTTCCTCCTCTAGAAAGTCAGCCTTGGATACACCACAGTAGAAAAATCCTAGTGCTTGCGCCTTTTGTTTAATCAACTGTGTGTAGTGTACTGTATCCATTGGAACATCTTTTCTTTAAGAGAACGTAAATCTACGTTTGTATGGCAGCTTTTTGTGTTTTCTTTTTCTGAGATTTTTCTATTTTCTTGAAAAGCCTTACTACCAACGCGGTAATCCAGATGGTCAAGAGTAAATCAATAGCAGTTGCGCCGAAATAGATCCATTCTATGCCAAAATATCTAGGCAAGAGTAGCATCACAGGTACATAGAAAACGACCTGCCGTGCAAGACCAATAATGCTGCCGTATTTCCCTTCGTTGATGGCTGGAAAAAAGGTAAGCGCCATAAAGACAAGCGAGAGAAAAGGGAGTACTAGCATGTACACACGAAAATTGAGGAGTTCTTCGGTCATAAAGATCCTGTCTGGGAGCATCAACTTAAGTGCGAGATCAGGAAAGATCGTCATCAATAACCAGAAAGGAGCAATGATGTAGACGCCTGTTCGTGTAAAAAGCCAAAAGCTTTGCTTTACACGGTCTATTTGGTTGGCGCCAAAATTAATACCAATAACAGGCTGTAGCGCGCGCATTAAGCCAAAAAGGGGGGTCATAAGAAAAAGCTGAATACGATTTGCAGAGGCAAAAAAGGCAATGTCTTCTTCTGTGCCATAGTTGCTTAGTGCATTGAAAACTACAATGGCCTGTACCAAACCCATCATAGACATAATGAAGCCAGGTAGTCCATTCCGAATAATGCTACTGATCACTTGCTTGTCGTAGCGAATTTGATTGATTTGTGCTTTGAAAGAAGCCTTCCCTCTTTTGAAGTAAGCATAGCCCACCAAGCAGTATAAAAGCATGCCTATATTGGTAGCCCAAGCTGCACCTGCTACCCCCATTTTGAGCACACCAATCATAATAGGATTGAGTATGACATTCAGAATAAGCCCGTAGCTCATCATAAGGGCGGCCTCTTTCATCTTTCCTTCACCTCTTACGATAAAGTTGAGCCCTAAGCCATAAATCCAAAAAAAGGAACCTAGAATGGTAATTTTAAGATAGGTAGTGCCTATTTGTAGAATCTCCCCCTTGCCACCCATCATCGCGATTAAGTCATCGGCAAAGCAATAAGCAGGTATGCTGAACAACGCTGTAGTGACAAGCATTACGAGCGTAGCATTACCAATGATTTTCTCCTGTACAGCCATCTTTTGGGCGCCAATGGCGATACTCAAAACGGCTGCTGCACCTGTACCTGCCAGCGCCCCTACCGCCATCATAATAGAAGTGAAGGGATAAGCCAAAGCAACACCAGACAGCGCGGTTTCGTTAATGAGTTGCCCTACGAATACGGTATCCAAAAAAGCATTTAAGCCAAACAATACCATTGCCATAATAGCTGGTAAGCTTAGCTTCCACATCACTTTCTTGAGATTTCCACTTAGTATTAGTTCCTCTTGCTGCTTTCTAAGATTCATATTAATGAGGCATTAAATCCTACTAGAAAGGTATTAAAATGACAATGTATAATCCTTCAACGTAAAAATAAGAAGTATAGGTAATTTTCTTGTGTGATTCTTATTATGCTTCTGTGAATGTAAAGCGTTGTTGCCATAAAGTAACCATATAGAAGCCACTAAAAGAAGGAAACAGTACATTACACGGCTACCTATCGTACGTTGCTCCTTGAAAAGGCTGTAAAGAAATTGACTTTCATAAAGGGCGCCTTGCTCTTCAAGTAACTATACAATACCATAATCTAGCATCGCGTCAGCCACCTTTACAAAACCACCTATATTGGCACCTTTTACATAGTCTACATAGCCATTATCGGGTTGCTTTCCGTATTCCACGCACTTATCGTGGATTTTCTGCATAATGTTTTGTAGATGCTTATCCACTTCTTCTCTTGTCCAAGTCATACGAGTAGCATTCTGGGTCATCTCTAAGGCTGAAATGGCTACTCCTCCTGCGTTGGCTGCTTTCCCGGGTGCATAGAGTACCTTGGCTTCCTTAAAAAGCTTAATACCCTCGTTGACAGTGGGCATGTTAGCGCCTTCTGCAATAAGTACACAACTGTTACGCACTAGATTCTTGGCATCTTCCAACTGGATTTCATTCTGGGTAGCACAAGGAAAGGCCATATCACAGCGAATGTTCCAAGGCTTTTCGCCTTCGTGAAATTCGCAATCGAATTTATCGGGTAGATCGCTCAAACTACCCCGCTGGTTGTTCTTCAAATCCATAATGTAATCGAGCATCTCTCGAGAGATACCGTCTTTTACATAAACGAAACCACTTCGATCGGATAAAGTAACTACTTTTGCCCCTAAGTCGATAAGCTTCTCAGCCGCATACTGCGCTACATTACCTGCGCCTGATACGAGGCAAACCTTTCCTTCCACCTCTTCGTCTCGTCTTTTAAGCATTTCTTGGGCAAAATAGACGGCTCCGTAGCCAGTAGCTTCCTTTCGGATGGGACTTCCACCATAATCTAGGCTCTTACCAGTAAGTACACCACTCTGAAACTTATGTTTGATACGCTTGTACTGACCAAACAGATAGCCTATTTCTCTTGCTCCCACGCCAATGTCTCCTGCGGGAATATCAGTATCTGCGCCAATGTGTTTAGAAAGCTCAGTCATAAAAGATTGGCAAAAACGCATTACCTCTGCATCAGACTTGCCCTTAGGGTTGAAATTAGCGCCTCCTTTACCTGCACCAATAGGGAGGGTAGTAAGGCTATTTTTGAAAATCTGCTCAAAGCCAAGAAATTTTAGAATACTTAGATTGACAGATTTGTCGAAGCGGAGTCCTCCCTTGTAAGGACCAATTGTGTTGCTGAACTGTACCCTGTACCCTCTATTGACGCGTATGTTATTTTGGTCGTCTTCCCAACATACTCGAAAGATGACGATCCTGTCAGGTTCTGTAAGCCTTTCTAGTATTTTGGCTTTCTTATACTTAGGATGATCGTTGATATAGGGTATCAAGTCTTCGGCTACCTCTTCTACCGCCTGCTGAAACTCTTTTTGGCCTCGGCTTCGCCGCTTAAGTCCTTTTATGAATTCGTTTAACTCCATAGCACGTTTATTAGATTTAATTGTAGTAAAAAAACAGGACTTATCTCAGACAAACCCTGAATAAAAATGTAAAGAACTGCCATTTGATTTCAGTCCTTTGTATAAGAATGAAAACATTAAAATTGTTTTAGAAGGTTTTTCGTGTAGTTATAGCGCTCGCTAGTGTAAGATTCTCCTTTATATATTTGTATAAATGAAGGCTTAGGTAGGCAGTGAGTATACTTACTATACCTTTGGTACAAGGAAGAGCTCGTATCAGCTATGTAAAAATTTTACCTTAACATTAAACCTTTTGAACCTAGGAATATCTACTAGACAAACAATTTTAATAATTTAAAATAGCAGAAAAGTATGAAATACTTATTAAAGGTTTTATCAATCGCAGTTTTGTTCTTAGTTTTTTCTGTAACAGTAGGATTTACCCAAACTACTGAAACCGAAACAAAAGAAGGCCCTAATGGAGGTAAGCAAACTGTTACAACTACCGAATACGAAAATGGTAGTAAAAAAGTAGTAAAAGTTGCAGAAGGCCCTAACGGAGGTAAGAAAGTGGTAAAAGGTGTAGAAGGTCCTAACGGAGGCAAGAAAGTAGTAAAAGGTGTAGAAGGTCCTAACGGAGGTAAGAAAGTGGTAAAAGGCGTAGAAGGCCCTAATGGCGGTAAAAAAGTGGTAAAAGGCGCAAAAGGTCCCAATGGTGGTAAGAAGGTGGCGAAAGGTGCGAAGGGTCCTAACGGACGTGCCAAAGGTACAAGAGCAACCAAAAGCGCTAACGGCACAACAAAAGTAACAAAAGGAGTGAAGGGAAAAAATGGCAGTAAAAGAGTAACTAAAACACGTCGTAAATAATACGGAAACTTGTTATAAGCTGAATACGAGTGTAAGATGATTTTCTCTATGTATGTTTACTAAAAAGATTTTATGTACTCGGAAAAGATAGAGAATAGATCAAAATATAGATAATTAACTCAAGTTGCTAGTAATAAAAAGGTGCTACCGAATCGAAAAGCGAGTA
>CALEMF010000018.1 GCA_937911505.1 uncultured Cytophagales bacterium
GAGAAAAAACAGAACGGCTGATTGCAACCATTCGTGAGAGAGTACCTGACATTGCGCTAAGAACTACTTTGATTGCAGGACATCCCGGAGAAACCGAAGCACACTTTGAAGAAATGTACCACTTCGTAGAGCAAATGCGTTTTGATCGACTAGGCATTTTTACTTACTCTCACGAAGAGCAGACCCATTCTTTTACTATGGAAGATAATGTACCTGAAGAGGTAAAGCAGCAGCGGGCGAGCGACATTATGGCATTACAACAAGGAATTTCACAACAACTTAATGCACAAAAAATAGGACGTACCTTTAAAGTACTCTTTGATCGTAAGGAGGGAAACTACTTTGTAGGAAGAACAGAACACGACTCTCCAGAAGTTGACAAAGAGGTGTTGGTAGAAGCAACAGCAGAGCCCTACACACGTATAGGTGATTTTGACTCAGTACACATTCATCAAGCGGCAGAGTTTGACCTGTACGGTACACTGAGCGACCATATTTTTTAACGCGTATTCATGCTTAACAATGAACAGGTAGAGATATTTGAAAGCATACTTTTTCAGGCTTTTGGAGAAAATAAGAAGGTTGCTTCTTTTGAGGTGCTTACAGGTGGGTGTATCAACAATGCAGTACACGTAGCCACTCGCCAAAAAGAAAGCTACTTCATCAAGTACAATCAAGACACATCGCTCGACCTTTTCGAAGCAGAAGCAAAGGGACTCCATCTACTCCAGCATACAGGCGCTATCAGCATTCCTGAAGTACTTGGGGTTGGTGAGGCACAAGGGTACAAGTATCTTCTACTAGAGTTTTTACCCGATGCTTATCCTAAACCAGACTTTTGGCAAAACTTGGGTACTTCATTGGCACATCTGCATGCGCATACCCAGACTTATTTTGGGTTAGATCACAACAATTATATTGGGTCTTTGCGGCAAAGCAATGAGTTTTTGGAAGATGGTATTACTTTTTTTATCGAAAAACGCCTAAAAGTACAAGCAGGGCTTGCTTATTATAATCAATTGCTTTCTCAAAAACATCTTGAGCAATTTGATAAATTTTATACAAAGCTACCTCATTTATTACCTAAGGAGAAGCCTGCTTTGTTGCATGGTGATTTATGGAACGGGAATGTCATTGTAGACAAACAAGGACAACCTGCCCTCATAGATCCTGCGGTGCATTATGGGCTTAGAGAGTCAGAAATTGCTTTTACACAACTATTTGGTGGTTTTGATGATGAATTTCTAGACATGTACCACGAGGCCTTCCCTTTAGAAGAGGGCATACAACAGCGCTATGCTATTTACAACTTGTATCCTCTTTTGGTGCATCTCAATCTGTTTGGCTCAGGCTACTTAAAACGTATTGAACAGACGCTGAAACGCTTCCTCTAAAGTTTAATACCTATAATAGTGACATCATCTCTAGGGTCTACGTCCTCTTGAAACTCTTCTAAGTTTTGTAACAGTTTATTTTGTTGCCATTTCATAGGGAAGGGGGCATACCTCCTGAAAAACTCTTCCATCTGAGAAGTACCCAATTTCTTACGTTCTCTATTAGGGGTATCTGCATAGCCGTCCGTTGTGAGGTAAAGCACATCGCCTTTGTTAAGGGTAAGTCCGTAATTATTAAAATGTAGCTCTTGATCAGAAACCGTTAATAAACCACCGCCTACGCCAATTCTATCGCCAGCTAGTTTACCTAACTTACGATTACTGAAAACGTATAGTGGACGCTTGGCGCCAGCATAAATTAGTTGAAATTCCTCTTCTGAGCGTTGGTCAATACGGCAGAAGCAAACATCCATACCGTGCTTTTCGTCGGTATCTCCTTGCATGAGGGCGTTTTCGATACCATTATGAAGCAACTCTAAGATTTTATTGGGCTCGTGAATTTTCTGTACGTTTACAATATCATTTAAGAGGGCAAAGCCTAACATACTTACGAAGGCGCCAGGTACACCGTGCCCTGTACAGTCTACCACGGCTAAGAAAGTAGTATTGCCTAGTTGGCTAAGCCAGTAAAAATCGCCAGAAACCACATCTTTTGGGTTCCAAATGACAAAGTGGTCAGAAAAAGCACTATGAAGTCGATCTTCAAAAGGCAATAAGGCCTTTTGGATAGACTTCCCTGCGCGAATACTGTCTAATATCTTCTTATTTTGACCTTCTAGCGCATTTTTAGCTTGTTCAATCTCATCGTTAAGCGTTTTTAGCTCTGTATTAGCTCTCTGCACTTGTGTTTTTTGTGCTTCTACTTGTTTGTTAAGTTGCTCTAGTAATACATTCGATTTCTTCTGACTACGATAGCGACTCAAAAATACAAACAGAAGTACAGCAATGAGTGCCAGAAGCCCTAAGCCAGCATACAAAATGAGATTACGCTCTTTAAGCTGGTCTTGTGTGGTATTAATTTGAGTAGTTTGCTCGGCTAGTTCCTGCTCCCTTACTTCTTGTTCCTTAATTGCCAAAAGGCTAGGATCTCCTTGCTGGCTAATGGCCAACTCGTAGATCTCATCCCCAAAATACTTACGATAAATATCCGTCAAAATACCATCTACCGCCTCTGAATCAAAAAAGGTTTGGAGCGGCTCACTCCAGTCGCTAGTGAGCGGATGGATCATCGCTTTCCCTATACGTTGCTGATTGAAAAGTACCTGTCGCTTCACCCGAATTTTATTAAGGCGCATTTGTAGGTAGTCAATCAAGGATATAAAGCCAAATAAATTATTTTCTTTTGCCAGTCGGTTTCGAACCTCCTCTATATGATTAGCAAATACTACACTAAGGCTCGGATAGCGTTTTTTCAAGACTATCATCTCGTCTTGGTAGATGGTATTTTCTACCGTTAGCCCTTTGGCCGCTTTAAAAGCCTGTGCTATTTTACTAGAATCTGTGATGATGGGGAGGTTATTACTACTAACGAGCACATCAATGTCAGGCAGGTAAGAGGCACTAAATCTTATCTCCTTCTCACCTTCTTCTGTAATAGAAACTGAGCCTAGTCCAAAAGTACCATTGGAAGCACCTTTTACAGTATTGTAGAATTCACTGTAATTATTAATACCTGTATATTGTACTTTTAACTTTACACTGTAGCGTTTCTCTACAAATTTAATAAAGGCCTGAAACAACTCGTATTCTGTACCTTTTAGTTGTCCCTCTTCTTCATAAAAATAGGGCTCATTGACATGATAATACACCTGAATATTACCATTTCCGCTAGCCCGGGTCTGAAACCAGCTATCCTGTGAATAACTCGTCAAATAAGAAAGAGTTAACAATAAGATAAAAAATGATACTCTGTTCATGGTAGTAAGCGTAGGTTAGATAATCAAAAATAGCAGTTGTACTAGCAACGAACAAGTCTATCTGATTATGGTAGCTGTGTTCCTAATAAATTCCCCCTAGTATAATCCGAGTACAATATTAACATATTTGTTTGTCAATCTTACTATTTCTGCGTCTTTTTCTGCATTTTTCTAAGACTTTTCTGGTAAATAAGTAAGTAAACTCAACATTTTTTCTTCGAAAATCTCATTAGCTACTTCTAGTAATTGCCCAGCAGTAACTTGATCGATCTGTGAAAAGATAGTAGCTAGAGGTTCTATTCTTCCAAGATCTAGCCAGCTTTTTCCTATCATTAGCATAACGCTCAAGTTGTTTTCCTCTGCCATCGCTAGCTGACCTCTCATTTGTTCTTTTGCATAGTGAAGTTGAAGCGTGCCTAATTGCTGTGATTTTATTTTCTTCAATTCCTTTACAACCAACTGTATCGATTGATTCAAGCGTCGCTGTTCTGTACCAAAAAAGATTGCCCAGATACCCGTATCTAAGTAGGCTTGGTAGTTGGCTTCTACTGAGTAAACCAAACCATATTTTTCGCGTAAACGAAGGTTGAGGCGTGAATTCATAGAAGGTCCTCCAAGAATATTATTGAGCATTAAGAAAGCCAGCCGCTTATCGTGGCGTAAATGGTAGGAAGTTCTACAAATGGCGCAGTGGGCATGAGACATACGGAGTGATCATTGTAATTCTATAGGATGGTAAGCATAAAAAATAGGGCGTGTAGGAAGAGACGAGCAATGAGGAAAAGCTTGCATGTATTTTTCTGCAAGCCGTAGCACTTTTTTAAAAGGGAGGTTACCTACTGACGAAAAGATAATCCGCTCTGTATTGAGGTTTTCTCGTATGAATTGCTCAAAGTCAGCTTTCCGAAAGCCTGCTACACTGCTGCTAGTTCCTAAAATATTATAACCGAGTGCGTGGTTCTTAAACACCAAACTATCAAACTCATCTTGAATGGCATCTTCAGGGGCATCTTGGTACATAGCCATCTCCTCTAAAATGACCCCTTTTTCAATTTCAATTTGCTTTTCTGGAAAAACAGAATTAAAAGTAATGTCAGTAAGTAATTCCACTGCCTTCTCATAGTGGTGGTCTAGGAGAGAGGCGTAAAAACAAATTTTTTCCTTCGTAGTATATGCATTCAATTCTCCCCCTACTGCCTCTAGGCGGTTAAGAATGTGGAAGGCTTTTCTCCGTTGCGTACCTTTAAAAACCATGTGTTCCCAGAAGTGCGCCAAGCCCTGCTGGTGTGGCTTTTCGTTACGGCTACCAATATCCAAAATAAAACCACAGTGTGCGATACTAGTATGTTGTACTTCCTTATGAATGACGCGAATACCATTATCAAAGGTATGTGTGTGATATGCTTCCATAGTCATGTTTTCGGGGTGCAAAGATAGTGATTTTATTCCTTAGTATAGAAAGTTTTGAGCACTTCACTTTTCGATTAAATTGTTTATCTTATCGGCAAGGAACAAAGCAATCCTCTATGGAAGATTTAACACTCACCTTTATTCAAACTGATATACATTGGGAAAATCCACAGGCAAACTGTGCTATGCTAGAAGAAAAAATATGGCAGATTGAGGAAGAAACAGACTTGATCATCTTACCCGAAATGTTTACCACTGGCTTTACAATGGAGGCCGCTACCTGGGCTGAACCCATGAACCTGACTACTTTTAAATGGATGAAGCAAATGGCTGCGCAGAAACGGGCAGTCATCACGGGTAGCTATATTGTAAAGGAAGGAGAAGCCTACTATAATCGGTTACTTTGGATGAGGCCAGACGGCACCTATGATTACTATGATAAACACCATTTGTTTACCATGGCGGGAGAGACCGCTATTTACACGCCAGGTAGCGAAAAGTGTATAGTAAGCATCAAAGATTGGCAAATTTGCCCACTCATCTGCTATGACCTACGCTTTCCTGTATGGAGTAGAAATACTCCCCTCGCTTACGATGTGCTTCTCTACGTAGCCAACTGGCCGAGCCCTAGGATCAACGCTTGGGATACTTTATTGGAAGCCAGAGCCATTGAGAATCTTTGCTATACAGTGGGTGTCAATAGAGTAGGCAAAGATCATAAAGGAATGATATATCCTGGACGCTCAGGTATATATAATTACAAAGGAATTACCTTAGCAAGGGTAAATGAAGAGGAAGCGATTGTTACCCAGACGCTTTCAAAAGCAGAACTTGCACATTTTAGGGATAAATTTCCAGCACATCAAGATGCCGATGCTTTTGAGTTGCTTTCTTAGAGGCTATTTGAACTTTGTTTCTTTGGAGGTTTTTTTTACTCATACTTTCTTACTTTATCGGGCAATAGCCACATCGTGCTGGTTCAAGTGCTTCCAGCGCTTGTGCTCTTCCAAAAGTACTGCAGCCTCTCAAACTTTCACAAATACGTGGTTATGTAGGAAGGTACTTACTTCTTTGTTGAAGGTCTCGGCACATTCGTATTGTAAAAAATGACCACAATTCGCCATCATGCGAAGTTTATGATTACGTATTTGAGAAGTACCTTGCAGGGCAATACGCTGAGTAGACACATTGTTAAAAAAGCGATTAGGAATAAGCTGATCACTCTCTCCAAAAAGCACCAAAGTTGGCTGAATAATCTTCTCTAAACGGTCAAAAACAGGTTCGTTGAGCATTCCCTTCATCGACTTAGAAAGGATAGTACCCATAGAAGCATCCGTTTGTTGATAAAGGAGGCCATTGAGTTCTTCTAGCAAAGAGTAATCTTTCTCCTTCAAGTCATGAAAATAGTTCTTTAAATTAAGTAGAGATTGTACGTATTGTAATGTTTGAGGCGAAGCCAACTGTGAGAGAATGGCGCGTTGTGTTCCATTGAAGGTTTCAAAGCCCGCAGGAGCGGCTAACACCAAGTGAGAAAATTGCATAGGCGCTTGCGTAGCTAAAAATATAGCAATTTGTCCACCCATAGAATGTCCAATCAAAATCGCTTTCTTGACTGCAAGCTTTTTCAACAAAGCACTGACCATTTCTACATAGAAAGTCATGGTGTAGGGGTAGTCACCCTTAGAAGAGTAGCCATGACCAGGTAAGTCGATGGCAATACAACGATAATATTGCTTGAAGTAATCAATATTTTTCACCCATATGGGTAGATAACTAGCCAAGCCGTGAATGAAAACCAAGGTTTGCTCGCCTTCACCTAGGTCTGTATAGACGACTTCTACCTCTTCTTTTTTAAAAGATTGTAAGTGATATGGATAAGAATCAGGCATTTAAAAGTGAATTTCTGTATAGGGTAAAGCGGCGCGTATACGCACTTGCTCTTTTAGGTCGATAGGATTGTCTTGTAAATTGAGTGTCGTAAGACCGTTAAGACGGTCCAATTGATCAGGCATTTTTGTAAGTTGATTGTTCTGTAGATGTAGCGTCTCTAAAGTAAGTAAATCACATAGTGTTTCAGGTACCTGATGAAGTTGGTTGTTACCAAGACTGATAGATACAAGGCTGGGTATCTGTGTGAGTGCCTTGGGGATTTCCTCAAGCTGGTTGTGCGACAGGTCTAGGTATTCTAAACACTCCAACGCTGCTACACCATCTGGGAGTCTTTTAATAGTATTATTTTGTAAGTACAGAGACTTAATATTCTCCAAAGCAGCGATCTCGTCGGGTAGCTCGGTGATTTGGTTGTGCCCTGCGTCTAGATATTCTAAGCTATGTAACTGCCATAATGCTTTAGGTAGATTGGTAAGGCGGTTTTGTGCAAGATAAACTGTTTGCAAAATACTTAGCTGATCAATACCATCTGGGAGCTGTGTAATTAAGTTTCCGCTCACATCTAGGTAGCGTAGGTTCTCTAACTGACAAAGCGGTCTGGGTAATTCAGAAAGATGGTTGTCTCTTGCGTAGAGGGTGTGTAGGTTATGTAAAGCATTAATCGCTTTTGGAAGCGTATGAAGTTGATTGTTACTCAAGTCTAAAAACTGTAGATTGTTAAGTTCCTCCAAGTCATCAATAAAAGCTTTGAGATGATTATTAGCCAAAGAGAGGTGATGCATAGAACTTAGCTTTCCTATAGAAGCAGGCAACTCGCTTAATTGATTATTACTCAAGTCTAGGTAGTCTATGGTAAGCAACTCACCAATATCTTCTGGAAGCGCAGTAAGCTGATTTCCATTGAGGTAAGCATACTGTAAGCTGATAAGATGACCAAAAGAAGGAGGAAGGGTTTTTACTTTGTTGTTGCTTAAGTACAGTGATTTAAGGCGCGAGAGATTGTTGAGTGTATCAGGTAAATACTTGATACGATTATTACTGAGATTTAAGGTATGCAGGCTTTCCAATTGACCAATGCTCTCGGGGATCGTTTCTAGCTGGTTACTGCTACAATTTAACGATTGTAGTGCGTGAAGCTGCCCTAAACTAGCTGGTAACGCTGTTACCCGATTGGCGCTTAACTCTAGGTACTGTAAGCTTTCTAGCTGCCCTAGTGTAGTAGGTAGCATTTGAATGGCATTATTATTTAAATAGATATTGATAATTCCTTTAAGTTGGCAAAGACCATCTGGTAGTTGAAAAAGCTGACAATTATTGAGGTCGAGGTATTGCAAGCCCTCCAGCAGTCGGATGTCGTCAGAAATTTCTCTAAGGGGATTATTACTCAAGTACAAGCTTTGGAGCGCTGTCAACTTAAAAAGTGCCTCAGGGAGTGCCCTAAGCTGATTATTGCTTAAATACAAACTATTGAGAGCGGTTAATTGCGCCATACTTGCCGGAAGCATCTGTAGGTAGTTTTGCCCTAAATCTATATAACGTAAATTTTCTAGCTCACCAAAGTTTTCTGGGAGTAACTTCAAGCGGTTACTATTAAGGTATATATTCTGTAAGTTTTTCAATTTACAGAAGTTATCAGGAAGTGTCCTAATTTGATTATTACTCAAACTAAGGTTGATAAGCCCTTCTAGCTGATGTATTTCTTGTGGAAGCGTTTGAAGTTGATTTTGGGTAATATATAAATACTGTAAAGCCTTTAACGCACAAAAGCTTTCTGGAAAAAAACGAATGAGGTTATAGTCGAGATTAAGGGTTTGTAAATGCTTTAAATCACCGATACTTTCAGGAATTTCTTTGATTTGATTGTTACTCAAATACAGGTAATTGAGCCTTGAGAGTTGCCCGATGTAGTTGGGGATTTCTTTGATCAGATTATTACCAAGCTCTAAGTTGGTAAGTTGACTAAAAAGACCTATATCCTCAGGTATTTCTCTAATAAGATTATCGCTCAAGTATAAATTAGCCAAGTGCTTATGTGCTTTTACGGTCAGTACCTTCACTTGGCTATTGATAAAACTAATGTTTTCTACCCGAGGCAGTTTATCGAGAATCTTCTCAAAACTTTTTACTTGCTTATTATCTGCGTAGAGGTTATCGATCCAGTCAGCCTCTTCGATGCCGTCTAAAGTATTAAGGCAATAAAAGGCAAAATCATCTCCGCCCAGATGGTATGTTTTCTTAAAGAAAAAGGATTGATTGATGTAAGGAAGATTGATGATTTGTGTAAGAGCGCGGTTGTTTAGTTGTAGGTTGTAATTGTCGAAGGTTACTTCCTTGGCAAGTGCCAACAAAGAAGGAGGTGCTGCTTGCTCGAGATAGGCCTTGGCATCAGCCTGTAGCCCTGTATCTTCTAGAAGATAAGCATATACCAATAAGTAAGTAATGAAGGGTTGCATGTCCTCTACATTCGCTAACAGTTGCAGCCCTACCGCCACATTACTCTCATCATCACTACTCAGTAACTCGTGCAAGTTTTTAAGCATCAAATTCTTTTCCTGTACCTGCATAAATAGTCGAATATTTAAGTTTCTTAAAACTATTCAATTCTCAGCAAAGAAAAAAGTACTAAAAAAATTCAACTACCATTTCAGAATACAAATCGTACATAGGTGAGATAAAGCCCATTAATCAATGTAAAGTGCTACTTTAATGGCTTCAGAAGAATCTTTGGATACTTCAGGGTCAATGCGTGCTGATACGTCTTACAAGCGTAAAATCATCCTGTTTTTGATAGCTACCATATGAAATACTTTATCTACTTGTTGGGACTATTTGCTGTAAGCGATACCATAGCACAGACGCCTAATGTCTTGTTCATCATTTCTGATGATCTGAGGGCGCAGCTTGGTTGCTATGCCTATGAGAACATACACTCGCCCCATATTGATACACTTGCCAGAGAGGGCTTTTTATTTGAACAAGCTTTTGCGCAACAAGCGATTTGTAATCCCTCTCGCACCTCTTTTTTAACTGGTAAAAGGCCTAATAGTACAAAAGTAATTGAAAATAGGGCGCATTTCAGAGGAAATAACCCCGAGATTATTACATTACCGCAGTATTTCAAGCAAAATGGCTATCATACACAAGCATTTGGTAAAATATTTCATAACCAACTTCTGGATGACATAGAAAGCTGGACAACTCCCTCTACAGAATTTGATTACCCTGAATACGGTCCTTTATATCAGCTTACGTATGATTATGTAAAAGATATTAGTGATAAACTGGGTATTCACGACAAAAGATATATCAAGCGAGATCCCCAAACGCATCATCCGATTAAAGAAATGAGAGAAGGGTCTTCTTTCAACTGGATGAGCTGGGAGGCGGCTCCCGTCAAAGATAGCTATCTGCCTGACGGAAGGGTAGCAGAAGCTTCCATCACAGCTTTAGAAAGCTTGGCCAATGACAAGGAAACGCCCTTTTTCCTTGCAGTAGGTTTTCACAAACCCCATTTACCCTATGTAGCGCCCGCCAAGTATTTTCAATATTATCCATTCAGCCAGTTTGACCTTACTCGATACAAAGCTCCCCAAAATGCTCCTAAGTATGCTTTTCACGATATGGATGAGCTGCGAGAGTATGTTGATATTCCTGATAAAGGACCTATTCCACTTGTAAAACAGCAACAACTTATTAGCGCTTACTTTGCGGGCGTAAGCTACATCGACGCACAAATTGGGCTATTAATAGCGGCGCTGAAGCGGCTCAATATTTATGATAATACAATCATCGTACTTGTAGGAGACCATGGCTATCATTTAGGCGATTTCAACCTTTGGGGCAAGCAAACCAATTTTGATTGGGCTACGCGAGCGCCTTTGCTTATAAAGCCTGCCTTTAGCAAGTCTTCTTATAAAGTAAATACACTGGTCGAGTTCGTAGACATCTATCCATCTCTGTGTAAGCTAGCAGGGCTTAAAGTACCAGATCAACTTGATGGAAAAAGCTTTGAAGAGGTATTTCAGGATTCAACATACCAACATAAAGAAGTCGCTTGCTCACAATACCCTCGTAGAAGAGGAAAGGTAATGGGATACAGTGTACGTACTAAAGAATTTAGGTACACACAATGGATTGATACAAACACTAAAGATATACTAAGTGAAGAACTCTATGACTACAAAAAGTCTATCATTGAAGTAGAAAATGTAGTGGAGCACCAATCCTATCAGTCCACTAGAAAAAAAATGAAAGAAACCTTGGCAGCGGCCTTCCCAGAGAGTAAGCTTACTACTGATTAGCATAGCTACCATCGTAGTACAAAACTCCCCTATTTATTTGTATCATAACGGGCATTTCATAAATTTGCCTTCGTAAAATCACGTACCATAAGTACCATTCTTCTTATCTTAACCTATACACATACAATTACACCCTCTTCTTCTATTGTTGCACGCTGTAGTAAGAATATATATTGATGAAACTGCTGCTTGATTATAAAGTGCGATTTATAGAGGAGTACAGAAGTTTGTTAAATGCACCTCAAAAATTATTTAAACTTTTAAAACAACATAATACCCGATGAAAAATACGATTAGAATAGCCGTCCAGAAATCGGGCAGGTTAAGCGATGCCTCTATAAAACTTGTAAGAGAATGTGGTATCGACTTCAACAAGGGTACTGGAAAACTGAAGTCCGAAGCAACCAACTTTTCGGCTGAGCTACTCTTCCTGAGAGACGACGACATCCCTGGCTATGTAGCAGATGGGGTAGCAGACGTGGGCATTATTGGAGAAAACGTACTGGTAGAGTCAGACCAGGCGGTTACACTTGTACAACGGCTCGGCTTCTCTAAGTGCAGGCTCTCACTAGCCATTCCCAAAAATATTGATTATGCAGACATCAGCCATTTTCAAGGAAAAGATATTGCTACCTCTTATCCCAAAATATTGGGAAACTATCTTTCTAAGCATAATATAACGGCCACTATCCACGAAATATCGGGCTCGGTAGAAATTGCCCCAAGTATTGGGCTAGCCGATGGCATATGCGATATCGTAAGCTCTGGTAGTACTTTATTGAGCAATGGCTTAAAAGAGGTAGAAGTGATTTTTAAGTCGGAGGCTGTCTTAATTGCCAACGAACAACTTACCCAAGAGAAGCAACAAACCTTACAGCAGCTCCTTTTCAGAATTAAGTCAGTACAAGCCGCCAAAAAAAATAAGTACATTTTACTCAACTGTCCTAATGCGGCTGTTGAAGAAATTAAAGAGATTCTGCCTGGTATGAAAAGCCCCACCGTAATGCCACTAGCTACAGAAGGGTGGAGCTCCATTCATTCTGTGATCCACGAAGATGATTTTTGGAAAGTAATAGAACATTTACAACAAGCAGGCGCACAAGGGATTCTTGTAATACCTATAGAGAAAATGATTTTGTAACAAAGAAAACTTTACGTATGCAACGCATCCAATATCCTGAATCGTCGCGCTGGCCAACAATACTTGCCAGACCAGTGATGGATTTTTCTAAAATTGAGCAACAGGTACAGCCCATTTTAACCGCCGTACAAGAAACAGGCGATAAAGCACTTCATCAATACAACCATCAGTTCGATCATTATACAGGAGACCTTGCTGTGACACAACAAGCCCTCGCCGCAGCAAAAGACCAAGTGGCGGTACCTTTACAAAAAGCCATTCAACAAGCCTATCAGAATATAAAGCAGTTTCATACACAGCAGCAACAATCCCCATTGGTAGTAGAAACGATGAAAGGGGTAAAATGCTGGAGAAAACAAGTACCTATTCAAAAGGTAGGCTTATATGTACCAGGCGGTACAGCGCCTTTGTTTTCTACTGTACTGATGTTAGGCGTGCCTGCCCTTATCGCTGGCTGTAAAGAGATTGTACTGTGCTCCCCGGCAAGCCAAGGGACATTACACCCCGCCATCCTATACACTGCCCATCTCATTGGGGTTCAGCAAGTATACAAGGTAGGTGGCGCACAAGCCGTTGCTGCTATGGCCTACGGAACAGATACTATTCCACAGGTATATAAAATATTCGGTCCGGGTAATCAATATGTAACAGCCGCTAAGCAATTAGTAAATAAACAAGGAACTGCCATTGATATGCCTGCAGGACCCTCGGAGGTAGCTGTTTGGGCAGATGACACCGCTGAGCCCGCTTTTGTAGCAGCCGATTTACTGTCTCAAGCAGAACACGGCTTAGATAGCCAAGTAATATTGGTAACCGATAGCCAAACGCTTATCGAAGCCACCTTAGAAGAAGTAGAAAAACAGCTCGCTACACTTCCCCGTAAAGAGATTGCCCAAGGTGCACTGGAAAATAGCAAGGCAATTCTTGTAAAAGACAAAGAAGAAGGACTAGCGCTTATCAATGCATATGCACCAGAGCATCTTATTGTAGCTTTGGAAGAAGTACACCAGTGGGTAGCACGCATTGAGAATGCAGGCTCTGTTTTTATAGGCAACTACACGCCAGAGTCGGCGGGAGACTACGCCTCTGGAACTAACCATACCTTACCTACCAATGGCTTTGCGAAAGCCTACAGTGGGGTTTCTTTAGATAGCTTTATGAAGTACATTACCTACCAAGAAGTAACGAAAGAAGGGCTAGAAGCCCTTGGTGAAGTAATAGAAACAATGGCTGCTGCTGAAGAACTAGTAGCGCACAAACGTGCTGTAAGTATTAGAAGAGAAAATTTATAATGGACATTACCAAACTACTACGCCCCCACATTCTACACTTAAAGCCTTACGCTTCGGCACGCGATGAATACAGTGGTACAGAAGGTGTATTTTTAGATGCCAATGAAAATCCTTGGGGAAGCATCACTAAAGAGGCTTACAACCGTTATCCTGCCCCTCACCAAAAACATCTTAAAGAAAAGATAGCAGCTATTAAGCAAGTAGCTGCCTCACAAATTTTTTTGGGAAATGGTAGCGACGAGGCCATCGACTTACTTATAAGAGCTTTCTGTGAGCCTAAACAAGACCACATCTTGATTATGCCACCCACCTACGGGATGTACGAAGTAAGCGCACATATCAATGGCATAGCCGTACAGAAAGTGCCACTAGCGGCTGACTTCCAAATCAATACAGAAGAAGTACTAGAGACGATCACCCCGCATACGAAAGTTATTTTCATATGTTCTCCGAATAACCCCACGGGTAATCTTTTATCAGTCACCGCCATAGAGACCATTCTAGCAAACTTTCAGGGAATAATAGTCATCGACGAAGCCTACATAGATTACCGCTCTGATGCCTCTTGGCTTACTCGCCTTGAAGCCTTCCCTCAATTGGTAGTTATGCAAACTTTTACTAAGGCCTGAGGGCTGGCAGCCGAACGATAGGGTATGGACTTCGGCTCAGAAGACTTAATTCATATCTTAAATAAGATTAAACCACCTTACAACATCAATGAAGTAACGCAACGGCTCGTGACAGAAGGATTAGTCAATGAAGCCGCGATGCGCTCTATGGTAAAAGATACTTTACAACTACGAGAAGGGCTAGCGCTTAGCCTGGATGAGATTCCTATAGTAGAAAAAGTATATCCTTCTGAAACCAACTTTTTGCTGGTGAAATTCAAGTCTGCTGCCACCGTTTTTCAATATTTACTAGAAGAAAAAATCATTGTTCGTAATCGCTCGCAGGTAGTATTATGTGAAAACTGTCTACGCATTACCGTAGGAACGCCCTCAGAAAATAAGCAATTGCTGGTAGCTTTAGAGAAATTTTCTGAAAGGCAAGACAGAGAGTAGTATACTGATACGGAACGCTTTAAATATGATGCTTTGGTATAGGTCTTATCAAAGCAGAGAACAAGTCTCAACCTTTTCTTTAAAAAGCCGTACAAGTTTGTACTACCCTCAATAGATAATCGAAGAGGGCAATGGCGTTATTCGTTAATAGTGTTAAATATCCTAAATAACTGTCGATATGGATAATTCGGCTAGCAAATATCTCAACCAATTTTTTCTATTACTTAATCGTAATCTCGATAACAATACAGTAGAAGGCAGTGCTGCTGCACAACATACGCACCTTGATGCCCTCAAGGAGGCACTACTGGCTGAATTTGATTTACCAGAAGTAGCACTAAAAGAAGACCGTGACGCTTACTCTGAGCGTTGGCATCAAATTTTTGAGCGGAATCTTGGTAAAATCCGTAGTGTGTTTGCCAATCTAGGAGTTCCTGAAACCAAGCTAGAGCTTATCTGGCAAGAGTACGGCAAGAAGGTACATCATAACCTTTGGAAATAAGTCTTTTACTTCATCACAAAAACTTCATCCTTTACGCTTTTTATTTGTAGAAGGAATGATAACTTAGTATTTGTAACTAAACTTCTACTTATATGAGTTTCTCCTTCAACAAAACGAAGATTATCGCTACGGTAGGGCCTGCCTGTAATAAAAAAGAACAGCTATGGCAGCTCATACAAGCAGGCGTGGATGTCTTTAGACTCAATTTTTCACACGGTACACAGAAAGGGCATCAAGAGGTCATAAAGTATATCAGAGAGCTCAATGAGACCCACCAACGTAATATCTGTATTTTACAAGACTTACAAGGGCCTAAAATTCGCACAGGCGAAGTAGAGAACAATGGCGTAGAAGTACAAACAGGCCAGAAATTATTCATCACTACAGAAGATAAAGTAGGTACAAAGAAAGAGATTAGTACTACCTACAAGGCACTGTCAAAGGATGTAAAGATAGGAGAGACCATCCTCATCGATGATGGGAAGATAGAGCTGAAGGTTGTCAACAAGAATGCTATCAAAATAGAAACGGAAGTAGTGTACGGAGGAATTATTCGTACAAGAAAAGGTATTAACCTGCCCAACACAGAGGTTTCTTCTCCCTCCTTGACTGAGAAAGATACCAGCGATCTACTATTTGGCTTGGAACACGACGTAGAGTGGATCGCGCTGTCGTTTGTACGTACGGCTACCGATATTCTGCTATTGCGCCATATTGTACAACAAAAGGGAAAGAAACCCAGAATTATCGCTAAAGTAGAGAAACCAGAGGCATTAGACAACATAGACGCTATTATAGAAGCAGCCGATGGTATTATGGTAGCACGGGGTGATCTAGGGGTAGAAGTATTCGCCGAAGAAGTACCTTTCTACCAGAAAATGATTGTAGAAAAATGTAAGAAAGCCGCCAAGCCTGTCATCATTGCTACCCAGATGATGGAAAGCATGATTACGAGTCCACGTCCTACGCGTGCCGAAACCAACGATATTGCGAATGCAGTGGTAGATGGGGCAGATGCCCTAATGCTAAGTGCCGAAACGGCTACAGGGCAGTTTCCTGAGATGGTGATCAAAAGTATGTCGCGCACCATACAAATGGTAGAAGAGAAAATAGCAAGCATCTACCATCAAAACCTAGCCATTGATGCTAAGTCGCGTACTTTCTATAGTGATAGTTTGGTAGCCGCTGCCTGTACACTTGCCAAGCAAACAGACGCTAAAGCGATTGTAGGCATGACGAGCTCTGGTTATACGGCATTTCGCACGGCAAGCCACCGACCAGAAGCCCATATCTTTATCTTTACAAGTAACCGCCCTCTAATGAATACGCTCAATCTGCTTTGGGGTGTACGCTGCTTTTTCTACGATAGGTTTGTTTCTACAGACGATACCTTTCAGGACATTCAGAAAATACTAGTACAAACAGGGCATCTTGTAAAAGGAGATGTGTTTATCAAAATGGCCAGTATGCCCATTGCTAAGAAGCAACGTACCAATGCCCTTAAGATTAGTATGGTAGAGGACTAAACCTTACAGTCTGTTTCTTTCTTTTTTATCATAGATATTTCAATTATATGATGAAAAATACAACCTTATTGCAACCCTTACGTAGTAAAGAGGTAAAAGAAAGATTCAGAAATGATGAAAAAGTTACATGTTGTCTACCTTTGGTGCGGAATACTTCTTGTAATGACCGCTTGTGGTACTGGTCAAGAGGAAAATGAGGTGATCCAACAGCAAAAGAGATTACTCTCGCAAACTTGGCAGGTAAAGAGCGTAGCAGGAAGTGATCTTTTCAACTACGACGGGCAAGAGACCAAGATTACCTTCTATGAAGATGGTACTTTTCAAATTGCCGATGTGGTGGCCTTACCACGTATAAGTAACGGGGTTCACGCACAAATTACACTACCAGAAGAAGGGAATTGGCACATTGATGAAGAAAAGACAGAGGAAGTAATCCTTTCTACAGAGACCACAGAACTTACGCTTGAAGTGACAGATTTGAATAACCAACTCAAGGTAAAGTACGAGGCCGCTGAACCACGTGCACACGATGTATTTGAAGCTACCCTAGTAATGCAACCTGCAAAGAGCAGTAATTAGTAAAAGCATTTTAATAACAAAATATGGAAAGTGATACAGTAAGTGTATCACTTTTTTTACTTTTACATAGGTTCTATGAGACAATTACATAATTAAGTTCACCTATCGTACGAAAAAAGCAGATTTCAACGTCTCATTTCACTTAGGGTTTACACAAATAAGTAGTATCATTGTGTGAATTTTCCAAAATATTATAGAAATTCATGGTACTGTTTATTCTTTTACCTGTAATAAGTATTCTCTTACTGTCTACGTTTATCTGGAGGCAGGAAAAATTTCAAGTAAAAGACCCTCGCGAAAGCTTTGTCATTTCGTTGGTGATGATAGGAGGGCTCGTAGCAATCATTACAGAACTATTGAGTCTATTCAAAATCTTAGACTTTACCTACCTCTTCACTTTCTGGACAACACTATGCCTCTTCTTAGTATACGGTATATATAAGGTTAGAAAGCATCAAAAATATTGGCCCCAGTACCAACTATCGGTGATAGAAAAGATATATTTGTCTTTCTTAGCTCTTTTGCTTGCTTGGTTAGGGTTTTTGGCGATCTATGCTGCCCCCAATAACTGGGATGGTATGACTTATCATCTTCCTCGTGTTATGCACTGGACGCAGAACCAAACCTTAGCGCATTATCCTACCCATAATGCTAGGCAGATTTTTAATCCTCCTTTTGCAGAAATTCTGCTATTACATACCTACGTGCTCACGGGAAACGATTATTTTGTTCAACTACCTCAATGGATCGCTTGTGTGGGATGTGTTGTCACTACCTCCTTGCTTGCGCAATATTTTGGTGCCGACAGAAGAAGGCAGATACTAATAGCCCTCTTGGTAGCCACTTTGCCTATGGGATTGTACCAGGCCACCAGTATTCAGAATGACTACGTACTTGCTTTGTGGGTGGTAATTGCCTACTACTATTACTTCAGACTCAGAAAAGCCGTACGTATTCACTATCTTCTTTTGCTTGCGCTCTCTTTCAGCTTAGCTATTTTTACAAAGGGAGCAGGGTACATATTTATGCTACCGCTGGTGTTGCTATACCTAGTAGATTGTCTAAGAAAACGTAGTTTACGACTCTTTTACTATGGTGCATTACTAAGCCTTGTAGTGGTGGCAGTCAATATATCACATTATTCACGTAACATTGCCTTGTACGGAGAACCTTTAGGATTGATTGAAGGGAAAAAACGACACATCAATAATAGCGTTTATGGTGTCAAACCGCTCATTTCCAATATCTCAAAAACCCTGTTTTATCATGTACGCCTGAAAAATCCAGCGATGAACCAGGCCTTCGCTAATTACGTAGCAGGCTTACATCGTTTAATCAATGTAAATATTAATGACAAAAAAATAAGCGGATATACGTTTTCCGCTAGAGGAGGTGATTTCCTATATTCAGAAGACTATGCACCTTACACTACCTATACAATATTATTCTTCTCTACCTTTCTATTAGCATTAATCTACAGAGAAAGTCTCTCCGTAGTGTCTTGGCAATATGTGGGTTTACTTACGTTTATGGGTTTACTCTTTTGTGTGGTAATTGCTTGGCAATCCTTTATTACAAGGTTGACTTTATCCATTTATGTATTGTCTACAGTCTGGGTAGGCCTTGTACTGAGTGATCTGATTAGAAGGTCTAGCAGGTATCAGGTGGTAGAAGTACTCTTTGCGGTATTGGTAAGTATAAGCGCCCTGACCCATATATACTTTTCTGGAAATAAAAGGCTGGTTGGTGAAAAAAATCTTTTTAATACCCCACGCGATGATTACTACTTTGTACATCGGCCAGCACTGAAAGAAGGTTATGAAAAATCAGCTAAGAAGATTATAGCACGTAACTACAAAAAAGTGGGGTTAGTAATCCATGATGATGCTTGGGAATACCCTCTTTGGAAGCTACTCAGGGGACAAGAGGTAGAAATAAAACACGTTAATGTAACACATAATGCTAGTCAAAAGATAGCGCAAGACTTTCAGCCTGAGGTTATTTTTTTTCTTGGAGAGGATAACATCCCCTCTATAAAAGAAGTAAAGAACTAAGGTTGTGTTTTATCACCGTGTTGGCGTACGTAATAAGGAACTACATGTCGGTAGACAACAAAAGGCAAGGGAAGATTTTCACGAAGCGCTTTTTGTTTTAAGTAGTTAAGGGTTTTGGGGTCATTATACGCATTGTTCAAACCACCATCCAGCTCAGGAATAGAACTTGTTATCCTACCATCCTCATAAATCTTCATTTCATCACCTTGATATTCCGGAAGGTTTTTAATCATCTCTTTCACTTCTGCTGCAGTATATTGTTTTCGCTCTATGCCATTTACCACGAGAAAGCTTCTCTCTAAAATTTCATTCTCATATTTATTGATCGTATAGAAGTTCCAAGCAAATAATGCTATGATTAGAAGAAGCCAAATCAACCTTTCTTTTTTCATGGCTCAACCTAGTTACGTAAAGCTAAGGGTGTTGTATCTAGTAGCGCTTCTTTGGGTACTTGGTAGGTACTTTGCAGCGGTTGGTCATCCTGATTGGAGTACTTATTGGTTCCTACCAATACCAGTTTCCCTGATTTGAAATCCGCTACCTTTTGTGCTGCTGTTGCCTCTATTTGTGCTTGAAGAAAGCCATTTTTACAAATGGCCATAAAACCTCCTTGGCGCTCTGTCTCTTGGAATAGTTGCCAAGCCTTCTCACAAAGTTGCTGGGTAAGGTTTTCTATAAAATAAGCACCTGCTGCTATGTCTTCTACTTTGTGCAAGTAGCTCTCTTCTTTTAACAAAATCGGTAAGTTACGTGCCATACGAAAAGAGAAAGTATCTCCAGAGGTGAAAGGGATATCGTAGGGCTGAACCGCTATACGATCCGCACCCCCTATAAACGCAGCCATCGTTTCAGTAGTGGCACGAAGCATATTGTTGTAAGCCTCTTGTGGCGACTTGTTCCAAGTACTGGTTTGTGCGTAGATGAGAGGATACCTTGGCTCATCTTCAGTAGGTAAAAAACTATGCGCTACTTTGTTCCAAAGCCAACGTAAAGCTCTCAGCTTGGCTATTTCCATAAAAAAGTGACTCCCAACTGTTACCGAGAAGACTACCCGATTGAGTAACGAAGGAAGTAGACTTTCTTCTTTTGAGTAAGTATCTAAGTAGGCCACAGCCATAGAAAGCGTAAAGGCTAGTTCTTGCACGGCTTGCCCACCTGCATTATGAAAAGCGTGTCCATTGACAGTGATTGGAAGCGCAGCAAGATCAGTTGATTTTTGTAGTGTATCACCATAAGCCGCTAAGGTGGCTTCAAATGGCTTGCCTGTTTCGAGGTAATGGTGAAGTGGATCTACGTGAAAAGCAGTGAGAGATGAACGGAGAAATGCATCTTCCCAGTGTGCCGATTGAAGTGTATTCAAGACAAAAGAAGCGGCTGGAAAATTTGCTTTTGCCTTTTTAATGAAGCTGATGAGAGTAGTGGTAGGCTGTTCATCTGCCGAAAGTATTATTAAATCAGCGCCTCCTTCTAGGGCTTCTGTAATTTGTAGAGAGGTCTCCGCTTCAGACAACAAAGAAATCTTAACGCAGCTTTGATAACTAGGATTTGGTCGGCGACAAACCTGTTGTACTTCTTTTATGAAAGTGGTAGGCAAATCACTGCGATCATAGTAGGGCTTTACAGTAATTCCCTCGTAGGTAAGTGTTGCTAAGTCTTCAATAGCGTGGTCTTTTAACTTCTTTACCGCTTGTGCCAGCCAAGCTTCTTTATTTTGTGAACCAAACTCGGTAAAGTCAACTTCCTTTGGGGTCATACAGTAATAGATTGATGAGTTTCTGGTAAAGTTATCAATTTTTGTACAACTCAATAGAGAATTTTGCTAATTTTAGCCTGTACCAATAGAACCCACAAACAGAGATATGCGCCTTAGAAATTTCTTGCTTATCCTTTGCCTATGCTTGGCAAGTGTCTCGTGTAAGCGTACCTATCAAAAGAGCCTTGAAACAGGTGGTTTTATTATTACCGATGAACAGATCACCCCTGATAGTAGCATAGCAGCTTACATACAGCCCTTCAAAGAAAAACTAGAGGCAAAAATGAATCGTGAGATTGGTCAGGCGGCCCAACCGCTTCCTAAAAAGAAGGACATAAGCGAATGGGAATCCTCTCTAGGAAATTTTGTAGCCGATCTCATACTGATGGAAGCACAAAAAGCTACTAAAACAACGATTGATATGGGTGTCATTACGTTTGGTGGCTTAAGAACGAGCCTACCAGCAGGAGCCATTCAAGTAAGGCATATTTACGAGCTGATGCCCTTTGAAAATGAACTACTTGTGATTCACGTGAACGCTAGCACAGTCAAGCAACTATTTGACTACTTTGTATCCCGAAAAAATACAGCCATTGCCAATACAAAAGTATATATAACACAAAATACCTTAGCAGAAGTATTGGTAGATGAAAAGCCTCTCACTGATCGTACCTATACCATAGCCATCTCTGATTACTTAGCCAATGGTGGTGATGACATGCACTTTTTAGAAGAACGGTCAAAGACAGAAACGCTCAACATAAAGCTTAGAGACGCCATTATACAACATATAGAGGGTCTTCAGGTAAAAGAAGAGATGATAAAGGTAGTTGCAGAAAAACGTGTGATTGTGAAATAAGCCATCGCAGTTTTAGAGAAAAAATATTGCAAAGCGAAAAGATTTATGTATCTTTAAATATTACCAAATTCAAATATAATAACTATGGTAACACAAATCACGGATGGTGTTCGTGTGAGTGTTCAGACAGAATACCAACCAGACTACTCAAGTCCACAACAAATGCACTTTGTTTTTACCTACAAAGTAACCATAGAAAACTGTAGCGTTTATACTGTGCAGCTAATGCGCCGCCACTGGTATATTTGTGATTCTAATGGAACAATCAAAGAAGTAGAAGGCGAAGGGGTAGTAGGCAAACAACCTATTCTTGAGCCTGGTGACACCCACGAATACGTATCAGGTTGTAATCTGAAAACAGATATAGGTAAAATGAGAGGCACTTACCTTATGGAGCGGGTAGTAGATGGGAGGAAGATAAAGGTAGGCATTCCTGAATTTACACTCATTGTTCCTCATCGATTAAATTAAGACACCACATAATTTGATCAGAAAACAGACTATCCTTGATAAAACCCTACATCAAATACTTAATGAAGGCAAGAGATGAACATGCCATTCATTCCCCTTTCATATTTGAGACGTATACCAAGGCCATTCGAGAAAAAACTGCCTATCCTGTTTACAAGCAGGTAGAACAGCGCCGTAAGCAGCTCCTTACTGTAGAGAAAGAGATAGAAGTAGAAGACTTTGGGGCAGGCTCCAAGATACATCATACCAACAAACGAAAAGTTAAGAATATAGCCAAGTACTCGGCTGAGAAAGCTCCTATTGGTCAGTTACTTTACCGTTTAGTTACTTATTTCAAGCCAGCAGTGATGTTAGATTTAGGTACTTCCTTAGGAATTACCAGTAGCTATATGGCTTTGGGAAATCCTACAGGTACCTTCTATACTTTTGAGGGAGCCAAACAGATCGCTGAAATAGCTGAAGAGACCTTCCAGCAGCAAGGGGTAGAGGCACAACTCATCTTAGGTAATATAGACGAGACGCTTCCCTCTGTTGTAGAAACCCTTCAACAAGTCGATTTTGTATTTTTTGATGCGAATCATCGCTATCAACCCACATTAAATTACTTCAATATTTGTCTCAGCAAAGCACACGAAGGTAGTATATTCGTATTCGATGATATTTACTGGTCTCGTGAAATGGAAAATGCTTGGAAGAGTATTAAAGAGCATAAAGAGGTAATGCTTACGATTGACCTCTTCTCAGTAGGATTGGTGTTTTTTAGGAAGAAGCAGCCCAAGCAACATTTTATACTCAAGCTCTAGTCGGTGTCATATGTTTCAGGATTGCAGATAATATCTGTTACATCTATACTGAGTCCCGAAATACCAATTAGCTTTCCTTCTTCATCATAAATAGGTTGGTAGTTGACCTTCCAGTACCTGCGATCTAACTTGAGTACATCACTAAGACTCTCGCCTTTCAATGCACGCCGAATATTAGCCACGGCTCTCGGATTTTTTTCAAAAAATGTAAAGGCATTCTTCGTTTTCAGCTTCTTAGCTTGGATACCCATTACCTTGAGAGATTTTCGGTTGGGGAGAATAAAAAAACCGTTTTTATCAATAATAAAGGAGATGACAAAATCATTGTTAATGATTTGACGAAGTCTAAAGTTTTCTTCTTTAATGCTTAAATGTTCATCTACTAGGCGCTCACCAATTTGGTTTAAAAGCTCGTAATCTTCCATTAAGAAATAATTTTAATGATCGATAAGCCACTGGTGAGATGTGAAGGATACTAGAAATTGAAACACACTATGCATATAAAATGCGCTTACCAGCAACTTTATTACTTATCTATATACAAACGCTGTGCAATATAGAAAATACTTCTTAACAATTTCTTAAAATACTAGATGAAAACATACGTTAGAAGGCTTTGGTTACAGAAAACAAGCAAAAATATCTAAATTCCCTTCGAATATCCTACTATTTGTCTGTATAGTGATAAACTAATAACAAGCTGAAAAAATTGCCTAAGAGATGTAGACAAATCGGGCATAACCTTGTAAATTGAAGAGAATAAAACACGTAGCTAAAAATATATGGAGATCAAAAAATTAGACTTAGCCCTACAAGGAGGTGGTTCTCACGGAGCCTTCACCTGGGGGGTACTAGAACGGTTATTAGAAGATGAACGCATTGACATTGATGGTCTTTGCGGGACAAGTGCTGGAGCGATGAATGCCGTTATTGTTGCATATGGTATGCAGCAGGGGGGAAGACAAGGAGCGATTGATTTATTACAGAAGTTTTGGAAGCAAATCTCACGGCAACAACGTTTTTCTCTCTTACAACCTAGCCTCTTTGATAGAGCCATTGGCGGAGGCGGAACACTCGATTACTCGCCGATCTATCAAATGTTTGACTTCTACACGATGCTCTTCTCTCCTTACCAGTTCAATCCACTCAACTATAACCCTCTAAAAGATATATTAGAAGACCTTATAGATTTTGATGAGTTACGCTCTTGTAAAGAAACGAAGCTATTTGTATGTGCTACCAATGTACGTACCGGGCGTGCTAAGGTATTTACTAACGAAGAAATGAGTATCGATGCGATACTAGCCTCTGCTTGCTTGCCTTTTTTATTCAAAGCGGTAGAAATTGACGGAGAGGCATACTGGGATGGTGGTTATATGGGTAATCCACCTATTTTCCCATTGATCGACGATCTGGATGTATCAGATATTCTTATTATCCAAATCAATCCTATTAATATTGAGGAGATCCCTCGTACCGCTGACGAAATCCGAGACCGTATCAATACACTTAGTTTCAATACAAGCTTGATGCACGAGATGAGGCGTGTTAATTTAGTACAACGGTTGCTAGAACTAGGACTTACGATGGGCGACCCCAAGGCACGTAAACTGAATATACATCAGATTAATCCAGAAGAGCTCCTACGAAAAATGAGCGTTTCTAGTAAACTAAACGCCGACTGGAAATTTCTACTCAAATTGAAGGCTTTTGGTCGAGAGGCAGCGGGCCAGTGGCTTGAAGAAAACTTTGAACAAATTGGTATTGCCTCTACCTGCGACCTAAGAGAAGTCTTTTTATGATAGCTAGCTAAACTTAATGGCTTTAATAGGTTTGATGTTCGCGATGATAATCGTAGGAATAATAATGACGCCCATTACTAAAGTAAAAAAGCCTAGGTTCATAAGCAGGAGGTCTTGCCAATTCCAAGCGATAGGTACCGTATTCATATAATAATTCTTAGGATCAAGCGGGATAATATGGAAGAAGTACTGTAGCGCGCATACGCCCCAACCGATAAGATTGCCCCAGAAAATACCTTTGAGTACAATGCGGAGCCCTCTTTCAATAAAAATACGCTGAATCTGTCGGTTGGAAGCTCCTAAGGCTTTTAGGATACCAATCATTTGAATGCGTTCCATCATCATAATGACTAATACCGCCACCATGTTGAAACAAGCCACCAACAAAATGATAGTTAAGAAAGCTACTACATTTTGATCTAGCAAAATGAGCCAGTCAAAAATATCGATATGTTTGCGGGTAATGAGTTCTTGGCTCATATCAAAGTCAAGTTCCTCATCGAGCGCTTCTGATTTTTCTTGTAGTTGATTAAAGTCTTTTAAAAAGATTTCATAACCACTTACTAGGGTATCGCCCCAGCTATTAAGCCGTTGGATAAGACCGATATCTCCTAAGACAAACTTTTCGTCGAAGCCCTCCATGCCAGTGGCATAAATACCCACGACCTTCAGTTTTCTGAAGCGAGGCGGGTCTTGTATAAAAAAAACGAGTAGAGAATCTTTCAACTGTAAGTTGAGTCGATCGGCAATGGTACGGCTAATAACCACTTCCTTAGCGTAACCAGAAGCTGGAATTTTTACCAAGCGCCCTTCCTCTAAGTTAGGGGTAAAGTCTGCTGCGCGATAGTCTTTCCCTATTCCTTTTACAATGACACCCAAGACATTCTCATTCGCTTTAATTACACCTGCTTTCTGCCCGTAAACTTGTAAATGATCGATGTAAGGATAGTTTTTGTAGCTTTTGTAGAGTTTTCTGTCGGTATTTATGGGGGTTTCCTCATAGGATAGATTATTACTATATTTGGTCACCTGAATATGACCACTGAAGCTAAAAATACGCCTTTTTACTTCTTGCTTAAAACCTCCCAATACAGCAAAGGCAATGGTTAGTAAAATTATACCAATGGCAATATTGGCCATGGCCACTTTACTTACTGTAGCAGAAAAAATACTGGTATCTGAAGGAGCTGCAAGTCGCTTCGCAATTAGGCGATAGACATTCACAAGTAATACATTTTTATGAAACTCAGTCGAAGCTACATAAAAATAACACAAGAGGCAAAAGTAGCCCTTTAAAGGCTTAGTAAACACTTACTAACACAGTAAAACACAACCTGCTATCAGTTTACTGTAATCCGAGTATTGTCAGGCTTTTAATTTAAAGTAAATTGTATCCTTTAAATAACTTCTATTTTACCATCTATATTAGCACATCTTGATACGGTACTAAAAGAACAATGTCCTGTATTTTTAGGAGAAGAGTGCTATTTAGATGTTCAAGGAGTGCTTTTCGGGCGTAGGGCTATTTTTCAAGGACGACACGACGAGCAACGCTTCTTTACCTTAACTCACTCGTTTGTAAATCTCTACGAAACGCTCGTGAAATGCCTTGAAGCAGACCTCTTGTATGAAGAAGTAGTTGATGAGGCAGGCTGGAATCCTCGAACGCTTCAATGGGAAACAAAACCATTTGCTCGCTTACGTGCTAAAAAAGAAGACCGTAGCTATCAAAGTAAAAACAGCTTAAAGCTCACAAAGCTACCTTATTATGTAGAAATATATCACTAAAAAGTCCATTCAATATGTAGATTTTCCTTTTCGTTGAGGATACAATACGTTGCTGTAGAATCACTGATCGCTGATAGTGAGAGATTTATTTCGAAAACGCCATATGCTTTCTACCGTCTTTTATTATTTTGTTACCTACAGGAGAGCTTTTACCTACAGAAGTAAGCCTCCTCTGTAAGCAAGCGCCATTTAAAGGGATGAACTCCCTATGCTACTAGCTTTTAATCGTTTTTTAAAATATAATGAGCCAATTTGAAAAATACGGTGTATCTATCTATGAAGTAATTATTAAAACAATGAAGTATTTTACTATGAAAAATTCTTTTCTACTCCCTACAATTTTATGTATGCTTTTTCTAACATTCGGTTGTAACAATGAAGATGACAATGTAGAACCTGTAGTGGAGGCAGGCTTTGAAAATGATGCCGATGGCTGGACCATCACGGGAGATGCACAAGGTGGCTCTAACTTAGAGGCTTCTTACTCACCTTTTGAAGGACTAGACAATTCTGGATATATCTTTGCTGAGGATAACGTAACAGGAGGTGTTTGGTACTTTTCAGCTCCTCAAAAGCTTCTAGGCGATCTTTCTGCTTATTCAGGAGGTACTATGTCTTACTGGTTGATCCAAGAAAGTGCCTTAGACGATCAGTTTGATGACCGAGATGTAATACTCGAAAACGAAGACAACCGTATTTATTATCAGTATGAAGAGGCAACAAGCTTTCCTGATACTACTTGGACAGGGTACACCCTCCGAATGGTTGCGAGCGATCGTTGGTTCAACGACGACGACGAACCCGCTTCTAACGAGGAAATCAACGCCGTATTAAGCAACGTCACCAACTTATACATAAGAGGAGAGTTTCAGGATGGGTCTGATACAGGCGGGCTTGATCAGTTTGTATTGAGAGCAAACTAAACAGCCAATAGGATAGGCTGCTTTTAAGAAAGCATCATGTAGAAAAAACGGTTCAGTGTGATGCACTGAACCCTTTATTTTTGTACTCATTTCTTTATTAAATTAAAATCATAGGTTCGGCTTATTGTATATTCGAGCTATGCTATCCTTTCTTTTTTCACTTACTCACTCCAACTCATCGGATAGTTCTCATCCACATAAGCAAGTGCCTCCTCTGTGAGGAAAAGAGGCTTAAAGGTATCGATCATAACGGCGTATTCGTGGGTTTCTTTAGCACCGATACTTTTTTCTACTGTGCCTGGGTGAGGCCCATGAGGTAGCCCACCTGGATGTAAGGTGAAAGATCCTCTGTCAATGCCTTTACGACTCATAAACTCTCCTTCTGCGTAAAACAATACCTCGTCAGAATCAATGTTGGAGTGGTTGTAAGGCGCAGGGATTGATAAAGGATGGTAATCGAACAAGCGAGGAACGAAAGAACACACTACGTAGCCACCCGCTTGGAAAGTTTGATGCACAGGCGGCGGTTGATGAATACGTCCTGTAATGGGTTCAAAATCGTAAATAGAAAAAGTGTAAGGGTACAAAAAGCCATCCCAGCCTACTAGATCAAAGGGGCTATGTGCATATTGATATTGATGTAAAAAGCCACCCTTCTTAATCTTGACCAAGTATTCTCCGGTTTCCATTTCATTGTGCAAGGTCTGAGGGGGATGAATATCACGCTCGCTATATGGAGAGTGCTCCAAGAGCTGTCCCAATTCATTTCTGTACCGCTTGACCGTTTCAATCGGTGAGAACGACTCTAAAAGAAGCAGCCGTACAGGGTTTTCATCGAATTCTAGTCGATAGATCGTTGTACGAGGAATCACCACGTAGTCCCCTTGTTTGATGGAGAGTTTTCCGAATTGAGAATACAAGAAGCCTTTCCCTTCGTGTACGAAAATCAACTCATCTGCTTCCCCATTTTTATAGTAGTAATCCATCTTTTTCTGAGAAGGATTACAGAGCGCAATTCGTACATCTTGGTTCATCATCATCACTTTTCGCGCTGCTAGAAAGTCATCTCCTGTAGTCGCAATACCAGAAGTCTTGAGGTGCGTTTGTAGTAATGGACGGTCTTTTATAATTGCAGGTTCGTAAGCTACAGGGTCAAAAATACTTTTTACTTTAGTAGGAGCAAACTTGTGGTACAGGTTAGAGTATATACCACTAAACCCTCTAGAGCTTACCAGTTCTTCAAAATAGAGACTGTCATCGGGTTGTCTGAACTGTATATGTCTTTTAGGAGGAATGTCGCCTAAACGATAGTAGTATGCCATAGCTAAAAAGTTTTTAGAGGATAGAAGTACTTTTAATCCTTATTGAATACTTCAAAATTAAAGATTTCTCAGAAAAACTTGTACCAATTTTAGATTATTTTTCAGTTGAAATAAAGTGTTTTATCTTTCCTTTATGAAAATATTTGATAATAAAGTAGCTGTCGTTACGGGTGCAGCACAAGGAATAGGGAAAGCCATTGCACAGCGGCTAGCTGAGCAAGGTGCTTTGGTAGTAATTTGGGACGTACAGACCGAAAAAGCTGAAGAAACTGTAAAAGCTTTTAAAACACAGGGTTGGCGTGCCAGTGCTTTTACTGATATAGACATTACAGATTTAGTTTCTACAGAGCAAGTAGCACGACAAGTCATAGAAGCCTACGGACAAGTTGATATTCTGGTAAACAACGCAGGGATTATACAGGATGCTACTCTCAAAAAAATGAGTGCTAAAACTTGGCAACAAGTCATTGATGTAAATTTAACGGGCGTGTTCAACTGTACCAGAGCAGTGGTGCCACATATGATTGAGCGGAAATCAGGTAACATCATCAGTATCTCTTCAGTGGTAGGTCTTTTTGGTAATTTTGGACAAACCAACTACGTTGCGGCCAAAGCAGGGGTGGCAGCTATGACTAAAACGTGGGCACTAGAACTTGGAAAGTACCAAATTCGCGTCAATGCTATTGCACCCGGCGCGATTGATACAGCCATGCTGGCAGGTATACCCGAAGAAGCCAAGGCAAAGTTTCTTGAGCGTATCCCCTTAGGACGCGTCGGTAAACCACAAGATATCGCCAATGCTTGTAGCTTTTTGGCTTCCGAAGAAGCAAGCTTTATTACTGGTCAAACGCTGGTAGTGGATGGTGGTAATTATCTAGGGTAAGAGACTCGCTACATTAAGCAGCAGCAAAGCAGCGGTACACTATTTACGACGAAACCTACGGCGAAAATCTTTCGCAATCCCAATGTAGTTGCGTGCACCCGCCACATGATATGTGGCTCTTGTATAAGAGAACTCGAATGATTTAGCACGGAACATCAAGCCAAAAGAGAGGCCGGCAAAATTACTCGCATCGTCTACACGCAACTCTCTATTAATAAGACGATTGTAGCCCAAAAGTAGATGAAAATTCTTATGTAATAAGAGTTCTCCACCCACTACAAAGTGCCTTGAAAGCTGCTCTAAAAATCCAATGTCTTCTTGATTAGTGGCTCCTGTAAGTGGATCAACGCTCACTAGAGTAGGATCCTCGTAGGCGATTTCGAACTGCTGGAGGTGATGTGCGGTAATGGAAAAGCGAAAAGGCATATTTTGCGGTTTCACAGAAATCCCTATTTGGGCGTCGAAGGGAAGGGTGGCCGTTTCATTGGTATAGCTGCTAATAGGAAAGCCAATGTTGCGAAGGTTGATAGCAATCGTCAAATCTTTAACAGGATGTACAAAAGCTCCTCCCAAATCTAAACCAACTGCCAGAGCGCTGTAGTTGGCAATCTGCGAACCTATCAATTTAAGGGAAGCCCCTAAGCTAAAAAAACCTACTTTTTGTCCTTTGCTAATTGTCAGCGCGAAATCGTTCGCTGAAAACTCACCGATGACATTACCCGCTAGGTCTGTCTCTTCAAAATTCCCGTAGTTGAGGTATTGTAATCCAATACCAATGACACCTAGTCGTTTAAAATCGTGGGCATACGCCAAAGAGGTGTGCGGCATACCTGTGTAGAAAGTGGTGAAGTTGAGCGCTGCTTGCTTTACCATACTACTATCTAGTAAGGCAGGGTTGTTAAGAAACATATTGACATCACCTTGGGCTAAGGAAATGTTCGTGCCACCAAGGGCAGCAGTACGTGTATTGGGAGAGAGATGAAGGAATTCAAAACTATTTTGTCCACCTATTTGTGCTTGGCTTATTGGAATAAGGCTGATTTGTAGAAGCAACCAAAACAAAAAGAGGTAGCGTGGCATCATTAAGAAAAAAGTCTACTGACGAACTACGATGGCCAAGCTCAATAATTTGTTAGAAACGGCCAACTTAGCTTTTGAGATTTGTGTGGTATTCATCTGAAAGAGCGGCTTACCTCTTACAGTAATAAAATTGATACAACTGTATTTACGAATAAATCTTTGATCTTCCGTAATGAACAAGATATTTTTTCCCTGTAAATTACGATAGAGTTGCTTAATATCTACATTGTAAGTATTCGGCAAAAAAAGTACGTGGCAGTACCCTATGCTTTTCTCATCATTAAAACGCTTAATGATAAAACGCATGTTGGGATTACTCTTGATATAAGCCATTCGTTGTAGCTGTGGAATAATAGCAGAGTTGCCAAGTACACCGATCACGATTTCGTTGCCTTGTTCAGGCCATTGAATATACTTACAGAAATTATAAATATATACTGGGTAGTAAAGATAGTTCTTATTAATTCTTCTTGTAGCCTGTGCTTGTACAGTTGAGAGACTTGTGTAGCAAGTAAGTACTAAAAGTAGAAGAAGAAAGCGACTGTATTTTGTAAAATTAACACCCATAAACGATTGCCTTATTTCAATTAGGAATGGAAATGAAATCTTATTGCGCATTCAAATCCAGCCACAAATATAAGCTATATGAACGAAAGTATAGGTTTGTTTAAATCATTTTTTTTAGACAATTTGCTTAGCAATCTCAATTGGAATGTATGTTTTAGCAACATAATATAGAAACTCATGAAGTATTTAGTGATTATCCTGCTTACCTTACTTACCCCCTTAGTACAGGCACAAAGCATTTCTCCTGCCCCTCAACAAAGCCAGCCCATTATCATAGAAAATGCTACGATTCACGTTGGAAACGGACAAGTTATAGAAAAAGGTGTGCTTGTTTTTCAGGAAGGTAAAATTACGACTGTAGGTACGCAAAGCGATGACCTTACAAATGCAAAACGCATTGATGCACAAGGGAAACACGTATATCCTGGCTTAATACTTCCTTCTACCACATTGGGATTACGCGAAGTAGATGCCGTAAGAGCTACCCTTGATTATCGTGAGGTAGGAAAATTTAATCCACACGTAAGAAGTTTAATTGCTTTCAATACCGACTCTGACATCATCCCCACTATTCGTCATAATGGTGTCTTGATCGCACAGCCAGCCCCTCGTGGTAATATGATTACGGGTACTTCGGCAGTAGTAAGGCTAGATGCTTGGAACTGGGAAGATGCAGCGATCAAAGCAGAAGATGGAATACACCTCAATTGGGTTTCTTTCTTTAAGTTTGATTTTGCTACCTTCGAGATGGTAAAAAATAAAGAGCGTGACCAAGATATTAACGCCTTAGGGAATTTTTTTGCAGAAGCACAAGCCTACTTTAATACAGCTACGCCTTCTACAAAAAATTTGAAGTACGAAGCGATGAAAGGACTTTTTACGGGAGATAAGAACCTATACATACACGTAGACTATGGACGTGAGATTGTAGAAGCAGTACAGTTTGTTAAAAAATATGGCGTGAAGAAAATTGTAGTGATTGGAGGAAGAGATGCTTGGATGCTTACAGATTTCTTGAAAGAAAATGATATTCCCATCATTCTTAATCGAATACATGCGCTCCCCGATCACCCAGATTACGATGTAAAGTTACCCTTTAAAATGCCTAACATCCTTCACAAGGCAGGTATTAAGGTAGCGCTTAACTACGAGGGTGATATGGAAGCGATGGGTTCTAGAAACTTACCTTTTATTGCTGGAACGGCCATTACTTATGGACTTCCTAAAGAAGAAGCACTCAAAATGGTTACTGCTAATACAGCCGAAATTCTTGGCATCGACCAGATGTATGGTACACTAGAGCAAGGGAAATCAGCTACGCTCATCGTAAGTGATGGAGACTTATTCGATATGCGTACCAGCCAAATCGTGCATGCTTTTATAGATGGAAAAGAGATTAATCTTGATAATCGCCAAAAGCAACTCTACGAAAAGTATAAGGCCAAGTATGAGAATGAGTAGTGAGCGTTACCCTCTGATTCCAAACATCTTCTTAACAAACTTATAGAAGAAATTGAACTGTCCAAAAAGAAAGCCATAGGAAAGAAGCAAAACCTGATACAAAGGCAGTACAATGACAAACCAGAGGAGAAGTCGCCAGCCCCAAGCCAACTGATCGATACCCCACCAGCTAAAAAGAAAGCGCTTTAGGTACATGGCAGAGAAACCAGTGAGCGCAAATACTACTAGGATGACTGCTATTTGCCAATTGTGTTCTATGTGCCAACGCTGCTTTAATTTTTCAGTCCATTTCATAATTACGCGATTGTGTGGCTATTTGAAGTAAAGTAAGTACTTCTCTCTTAAGGTTCGGTAAGCTGTCAGTTCTTCTTGCCAAGAAGCCCTAATTTCTTCTTCTGACATTCCCGCTACGATTTGTTTACGAAGCTTATCTGTACCTACTAACTTATCAAAAAAATTATTGAAAAAGGTGTTTTTGTTAGGAGATTTACGATAAAAATCGATTAAGTAACGAAGTGTAAAAGCACGTTTGGCAAGCGGCGTGCGTAAATCTATCCCATAGCAAGTTTGACCTTTGTACAGAGGATTTTTAGCTCCTGCCGTGGCACTAGGGGTAAATTGAAAATCTCCAAAACGTGCATCAGGCGCACCAACTACCTGAAAAGGGAAGGGCGTTCCTCGCCCTACACTCATCTTTGTGCCCTCAAAAAGGCAAAGAGAAGGATAAAGCAAGATGGCTTGTTGATTGGGTAAATTAGGAGAGGGCTTTACAGGAAGTGTATAAGCATCGCTATGATGATAATTTTTGACGGGAACCACCTGCAAAATACAGGCTTTCCCTGACAGTAGCCATCCTTCACCATTAATCATGCGCGCCAACTCTCCTACGGTAAGCCCATGGACAATCGGAATGGGGTGCATCCCTACGAAAGAGCGATAGGCAGGCTTCAGTACACACCCATCTACATAGTTACCATGTGGATTAGGACGATCTAAAATAAGTAAACGCTTTCTGTTATCAGCACAAGCCTCCATTACGTAATGCATCGTACTGATATAGGTATAAAACCGCACCCCTACATCTTGTATATCAAAAATGAGTATATCTATGTCCTTAAGCTGGGCAGCGGTAGGTTTTTTATTGCTACCATAGAGAGAAATAATAGGCAAGCCTGTTTTGGTATCTTTAGCATTCTGTATTACTTCTCCTGCATCGGCTGTTCCTCTAAAGCCGTGCTCAGGAGCAAATATTTTCTGAACCTTTACGCCGCTCGCTAGCAATGTGTCTACTAAATGTACACCATTTACCAAAGAAGTATGATTGACTACCAAGCCGACTCTCTTGTTTTCTAAAGCATCGAGGTAATGCTCCATCTGCGCGGCTCCTACCTGTAAGGTGCTATCGATAGGCTTAGCCTTTGTCGGTAGGGTAGAAGTGCCTTTTTGCGTTGTTGTGTCGGTTGTAATGGGTTTACCAGTTCTTTTAGCAGGACAAGACCTGAAAAAGACTTGTGTAATAATTAATACGATTGGAATCAGTTTGATACTCATACAATAGAAGCCACTCAAAATATAAAACCCTCACACAACAAGCGAGGGCTTTAAACATAATGTATACAATATTTAATTACTCCATATCTTCACCCAAACCTAGCGATAGCGTAAAACGCAACGTCTCTGATAGTGGGTTGGTGCGTTGGGTAGGAATCATATAAGCCATATCCAAACCAAATACTTGATAGCGGCCTCCTACACCTACAGTAAAATATTTTCTTTCTCCTTTTTGTGCGTGTTCAGTAGCGTAACCTGCTCTTACCATAAAGAGGTCTTGTCCTGCATCATTCGCGTACGCATACTCAACTCCAAAGTTTCCAATAAACTCTTGTAATTCTTCAGAAAAACCGTCAGGCGCATCTGTAAATGAACCAAAAACGCCTTGTAGAAGTGTCAGATCATTAGGATCTCTTCCTTCGGCAATCACTGGTTCGTCATTTTCGATCACTACTTGACCGTTTGCGTCCTCAAGAAATTTAGGAGGCGTAGGAACCAGTAGTTTATTTACATCAATCGCTACTGTAATTTTGTTGTAAGGATCTAAATGGAAAGTAGCAGCACCACCTAAACGTAAGTTAGCAGGAATAAAATCTTGTTGGTTGTCGTCTGAGTAGCTAATTTGTGCTCCTAGGTTAGTAATGCTAAAACCAAAAGCAATATCAGTAGGGAGGTTGCCAACATTGAGGTCTTTTTTGTTGTAAAAACCACCTAAATCAACCCCTCCTGTAGTACCAGGGCGTGCTTGGTTGTTATTAGCGCCTACATCTACAGTACCAGAGATATTAGAGTGAATCAGAAAAGGCCCTAAAGCCACACTAAAATTGTCAGAAAGTTTACGTGAATAGTGTGCTCTGAAGGCAAACTCTCTCGGACGAAAGTCCTCTAAGAGTCCTCCGTTTTCATCTGTAAACTGTATATCTCCTAAATCAAAGTAGGTCATCCCGAAGTCAATGGCTTGTACATCGTCAATTTTATAATAAGCAGATAATTGAGAAATAGACATATCATTTACGAGGTTTCTCAACCAAGGGGTGTAAGAGAGGGAAACCCCGAATTGTTTTTGCGCAAAAGCGGTACGCGCAGGATTCCAAAAGGTAGCGTTGGCATCAGGCGAAAGTGCAACGCCTACGTCACCCATTCCCGCAGAACGGGCATCAGGCGAAAGAATGGCAAAAGGAACGGCAGTGGTGATTACACGACGGTCATTGTCGATTTGTCCGGTTACGAGGGTAGGTGCACCTTGACCGAAGGCAGCGGTAGTACAGAAAGACAGTACCACCAATAAGCACAATAAAAATCTAAAGTTCATAGAAATGAGTAATAAAGAAATCTTAAAACACATTAAGTTGTGTAGAATTATTTCATAGAAAGCTTTTTGGTTTACAAATTTGTATAAAAACTCACTAAATACAAAATATAAATCTTACTACATAGTATAAATAATCATTTGATAATCACCAGTCGTTGGGTGACGCTACGCTGGGAAGCATCTGTCAAGGAGCGTACTGTCACCCGATAAATGTATACACCGCTCTGCGTAGCATCATTTGAGGTAGCAGCTACGTCCCAGCGAATCTTGTCTAGCCGAGTAGGGCTATCATCAACAGTGGTACGGAGCGTTGTGACTGCTTGTCCCTGTAAAGTATAAATATCAATAGTGACTTCTAAGTGATCGCCAGGGCGGTTATGTTCAATCTGAAAATCAGTGTAGGTCTCAAAAGGGTTAGGATAGTTAAAAACTTCCTGTATCGCTAAGCTAGCTTCTTCAGCCACAATAAATGCTATCGTTTTTTCAGTAGGATTATTATACACATCCCAAGCTTCAAAAGTGAGGGTGTGTCGCCCATTTGGTAAATCTTTAAAAGGGTATACCACTTGCCCTGACTGGTAAGTATCCAAGTCAGCCGTGTAATACTCATTTAATACAGCCTTATTATCTACACTATCATTAAGAAAAGCAGTGATAGAATGCCCTATACCAATGTCTGAGATATTGATACCGTTTTCATCATAAAGTAAAGCCAACAGTGATGGATTCTCAGCTACTAAGCCTCCATCTCTAAAAGTAGTATCGTTGAGAAATAGCCGCACTTCTGGGGGCGTTACATCTTGTAAAAGCTGGCTAGCAGAACCGCCTACAATTAAATCACTCTTACCATTACCAGCATCTAAGTAACGGGTATCACTGTAAGCATAAAGACTCACTTTTCCTTCGCCAAAAGCATAATTGATATTTTTAGGAGGAATAAAACTAAAGCTGAACTTACCTTCCTTGACCGTTACTTTCCCTTGAAAAAGCCGCGTTTCGCGTACATTAAAATCCATAGAGGCGGAGTTTTCTGTACCTATTGTACTTCTCTGACTGGCTTTATCGAACACAGCCACTTCCAAAATACCATTAAAATCTTCCATTCTCTGTGCGGCGCTATTACGCACCTCTCCAGCAAAAGTGATCTTCTCTAAGGCCTTGAGTGTGTCTTGTTCTACGCTGATATCCTTGCCGTTAATGTGGGTAATGGCAATTTCTTCTTCGGGATAGGCAAGTTGCATAGAGGGGTCACCTAAGAGGGCAAAATTACGATTGATGGAACCACTCAGACTATTATTTTTGGTGTAGCGCATAATATCTCCCAAACGAGGCCGTCCTTCTTCTTCCTCTAAAATAATTTCAAATATGCGTCTGTTCACTAAGAAGTTAGTACTAGAAAAAACAGGCCGTGTAGTAGTAATCAACGCGATAGCACCCCCAGTAGGGCTGAGCAACGCTAGCTCTGCCCCAGAGACTACAAAAGGCTCATCATAGCGCCCAAATTCGCAAGTAGCCGTAATGATAAGCGGTAAACGATCGTAGTTTTCCCAAGCAGTCACTTGCTCACTTCGCAATAAAAACTCTTCTGTCCAACCTACCTCACCACCGTGCCCCGTATAGTTCAAGATTAAAGTGCCTTTTTCGACCGTACGATCTAGGAGATCTCTTGCTTCTGGTGCGCGTTGCCCACTAGGCGTTGTCTCTTGTTCGTAAGCATCCAAGAATATTTTTTTAAGGTTAAAATCTGTGTAGGTGTTGCGTACATTTTCGCCAATGTCATCCGCATCACGCTGGTGTTGGTTGGCGTCACCATCATCTGCTACAAAGGTGATACGATTGCGCCAATTACCCAGCGTAGCACGATTCGTAGCGTAGTGGATAAGCTTATCTACCACTACTTTGGCCTCTGCTGCCGTTTTTACAGGTAGCCGTCCTACACCGATGTCAAGGGTATGGTCGAAAGCGGCATTGTTAGCGGTAGTTTCTTGCCATGTGCCCTCGTCTTCTTCAAGAAATCCGAAGTAATCATCGGAAGAATAGCTATAAATAGGATGAAGCGACTCCCTAGACTCATAAATAGGAACAAAGTTGGTGTTGTTGTCAAGGCGATCTTTGTAGTCGAAAGAAGCATCACCAAAAAGTAATAAGTACTGAAAGGCAGCCGCGTCTCGATCGTATAACATTTTCGCAAAATTTCGTAGCGCACTTACATCTTGCCTACCCGAGGAAAACTCGTTGTAAATTTGAGAAAGTGGTACAATGGCTACGCTCAGGCGATCGTGGGTGCGTCTCAAATCAGCCAACCTTTGTGCTTCTGTCAGGAATACTTCAGGTGCTATAATGAGTAGGTTGGGTGTGGCAAGTGCATGTAAATCTTGATTGGGAACAGCCTCTACAAAAGTAGGTGTACTAAAGGTAGCAGCGTCTTGTAATTGAAAAGTCACAAACTCTTTTAGGGTAGTAGTATTGGCGCCAAAGCGTAAATCACTCCCTGCCAGCTCATAGGCTTGTGCGCGAGGTTGTAATGGGTCTGTTATATCCCAAACGACGGTATTGTTATTACCACCTGCGATGCGAAAGGTCGATACGGCTTGTTGTGTACTAGCCCAAGATCGAAAGAAAGTAGGTTGTTCATAAACACGCAGCGCTTTCTGAAAGACCAAACGGATATAGTTGAGATAGCCTCTGTCAGCAACGCCACTTTTATTGAAGGTATAGGTAATATCGAGGTTGGGTAGCTCGGCTAATGTACTGGCCGTAAGTGAGTAAGTGTTAACAGCATCTGCACCCTTATCTGTGTAGGTAGCATCTATAATAGCAGGGACGTTTTGGGTTCCTACTGCTTGTCCATTGGCCTGTATACTAAATTGTGTAGGTGAAAAACTTTGTGCTAGCACGGCCGAAGTAAGCAATATATCACTGCTAGGCAAGATACCTGTTAGAGAAAAGTTGAAGGTTTTTTGGGTGTCAAAAGAAAGATTATCTCCGTACCATTCTCGCCCTGAGCCACTACTTTGTTGCTGGTGTAACAAGTTAGTTTCATCTATCTCGTAGAATAGTCGCTCATCAAAAGTAGTTATTTCCTGTAAAGCTCCTGGTACAGAAGGCTGCGAAACGATGCGCTCTCCCACACTTCCACTTAGGGTAAGAAAGTAATAATTATTATCGTCGTAAAGGTTTTTCTGATGGATGTAGCGCTGCTCGGTAACATCCGTCTGCCAGCTATCGGCTCCTTCTGCATAAAAGAGAAAGTACTCAGTAGTTTCCCACTGGGCATTGGTGTTGCCTTGAAACCAGATCGGAATTTCTGGTAGGTCGTCGGCTACATCGGCACTGTTCTCTTGTGGTAGCATACCACCTCTTGTGCCGTGTATTTTTAAGGTACGTGGATCAACCGTTTGTGGGTCAATCCCTATCTCATTAAGCAAGGCAGCATCGATGCGGTAAATTCCTGTTGAGGGAATAGCAAGCTTATACCAATTTCCTTGGCGCAGTACAGAGTTGTCGGCATACTGGGCGTAACTAAGGGCAGGCATTAATACAAGCCATAGTAAAAACAAACGTATCATAGTCATAGCATCTATTAATCAGTTTTAGAAGACATATGTAAACTTGATAACTAATCGTTTACTTCAAAAAGGCTTAAAAAGTGCTTTACTTCCAAGACCTTCTGGGTTTCTCCTAGCGTTTCAAAAGAGATGATGAGGTTGCGTAACAAGCGCACAATAATATCTCTGTTCGTACAGGGTGTGTAGAACCGATCGGAGGGCGTTAAGTTGATTTGCGCCAAGTAATTATCAATGTCTTCTTTTGTAAAGATGAGTCCTCTGTTAAAAGCGTTAATGTAAAACTGTACGTTTTCAGTCTGATAGGTAAGGATAAATAGATTGGGAAGGTTGACTCCAAAAATAGGGAGAGAGAGTTTCTGAGCGAGTAGAATGTAAAGTGCACAGAGGGAGAGAGGGTTTCCTTTTTTAGTTCTGAGTACTTCATTGAGCATACTATTCGCTGGGGAGTGGAAGTGCTTGGTATTGGCTACCAGCTTTACTTCATCGTAAAGGACATAATTGATCACCTTGATCTGATCGGAAGGATGCATATCTTCTTTAAAGAGCATCCAAATACGGTAGTAAATCTGATCTATTTCGCTCTGTAGTTGCTCTAAACTCAAATCAGGATATTGGTAAGTAGCTACTGCCCAGAGTCCTCTCAGCAGATCATCTTGATGTTCTTTCTTCCACTCATAAAGCTTCTTTTCTGTACTTTCTAATTGAAGGTTATGGATGAGGTCTTCGATACGATTTTGTACTTTAGGGTTCAAGCTATTTTCCCATTCATTTTCCAAAAAAGGAATAATAACATCTCCCATAGAGAGAATTTTATCCTCGATGTGTGTACGTACTTCTGTGTCGTCGTCGTCTAGTAAAGACAAGAGTGCCTTAATCTCTTGGTGTCTCATCGTTTCTTGTATGGATTAACTACTATATGGCAACAAGATAGAAACCATTCCTGTTTCTCACACCTCCGAAAATATCCTACTTTTATGAAAGTGCATCTGCTCGCCAAAAATTACCTAAAAGTTGTGTATCGTAAGATTTTTATCGTACTTTCTTTCCTCACTGCCCAACCTTTATACCAAGTGCATTATCAGGTTTTTGATTTTGATACATTCGACGAGTCTCAGTACGCTTTTGCCTATGAACCTTTCTTGTTCAATCAGCAAGCCCACGCTGCCCTACAACCCAGCCAGCGTAAGTATGTATTGGTAGGGATTCAAAAGGGGAAAATACAAGCTAGGATCAACCTTTTTGTAGAAGATAAAGTCGCTTATAGCCCTTTTTTAGGGACTTTTGGCTTCATAGAGTGCAGTGAGCAACTCCCCTATGAAGCGCTTTACGAGTTCGTAGATGCGCTTGAAAACTTTTGTCATACGGAGGCTTTAGCAGTTATCGAGCTTAAGATGTATCCTGCTATTTATACCAGTATGAGTCCACTGCTATCACACATTCTGTGGCAAAAGCACTACCAAGTAGTAACCTCGGAGCTGAACCAACACTGGTATTTATCCCAGCCATTACCCTTACATATTTCTGCGCAGAGAAGGTTACGTAAATGTGAGCAAGCAGGGTTTCAATTTGCTCGCTGGGAGCAGCCTGACCTTTCAGAAGTATACCAGTTTGTGAAAGCGGCGAGAGAGAGAAAAAAATTCCCTATCTCACTCTCTCAAGAAAGTTTTGAAATACTTTTTGAGCGCTTTCCACGACAGCATCAGGTATTTACAGTGCGAGACAAAGAAAAAATTATTGCTTTGACAGTAACCATTGCGGTAAATTCAAAAATTTTATATAACTTTTATCCGGCAGATCATGAAGATTATCTTAATTTCAGCCCTATGGTGATGCTTATGCAAGGTATAAAAGCCTACGCCACTGGGCAGCATTACGAGCTTTTAGACTTGGGCGTCTCCACAGAAAAAGGAACCCCCAACTTCGGGCTTTTACGATTTAAACAGAATTTAGGAAGTAGTTTATCTCTTAAATTGACTTACAACAAACACTTTAGTTAAAATAACCTTATTTATGAAAGTAACTGCTCGTGACTTTATTCAGATTTGGCAAGGTTTCATGGAAGACCTCGAAAAGAATAGTCAAGAAAAGTTGGAACAAGCCTATGTATCGAATGCCGACTGGAGTAAGCTCTTGTTGGGTGAGAAAAAGCCTGAGAGTAAAAATACGCCCTTAGCCGACTACATTCGTAGAAATCAGTATCGTGCTGCGCGCTACCACAAGGAATACAAAGGAATAGACTTGGTATTTGTACTTCAAGACAATTTTTCTCAAATATTTGCACTCTCCACAGGCAACAGCAAACAGGAAGACTTGGTAGATAAGAGAGCGTTTGTCCCTAAATTTATTGATATGCTCGTTGAGCACGAAACCGACATCAATAAGTGCTATGAAGAGATGCTACGCTTGGTAAATCATAAAGCCCGCTTAAAAGTACTGATTACCTACGACTGGGAAACTACTGAGCAAGACAGCTACAGCTATATGAAAAATACCATCGGCGAAAACTTTCATAAAATCATCCAGCAGGCCAACGAGCTTTTTCCTGAAAATCCTGAAACAGAGTATTTACTAGTAATTGGCTACAAGACCGATGAAGGTAAAATCGCTTGGAATTTCTACATCTACCAAATCAGGGCGAATGTATTTTATACCAAGTACCAGCCTATTTAAAAATAGGTAAATGCAAGCCTGTATACAGATTAGTGCCTGTTACACTTCCTAGTCCTATAAGACCATTCAGGTGATCGGTGCCTATAATCCAGTAGCCAAGGCGTAAAGTAGTTCCTAGTCGGAAGTTACGATAGTTATCGGCTAGTGAGATGGGTAAAGCTACTTCGATCATTTTACGCTCATAACGAGGCGTAACACTGATGAGCGAGCCATAAACAGCCCCCAATACATCTTGGCTACGCAAATTTTGAATCCAAGTAAGACTCGCATAAATATGTGGCTGAATGCGATAATCGAAGGTGAAGTTAAGCGTAGTAGGAAGCGCTACCGTATAGTTGTCCTCAAAATCATCAAGATCTACATTGAACGCCGTAACCAAATTTTCAGGGTTCTCTAAATCTATCTCTTCAGGTTCCAAGCGGATATCTTGGTTAGCGAATTGATAGGCGCGTGTGCGGTCTCCGTTGTAGCGAATGCTTCCTATATCAGTGATGGCCAAGCCAATTCGAAAGAGGTAAGGCTCCACACGTGCTGCTTCGCCTAGGACTTCTTCGGCGGTTTCGTCATTATAGGTATAACTAAAGCCTATGTCAAGCCCTAGGCCATTCCCTAGTTGTCCAGAAAAAATATCTGAAGCGTTCACATCGGTATAGTCATCACTACTGTATGAGATGTTACCATTAAGCGTTGCCACTTGGAAAAAATCAGTAGTATCGGCAAAGCTAATATCTTGTTGTATACTAAAGTCTGAATCTTCTGAGCTTGCGTGAACCGATCCAAAGCCTGAGAGGTATTTTACGGTAATGCCGCCTTTCAGAAAGTGAGGTCCCTCGCGTAAGATTGTTCTGGCGTAAGTGGCGCTGTATTCTAAAAAGCCATTGCCATTAAAATTGAAGTCGGTGTCTTCGTAGTTTTGCCCAATGAGGTCATCAAACTCTCCATCTTCTTTAATGAGTGAGTAAATACTTCTGCTTACATCATTGGCGTTGGCGATGACACGCCCTCTGATGCCGATAGCAATACTGTTGTTGTCGTTAATCTGGTACATTGCGGCTGGACCCCTTATCTCCAAGTTTGTAACAAAATAATTCCCGTTAGGGCGCTCTTCTAGTTGTGTAAGATCGAGGTCGTCTATGGCGCTAAATAAATTCTCCCCATTCCAACGGTAGTAGTTGTTACTGAGTTGGGCATCTATTTGTAGTACATTGACGTAGAGCTTATGGGGTGACTGGGCAATACGTGCCGGGTTGAGGTACATCGCGTGTGTACCCGCAAAGTTACTATTGGTAACGCCTAACATATATTGGGCGTGGCTGGACACATTGATCCAGAGAAGTAAGCAGATAGTTGTTGTAAATTTCATTAAGGACAAAGGTTGAAAAAGGTTAAAACACATAAAGTTATTGTTCCAAATTATCAATAAGTTCTTGTAAATTATCACGGTTAAATTCGTCAGGTGCTTGTTTGAGTGCTTTTTTGAAATACTTGACGGCTGTTTTACTATCGCCTAGTGCCATATGTCCTCTTCCCAATCCTACATTGACAGGCCAAGTATCAGGATGTCTTTCCGCATTGATTTGAAATACTTTGAGGGCTTGCTTCGGTTGGTCAGCTTCTATCAGCTCTCTACCGTAAGCATGCAAATCTCTTACAGTACCTACAGCAAGGGCTTGCTCAATTGATTTTTCTGCCTCTTTGGAACGGTCCAGCTTCTCAAGTAGCTTTGCTTGAGTAGAAAGATTAGTAAAGTTTTTTTGCCGACTCACTGACTCTTCGCACCAGCGAAGCGCTTCCTCTAAGTTTACTTCGTACTTTAAGCAATAGGCAGCGGCAGAGTACCAGCCTACCCAAGAGAAGGCCGGTGTAGAGCGTAGTTCGTTACGCATACTCTCCAATACAATTTCGTCTACTGCTACAGTTATCTCAAAGGCTCCTTGTAACTTAGCCCATTTGAGTGCAAGGCTAGTTGTCTTGCGGTTGACAGGGGTAAATTCAAATTCTAACCACTCCTTATGAGGAATCGCTGTAGGCGTAACCTTAACCCTAAGGGCATCCTCTTTTTCTTTGTAAAAGAAGCTTCCCCAAGAAGTGGCATTATTAGAAAAAGCAATGATCCACTCTTCTTTGTCAGGAATGACATGAATACCGTAAGTCCCAGCAGGGATGGTCTTACCATTAATTTTCACTTCGTGGGTAAAAGAAATTGTAGTATTCTCGTCGGCACCCGCTCGCCAAGGAAAAGGCTCGCCTTCGTTATAAGGCACTAAACTTCCCCATACTTCTCTATCTTTCACGCCAGGTCGGCTGTAGCGCACGGTAATGTCAGTAAGGCCAATGCGTTGGGTAACGGTAGCCAATGGACTTACAGAAGGAGTGGTAACAGGTGGAAACTGGGCTTGTACAAGTAGGCAACTGCTTGATAGTAAGAGGAAGAGGAGGAATTTCATAAAAGAATATGTTTTAACACAAGGAAAAAAACTCTAACAATAATACAATACTCTATTCGATTTTAGCTAAAATATTCGTAAAAAATCTTGCTTTTGTAAGGCGAAGCGGTTTTATTTGCTCCAGATAACAATTAAACAACACTTTATAGACTAGAAGTATCTCTACAATTACGATGGTATTAAGAAAGATATGTATGCAAGCTTGGTGGTGGCCTCAGTTGGTAAACTGTGGACAGTACAGCTTCGTATAATGATCTGAAAAGTATCTAAAGAAATAAAAGGCGGCTTACTGTTCATAGTAAGCCGCCTTTTGTATTAATTTTAAATAGCTTGGAAAAAGAGGATAAAAATAAATAACACAAATATGCTGACGGCCACTACCAAAATTCGACTTAATACCCATTACAGGCAGCGTCTGGCGGATACTATTACCCCTGTAAATGTCTACTTAAAGATAAGGGATAAATACGCGAATAGTATTTTACTGGAGTCTTCTGATTACCATGGGAACGAAAACAGCTTTTCCTATATTTGCTTTCAACCAATTGCTACGTTTGAGGTACGCGATCAGCAAATCAGACAGCAGTTACCAGGACAGCAAGTACAAACACAACCCATTGAGGCTTCTCAACAAGTCATTGAAGCTTTACATCAATTTACCCAACAGTTTGAAGTAGAAGGCTCCTCACTGCCCTTTATTACCAATGGTATTTTTGGGTATACCGCTTACGATGCTGTACAGTACTTTGAAGAAATTACGATACAAGCCTCTGAAGATACTGCTCGTGAGATACCGCTTATGTACTATCAAGTTTTTAAGTACATCATTGCGATCAATCATTTCAAGGATGAGCTCTACCTGATAGAGCATCTGTTGGAAGGAGAGGAAAGTCAACTCTCACAGATAGAAAACCTGATTTTTAATAAAAATTTTCCTTCTTATCACTTTCAACTAACAGGTCAAGAAACCTCTAATTTCACCGACGAAGCTTTTTTAGAAGTACTTGCCAAAGCCAAAGAACACTGCCAACTGGGTGATGTATTCCAAATGGTACTGGCCAGAAGGTTTGCACGCCCTTTTCAGGGTGACGAATTCAATGTATACCGGGCGCTACGTTCTGTCAACCCGTCTCCCTATCTATTTTACTTCGATTTTGGTAGTTTTAAGATATTAGGCTCTTCACCAGAGGCACAAATTGTCATCAAAGAAGACAAAGCGACCATCTATCCCATTGCAGGTACTTTTAAACGTACAGGTAATGACGAGGCCGATCTGGAGCTAGCACGCAAGCTTTTCGATGATCCTAAAGAGAACGCTGAGCACGTGATGCTGGTAGATTTGGCACGCAACGACCTAAGCCGTAATGGAAAAAATGTAACAGTAGAAACATTCAAAGAAATACAATACTATTCCCACGTGATTCACCTAGTTTCTAAAGTAACGGGAGAAATTAACCCTGAAACACCAACCGTACAGCTCGTAGCCGATACTTTCCCAGCAGGCACACTCTCGGGCGCGCCCAAATACAAGGCCATGGAACTCATCAATGCCTACGAGAAAGGCAACAGAGGCTACTATGGAGGGTGCATTGGTTTTATGGGATTTAACGGGGAATTCAATCAGGCTATTATGATTCGTTCTTTCTTGAGCAAACACAACGTACTGTACTACCAAGCAGGCGCAGGAGTAGTGGCCAAATCGTTGATAGAAAGTGAACTACAAGAAGTAAATAATAAGCTAGGTGCACTGAGAAAGGCCATTGAAATAGCTGAAAAGATATAAAATTAAAAAAGAAAAGCTTGCCCAAAGGCTGCTTAAATGATTACCTCATGAAAATCTTAGTAGTTGATAATTATGACTCTTTTACGTACAATCTCGTTCATATCTTACATGAGCTAGGGGTGGTGCCAAGCGTATATCGTAACGACAAGATTACACTAGAAGCAGTAGCTGCTTACGATAAAATACTGCTATCGCCAGGGCCTAGTTTACCCAAAGAGGCAGGGCTAACGCCTGCGATTATTCAACAGTATGCACCTCATAAACCCATCTTAGGCGTTTGTTTGGGGCATCAAGCCATTGGAGAAGCCTTCGGCGCTCGCCTACACAACCTTACTGAGGTGCTACACGGTTTATCTACCCAAGCGCAGGTACTCGATCCTAATGATTTCCTCTTTCAAGGCATTCCTGCGTCGTTTCAGATAGGGCACTATCACTCGTGGGCCATAGAAAAAGCTAGCTTAGAAAATACCCCTTTGGAAGCCATCGCAGAAGATGAACAAGGGCAACTAATGGCCGTACGACACCGTACCTATCCGCTAAGAGGCGTGCAGTTTCATCCAGAGTCTATCTTGACGATGCACGGCAAACAACTGATTGCCAACTGGGTATTTCACACAGAAAATAACACACAAGAAGAAAAGAATAAGGCAATCAATCACTATTAAGCGCTACACAAGACTATGAAAGAAATACTGAACCATTTATTTGAACACAAGACACTTACAAGAGGTGATGCAAAAGAAATTTTAAAAAACATGACCCAAGGTAAGTACAATACTTCTCAAATAGCCGCCTTTGTAACGGTGTACTTGATGCGTAGTATTACTGTCGAAGAGCTAGAGGGCTTTAGAGATGCTATGCTAGAACTGTGCTTAGCGCTCGATTTATCCGCTTATAATCCTATCGACTTATGTGGTACAGGTGGTGACGGTAAAAATACTTTCAATATCTCTACGCTTTCTTCCTTTGTGGTGGCAGGGGCAGGGCAGCCGGTAGCTAAGCATGGCAACTATGGGGTTTCCTCTCCCTGTGGTTCTTCCAATGTATTAGAATACTTGGGCATCCAGTTTACCAACGATAAAGGTAAGATAGAAAAGCAGCTCGAAACCGCCAATATCTGTATTTTACACGCACCGCTTTTTCATCCCGCCCTTAAAAATGTAGCGCCTATTCGAAAGGATTTAGGCGTAAAAACTTTCTTCAATATGCTGGGCCCGATGGTAAATCCAGCTTTCCCTAAAAATCAAATGGTAGGGGTATTTAGTTTGGAGTTGGCGCGCTTATATGGGTATCTTTACCAGCAAACCGATAAACGCTTTATCATTCTGCATAGCTTAGATGGCTACGACGAAATCTCCCTTACAGGTGACTTTAAAATGATTGGCAAGCAAGAAGAACAACTAAGTAATCCCCAGCAGCTAGGACTACATCAAGTAGAGGCGGCACAGATTGTAGGTGGGGAAGACATAGCAACTTCCGCCCAACTATTTATGAACATACTAGAAGGAGGGGGGACGCAAGCCCAGAAGGAAGTCGTAATCGCCAACGCTGGCATGGCACTTTATTGTGCTATGGCAAAAGAAGCTTTAACAGACTGCCTAGCAATGGCTAAAGAGAGCCTAGAAAGTGGCCAAGCATTGCAGGCCTTCAAAGCATTAAAAGAAGTACAGTAAATTTTTTGATGATGACCAATATCTTAGAAGAAATCATAGCGCACAAAAGAAAAGAGGTAGCTGCCCAACAAGAGCAAGTATCCATAAAAGCTTTAGAACAAGAAGAAGGGTTCGAGAAAGCGACTCGATCACTTTGTAGCCATTTACAACTCCCTCACGCCTCTGGTATCATAGCAGAATTTAAGCGGAAGTCACCCTCCAAAGGTTTTTTTAATCAGAACGCAGTCGCCAGAGAGGTGGCAGAAATGTACGCCTATGCCAACGCAACTGCTATCTCTGTGCTCACCGATCAACAGTTTTTTGGAGGCAGTACCGATGACTTTAAGCAGGCTCGTGCTGTACAAGAATGTCCTATGTTGCGCAAGGAGTTTATCATAGAGGAGTACCAGATCGTAGAGGCCAAGGCCATTGGCGCAGATGCCATATTACTCATTGCGGCTTGTTTACCTGCCGATAAGTTAAAAACATTGGCGCGATTTGCGCAATCATTACACTTAGAAGTACTTCTTGAAGTACATAGCGAACAAGAGTTAGAGGGATCACTCAATGAATACGTAGACCTGGTAGGCGTCAATAACCGTGACCTTACTACGTTTAAAGTAGATCTACAACATTCACTCAAGATGGTCGATCAGATTCCCAAAGAAATCGTAAAGATATCTGAAAGCGGTATCAAAACGCCCGAAGATGTCGTATCACTTCGCCAAGCAGGCTATAAAGGTTTTCTTATGGGCGAGATTTTTATGAAAGAGCCAGCTCCCGGCCAAGCCTGCAAAGCGTTCATTAACCAACTACAAATAACCCACAAAGCAGAAAAATGAAGCTGAAAGTATGTGGTATGCGGGAGCCAACCAATATAGTTGCTGTTGCAGCGCTACAACCCGACTACCTAGGGTTTATATTTTATGATCGCTCAAAGCGCTACGTACCAGCAGAGACATTATTACCTCACGTAAGTGCGTCTATTCAGAAAGTAGGTGTTTTTGTAAACGCTTCTTTTCAACAAATCATTGACAGAATAGAGAAATTTCAGCTTGAAGTGGTACAGTTACACGGAGAAGAACCGCCTGCACTTTGTGCGCAGTTGCAAGCAGCAGGGCTAACAGTAGTAAAAGTGTTTGGTATTGGAAATACTTTTGATTTTAAAGTATTAAGTGCTTACGAAAAGGTAGTAGACTTTTTCTTATTCGATACAAAGGGAGAAGAGCGAGGAGGAAATGGACAGTCCTTCAACTGGGAATTATTACGCACCTATCCAAGCAAAGTGCCGCTCTGGCTTAGCGGAGGGATTAGCTTAGGTAACATAGAACACTTACTTGAATTGATTGAAAGATTACAACTTCCTGTACACGCCATCGATGTGAACAGCCGCTTTGAGGTGATGGCTGGTTTGAAAGACGTGCAGAAGATAAAAAAGCTAAAAACAGTAATAGACCTTAAAAAATCTTGAAAAATGCAGTATACGGTAAATGAAAAAGGGTATTATGGTAAGTTTGGAGGAGCGTATATTCCTGAAATGCTCTATCCTAACGTGGAGGAACTGGAACGACGTTATTTAGAAATTATGGGATCGAAAAGCTTTCAACAGGCTTTCCATCAATTGCTAAAAGACTACGTAGGGCGACCCTCTCCTCTGTACTTTGCTAAGCGGCTCTCTGAAAAATACCAAACACAGATTTACCTTAAAAGGGAAGACCTCAACCATACAGGTGCACACAAGATTAATAACACCATTGGGCAAATTCTATTGGCCAAGCACTTAGGAAAACAACGCATCATTGCCGAGACAGGTGCAGGACAACACGGAGTGGCAACCGCAACGGTATGTGCTTTAATGGGTATGCCCTGTATTATTTACATGGGTAAGGTAGATATCGAACGCCAGAAACCCAATGTAGAGCGTATGAAGCTATTAGGGGCAGAAGTACGCCCTGCCCTAAGTGGAAGCCAAACCTTGAAAGATGCTACCAACGAAGCCATTCGTGACTGGATCAATCATCCCACTGATACGCATTACATTATAGGTTCTGTAGTAGGGCCACATCCCTATCCCGATATGGTAGCGCGCTTTCAGTCAGTGATTAGCGAAGAAATGAAAAGACAATTACAGGAAGAGATAGGACGGGATTACCCAGATTACCTCATTGCCTGCGTAGGAGGTGGTAGTAATGCGGCAGGGGCTTTTTATCACTATCTTGACAATCCTAAAGTACAACTAATAGCGGTAGAAGCAGGAGGTAAAGGGGTTGCTTCAGGAAAATCAGCCGCCACGAGTATATTAGGAAAAGAAGGGATCATTCATGGAAGTATGACCCTGCTGATGCAGACGGAAGATGGACAAATCGTAGAACCGTATTCAATTTCTGCTGGCTTAGACTATCCAGGTGTAGGGCCTATCCACGCCCACCTTTTTGACACCAAACGCGCTATATTTCACGCTATCACAGATGATGAAGCCATGCAAGCAGGTGTGTTGTTAAGCCGAACAGAAGGCATTATACCAGCCATAGAAACTGCTCATGCTTTTGCCTATTTAGAAAAGTTCACTCCCCAACCTGAAGAAGTAGTTGTTATCAATCTATCTGGCAGAGGCGATAAAGACTTGGCCACTTATATTCAGTGGCAAGCAGAGAAAGCGACACATTAAATAGATGAATTTTATAGCATATCATAAAAAAAATGCTATTTTTATAAATGGAATATTCCATTTTGTGAAAAAATAACTTTCTAATAGTTAGATAACACTTATGCAAAAATTTTTTGTGATAGGAGTAGGCGCTTCTGCCGGAGGCATTGAGGCACTCACTAGTTTTTTTAGTCATATTGCCTCTCCATTACCTGCTGCTTTTATTGTAGTACAACACCTAAGTTTAAAACATAAAAGTAGGCTTACACAACTGATCGACAGGGTGACTAACCCTAATCTCAGCGTAGTAGAAGTTACGCATCAAATGCCCATAACAGCAGGAAAAATCTACGTAACACCTGCGGGTTACCATGTGCAAGTAAAAAAGCAACATTTTTTACTTAGTAATGTCAATGAAGAAAATACAGGACCCAAACCCTCAATAGATACTTTGTTCACCTCAATCGCAGTGGAATACCAAAATAATGCGATGGGGGTTATCCTCTCTGGAACAGGTACAGATGGGAGTAAAGGAATAAAAGAAGTAAAGAAGCAAGGAGGACTTACCTTTGCCCAATATTTACCAGAGGCTAAGTTTACCCATATGCCAGAAACTGCCATACAAACAGGCTGTGTAAACTATATACTAGAAGTAGCTGCCATTGCACAAAAGATCAACCAACTCTTGCTACCATCTAGTGATTTATCAAAACGCTTGCGCGATACACCCGCTAACGGACTTGCCGAAGTATTTACCTTACTAAAAAACCACGCGCAAGTAGATTTTACGAACTATAAGAAAAATACAATACATCGGCGACTCAAGAAGCGCTTACAAGCCAACCAGCTTTCTGGAATGATCGATTACGTAAAGCTGCTGCAAGAAAATACCGTTGAGCTGGAGGCACTTTATAAAAGTTTATTGATTGGAGTTTCTTCTTTCTTTAGAGATAAGCAGGCCTTTGAGTTATTGAAAGAGTGCTTGGCACAGCTCTTAGCAAAAAAATCACGTAAAGAAGCTCTACGAGTGTGGATCATCGGTTGTGCCAGTGGACAAGAAGTATACAGTATCGCTATTATGCTGACTGAATTACTAGAAAAAGTGGATAAAGCACCTCTTCTACAATTATTTGCTACCGATATAGACGAAGAAGCCCTTGACTATGCAAGAAAAGGGATATATACCACAAATGAGTTGAAAGGTGTCTCTAAGGTTTTATTAAAACGTTACTTTACCAAGCAAAAAGATGGCCATTGGGAAGTAAAGAAGGCTATTAGAGCCAAGGTGCTATTTGCAAGACACAACATTATGGAGCAGCCTCCTTTTCTTAGAATGGACCTCATAAGTTGTCGCAACGTACTTATTTACTTCAACCAAGCACTACAAAGCTATGTGCATCATGTAATGTATCAGGCGCTTCACCCTAATGGCATTCTATTCATAGGGAAATCAGAATCTTTAGGAGACTTAGCTGCTTATTACGAACCTTATAAAGAAAAAATATACCTCAAAAAGCCCCAATTAAAACCTAAAACGCTAGTACCTATAAAGCCATTAATAGCTAAAAAGGAAGAAGGAGAAGAAATGTACGATGTGGTAGAGGAAACAATGGATGAGCAAATACAGGCAAAACTTAGAAAACTTTTTGACTATCCTTATATACTCATCGATGAGTCGCATCACGTACTTGAGATTCACGGTAAGCTCGATCATCTTCTTTTTCTTAAAGAAGGCAAGACACAATTTAAATTACTAGAGCTCTTACATTCTGATCTACAGCTTGAAGTACAACGCCTATGTGCGCTAGCTAAGAAGGAGAAAACACTCCAATCCTCCCCCGTAAAGAGACTTGCACTCTCTGAAACCTTACTGACACTCAAAATACTAGTACAACCTCTTACAGAAGCTCAAAGTAAAAACTTACTGGTTATTTTTCAGTCAATTTCGCAAAGCCCGCTTTCTGACGAAAGCTCCTCTAGTGATAGTAAAACAGAAGAAACACCTTTACAAGAACTGAAGCAAGAGCTAGCCGTTACAAAAGATCATCTTCAAAGATATATAGAAGAACTAGAGACTAGTAATGAGGAGCTACAGAAACTCAACGAAGCCTCACAATCGAGTAATGAAGCCTTACAGTCTACTAACGAAGAGCTAGAAACCAGTAACGAGGAGCTACAAGCAAGCTACGAAGAGCTTCAAGTAGCTTACGACGAAATAAGGGCATATAGTAAACAACTAGAGGAAAAAGATCGAAAGATTACCCAAATCAATAACCGTTTTGCTTCCTTATTGAACAGTACCTTACAAGGTTTCTTGTTAGTAGAGTCTAACTTTACGGTGAGCTTGTTCAATACAACGGCTGCGAACATCATCCATCAGTTTTCTAACGAAGTATTAGCAGAAGAAAAATCACTACTAGACTTTTTTCCCGAGGAGGTAGCTTCTAAAATTTTAAAAGCTGTAAAACTAGCCTTTACAGGAAAGGGAACCGCCCATCCGTACCAAATTGTACAAGCACAAACTACCTACTTTTTAGAAGTGAACTTTACCCCTATCATAGGCGCTTCTGGCGCGGTGGAATTAGTTGCTTTAAGTTTTTTAGATAAAACGATAGAAAAAAAGCAAAAAGAAACCCTCACCAAAAACGAAGCCTATTTGAACTCACTTGTTGAGTCTTCTTCTTATTATTTGGTAAGAACAGACCTAGAGGGAAAGTACACTTATGTAAATCGCTCTTTCTGTGAACAGTTCGGCTTTGATCAGAAAATCGTTGGGCAAGATGCCATGCCCACTATTCATCCTGATGATCACGAGACTTGTAGACAAGCAGTAGAGGCTTGTCTAGCAGAAGTAGGTAAAGTAGAAAAGCTAATGCTACGTAAGCCCTTACCCAATGGCGGATTTCTCCATACTGCTTGGGAATTTGTGGCGGTAGAGAATGGACAAGGAGCACTTACAGAGATTCAATGTGTAGGGAGAGACATGACCGAAGAAAAAGAAATACTACGCCAGCTAGAAGCAGAAAAACAGGTACGGCAATTAATTCGTGAAAACAGTCGTTTAGGGACGTGGTACTGGTACTTTGAAGGGGATGACCGTTTTGTAGGAGATGCCCATTGGAGTAGTATGTTAGGCTACCGAGCAAGTGAGCGACTCCTTACAGGAAAAAAATGGAAAAGTTGGCTACACCCAGAAGATAAAACCGCCTTTTTACTTGCTTTATCACAGTATTTAAGTGAAGAAACAACTCATTTTGCGCAAGAATGCCGTATTCGCTGTAAAAATGGCCATTGGAAGTGGGTATTAATTGCAGCCAAGGTCTTGCAAAAGGAAGCCTACGTGGCGCGAAAAGTAATGGGTATTATGATTGATATCAGCTCCACAAAAGAGCAATTCCAACCGCTTGGAGAAAATTTAGCCTACACCACAGATGCGGTCATTGTTACAGACCTTAACCAGACCGTGAGCTACGCCAATCAAGCGGCAGGCGATCTTTTTGGTCATGAAGTAGAAACCTTAGTAGGCGCCGACTTTTCAAAATTGTACCCACACGAAACTACCCAAGAAGAAGACCTGCTCAAAGTTGCTGGGGATCAAAATATTACCAAAGAATGGAAAATAAAAAACAGATGGGGCAAAGCTACTTGGATACAAATGCACCTTAACTTGATCCGTAGTACAGACCAGCAACCTGTGGGTTTTGTGGCGATTGCCAGAGATGTCACTGCTACTAGAGAAAATTACGAAACTATACAAGATGCTAAGGAGCAATACGAGCGGCTGATCAATTCGATAGATGTAATTGTATGGGAGTACGATTGGGAAAAGCAGGTGTACCTCTTTATCAGTGAGCATGTACAAGATTTCTTGGGCTATCCGGTAGAAAGCTGGTACAACATCCCCAATTTTTGGGAAACTATTCTCTACGAAGAAGACAAAGCTGCCATCCAAGAACGTATGCATAAGCAGGTGGCACAACTTCAAAACTATACTACTGAGTACCGAGCTGAAACCATAGAAGGTGAAATGGTATGGATCGAAGAGGTAGTTACGGTGGTAGAGGAAGAGGGAAAACCAGTATTGCTCCAAGGGATTATGATAGACATTACCCAACGAAAATCCCTAGAAGCTAAAATAGCACAGTCAGAAAAAAAATATAAACTACTCGCTGAAAATGCCAGTGATCTAGTTTTTATTATGAATGACGACCACCGCTTTCAATACGTAAGTCCTGTAGTAGAAAAAATGTATGGGTATAGCGTCGAAGAATTTTTGAAGTTTAAATGGGAAAACCTATTAGCTGCTTCCTCATTGCTGAACGCAAGAAGACACCTAGAAGAACTAGAAGAAACCTCCCCACAAGACGATAGCATTAAAATGCAACTAGAGCAGGTAAAGAAGGAGGGGAGTACTTTCTGGACCGAAGTAACTATGAAAATCATCTACAATGACAACGGCCAATTTTCTGGTTTTTTAGGCACTACCCGTGATATTTCTGAGGAAGTGGCACAAGAAAGAGAGATCGAAAAGCTCGCCACCGTGGCAAAGTCAACTACCAATGGTATCATCATTACAGATACGGAGGGAGCCATTGAGTGGAGCAACGAAGCCTTCGAACGCATCACGGGATACGAAGCTGCGATTTTACATGGTAAAAAGATATACGAAATCCTACAGGGCCCTAATACCAATATGGTAGCAGTAGATAGCATCACCTTATCTATTCTTAATAAGCAATTTTTCGATAAGGAAATGATTCGCTATCATCAGTCTGGTACAGAATACTGGGCGCACATAGATGGGAAACCTATTTACGATGATAATGGGAAGCACATTCGCTATATTGTTGTAGAAACAGATATTACCACTACCAAGCAAAAAGAGCTACACATTCGAGAAATTTCTAAGCGTTTGAGCTTAGCCACACAAGCTGCGGATTTGGGTATTTGGGAGTGGGACTTAAATAGTGAATACCTCAACTGGACAAAGCTTTACAATGGTGAGGAGGTGATCATTTTCAAAGGCCACACATCATTTTTCCTCAATAACTTATCTAAAATATCCAAAGCGCAGTTCAGAATTATTTTAGAAGAAGCACGTCAAGGGTTGGCTAGAAAAGAAATTGTATTTTCTATTTTCCTAGAAGAAGAGCTACGCATTATCAAAGGGTACTTCCTATTGGTACATTCTGACGACGGACAGCCTATTAAGCTCATCGGAATGACTACAGATATAACAGAACAAAGAGAAGAAGAAAAAGACAAACAGACGCTTATTAACGACCTGAAGTCTAAGAATAAATCTTTAGAAGAGTTTACCTATGTGATTTCGCATAACCTACGTGGTCCATTGGCCAACATCATTGGCTTAGCCCAAATCTATGACCCCAAAAAATCGGGCGATGATAACCAAAAAGTAATTGAAGGCTTGTTGCAGTCAGCCACCCGCTTAGACAATGTAGTAAGAGACCTCAATGATATTCTAAGTTTACGTAAACAAAACGATGTCAAGAGAACAGAATTTACTATTTCAGAAACGATTGCGGAAGTAGAAGCCAATTTGTCCATTCAAATTGAACGCAGTAAAGTAACCATTCATAAAGAGATACTTGTTGATAGACTTTTCTCCATAAAATCATTATTTTACAGCATTATGCAAAATTTGATTTCTAATGCAATCAAATACCGCACTACCGAAACATCTCCCAAAATATGGATATATGCCAAGGTGGTAGAAAGTACCCTTCAGGTAGTAGTAAAAGACAATGGCTTAGGAATCGACTTAGATCGTTATGGAAATAAGTTATTCAAGATGTACAAACGCTTTCATACACATACACACATAGAAGGGAAAGGGATTGGTCTGTACCTCGTTAAAGTACAAGTAGAAGACCTAGATGGATGGATAGAAGTAGAGAGTAAGCCCGACGAAGGAACTACCTTTACCCTGCATTTTCCCCAAAGTATAATGGCTAACTGATGCACAAAAACGACTTTAAATAAAGAGTATGACCAGATACGAACAGGTAATCGTGATTGACGATGACTACACCAACAATTTGATCTCTGAAAACTTGATCTTAGGCATGCAGGTGGCAGAGAGGGTACATAGTATCCTAAGGTTACAAGAGGCAGAACAGTACTTTCTGGAAGCCTTTGGGCGGCAAAGCCTTCCAGACCTAATCTTGCTCGATCTCAATTTTCCAGAAGGAAGTGGTTGGGACTTCTTATCTTTTTACAAGAAAGAAATTTTACTAGTAAAAGACCAACCTGATTTATTTATACTGACTTCTTCTATCTCTCGTAAGGATAAAGATCAAGTGCAAGACTATCAGTTTATAAAAGGGTTTATTAACAAGCCTCTTACTAGAGAAAAAATCATGAAAAATTTCTTACAATAAACCTGCCTTGCTTTCCTTATGAAAAACTTCTCATCATTTTTAAAGTCTGACTAAATTTACTGATGTTATATTCCGAAAATAAGCGACTATGAACCAACGACTCGATTCTAACATAGAAATCAATAGTGCCTTTACCGACTGCCTCGTTTTGCTGCTAAGTCAAGAAGAGCCACAGTTAGAAACTTGGAGTAAAAATCTATTGACCTTTTTTTCTAAAGAAATTACGCTGAATCAGGGTAGTTTTTTTCTTAGCTATAAACAGAAAGATTGCTATCAATGCATTTATACCACTCACAGCGAGACTTTACCAGAAATTCTCAAGGAAGATATTCAAAAACAAGAAGCCTTCATCTTAGATGCCCTGTACCCCAGTAAGCTACAACAATACAGCGGTAATAGCTATGCGCTTATTCTACCGCTCTATCAAGACCAAGATTATCTGCTAGGCTTCTTACGGCTAGACTTCAGCGAAGTAGTCACTAACACCATCCTAGGTTTACTGTATACGCTCCATCCTTTCATTAACCAAAGCTTTAAGCAGCTATACAGAGAATTTCTACAGGTAAAAGAAATTGAAGTGTTGAAGGCCATGAATAATAGCATGGAAGTATCGCAACAAACGATGCAAGAAGATGTAAATCATACCAGATCTTTGCATAAGCAGCTTACGGCGAGCTTACAATACGCAAAGCGCATTCAAGAAGCGAGCCTTCCTACTGATCAGGTACTCAGCAGTACTTTCGAGGAGTACTTTATATTACACAAACCTAGAAATATTGTTTCTGGTGATTTTTATTGGTGTAGCCGTTTAGACTATACTTTCTTGGCGGTAGTAGATTGTACAGGACACGGTGTACCAGGCGCATTGATGAGTATGATGGCCAACACCTTACTGAATGAAATTGTGAATATTCAAAGAGAGACTGATCCTGCCATTGTGCTTTTAATGCTTCATAAGGGTGTTGAAGATATTCTAAAACAAAAAGAAAACGACAATGTAGACGGAATGGATATAGGATTGTGTCGCCTACATCGTGATGACGACTTTAAATTAAACCTTATTTTTGCAGGAGCCAAAAACTCACTTTTTGTACACCATCAAAGCGAGCTAGTACAGCTAAAAGGAGATCGTATATCGTTGGGTGGTCAACAACATATAGAAGACATCCGCTTCACCAACCAGAAGATGATGCTAGACGACGGAGATACGCTTTACCTTACAACAGATGGCTATATAGATGCTGCCAACGAATACCGTGAGAAAATAGGAATGCAACGCTTTCAAACGCTGCTGACCGATCATGCACATCTTCCTATGGTAGAGCAAGGCGATCGTTTACAAGAAGTACTCAATACCCATCAGAGAGGCACTACGCAAAGGGACGACATTACCATTGTAGGGGTAAAAGTATAATAATAGTTTACTGACGGCCTACCACCAGCCACCGAAATGCCCATTGCCAAGTAATCGTCGCCTTATCGCTTGGCACCTCTGCAAGATAACGGCGCCAATCCTCCTTCTTGAAGCTCCTCCATACCGACAAGCAAGCATCATTTTTTACCAAATAAGACCGAGAAAACCATCGCGTAAGCCATCGAATACTATAGTAGGCGAGCGAATGCCGATGGAGGTCATTGATGACAAAGCCCACTTTTGCGTGTGTATCCATCCAACGTAGCAAATTGATAAGGTCGTCGTCAGGCAGATGATGGCAAAAAAGCGCCGCAGTAAAAACATCTGCTTGTAGATGGGTAACATCTCTGTAATCTGCTTGTATAAAATCGATCTCTGGATAATCTTTACAATGTTCCTGAGCGTAAGCAATACAATCTGCTTTAAGATCTACCCCTGTAAGTTGTAAAGAAAGCCCTTTTTTCCGCCCCCAACGCGCAATATACTTAAGTGTATCCCCGCCACCACAGCCGATATCTATAAGATGATACGTACGTGTTGGTTCAGTTAAGAGTTTTTTTAGCCCTTTTACGGTTACGTTGTGCCCACCCAAATAGGTATTGATAAAGGCCAGTTCTTTCAAATTACGAATGAGATCGGGGGTAGGAATATCAGGTTGGTCGAGTAACTCTTGCTGGTAAGAGCGCTGGTTAAAATTAATCATAGTAGTAAGTTACAAAAAGTATCAAGAAATGGCAGTAGTGAGAAATTCATAAGCGCGCGCTTCCGACCAGTACCAGCCTCCTTTTTGATAAAAACCACAGTGCCCGCCTGTATCAGGTGTTTCCAGATACACATATTGAGAAGCTTGTGCCTCCTCAAAGGGATAGCAAGCAGAAGGGAGGAAAGGGTCATTCAGCGCATTAACCAAGAGGGTGGGTGTAGTAATACTGGGTATAAAGCGCTCGCTACCCGCGCGTGCGTAATAATCTTCTGCACCCTCGAAGCCGTGTAGTGGTGCGGTAAAGTATTCATCAAAATCCCAAATGTGTTTGATGTGCCTCAACCGTTGTAAATCGAACTGATGCGTGGTGACAGCCGCCTTTGTTTGTATTTTATGGCGTAAGCTTTTCATAAACCTCCTTTCGTAAACGAAGTTTTGCCAGCGCTTTAAATGTTGCGCGCCTTTGCTTAGGTTGCAAGGTACAGAGAAAACGACTGCCTTTTTCAACGCTGCTGGTAGGCGAGTGGGTTGCTCTCCTAAGTATTTAAGTGTAAGATTACCACCAGCGCTAAAACCTACCAAATAAAGTGTCTCTACAGAAAGGGTATTAAGCGCGTGTTGGATTACCCAGTGTAAATCATCTGTAGCCCCTAAATGATAGAATCGCTTTTGGCGGTTCATCTCCTCGCTACAGCTTCGGTAGTTCCAACAGAGTACATTCAACTCTTGTTGAAATAAATAGTTAGCCATCCCTAACATATAAGGGCGCTGTGTGTCACCCTCCAACCCGTGCGAAATAATGACTAACGTAGAAGAACGAGGCGATTTATACCAATCTAAGTCAAGAAAGTCCTGATCGGGCGTATCGATGCGTTCTCGTTCAGAAGAATACTGGGTAGGTACACACCTAAAAAGCGCTGGATAAATGGTTTGTAGATGCCCATTAATAAGCAACGGATGGGTATTTTGGTAGTGAGAAGCAATAAGCGGCATCTGAGCACGGAGAAGTTTTATAAATACCCTTACTAGAATGTGTACTAGAAGAGCATTTCGTAATCATACGAGTTTTCTACATCAGTTAAAAGAAAAATAAGGTGCTTTTAAAGCATCATTTGGAGTTATAACGATTAAAGAATTGTAAAGTCCCTTGAGTCACTTCTTCTCCCTCAGGCCCCCACCAAACAAAATGCCCGCCTGCCTCCACGTATTTACACGTGCCATTGGCTAAATTCTCTTCCAAACGCTCAAAATGATCCTGCGACACATCTTTATCCAGCGGAGAGGCATAGGTAAGTACAGGCATCGTAATTTTATGCCAGGCAATGGGCTGCTCCTTGCTTGACTTCTCTAGCTCGTCCATCATTCCTGGATAGATTTTACGCATAGGAGCCAGTGCATGCACAAACTGGATCAGCCTTCGCTTTTCTGCTGGATTACTGACCAGATAATACACTATTTTGTTGATTGATGGCTTGTCTAGGTTTGCCTCAGCTTTGAGAAGACTTTTTACAAGGGCTTTTGGATAAATATGGACGGATCGTGTCATAAGCCAAGAAATCAAATCTTTGGCCTTGTCAGATAGAAAAAGTTTGGCAAAGGGCGTATCGAGTGCCTCTTTTTTAGGATGATACTCGCCTGTAAGGGGACTCCATAAGATCATTGCCCTCACAGGATAGGCAGCGGCATAGTACAAGGCAGACAACCCTCCCATAGAAACACCGAATACATTGACCTCACTAATACCAAGCGCCTTCACTACGGCGTGGTAAATATCGGCGTGCTCTTCAATAGAATCCACTGCGTCGACAGGCAAGTCGTAATAACCGGGGCGATTGACGGCAATCAATCTGTAACCTGCCTCCAACAGCCAATCGAACATAGCGATTAAGTCGATACCCGCTCCACCCCCCGTAGAAAAAAGAATGACAGGTGCTTCTTTGGGGCCCATATCCAAGTACTGTACTTTTCCGTAAGGGGTATCTATGGTTAAGAAGCTTTCAGCCACTTTGCGTCGCTCTCGGATAAAACGCTGGTAATCTACTACTCCTACAATAACTGTAAGCAGGACTAAAGTAAGCAAGATATACATCCACATAGTAAGTGCGATTTTTGATTATTCAACAAAAAGAATAAAAGACGTATTTTTCGCAACTAAAAATAATTGTAGGCACCCCGAAGGGATGTAAAATGCTAAGAATATACGATAAGGTGTTTACTAACCTCTTCTGCTCAACAGCCTCTTAGCGTACGCTAAAAAACATATTACGTTGAGCCTGAGAATACTTGCTTACCACGGTGAAATTCACTATCATTGTACACTAACTAATTAAAAAACTGTACATTATCATTACCTACAATTCAAAGCTTCTTGTTCCTTGGAGTGAGTACTCTACTTGCTAATTCACATGCGTGGAATAGCACAAAAAAACACAGCCGTAAATAGAGCGTAGAGGTGACGCGTTGCAGCGTTTTAAGAGGTTAGTAGTATTAATTCATAACTAATCAAATACAAACCTTTACACGCATGAAAAATCTTAAATTTTCACTGATTATTTTATTGGTGCTAGCGCCCATATGGCTAGCAGCACAAGATCCTAGTAATACAAGTTTTGGCGACAATGCAGGCGATGGCGGGACAGGATTTGATAATACCTTTATAGGGAGATTCTCAGGTTTTGAGAATACCACTGGAAATAGCAATACGTTTCTAGGAAACTTCTCAGGTAGGGAAAATACAACGGGCTATTCAAACACCTTTATAGGAGCGGATGCAGGAAATAAAAATACTGTAGGATATCAAAACACCTTTTTAGGCACTTTCTCAGGTCGCGAAAATAATGGTAGTGATAATACTTTCCTAGGGGCTTTTTCAGGTTTATTCAATACCACTGGAAATAGTAATACTTTTATAGGGTCATTCTCGGGTTATCGAAATACGACTGGCTTTTTTAACACCTTCCTAGGGACTTCTTCAGGTCAGAATAACACGACTGGAGGTGGTAATCTCTTCCTAGGAGCTTTTTCAGGTCAGAATAATACTGCTGGAAGTGGTAATCTCTTCCTAGGAGCTTCTTCGGGTAGAGAAAATACTACTGGAGGTGGTAACCTGTTTTTTGGAAATTTTGCAGGCTTTAGCAATACCACAGGTGAGTTAAATACCTTTCTAGGCGTTTCTTCAGGACAAGATAATATTAGTGGAACCAAAAATGTATACCTAGGTAACTTTACAGGTACTAGAAATACTGATGGAGAAAGAAATATATTTATTGGATATGGCGCAGGGTTCAACGAACAAGGCTCCAACAAGCTCTATATCCACAATGACTCTCTAGGTATACCCCTCATCTACGGTGACTTCGCTGTTGGTGGGATGGGTATCAATACCACTAGCCTCAGCGACGGTGCTACACAATATGCCCTTTCAGTAAACGGAAAGATTCGCGCCAATGACGACATCATCACCTACAGTGGTTGGGCTGATTATGTGTTTGAAGACGACTACGAGCTAAAAACGCTTGAAGAAGTAGAAAGCTTTATTCAGAAGAACAAGCACCTGCCTGATGTGCCCACTGCTAAAGAGATCGAAGAGCGAGGGAATAACCTCGGCGCTACCGATGAAATGCTATTACGCAAAGTCGAAGAATTGACACTCTATATGATCAAGCAGCACAAAACTAACCAAGCACAAGCAGCACATATAGCAAAACAAGAAAAGCAGATGATAAAGCAAGACAAGCGCATTGAGCAATTAGAAAAAGAGCTTACCAAATTGAAAAAATAAAAAGTACTGAAAATGAAGAATCACATGAAATTAATCAATAGTATAGCCTTGCTGCTTTGTTGGGTGGTCAATCCGCTATGGGCACAGCAAGTAGTACCCGAGGTAAGGCAAGCAGTAAGTTTCGATCTCCATGAAACGCTCCAAGCCGAAAGCCGTACCTACCTGGCCACAGAAACACTTACCGCCGATAATACCATCGAGGCAGATGCTAACGTGGTGTACGAAGCAGATAAGAAAGTAGTAATGGCGGTGGGTTTTCACGCCAAAGGTGGGTCGTATTTCAGAGCTAGTCCCCGTCGTAGCGAAGCCGAGCAAAAGTTAGGTTATGAAGCTAATCAGGCGGCGGTTGGGCAAGCGCTGGTATATCCTAATCCTAACCAAGGGCAGTTTTCGGTACGCATTGCTTCCTCAGCAGCCCCTACCCAAGTAGCGGTATATGATCTGAAAGGTCATTTGGTCTGGTCGCAAGAGGTACAACAGATAAGTGAAGTAGCCGTAGACCTACGCAACCAGCCTAAGGGTATTTATTTGGTGAAGATTGTGCAAGGCGAGCGGTTAGTAACCCGAAAGCTGATCTACGAATAAACGAAACAGGTGGTTGTTTTATTTTTTACGCTCCTCAGGGTGGTTACGCTGGGGAGTTCTTTATGAGTGTTACATTTATAAACTCTTCGCATGATATAAAATACATTTGTTTGCCATCTAAAAATTCACTAATATTGCTGCAGTCCATAATCAAAATTAAGGCGAATAGTTGTTTTGATTTATACTAACTAATTAAAGCTGTTTATCATCACTTTCAAAACCCGAAGCGTTTTGTTCCTTAGAGTTTTCATTCTACATAGATTGGTATAAAGACACCAACAATACTTCCTATAACATACCACATAAGGGGAGTACTGAAAAATGATTCTCTACAGCCTAAAAGTTTGTATAAAAAAGATAACTAATCAGAAACTAGCCTCGACGACGTATCGATTAAGCAAATGAATGCGTACTTTCTGTGACGTAACAGTACGATAAGCGGATTGCTTAACGATAAAATGGATATTGTTCTATGTTAAACACAAACAATCTTTCATGCTAATGAAGAATCTTAAATTTTCACTCATTATTTTATTAGTACTAGCACCTATGTGGCTAGTGGCACAATTCAATACAAGTTTCGGTACCAATGCTGGAAACGATGGAGAACGTAACAGTAGTTTTGGTTTTAATGCAGGTAACAATGTGACAGGAAGTAATAATGTTTTCATAGGTAGTGAGGCAGGGAATAGGATGACAAATGGGAGCTTCAATACTTTTGTAGGAGCTGATGCGGGACGTTTTAGCACTAGTGGATTTAACAATACCTTTATAGGTCGTTCTGCTGGATTAAGTACTACTGGCAACGAAAATACCTTCATAGGTCAAGGCGCAGGAACACTAAATACCATTGGAAACTTCAATACTTTCTTAGGATCTAGTACAGGTGTTAATAATACTACAGGTTCTAGTAATACCTTTGTAGGACGGATTTCAGGTGCTCGAAATACAACAGGTACCGGCAATACTTTTGTAGGATCCTCATCAGGTTCAGATAATACGACAGGAAACTCTAATCTGTTTCTAGGCGTTTTTGCAGGTTTTAAAAACACTACGGGTGGGCTAAATACTTTTTTGGGTAGATCAGCAGGACAAGATAATATTAGTGGCGCTAATAACGTATATGTAGGCTTTGCAGCAGGGTCTAGGAACGCCGCAGGCGAGGGGAATGTTTTTATTGGATATCAAGCTGGATTTAATGAGCAAGGTTCTAACAGACTCTACATTGCTAATAGTAGTACGAGTACACCCCTCATCTACGGTAATTTCGCCGAAGGCGGGGTGGGCATCAACACCACCAATCTCAGCGACGGTGCTACGCAATATGCTCTTTCAGTAAACGGAAAGATTCGCGCCAATGACGACATCATCACCTACAGTGGTTGGGCTGATTATGTGTTTGAAGACGACTACGAGCTAAAAACGCTTGAAGAAGTAGAAAGCTTCATTCAGAAAAACAAGCACCTGCCTGATGTGCCTACCGCTAAAGAGATCGAAGAACGCGGTAACAACCTCGGTGCTACTGATGAAATGCTACTACGTAAAGTGGAAGAGCTAACATTGTATATGATCGAGCAGCACAAAACCAACAAAGCCCAAGCAGCACATATAGCAAAACAAGACAAGCGCATTGAGCAATTAGAAAAAGAGCTTACCAAATTGAAAAAATAAAAAGTACTGAAAATGAAGAATCACATGAAATTAATCAATAGTATAGCCTTGCTGCTTTGTTGGGTGGTCAATCCGCTATGGGCACAGCAAGTAGTACCCGAGGTAAGGCAAGCAGTAAGTTTCGATCTCCATGAAACGCTCCAAGCCGAAAGCCGTACCTACCTGGCCACAGAAACACTTACCGCCGATAATACCATCGAGGCAGATGCTAACGTGGTGTACGAAGCAGATAAGAAAGTAGTAATGGCGGTGGGTTTTCACGCCAAAGGTGGGTCGTATTTCAGAGCTAGTCCCCGTCGTAGCGAAGCCGAGCAAAAGTTAGGTTATGAAGCTAATCAGGCGGCGGTTGGGCAAGCGCTGGTATATCCTAATCCTAACCAAGGGCAGTTTTCGGTACGCATTGCTTCCTCAGCAGCCCCTACCCAAGTAGCGGTATATGATCTGAAAGGTCATT
>CALEMF010000019.1 GCA_937911505.1 uncultured Cytophagales bacterium
GATAATTAGGAAAGCTATAAAGACATCCTTCTACCAATGTTCCTACGGTGAAAGCATTTTCATTAGGAAATAAGTTTTTACGTTTTAGGTATCCTTTCCTATTGCTCTCGGTTATAAAACCATATAGTTTTATGTGGTTTGAAGTATCTACTTCGTTGAGGTACCAGCCCGTTTTATGCATACCAAGCGGTATGAAAATGTACTCACGACAATACAGATGAAAGGGTTGCGCCGTTAATTGCTCTACGATTAACCCTAGCAGTCCAAAGGCAAGGTTGGAGTACGCACTTTTCTCACCTGGTGCCCACTGTCCAAAATTATCGCCCTCTGCGTATAATTTTCCTTCTTTGTTGAGGTTAGCATAGATCCAACTTTTAAGGGAAACAGTAGGATCGCCACAAGCATAACTGTGATCATAAGCCTCTCCATCTAGAATAGATGAGGTGTGCGTAAGAAGTTGAAAAATGGTGATTGAATCTTCTGGATAGTGCGGGTTGCTAACTTCAAAGTCTAAGTAATGATTGATGTTTGCATTTAAGTCCACTAACTCCTGTTCCCATAACTGCATAATGGCAACAGCCGTAATTGTTTTTGAAATAGAACCAATATTCATAATCTGGTCAGCATTGATGTCTTTATTGCTCTTTACATCAGCTTTTCCGTAAGATTCTGACCAAACCAATGCAGTATCAGAGACAAGCGCTATGGAGAAACCAGGAATATGCTTTGCCAACATAAGGCTATCAATCGCTTCACTAATAACATCATAGCGATGCTGCTTTCGCGTACTGGAAGTGTATTGGCAACTAAGTAGGATGACTATTGTAAAATAGTAGAGACAGACTTTCAATAACTTCTTCTCCATGTAATTAAGCTTTTTGTATACTCAATATTTTAATGAATGCGTAGTATTTGTATACTACTTAGAAAGGAAGGTATTCGCTCTGCCCTTAACCTGATGAGAAGAGCGTATACCTATTTCGCGTGTGTATGAAGGACAGTTTACTCTGTTATGACGATTTCGATAGCACCTTGCTTGCCTTTTGCCCCATACTGCTTAAAGGCTTCTTCCTTCGATAGCTTAAAAACTTTACACCTCTTACCAGAAAGATGTACTTTGGCGTCTAATGCGATTGGTTGTTGATCGACTACCAGAAAGTATACCTTTCCTAATGAACCAGTGTTGAAAGAACCGTTACCACTAAAGTGACTGTCACCAAGATTTACTTTCACTTTCCCCTGAAAGTAGAGCTCGTTGTCTTCTTTAGACCAAAATATGTTGGTAGCCTCGAAGGTTCCCAACGCTCTTTCTGATTCTTCTACTAAGGTAGTAGTATGGTTATCTAGTATATATTCGGTGTTTTTACTTTCATTCATCTCGTTGTGCATTGGCTGACCTTGAAAAGCCTCTACTGTACGGTTAGTATCAGGTTGTCCGTCTGATTCCATCATCAAGCCAGTTGCTAAAAGCGTTAATCCTAATTTTTTTAAATTTCTCATGTTTCTTTGTGTTAAAGTGTCTTCATAAGGTAAGATGCTATTTCTGGAATGGGTGGCAGTAAGTTCCTCAAAAATGTTGTTTTTTTCTGAAGAAGTGGGCGTGAGCGAAGAGGTGACCTTACTCTCTGAAGCATCTATTTCTCTATCGTCAGACCATTGGTTTACGCTCAAGTAAGTAATTCCAATGATGGCTACTAGGGGTATAGCAGCAATCAATAAATTTTTGGCAGTAATAAGAGTAGTACTAAAATCAGGTACAGGAGCATTAGAAAGATGAAGTGTTTTTAATGAAGCAGTTTTCGAAGCCGCTAGCTCATACTTGTGGAAACTACGATAGTACCAACGGTCGACCGATAAATACTTAAAGGGTAAAAGGAAGAGTAACCATCCTCTTTTGCCCTGTTTTTTAATTAGCTTTTCTTTTGCCTTTTCGTTCAGGAGTTGCCTTAGTTTTTTTCTAGCTCTGGCCAGATGTGATTTAGAAGTGCCAGAACTAATACCTAGTGCTTCCCCGATTTGTGCATGGGTAAGCCGATCAATCACATAAAGATTAAAGACCAGTCGATGATGATGTGGGAGTTTGCTTAAGGTAGCAAGTAGCTCTCTGCGCGAGAAATCAGCCTGTTCTATAAGGTTATCGCTGTCTGGTTCAACTTCGTAAAGCTGCTCAGCTAAAGTATAGGCAAATTGCTCTTCTTTTTTTCGTTTACGTAAATATTGTAGCGCCGCATTCACGGTAATTCTTCGTAGCCAGCCCTCAAAACTTCCCTTACTTCGATAACTAGCAGCTTTTTCTATAGCTATCAAAAAGGCATCATGCGCTAAATCTTCCGCAAGTTGTCTATTGCCAACATACCTGTAGCAGATAGCCGTCATCTTATTGATGTGCTGACGGTACTTTACTTCCCAGAATTTTCCCTTTGAATCAATCAATGTTGTAAGCGTTTTACCTATAAGATGCAAAAAAATAAAAAGGTGGCAGTAGTAAGGGTATTTTTAATTCATAAGAACGTTTGTCCTCAACAGCATTAGGAAGTCAAATAGCAAAATACAATATAATGAAGGGGTTTAAAAAAGACCAAAAACTAATCAGATGAAAAGCAAGGAATGACATCTTCACTGAAATAGGGTTTTTGATTCGACCAGAACATATAGTTTACATTAAGAAAATCTTTGGCGAAAGCGTGTAATAGTGGAACAAGGTTCGTGCGTCCAGCGCGCCCTTCATCTTTACTTTCATCATAGTCATCGTCAGCACCTGTTTGCCCTATATAATTCCCATCTTGAATGGCTATTGCTAAGGGAACGGTGAATTCACCTTCGTGCATAAGGGCTATTAAATGGTTAAGTTGTCCTTTTCGCCGAACCATCAAATCTGGCCCGCCTAATCCTACACCAATTTCTTGTCCATAGGCATAGACAGCCTTCAAGTAACCTTTATCATTGTAGGGAAGCCACTCGCCAGGTATAAAATTCGCGTATTGTAGGGTTGTTGAACGACGAAAGGCCTTTTTCAAGGCGTTCATGTTCCTCTTAATGGCTTCTACATAAAGCACTTCAGAAAAAGAGGGATCATCTTTCTTGCTTACACTGATGGCCGTTTCCTGCAGATTAATCCCTTCTATTTTACCATCAAACGCTTTTCCCAATGCTTCGAGTAGAAGCGCAAAACGTGCTTGTACTTTTGGATGCCAACGTTTGGCTACCCATCCTTCTTGTTTTCCTGCATCCGAGCGTTGAGGAACGGCGCCACCAGCGTATTCTTTAGTAAGTAGGTAATTAGGCACGCCTTTGTACGCTGTACTAAAGGTAGCATCTTGTAGCTGAATGAATAGCTTTTTCCCTTTTGCGGCAAGGTAGTCATAATCTTCTTGGATGAGAGAAAAGTCGTACTGCCCGGGTGCTGGCTCGAGTTGCTGCCAAGCATACATAACTTGAGCACCTTTAAAGCGAGGTATTTCTAAAAAAGGGTGATCAATGATTTTTTCTCTGTTACGTGCAAAAAAAACAAAATGCTTTATGCCACTCTCTTTGATAGGACAAGAGGCATCCAGATACTGTTGGTATGCTTTGAGATACCGATCGGCCTTATTTTGCCCAGAGAGATTGAGTGACGTGAAAAGTACAAGTAAAGTCAGGGCATATTTTACGTGAATACTTACTATTAAAAATCTGGCAATCATAGAGGAAGCGTATTTTATAATGTACTAACGAAAGCTGAACTCAAAAAAATCAAAAGGTGGTAGTGGTAGGGTTATTTTTTAATATATTAAAGTACTTATTTTTAATCAAGCTACGAGATAAGACCTAACAACTGGGAGACTTTTTGAGCCAAACTTTCCGACTATATTGTATATATACAAAACATATCATTATATGAAGCTGTACCTACTTCTTTTCATTACGCTGTGCTTCTTTATGGGGTGCGATAAAACCCAAGAATCATCTGAAAACACTTCTGATACAGCATCGACGGAAAAACAAACTGATGGCACAGGAGAGCGTGAAGCTTCTCAAAAGTCATCGACAGGTGACCCCTATCTAGAACTGACTTTTACAGGTGGCCCTTTAGATGGCCGAACCCTTAAGGCTACGCCTAAATACAAGGTTTCTGAGCAAACCATTCTGGAAGAAGGACAAAAACCTAGCTTTAACTTTGCACGCTTTGCGGTAGAAGGAACTAGCCTCGAAATTGGCTTCGATTATATGTGGGCTGGGAAGCTTTCTGAGGGCTTAACCATATTTTGGGACGAAAGCCGCTCTGAATTAGATATCTACAATGCGGAAAAAGGAGGCGAGTATGATTTCGTACGCCTTTCTATCAATTTTACGGCAAGTAAAATGAGAATCACAAAGGTAGAAGATTGGCAAGAAGAGGCAGGTAAAAGCTATACCTTTTATGAAGGTGAGGGCACTACACTACAAACAGAAGTGGAGAAGTTTACCTCAGGAGTTGACAAAACAAAAGAAGCATCCATAAAGGTAGCCTTCAAATTCAGGGCGAAAGCAATTAAATAATAGAAAGTACTCTTCGTTGTGACACCCGAAATAAGTAGATTGTCAGTGATCATAGTGATATCGACTTTGTATAATAATACACTTCAAATCTACGCCCTTTTTTTCTGTGACCTTGTAGACAAGGCGATGCTCGTGTGTAATACGCCTTGACCAAAACCCTTTTAAAGAGTACTTTAGTGGTTCTGGTTTTATACCTTTAGAGAGGCTATCGTTAATGGATTTAATGAGCTCTTTTATCTTAGGTACCATCTGCTTATCAGTATCTATCCAGTAGGTGAAACCTTCCCAGCCATTTCTGGTGAATATAATCTCCATCATTTATTAATCTTCCATTAAATACTGTCGCGTATCACCTGATTTCAGTTGGTCGATTGATGCTTGCAATCGTTTTCTATTTGATTCACTGGAGAGTAGATAGTCAGTTTCTTTCAAAGCGTTGTACTCCTTTATAGACATAATGACGATGGCGTCATCGTTATTTCTTGGCACAATAATGACCTCTAGAGACTTACTGACCATATCAAAGTAAGTTTTCATCTTAGCTCTTAAAGAAGAGATTGTCACGACTTTCATAGACTTGTTCTATTTATAACGTACAAAAATAAAATTAACCAAGTAGCAGTATTATTCTCTTACGATTCTTTTCTCCTTGAGCTCATTATTGCTATCCAAAGCATAAGTAAGTGTGATTTCTTTTTCTGTCAATGTAATCTTCATTGTCTCAAAATTGATTAATCCCGATGCACCGAAAACTGCTTGCTTTTTTTCAAAAAGTAAAAGCTTTCGCTCTTTCACTTGGTAGGTGCAGCAGGCAGCCATTAAACCTTGAAAGGGCGTGGAGATAAGAATGCCTTCTTGCTCATATTCTACTGCGTCTGGTGTAATGGGGAATAGTAAGATTGATAAAACTAGCCCTGCAAAGATACCTCGTACTATGAATCCGGCTACTAACAGAAACATACCTAAAAGGTAGATTGAAAAGTATAGGTTAACACTTTTGAAAGGCTTCCAATACAAAAAGAAGAGGAGCAGCCCACTCAGTATAACCAAAACACCAAGAAGAGAAGCTAAACTACTCATCAGACTATAGGGGGTTAGGTACTTAAAAAGAAGATTGGTAACAGTAAGGGTTAAGAGGATAAAATGAGCCTTTTTTAAGGAGGTTAGTAACCTTACTTTTGTAGGGATAACTTTCATACAGAAGTTTTTTGATTATTAAGATAACTTATGAAAATACATCTAGATATCAAATAAAAGTAACGGACTAAAGAAGTCTTCCGTGATTATGAAGCTGTCTCAAAACATCGCGTTCCACACACCGTTACTCCTAAAAGTTTACACAAAACAAGGCTTTTCAATCAATATATTATAAATTTGCAGCATTAATACGCAATTAAAAGGATATTACGCATGAGAATAAGCATTATCATTGTAGCGTTATTAGCTTTTACTGCCTGCGGAGAGCAACAAGCAAACGGCGACGATCATCATATGGATATGGCTAACGAAGAAGCAAAGGCAGTTAAGGTAAAGCTAAGTAGCCTAGAAAATAAAGAAGATCCTACCTGTGGCATGACACTTAAAGAGGGCGCTATTGCCGACACCCTTACCGTAGCAGGAAAGACCTATGGCTTCTGTAATCCTCACTGTAAGGAAGTGTACAAAGAGACTTTATAAGCATGACCAGAAAAGAAAAAATCACCCTAGATATTACACTCAATGAGCAGAATATCTGCGAAAAAATAGAATGGGACGCTACTCAAAAGCCCATAGAAGGGATAGAAAATGCCAAAGCAATGGCACTTGCCCTCTGGGAAGATTGGGACAAGGGTACAGCCAAAATCGACCTTTGGACCAAGGACATGGAAGTACACGAAATGAAGCGCTTCTGTATCGAAACCATCTCAGGGATGGCCGACACTATTCGTAAGGCCACTGGCGACGAGGTAATGGCCATGGACATGGAAAACCTCTGCGAGCGCTTACATGAACGCCTCAAGTCAGAACTTAACAATGCTTAGTGGGGTTATTTACATACTTACTAAAAGACCTACTTTATCCTGAGTAGGTCTTTCTATTTTTTCTCAAACAATACCTTGTTCTATATGAATGCCCTCACCAACGAAACCAGCCCTTATTTACTACAGCACGCACAAAACCCTGTACAGTGGTATCCTTGGGGAGAAGAAGCCCTTAAGAAAGCCGTAGAAGAAAACAAGCCGATCATCGTAAGTATTGGCTATTCAGCCTGCCATTGGTGTCATGTGATGGAGCGAGAAAGCTTTGAGAGTAAGGCCATTGCAGCCGTAATGAACGAACACTTCGTTTGTATTAAAGTAGATAGAGAAGAGCGCCCCGATGTGGACAATATATATATGGATGCCATCCAAGCCATGGGCTTACAAGGAGGTTGGCCGCTCAACGTATTTCTACTCCCTGATAAACGCCCCTTTTACGGTGGTACGTACTTTCCGCCGCAACAGTGGCAGCAAGTCTGCCTTAGCGTCGCCAAAGCCTTTCGAGAGCATTACGAGGAGTTAGAAGAGTCAGCCGAAGGTTTTACGAGTCAACTTGCCAAAAGTGAGCAACAAAAATATGGCTTGGTAGCGCATCCCTCTGATCATACCCCAGAAGAACTTGATAAAATGTATGAAACGCTGACCAAGCAGTTCGATCCCGAAAGAGGCGGACTCAATCGTGCACCTAAGTTTCCAATGCCTAGCTTATGGCTATTTCTACTGCGTTATGCGCATTATACAAAAGACGAAGCGGCAGTAAAGCAACTCCATACCACTTTAGAACAGATGGCTTTAGGCGGTATTTATGACGAAATAGGCGGTGGCTTTGCCCGTTACTCGGTAGATGCAGATTGGTTTTGCCCGCATTTCGAAAAAATGCTTTACGACAATGCCCAACTGGTAGGGCTATATGCAGAAGCCTATCATTTTTCAGGCAGAGAATTGTACAAGCAAGTCGTTTATGAAACCATCGACTTTGTAGCACGTGAACTGACCAGCGAAGAAGGGGGCTTCTACGCTGCGTTAGATGCCGATAGTGAAGGAGAAGAAGGCAAGTACTATGTCTGGAGAAAGCAGGAATTAGAAAGTATCTTGGGTAAAGAAATAGATCTGTTTGGTGCTTATTACCAAATACAGGAAGAAGGCAACTGGGAAGAAGGAAAAAACATCCTCCATCGCACCCATACAGATGAAGCTTTTGCAGAGCAGCACGGTCTAAGTATAGACACGTTGAGAGAGAAGATAAGGCACTGGAAGCAAACGCTTTTGGCCATTCGCCGTCAGCGAGTAGCACCTGGACTAGACGATAAAATACTAGCGGGCTGGAATGGATTGATGCTCAAGGGATTGGTAGATGCCTACCGGGTATTCAATGAAGAGCGCTTTCTACACCTAGCCCTCCAGAACGCCCACTTCTTAAAAGAAAAAATGATCCAAGCAGGGCAGGTATACCGTACTTACAAGGCAGGGAAAGCGAGTATCCCAGCATTTTTAGAAGATTATGCCGCCCTTATCCAAGCTTTTACAAATTTGTATCAAGTTACCTTTGAGGAACAGTGGCTTACGCTGGCACATCAGCTTACACAGCAAACCTTCCATCAATTTTATGATCAAACGGAAGAGTTATTTTTCTATACCCAAGAAAGTAATGAGTTGATTGCCAGAAAAAAAGAGCTATTCGATAGTGTGATTCCCTCTTCTAACGCATTGATGGCACACAACCTCTTTTGGCTTAGCAAACTACTCGATCATCAGCATTACGAAAAAGTAGTACAAGTAATGCTTGCAAAGACAAAGCGTTTACTACTTACCAATGTACAGTACACTAGCTACTGGGGTGTGTTATTTACTTTACAACTAAAACCCATCGCAGAAGTCGCCATTGTAGGAGAAAACGCACTTGCGCTACGTACCGACTTAGAAGGGCGCTACCATCCCCATAAAATATTGGCAGGTAGTACGAAGGCTACTACACAGACAGATATTCCCCTGTTAATGCACCGAGAAGCCATTGACGATAAAACAACTCTCTACGTATGCTACAACAAGGCTTGCCAACTCCCTGTCTCTAAAGTAGAAGACGCTTGGGAGCAAATAAATATGACCTAAAATTTTTCACTTGTAGTTACGAACTACTAAATTGTACCCCATAAAAATCGCACAAACCTATGAATACAGCACAAGTACAGCCAAGTGTTTCTAATAGAATTGCCAATCTGAGTGAGTCGCAAACCCTTAAAATGGCCGCTCAAGCGAGAGCATTGGCTGCCAAAGGGGTAGATGTGATCAAGTTAAGCTTGGGAGAGCCTGATTTTACAACGCCCGCACACATCAAAGCGGCTGCTAAACAAGCAATTGACGATGACTTCGGTTTCTATACGCCTGTACCTGCTTATATGGGTTTAAGAGAAGCGATCGCAGAAAAGCTACAGAAAGATAACCAACTAGAAGTAACGGCTGAGAACATTGTGGTTTCTACGGGTGCAAAACAATCCCTTATTAATGTGATCTCTTGCTTGGTCAATCCAGGCGATGAGGTAATCGTTTTTACTCCTTACTGGGTGAGCTACTTGCCGATGATACAATTGGCTGAAGGAAAGGCTGTATTGGTAGAAGGAGACATTGACAATGAGTTTAAAGTAACCCCTGAACAACTCGCAGCAGCCATTACACCTCGCACTAAGGCCATTCTATATTCTTCTCCTAGTAATCCAACTGGTACTGTGTACAGTAAAGAAGAGCTCAAAGCCTTTGCTGATATTGTGGCACAGCACGAGCAAGTTTTTATTATCGCAGACGAAATCTATGAATACATTACCTTCGAAGATGGCTATTTTAGTATAGGCGCTTTTGATCACGTAAAAGACCGTACCATTACGGTGAATGGCTTTTCCAAAGGTTTTGCGATGACGGGTTGGCGAGTAGGCTATGCGGCAGCGCCCAAGTGGCTGGCTGATGCGTGTATCAAAATGCAAGGGCAGTTTACGTCGGCTACTTGCTCTATTGCGCAAAAAGCGGCCTATGCGGCTATTGTAGAAGATAAAACGCCTAGCCTTCAGATGAGAGATGCTTACTTGAGGCGCAGAGACTTGGTTTTGAGCCTACTGAAAGAGATAGAGGGCATTAAAACCTACGTGCCTAAAGGCGCTTTTTATATCTTCCCTGATGTAAGTACTTATTTTGGTAAGTCAGATGGTACAACCACCATTGCTTCAGCCAACGATCTATGCATGTATTTGCGCTATGAAGCCCATGTAGCATTAGTAGGATGCGAGTGTTTTGGAGCACCCAACTGCTTGCGTATTTCCTTTGCGGCTTCCGACGAGCAACTCAAAGAGGCCTTACATCGCATAAAAGATAAGCTAGCCCTATTAAAATAAGCGTACCAAGTTGAGAAGAAGAGCGATCCAATGCCTGCTTCGCTAAGTTATGAACAAATTAAATGAAATTTTTGAAGCTTTTAACCATTTAAAAGTACTGGTGATCGGGGATGTGATGATTGACTCTTACATTTGGGGAAGCGTCAATCGTATTTCTCCAGAAGCGCCCGTACCCATCGTACACGTTAAAAAGCGAGAGCAACGTTTGGGAGGTGCTGGCAACGTTGCGCTTAACTTACAAAGTTTAGGCGCTACGCCTATACTTTGCTCTGTCATTGGGGAAGATCCTGAGGGCGAGCAGCTCTTACAATTATTAGCACAACACGGTCTGTCTTCTGAAGGAATAGTACAGAGCCAATCACGTATTACCACTGTGAAGCATCGTATTTTGGCAAGCTCTCAGCAATTATTACGCATTGATGCCGAAACCGATCAACTCATTGCTGCTGAAGAAACCACCAGCTTACTAGCAAAAATTATCTCGCTTCTGCCGCAAGTACAAGCCGTCGTTGTTGAAGATTATGACAAAGGAACAATTGGCCCAACCTTGATCGAACGCACGGTAGAAGAAGCCAACCGCTTGGCCATTCCTTCTGTAGTAGACCCTAAGAAAAGGAATTTTCTTCATTACAAAGATGTAACGTTGTTTAAGCCTAACCTCAAAGAGATCAAAGAGGGGTTAAAGGTGGACTTCAATAAAGACGATAAGGAAGCATTAGAGCAAGCAGTCGCACAGCTACAAGCAGCTCTTCATACCAAGAGTATTCTACTTACGCTTTCTGAGAAAGGTGTTTTCATACAACACGGGGAGGAGAAACATCACATCCCCGCTTATTTAAGAGAAATTGCAGATGTATCGGGGGCAGGCGATACGGTAGTAAGTATCGCGGCTTTATGCCTTGCCCTTGCACAACCAGCCGCTTTTACGGCTGCCTTGGCTAATTTAGGAGGCGGTTTGGTATGTGAGCACCTTGGGGTAGTACCTATTAATAAAGAAGACCTATACCAAGAAGCCAATATTCACCAACTTTTGAAAAAGTATGGCTACTAAATCGAAGTTATCTTGGCGCGAGAACCTACGGGAGTTTTTATACTCTACCAAAGAGGAGGCGGCTACTGTACTAAGGGCGGTAAGTATAGGTAACTCTGTACTCGCGCTGAGCTTACTCCTTTTTATTTATGGTTTCCCTTTGAAGAAGGCTGATGTAAACTTTCTCTTTGCTATTCTTAACCTAGTATTTATTGTTTTTACGCTTCACTACTTCTTACGATTGCTATATGCCTTTGAGCGAAAGCAATTCATTAAGGATACTTGGTTAGAAGGCTTACTAGTCTTTTTAATTGTCTTTAACGGCTTTGCCAATCTCTTTTTAGATTATAAGATCATACGCCAAATTTCACGGCTACTTTCTCTAGATCGTCCCAGAGCTTTCTACGAGATACTGGTGACGCTCTACATTGCGATACTGGCCGTCATAGAATTAGCGAAGAATGTTGTAAGTATCTTCAACACACGTGTTAAGCCTACCACCGCTTTTTTAGTAAGCTTTGTAATCCTTATTTTGGTAGCTACAGGAGGGTTTATGTTACCACAGGCTACTGTACAACCAGGTTCTATGCCTTTCATAGATGCCTTTTTTACGGCTACGAGTGCTTCTTGCGTAACAGGACTAATCGTCGTAGATACGGCTACGTATTTTACCTTTAAAGGTAAAATACTCTTACTGCTAGTAATTCAAATAGGGGGGTTAGGGATTGTGACCTTTGCTACTTTTTTTGCGATTTTACTTAACCAACAAATGGGTATTGTACACCAGTCTGTGATGCAAGAGATGCTCAATAGTGAGAACCTTTTTTCCACTAAAGGCCTACTAAGAAACGTAATACGTCTTACACTACTGATCGAATTGGTAGGTGCAGTGATCATCTATTTTACGTGGGGAGAGCAAGTGTACTTTAAGAGTACCCAAGAAAAAGTCTTTTTTTCAATTTTTCACAGTGTTTCTGCCTTCTGTAACGCAGGGTTTAGTTTGTATAGTAATGGCTTGTACGAAGCAGGCGTAAAAGATGCCTATGCACTCCATTTGGTACTCATTGTTATTATTGTGTTGGGAGGAATAGGCTTTAACGTATTACAAGATTTTTCTAGAAGGCGCTTACGAGAACGCCTTAAAATGCCCTGGAAAGACTGGCAAATTGGCACCAAGATCGCCATTTTTATGAGCCTTTTTTTGATCTTGGCAGGTACGGTTGTCTTTTTAGTACTAGAGTATAACAATACACTTGGAGAACTGAATACGATGGAGAAGATTATTACGGCGCTTTTCCAATCGGTAACTACCCGAACCGCAGGCTTCAACACCGTAGATATTGGTCAACTTTCCGTACCTACCTTGATTGTGTTCTTATCTTTTATGTTTATTGGGGCAAGTCCGCTGTCTACTGGTGGTGGTATTAAAACGACTACCATATGGCTTATCTTGGCTTCTTCTGTTGCTAACATTAAGGGTAAAAAAGGGGTGGATTTTGGCAATCGCTCCATTCCCAATGAGATCATTGCCAAAGCCAATGCTGTCTTTATCATTGCGATTCTCTATAACTTTACAAGCTTCCTATTACTAAGTATTTTTGAGAAAGATATTCCTATTATTCAACTTGTATTCGAGCAAGTATCTGCCTTAGGAACCGTGGGGCTGAGTACAGGCATTACAGGGATACTTTCTACCCCTTCTAAAATAGTCATTATTTTATCTATGTTTTTAGGAAGAGTAGGAACCGTCACCTTAGCGTTAGCGATTAGCAAACAGGTGATTAGTAACGCCTACAGTTATCCTCAAGGAACAATTATGGTTGGTTAATGTGCTTTCTTTCGAAAAAAGAGATGCACACTGGTTCCTTTTCCCTCTTCACTTTCTACCTCTATGTGTCCTTGGTGTAGTGCAATGATTTGTTTTACAATAGCCATACCTAGTCCAGTCGATTTTTCTCCTTTCGTGCCCTGCTGGCGAATACTAGAGAACTTATCAAAAAGTTTAAGCTGCGCTTTTGGACTCATGCCTGTACCATAATCTCTAATGACTGCTTCCCACAGATTAATACGATCATGTACAGAAACCTCTACCTTATTTGCCTCATAACTAAACTTAATAGCATTAGAAAGCAGGTTATCGAAGACGCGTGCCATCTTCGAGGCATTTCCCTCTATAAAAACTTCCTTAGGGGCTTGTAAATTAATACTTAGCTGCTTGTCTTGAATGGTAAAATGACATTTTTGAATAGCTTCTTGTAAAATTGTATAAAGATTGATCGGTTCAGTCTCGAGCTCGTAGCTTTCACTTTCTAGTGTATTAATCTCTAGTAAATCAGCAATTAGTTCATTAGCTTGCTCGCACGATTTCAAAATGTAAAACAAATATTTTTGAAGATCTTCTGATTGCTCAGGATGCTCTCTAATCCACTCTTCTATGAGGTTACTGAAACCTTGTATATTATTGATAGGGGTACGTAGATCGTGTGCTACAATACCTAGAATATTTTCTTTCGTAATATTCTCTTCTAAGAGTTGGCGTTCGTATCGCTTGCGAGCGGTAATGTCCTGCGCCATTACCAACACACCAATAATGGTTTCTTCGTGAAGAATAGGTTGAAAAGAGAATTCTACCCAAAAATAACTTCCTTGTAACACATTCCCTTTAATTTCGGCTTCTAGGTTAAATTTTTTACCATTTAAGGCACGCTGGTAGTTAGCAATATCATTAATAATGGGATAACGATCATTAAGCAACTCGATAATGTCTTCTCCTTGTTGTAAAGGGTTGCTTAAAATCGACTTCATAAAAGGATGCTGGTATAGATCATTAAAAAACTTGACCTTACACTTACGATCGATGCTCCATATAGCGAAGCTTTCACTGTTTAAAACACTCTTAAAGAATATGTTTTCTTCTATTATGCTATTGAGACTTTCAGGAGAGTTGTCCTCTTTCTTATCCATGAAGTTGCTGCTTTCAAGCATTTAAGTACCGATAATGATGTGAATAGTAGTAGGTTTTTTGTTGTATTTTCCCCGGGATAAACATATACAATTATGGCTATAAAAACAAAGTAAAAAGTAGAATTATAGTAGACCTTTAAAAAGTAAAGACTTTCTAGCAACAAAATTACTAGAAAGTCTCAATTCTAACTTTATGAAAACTAAATGATAAAAACTAACTGAAAACCTTACTTGTATATAGTTACGGGGGCGGCTCTATAAGGTTACGTTTTTTCTAATTTTTTTTCTAAAGAGGAGGCTGCCGACCGCCTTATTAGTAAACTAATAATAAAACAAAGCCCGCCTGCAATGACCACCACAGAGGTTTGCATGGCGTGCATAAAGGTGGCAAAGGTAATGCCCAGCTCTTCTTGCAACCCATATACCGCCAGCGTCTGACTTACCAAAAAATGATAAGCACCAATACCTCCTTGTACAGGGGCAGCCATACCAATGCCTCCCATGATTAAGATGGCGAATCCTGCTAATAAACCCAAATCGGCAGTGGCAGGAAAACAGAAGAATAAAACGTAGGCCATCCAATAGTACAACACCCAGATGAGTACCGTATAGAAAATGAAAGCAGGCTTGTTCTTAATCCTTCTTACACTTTTTACACCTTCCCAGATGCCTTTGGTAAAATGACTCACCTTATTGTAAAAGGCATACGTACGCAGCTTTTCTCTGTATCGTCGCCAGATCAAAAATACTACAATAAGAAATAACACACCTACCACACTGAGAGCGGCTAGCAAAGTCAAGTGATTGTTTACACCATAAAGCTTAGCAGTAAAAGTGTTGATAATCAAATCACTGAGGTTGTCGAATTCTATAAAAAAGATAGTGATCGTCAGCGTGATAAGAATAAGTAAATCTATAATTCTCTCTGTAATTACAGTACCAAAGGAAGTATGTGCAGGAATGCCTTCCATTTTCTGGAGGATACCACAGCGTGTTACCTCGCCCATACGCGGTAGAATAAGATTAGCAAAGTAGCCTACCATGACCGCTACGAAGCCTTTCCCAATGGGGAGTCGATAGCCTAATGGTGCTAGTAAAAACTTCCATCGGTAAGCCCGCGCCCAATGGCTTAGTACCCCTAAGCCAAAAGAAACCAGAATCCAACTGAACTTCGCCTCTCGAATATGGCTAAGGAGGTCCTCCAAACTTACCCGACTAAACACTACGTACCAAAACAACGCTAAGCCAATGGCCAAGGGTAAAACATAGGATAGAAAAATTTTGGAGAGTAACTTCATAGTAGTGTTAAACGAGCTGATTGTTTTCATCAGGAAAAATGACAGTAGGTTGAAAGGTTTTGGCCTCTTGAAAATCCATAGTGGCATAACCAATTATAATAATGACATCACCTACTTGCACTTGTCGTGCAGCAGGACCATTCAAGCATATTACACCTGAGTCACGAGCGCCTTTAATAATGTAGGTTTCTAAACGCGCTCCGTTATTGATATTTACAATTTGTACTTTTTCACCCTCTATCATGTTGGCAGCTTCCATAAGTGCCTCATCAATGGTAATGCTACCCACGTAGTTCAACTCTGCTTGTGTTACTTTAACACGATGTATTTTCGACTTAAAAACTTCTATCAACATGTAAAATGTATCGTTAAACTAAGCTACAAAATTAAGAACATTCTTATAACATAAAAAAACGGGTAGGAATCTTTTCCAATAAGTAGTTGTTGGTTCTTCCTTCTTTATGAAAATGTAAACTATGCGTCAAATATTGCTTCGAATGCTAATCTTTAGACAGATAAAGTAGCTTTGTGACAAATACTTTCCAATAAATTCTTAATTTTGCTACCATTCCACCTACAATAGAAATTATGAATGCTGAGGAATTCTATGAACATCTATTGACCCATAGTTTTGATGCAGTAGCTGTTCTCAATAAAAATGGATTTATGAAATACATGAGTCCATCGGTAGAAAGGTTCCTAGGCTATTGTGTAGAAGAGTTAGTAGGGAAGAATCTATACGATTTTGTATACCCAGAAGATATCAATCTCTTACAGCAACTTTTTTATCAACTCAATATACAGCAAAAGCATTATGCGGAAGTTGCGCTACATGTGGTACATAAAGAAGGCGCACGTAGATTTGTTCTTATTAAAGCTAAGAACCAACTGCAGCACCCTGTACTTTCGGGATTGGTCTGTAACCTAGCAGATATTACGCCCGAAGCACACAGCCACGTAGCGGTAAAGCAATACAACTTATTTAAGTCTTTTTTTGATAGTGGCAAAGACGCTATGGTAGTGCTTGACAAACAGTTTCGTGTGATGTCTTATAATGGGCCTGCCAAAACACTTGCTTGGGAAGTCATTCAGCAAGAACTACAACAAGGGAAAGAGATACTAGCCTATATCCCTCCACCCCTTAGGGAAGATTTTACCAACAAACTAGAAAATAGTTTAAAGGGTAAAAATACGCAGCTAGAAGTGCCTTTTCCCTTACCAGATAAAAAATCGCTATGGGTAGAGTGCCATATCGCTCCTATCTACGATGGACACGGCGACATACTAGCCATTGGTCTTCGAGGGATTATGATCCAACAAAGGAAGATGACGGCCAAAAGACTAATAGACATACAAAAAAACTTAAAAGCACTTTTTGATAGTTCTAAAGAGGTTATTTTTATTGTAGATGTTCGCTTGAAGATTGTTTGGCTGAACCAAGCAGCTATTCGCATGACAATCGCCTTCTTTGAAAAGCCTGCGCAAATAGGGGATGATATTTTGGCTTATAGCCAATTACCTGAAGAAAAGCGAGTGAGCTTGGTAGAGCGTATCCACCAGTGTTTTCAAGGAGAACCACTCCGCATCGATCGGCGCTTTGAAAAAACGAATGGCGATCCCACTTGGTATCAAATCAATTACACCCCCTTATATGAGGAGAATAGCGAAATATTTGCGGTATGTATAGGAGCCATTGACATCACAGATAGAAAAATGGCAGAAGAGCGCTTGCGCAGCTTAAATAGCCAACTTATTGCACAAAACAAGGAACTTGCTCGACAAGAAAGCCAGCTAAAAGAAGCAAATCGTAAATTACTTGAGAAGCAACAACAACTGCAGTTGGCTTTTCAGGAGCTTTCAGATCGTAACTTTGAGCTGGATCAGCTTATGTACAAAACCTCTCACGATATTCGTTCTCCGCTTACTTCAATTCTTGGACTGGTAAATTTGATGAAAATTGAAGGTGTGCCAGCGTCCATTGAAGAGTATGTACATAGAATAGAAACTTCGGTTACACGACTCGATCAGTTTGTAGGCTCTATGCTGACCCACGCAAAGATAAGTAGACAAGAAATAACAGCGGAAAAAATTGACTTTGAGGAAATTATAGAACAAGCTTTTGATAGCTTTCGGTATCTAGAAACCTTCGACCAGGTACAAAAAAATGTACAGGTTACTACCAATGGTTATCACTTCCAGAGTGATGTAGTGCGGCTCTCTATCATTTTTAATAACATCATTTCTAATGCGCTCAAATACATCAATACCCAAAACGAGCATAACTATCTGGCGATTGTAATTAATATTTTCCCAAAAAAAGCAGAGATTAAGTTTGAAGACAATGGCATAGGCATCGATGCGGACTACTTAAACAAGGTGTTCGATATGTTTTTTAGAGCTAGTGAGAAGGCAGATGGTTCTGGTTTGGGTTTATACATTGTGCGGCAAACCATAGAGAAACTGGGTGGAACTATACAGATTAAAAGCCAGTTAGAGAAAGGAACCGTCATTCATATTATTTTACCGAGCCTGGCCTAAGCACTATAACGTTTTAACGATACTATCCAACGTAGAAAATGAAAAATATCCTACTATACACACTATTTTTTTTGAGCTTAGTACATTTCGCCACAGCACAGCGCCTTTCTGATAGCTACTGGCACGATGGAAAGTTAGTAACACAAGAAGGTGATACTATGAGAGGGAAGCTAAAATATGACTTGGAGCTGGAAGTTGTCCAAATGGACTTAAAAGTGGCCATCAAAACATTTAGCACTAGGAATATCGTTAGCTTTATTTTTATGGATGCACGCACCAAAAATATGCGAGAGTTTGTAGTGCTTCCTTTCACAAAAAACGCTAATAGTGACTATCGATCACCTACCATGTTTGAATTGCTTACCGAAGGCAGTAAGCTTACCTTATTGTCAAGAGAAAGGTTGGTGGTACAAACGGCTGTCAATAATAATCCCTACGTAATGATGCCTACTACCACTTACTTGCAAGCACAGTACGATTTCTTCTTTCTTACTAGAAAAGGGCAAATTATTCAGTTTAGAGGGAATAGGAATGATCTATTGGAGAAGTTGGGTGATTCTAATGATCGCCTAAAAAAGTTCATTAAACAAAATAAGCTACGTACCGATAGAAAGTACGACATGGCAAAGATCATAGACTTTTATAATACGTTATAAGAAATAGAGAGCCCTTGTGTAACAATGCACAAGGGCTCTCTAATACTTTTTAATAGCGATTACTAGAAGATTTTACCTATTTCATTCTCCACTTCATAAACCTCTTCTAGCGCTTGCCCAACATAATAGCCTATCACATTTTTAAGGCGATCGTAAATTTGTTTCTCGTACTGTGAGTAGTCAGCAATTTTAGCGGCAGGGGTTATTGCTGTCAACTTAGCAATAGTGACGCCCGATTGATCGGCTACTGGGGTAGTAGTCTGTCCTTTTTTCAGGGCAGTTAGTTTCCCAATGGTGAGCGGGCTCATACCGGCTGTACCCAGCGTATTACCATTAAGTGTCACATCTTGAGCAGTTTGTACAGTGATACTCTCTCCATAAGCTTTGGCTTTTTCTTCTAGAGATTTTGCTTTGATCTTAGCGAGCTTATCTAAAATAATCTTTTGCTTAGCTTCCTTAAATACTTCCCGCTCTACTTGATCTCTAAAGTAGAGTAAGCTGGCTTCATCTTTTTCTGATTTTCCTGTAAGTAATGCCACTACAAAAAGCCCTTCTTCCCCAGCATCAAATACACTCGAAACATCTCCCACTTTGGTATCTTCATTAAAAGCCCAACGAACCATCTCACGCGCATTCTGTACCTCAGGAATACTACTTGCATTGATCGTGATTTTATTAGCTTGTCGTGCAATCAACTTAGGATTCTCTGCCACCTTCTTGTCAAAGGTTTCTTGGTCAGAAACAGCACTTTGGAAGTCCAAAGCTTTGCTATATATTTCGTTGGTCGTCTCGTCTGTGGGGTAAATATCTTTTTCTATTACCGCCAATTTATAAGTCTTATTGGTTTTAGGATAAGTAATCGAGACAATGTGGTAGCCAAACTCTGTTTCAACTAGCGAGGGGAGTAGCCCTTTTTCAGTGGCATTAAAGGTAGCCTCGGCAAAAGGCGCTACCATAGTACTTCTTTGAAACCACCCTAAATCACCGCCTCTTTGTGCCGTACCATCAGAGCCATAGATTTTTGCCATTTTACCAAAATCTTCTCCTTCTTTGATTTTTGTCAGTACTTCATTGGCACGCTTTCTAGCATCTGCTTTTTCTTCATCATTGGCCTTAGGATCTACCTTAAACAGAATGTGCTTGGCTCTCACGTATTCTACAGAATCTTCCGCTATATCCGTTACTTTCACAATCGAGTAAGTACTGGTATTCTCCTTTAAGAAAGGGCCGTAGAGTCCTCCTTTTAGTAGAGGTTTATTTTCATCAAATACGCCATCAGGAATTTGATTGACTGCTTTGAAGCTAAAATCACCTGGTTGTAAAGGCTTTTCTGTCTCAGATGCTGCGAAGGCGGAGTCATCTTTGGCAGTAGCAAAATTTTTGGCCAGTTGTCTTAGTTCTTGTACAAAAGCGGTAGAATCAGCGCCTGAGGGTGCTACACTGAAAGTAACAAAGTCAAAAGAGCGAGATTCGGGCGCTTTGTACTGATAAGGATGCGCCGCCATGTAATCTTTTAATTGCCCATCTGTAACAGTTACCAGAGAGTCTGGAATGCTCGTGTAGGGGATGTGCAAGTACGTTACATTCATTTTCGTATTTTGGGCCTCATACTCTCTACGTGCTTCTGCCTTGGTAACGTAAGTGGTATAGGTAGCCAAGTTACTATATTTTGTAGCCAAACGTTGCTTTACGATACTGGCTTTAAAGTTTTGCCATTGCGCTATTTGCTCTGGATTTCCTTGAATACTCAAAATAAACTGTTCTACAAGCGTAGGGTTAAATTGCTGTGTAGAGTCTTGAAAGGCGGACACCTGCCTTACTTGGGGGCTAATAAACATTGAGTCGCCTCTTACTAAGGCATTGGCCTCTCTGTAGCCCACTTCTAGCCCTAGCTTATTAAACTCTCTCTCGTATATACGCTCAAAAACCAACTGCTGCCAAGCTTCATTACGGAGCTGACTGGCTTGTTGTTCGTCAGGAGAAGTACCATTATAAGCTTTAAAGTTTGCTTCTATCGTTTGATACACCTCGTTGAATTCCTGCGCGGTGATATCATCACCGTCGATACTTCCTACGGTTTGTGTACTACCAAACAAAGTGGAGTTCGGTCCTAGAATATCACCTCCTACAATGAAAAGTCCCAAACTAGCCGCCACGAGCCCGATAGCCAGTCCTGATCTTTCTCTTATTTTATTAATTAATCCCATGGTTGTTATATTAATGAGTTTGCAAAAAAACGACATTCCTCAGTAAAAACAAAATTTCCTCTGGGTAAAATCGAAGTAGAGAAAAGGCAGTAACTATCTACTGAGAATGCAGTAGTTTGGCTAAGAGGGCGCCTGCTTCCAATAGGCTTTGAGGAGTTTCTGCGCCCCTTGTATTGGGAGTAGTGTGCCTGCAAGTACTTGTTTTTCTATGGTAGGTAAAAGGATTTTTACTTGCTTGTGATGGTAGAAGGTTTCTAGTAGGTGTCTTTCAATTGTTTCGTACATCCAATGTAGGGCCTGCTTCTTTCTATTCTCTGAGAAAAAATGATGGGCTTGCGTAGTTGTGTGAAACTGCTCAATTTGCTCCCAAATTGAGGCAATACCCTCATTTTTCAGCGCTGAACAAATCTGTACGGTAGGATGCCATCCGTTTTGAGGTGCTCTAAACAAGTGGAGAGCATTTTCGTATTCTTGCTTGGCTAGTTGTGCCTTTGCCTTGTTGGTACCATCTGCCTTTGTAATTACAAGCATGTCGGCCATCTCCATAATCCCCTTCTTGATCCCTTGTAGCTCGTCGCCAGCTCCAGCCAACATGAGGAGTAAGAAAAAATCAACCATATTTTTCACAAGTGTTTCCGATTGACCAACTCCAACGGTTTCTATCATAACAATCTCAAAGCCTGCTGCCTCACATAGCAGCATCGTCTCACGCGTTTTACGAGCTACTCCACCTAGCGAACCACTAGTAGGAGACGGGCGTATATATGCATAAGGATTCATCGAGAGTGCTTCCATGCGGGTTTTGTCGCCCATAATACTTCCCTTACTTTGGGTACTGGTAGGGTCGATGGCCAGAATAGCCATCTTCTTTTTTTGTTGTGTAAGGTAGCTGCCAAAAGCTTCGATGAAAGTACTTTTCCCTACACCAGGAACGCCTGTAATACCTATACGAAAGCTCTTTCCTGTATGAGGGAGAACCTCGGTAAGGAGTTGTTGGGCCAACTGTTGGTCGTCTGGATGTTTGCTCTCTATCAGCGTAATAGCCTTACTGAGTACAATACGATCTTGGTGTAAAATGCCTTGTAGGTAATCTTGTAAAGGAAGACGATTTTTACGCATTTTAAAGCTCATTCGAGATGAAAAATTGTAGATATTACTTCTTAAAAGTCTCGTAAAATATAGTATATTTATAGGCGATCGTTAAAACTAATTGAATCGTTATGTTTAGAAAAGTTTTTAGAAACCTTTTTAATAGGGATAATCTCTTCATTATGATATTTGTATTGATATTGGGCGCTGTCATCGCCAATATCCCTATTAACTTAGAGATTCTCAATCCTGTTGAAGAAACCTTTTCAGATTTTGACATCACCGATATTTACTTTTCCAGAATTCGTGCAGATAATATAGAAGCTGATGAGCGTATCGTGCTTATCAACATTGGTAACCTCCCCAGAGAAGGCATTGCAGAAGAATTACGTATTATTAATAAGTACCAACCAAAGGTGATCGGGCTTGACTCTTTCTTTAGAAAGTTGAAAAAAGATAACCCAGCGGGTGACAGCCTGTTTTTGGAGACCTTAAAAGAAGTTGACAACTTGGTAATGGTAACGCAAGTTTCTTATAAAGAAGGAAGTTTGGAACCAGACAAGGAAACGCCAACCTTTGATACACTCGAAACCTCTTACAAGGGTTTTATGCAACATGCAGAAGGAGGTTTTGCAAACCTTATTACTGCTAGTACGCGTAAGCACGTACTCACCTCAGATTTAGCTGGTGGGTTAGCTACGTGCCGTACTTTTTCTCCGCAAGAGACGCTAAAAGATGGTACAAAGGAGCTGGCTTTTGGGGTAAAACTTACTGAACTGTACGATTCTACAAAAGCCCGTAAGTTTCTCAACAGGAAGAAAGATGTGGAGTATATTAATTTCCGTGGTAATCATGAAAAATTTGCCATGCTAGACTTTATGCAACTTTTTGAGATGGAGGCTGCTGGCGCAGAAGAAGAACTCACAAGAGTGCTTAAAGACAATATTGTACTACTAGGTTTTATGGGCGCTACCATCGATAGTCATTCGGTAATTGATAAGTTCTACACACCGCTTAACCCTAAGTACATAGGAAAATCAGAATATGATATGTACGGAGTAGTGGTGCATGCCAATATCATTTCTATGATCTTAAATGAAGATTATATTGATGAAACCCCTTTCTGGCTCGATCTGTCAGCGAGTTTTCTAATTGCTTACCTGAGTGTGGCATTGTTTTCGTTATTATATAGGCGAATGGGCTTTTGGTTTGATGGGCTTTCTATACTAGCACAATTACTCATTACTATTCTAATCTTATATTTGATTATTATGGTTTTCGATAGATATGAAACCCGTGTAGATTGGGGGCTAGGTATCTTAGCACTCATCTTATCGCCTAATTTACTAGAAATCTATTTTGGGTTAGTGAAAAGACTCTATCTGCGAACGCAGAGACGTCTTATCAAGAAGGAAAAAAAGGTAATTGCACAAGAGTAAGTTACTTCAAAGCGTATAAATAGAATATAATCATAACTTTATTAAATAACTATAAGAATGAATTACACGGTGAAATCCATAAATACAATGAAAAAGTTTACACTTCTCACTTTAATGATGTTGGTCACACTGGCCACCCAAGCGCAGAGCTACTCCTTTAGAGTACTTGCTAGTAACGGAAAAGTACTCTCTAAAGCTAATAATAAACGCCTTTGGGCAGGTTCTACCGTAAAGTCAACTGATCAGATTGTACTAGCACCCAATGCTTACCTAGGGTTGATTCACACTAACGGAAAAACCATTGAACTCAAAAAAGCTGGCACTTATAAGGTGAGCACCTTGGCCGCTAAAGTAAGCGGTCGCCAATCTTCTACTACAGCCAAGTACGTCAACTATGTGGTAGGTGAAATGGCCAAAGCAGACAAAGAAGACATTAATAAAAACCACCGCAAGTACATGGCTATTACAGGATCAGTAGAGCGTAGTGTACAAGGAATTGTAAAGGCTTACTTACCAGGAAATAGTGAAAATATAGAACTCTTTGGAGATGAACTCTACTTGAAGCTATATCCTGCAGACCCCGCCAAAAAATACGATACTTACGAAGTGCGTGTATTAGATATGGTCAATAAAGAAGTAGCAAAATATACGACTGAAGAAGACCTGGTGAAGATAGACTTAGCCAAGCTGCCTTATAAATACGATAAGTCTTGGATCATTTACGTTACAGCAGTTGGAGAAGACGATCCGCTTGGCCCTAGCCAGTATAATGTATCTATCTTAGAAGAAGGGGACAAGTATACAGTGGTCAAAAAAGAGATTGAAGCAGGAAGCGATGAGGCAAACGCTTTGGATAAAATTGTACAAGCAGGTGTGTACGAGCAAGAAGGCTTACTGGCAGATGCAGTAAGAAGCTACGAAGAGGCCATCGCTCTACAGCCTGATGTAGATACTTATAAGATTGCCTATAAAGACTTTTTGGTGAGAACGAAAATTCTTCCCCTACAAGTAAATCCTGACGTAAAAGCGGAAGACTTAGTGAAGGAAGAAGAAAGTAAATAGCAATACGGAAGATATAAATCGAAAAAAGCGCTACCTAAGTAGCGCTTTTTTACTTTAGAGAAGAAGATCGTTTTAGCGAAGTACTAGTCTTTTTGTGAAAACCTGTTGATGCTGTACAACCTTTATCAAATAGACACCTTTAGGCTGATCACTCATATCTATTGATAGGGTTTGGTCTTCATTTACAACTGGGGCGTCCACTATCTGACCTAGCGCATCGTAAATTGAAATTTGCTTTTGTTGGTTGTTTCTGGGCAAGTTGATGAAGAAAACGCCCTGAGAGGGGTTTGGATACACTTCTAAAGAGCGCACAAGGGGTGAAGTCAGGTTTTCCAGAGAATGTCTGGTGGACTGCTCTATAGGGCTCGCTTTAAAATAACTACCTTTTTCAGCGCGAAAGCCTGATGTCATTACTACGCGTCCACTTGCTTCGTAAGTCACGTTTGCATTGGCTGTGATCGTATTACTAGCTACAATATAGTCGGTAGCACGGTACATACTCGTTGTACCTACTAAAGGTTGGTGGAGGGTAAATTGTACTGCTTCTTCTACCCCAATAGTATTTTGTTGGTTTCCCTGCTGTCCTAGTAGGGGTTGCGTGGTCAAACTTATACATAGTATAAATAAGCCGTTATATATAATCTGTCTCATATCGACTTACTGTTTTAAATCATTGATTTCTTTTTCTAGTCGCTCAATAAGCTGCCCCTGCTGCTCGATGAGATAAGCCTGTGCTTTTTGGGCTTTATTTTGTTCTATTAGGTATAAAGTGAGTTCTTCGATTTTACGTAATAGGGTAGCATCTGTCTTGCCAAGGTTATTTCCTTTCGCCTCGATTTCCTTGGCAGAAGGTACATCTGGTAAGTGCTTGTTTTGTTGAATGAAACTTTCTACTTCTTCCAAGGTTTTCAGTTCATAGTCGTCCTCAAATACATAATCGGCCCAACCGCTGTAGGTAATAATGTCATCATTAGCACGAATTTTTCCATTCACAGAGAGGGCGTAAACCATCTCATCATCTATGATATTATTGGTATTAATACCGATACCTCTCAATTCAAAATCGCCATAAATAAGTGAGCCTTCTCCTTCCTCTCGAATTCTGTTTTCTATGTGTAATTTATCGGCGGTTGTCTCTAAGTAACCTGCATAACTCCCTAAGAATACGTTTCTACTTCCTCCTTCATTGTAGAAGCCTGCATTGTATCCAATTATTGTATTTTCGTTTCCAGTATTATTTAAATAGCCAGCATTAAAACCGTAAAATACATTCCTACTTCCTCCGATGTTCTTATTACCTGCAAAAGAACCAACAAAGGTATTATTAAAGCCACTTCTATTGGATTGACCAGTCAGATAACCAGTAAAAGTATTTTGACCTCCAGTATTGCTGTAACCAACCTTATAGCCAGAAAAGGTATTGTTTGCCCCCAGGCTTCTGAAACCTGCGTTGTGCCCTAGGTAAGTATTTCTACTGCCCTCACTATCGGAACCTGCCGCATAGCCCAAGAAGGTATTTTCTTCTCCCTCATTCTCTCTGCCAGCAGAGTTGCCCACGTAAGTATTGTAAGAGCTATTTGTACTTCTAAAGCCTGCAGCATATCCTAATAAGGTATTCCCAGCACCTACTGTATTAGAAAAACCTGCACCAACACCTACCATTAATTTGAGGCTACCTGCTGTATTAGAAAAACCTGCTTGTTGGCCTACGAAGACATTCTGGTTGCCTTCTACATTATCAAAACCTGCTGCTTGTCCTACAAAAGTATTGCTAAAGCCAGTTGTGTTGGCATTTCCCGCCTCCGCACCAAAGAAACTATTATTGTTACTAACAACGTTTTTACCTGCTTGATACCCAAAACTACTATTTCGAGTTCCCGCATTGCCCGCACCCTGACCTTGACTAGTGTTTGTTTGCGCCTGTACTAAGGTTATTCCTAAGAAGAAATACCCCATCAATAAAACTTGTAAAATTTTCATGAGCTTAAATTATTTAAGGTTACTAAAATGATTTTCCTCAAAATTCGCTAATTAGAAGGCTAAAGGACATCAGGAAAATCCCTGATTTTGAGCGGAGAAATTTCGGTATACATCATAGGAGGAGGTATTTAGGTTGGTAAAATCAAAAGTCATTTCAAGGAAATGCAAACACTTCTTGCCATTTTTTTGTAATATTGTGTAGAAACATCCCCTAATCAAACTTTACTTTTTACGATGATGCATAAATTTCTACTTTTTTTATTTTGCTTCGTTTGGTTAGCACTATCTGCTTGGGCGCAAGAAGCTCCCTCAGGAAATGACACCAATAAAGATTCTACCACTAATATGCCGCAAGCGTTCGATGAGTTTAGGACAATGTTCCTTGCCTTAGACAAGACCTACGGTAAAACCCGTAGATTTCGCTATCATCCACAGAGTACCATGCACTTTAAAATGAAGGGAGAGGATTTTATAAGACGCGCCACTATACAAAATGTAAAAGAGGGTGTCATTGTAATCAATGAGGTTGATGTAAAACTAGAGGACATTAACGCAGTAGTGAGGTACAACAACAATAGAATGCTAAAACAAGCACAGATTTTCTTACCTATCGCCGGTTTTGCGTACTTCTTGATGGATAGCTTTAACTCTGCTAATACCGGAGAAACAGGTTTTGCGCCCATTCCGAGTACCTACTACATTAGTGGTGGGCTCATTGGGACAGGACTTTTTCTTAGAATCTTTAGAAAGAAAACGTATACCATTAACGAAAGGCATTTCTTAAAGACCATCGAGCGGAGTTACTAGTCTGTTTTGTGTACCATCGTACTGGAAGCTTGCGCAGTAGGCAATACAACTAAATCAGCAATTTGTACGTGAGATGGGCGGCTGGCGGCAAACCAAACTGTTTC